>WSYE01000037.1 GCA_009773665.1 Desulfovibrionaceae bacterium | reverse complement strand
CGGACAAGCGGCAGGTGCGCTGGGTGCTTATCGAGCCTCTCTTAGACGCGGATACGCCAGATGATTCGTCAGTCCCGGCCTGATTCGGCCTGGGGACTCATCCTCGCAGGCGCTGCCGCAGCCTTCCTGGCCTTCGCCAACCCCATTGCCCGGCTTCCGCTGTTGGTCCTGGTGGTCCCGTGGGCATTGGCGGCCCTTGCCCGGCAAGCCTCCGGCCCCAAACGAGCCTTCAGGCACGGGTGGCTCGCGGGGGCGCTTGGAGCGTCGGCCAGCCTGTACTGGATCGCCATCCCCGTCCACGACTACGGTTCGCTGCCCTGGATTCTGGCCGTCCCCTGCCCCATCCTCATGGGCATGGTGCTGGGGCTTTATCCTGCCGTTTTCTGCGCCGCGCTCAACGTTGCCGGACGCGGCCTGCGCCCGCTGGCCCTCGGGCTGCTGGCGGGCCTGGCCTGGACCGCGCTGGAAGCCCTGCGGGGCTGGCTCTTCACGGGGTTTCCCTGGTTTCCTTTGGCCGCCGCCCTGGCTCCCTGGCCGCTGGCCATCCAGGCAGCGGCGCTGGTGGGCGCTTACGGGCTCTCCGGCCTGCTGGCCACCTGCGGCGCATGGCTCGCCGGTCCGGGGCTTTTCCCGCGGATGGCTGCTGCCGCTCTGCTGGCCTCGCTGTGCGGCTACGGGCTCTGGTCCCTGGACAATCCCATCGCCGAGGACGGGCGCTTCAACGCCGCCATGATCCAGGGCAACATCGAACAGGCCGTCAAATGGGACCCCGAAACCCTGGCGGCAGCGGTGCAAAGCTACGTCGACCTGAGCCTGTCCGTGGCATCCTCCCGGCCGGACGTCTACCTCTGGCCGGAAACTGCCCTGACCTTCTTCGTGCAGGAGCCTGGCCCGGAGACTTCGCTGGTGGCGGCGTTCGTCAAGAAGGCGGGCGTCCCCCTGGTCTCGGGCGCTCCAGGGTTCGAGCGCGTTGGCAAGGCGGTACCGGTCTTCAACCGGGCGTATCTCTTCAGCCCGCAGGCGGCTCCCCGCTTCTACGACAAGCAGCATCTGGTCCCCTTCGGGGAATACACTCCCTTCAGCCAGGATTTTCCTCTGCTCTCCGACCTGCTCCAGGGTGTCGGGGCCTTCACGCCAGGATACAACACTGCCCCTTTGACGGCCGGCCGCCTTGCCATGGGTATGCTCATCTGCTATGAATCGATCTTTCCGGAACTGGCTCAGGAGCGCGTCTCAGCCGGAGCCAACGTGCTGGTGAACATCTCCAACGACGCCTGGTTCGGCGACTCCGCCGCCCCCCGGCAGCACCTGGAGCTGGCGACGTTGCGTGCAGTGGAACAGAACCGGTTTCTGCTGCGCGCCACCAACACCGGCATCACCGCGCTCATCGACCCCAAAGGCCGCGTGAGCAGTGAAACCGCGCTGTTCCAGAAGGCCGCTGTGGCCGTCACCGGGGTGGGACTCATAACCAGGACGTCCCTCTATCATCGCCTCCACGGCTGGCTTGAGGCAGGCGCGGCCTTGGCCGCCCTGGCATTGCTCTCATGGGCGGCGCTCACAACAAAACGCATGTACGGCACATAATACCATGGCACTCTTGCAGTATCCCGACTTGAAAACACAGGCCAAAGACCTCCAGGACCAGTTTGATTCCCTCTGGGGGCGACTTTGACCTGGAAGGCAAATGCGCGCGCCTGGAAGCCTTGGAGGCTGAGCTCTCCAAGCCTGACTCCTGGCAGAACCCGGAACGGCTCACGCCTTTTCTGCGCGAAAAGGCTGACCTCTCCGGCAAGGTTGCCAACTACGAAGCCCTGCGGAAATCCCGCGAGGACCTGGAAGAGTGGCTGGTCATGGCCCAGGAAGACTCATCCTCCCAGGAAGTGCTTCAGGCCCTGTCCGATCAGCTCGAAACGCTCACCAAGCAGGTCGAGGCCGCCGAACTGGCCACCCTGCTCTCCGGCGCGGAAGACGCTTCCGGGGCCATCCTGGAAATCCACCCAGGCGCGGGCGGCACCGAAGCCCAGGACTGGGCCGAGATGCTGCTGCGGCTCTATCGCCGCTGGTGCGAACGCCATCAGTTCAGCGTGGACATCCTGGACTACCTGGACGGAGACGAGGCCGGCGTGAAATCCGTGACCCTTCAGATCAACGGCCCCTACGCTTACGGCTTCCTCAAGGTCGAGAAGGGCATCCACCGCCTGATCCGCATCTCCCCGTTCGACTCCTCCGGGCGCAGGCACACTTCCTTCGCCTCCGTGGATGTCTACCCGGACGCCGGGGCGGACATCCAGATCGACGTGAAAGAGGATGACATCCGCGTGGACGTCTTCCGGGCCAGCGGCCCGGGCGGACAGCACGTCAACAAGACCAGCTCCGCCATCCGCATCACCCACATGCCCTCGGGCATCGTGGTGCAGTGCCAGAACGAAAAGAGCCAGCTCCGCAACCGCGAATCCGCCATGAAGGTGCTCAAGGCCAGGCTCTACGATCTGGAACTTAAGAAGCAGCAGGCCGTGCGCCAGGCCGAGTACGAGTCCAAAGACGCCATCGGCTTTGGCAGCCAGATACGCACCTACACGCTTCAGCCCTACCGGCTGGTCAAGGACCATCGCACCGGCAGCGAGGCGGGCAACGTGGAGGCCGTCCTCGACGGCGACATCGACACCTTCATCCGCGACTACCTCCTGCACTTCCATGCCGGAAAATAACGACTCCCCAAGCACTCTCGCCGAGGAACGGCTCGTGATACTGGAAGAGATCTCCAGGCTGCGGGAAGCCTTGGCCAAGGTGAACCGCACGTCCATGGGCCCAGAGTGCCGGGACGGCCTGATCCTCATGCGCCTGTGTTCCGGGCTGACCCTGGACGAATGGGCTGAGATGACCAAGGACGGCCAGTTCATGCACTGGCTGGCGCTGCCTGCCACAGGCGACGCAACGCCGCATCTGGCGCGCATCCAGCACACCCTGGAGGAGCTGGCCCACCAGACCCGTCACGATCCCCTGACCGGGCTCGCCAATCGCCGCGCCTTCGAAAAGAACCTCAAGATGGAGTTGGAACGCGCCTACCGCAGCGGCTCCAGCCTGTCCTTGGCCATCATCGACCTGGACGACTTCAAGGCCGTCAACGACACGTATGGACACCTCTGCGGCGACCGGGTACTGGCGGCCACCGCCGGAACCCTGCTCAGCCACAAGCGAGGATACGACCTTGCCGCGCGCATCGGCGGCGAAGAGTTCGCCCTCATCCTGCCCGGCTCGGGCCTTGTACAGGCCGAGACCACGTTGGAGCGGGTGCTGGAAGAGGCCAAGACGCGCAAAGTTATCTGTGAGGGAGTCCCGACACCGGTCAGCGTCACCTGCTCCGTGGGGCTGGTGTGCACCAAGGGCAAAGTGGTGCTGAGCGTGGAACGCTTCATGGATATGGCCGACAAGGCCCTTTACGAGGCCAAGGCCCAAGGCAAGGACCGCATCGTCAAAGCGCCGATCCCCGATCTTCTGGAGACGCCCCAGGCAACCCTGGTTCATGCCCAGGAAAAACAATTCCTGTTCACAGGGCCGGATATATGAGCCACGAACCCGTCAATCCCCACTCCACGCTGAGCATCTCCATCCTGTCGGGCAAGGGCGGCGTCGGCAAGACCAACCTGGCCCTGAACCTAGCCTACGCCCTGTACCGGGCCAATCACAAGATGCTGGTCATGGACTTCGACGTCGGTCTGGCCAACGTGGACGTGCTGCTTGGCGTGTCGCCGGAGAAGAACCTCCAGGACCTGTTGAAACCAGGCGTGACCCCGGCGGACGTGGTCGCACAGGTGGAACCGGGAGGGTTCGACTTCCTGCCTGCCGCCAGCGGTGTTCCTGAACTTCTGGAACTCGACGAGGACATGCGCGATTCAGTCTTCACCAAGCTGAACACGGTGCTCGGCGAATACGACTACCTTATCTTCGACCTTGGCGCGGGCATCGGCAAGACGGTCCTGTCGCTGGCCTCCATGACGCGCATGCGCATCCTGGTGGTCACCCCGGAACCCACCTCGCTCACCGATGGCTACGCGGTGATCAAGGTGCTGAAAAACCAGCATAACATCACGGACTTCCTGGTGGTGGTCAATCAGGCCACCAACACCAAGGAAGGACAGCTTACCTTCGACAGGCTGCACGGGGCCTGCAAGCGTTTCCTCGACCTGGACATCGGATACCTGGGCGTCGTCCACACCGATTCCAATGTGCCAGACGCCGTGCGCAGGCAGGTGCCTCTCATCAAGCACGCCCCCAAGTGCCGGGCCTCGCAGGACATCCTGAGCCTAGCCATCAAGATCGGCAGATTCCGCGCAGAATCCAAGCCTCTGCTCGCACAAAAGGCCATTTTGAAAAAAATAACGAATGCTTAACTTGACGGCTTCCCAGGTATCCGCAATACATGCGAAAAAGGTCTGTACGTTTTTCGACAACCAAGGATACCCGGTTTGACGCCGGACCCTCAATACGGAGGCTGTCATGAATAAAAGCGAACTCATCAACGCTCTGGCCGAAAGCCGCGAAATCCATGTGGACGAAGCCTCTGCCGTGGTCAATTCCTTCATCGACTCCATCAAGCAGGCCCTGGTTGATGGCGACCGAGTCGAGATCCGGGGATTCGGCAGCTTCAAGGTGAAGGGCTACAAGGGCTACACCGGGCGCAACCCCAAATCCGGGGATGTGGTCGATGTCGCTCCCAAGCGTCTGCCCTTCTTCAGGCCTGGCAAGGAACTCAAGGAATATCTTAATAAGTAGGTTTTGTTCCATGCGCTCTGTTTTCAAGCTTCTCCTGGCTCTGTTCGCCGTGGTCTTCCTGGCGGAGCAGGCCAAGGCGGAGCCGGTTCTTTCCATTGTTTTCAGCGGCAACTCCTGGGGCTACCTCAAACCCTGCCCCACCTGAGGAAACCGCACCATAGGCGGGCTGGCCCGGCGGGCCGGCGCTTTCGAGAAATTTCGCTCCCAGGAGAGCGTCAAGGGAATGACCGCGTTCATCGCGGGTCCCTATGAGTTCATCTCCGACGACGGAGTTGAACACGCCCTGCCGGAGGCCTATGCGCCCCTGGTCAAGGCATACGAAGCATTGAACTACAGTGCAGGAGCGATCTCACCGGCTGAGGCGACCCAGTTCTCCTCCATGGGGATCGCGCCGCCGAGAGGATGGCAGGTCCTGGACTCCAAAGAGCCCAAAGCCGTCATTCTGGATACTGCCAAGGGAAAAGTTGGCGTAGTGTACTTCCCTGAGATTAAGAAAGCCGGTGGTGATCCCACCCCCGAACAGCTTCAGGCCATTTCGCGCAAGCTCAAGGAGCTGCGCCCACAGGTGAAGCTGCTGGTTGGCGTAAGCCCTTGGGGAGTGCAGACCGAATCCGACTTCATTGAGAAGCAGAAGCCGGACCTGGACGTGCTGCTTGGCTCAGGTACGGGCGTAGGATTCTCCGCCAAGGCGGACCAGGGCAATGGACGCGTGTTGTGGATGCACACGTACACCAAGGGTAAGGCGATCTACACCATCGACCTGCTCGCTTGGCCTAGCGAAAAATCGTTCAAGTGGGAAAAGGAAGTCAACTTCACCACCCAGGCGGTGGTGCTGGATGACACCTTCAACCCCACACCCGCTCTGGAGCAGATGCTCCAGAACGTTCCCGATCCGGGCGACAAGCAGGCGAAATAGGCCTTCAGGGCTTGGCCTTTTCCGCTGAAATGAACTAACTGGAGGGCAGCATGCAGTTTACTGGAGCGTTCACGGCTCTCGTCACCCCGTTCAAGAACGGGGCGGTTGACGAGGAGGCATATCGTGCGCACATCGAGTGGCAGATCGAGCAGGGCATCGACGGCCTTGTTCCCTGTGGCACCACGGGAGAATCCGCCACCCTTTCCCACGCCGAACATGTCCAGGTGATAAAAATCTGCGTTGACCAGGTGAAAGGGCGTATTCCCGTCCTGGCTGGAGCAGGTTCCAACAACACCACCGAAGCCGTGGAACTCGCCCGCCACGCCAAGGACGCCAAAGCCGACGGCGCGCTGCTCATCACGCCCTACTACAACAAACCCACGCAGGCCGGTCTGATCGCGCACTTCAAGGCCATCGCCGACGGCGTGTCCATGCCCTTCATCGTCTACAACGTGCCGGGGCGCACCTCCGTCAACCTGCTCCCCCCGACCGTTGCGGCCCTGAAAAAGCAGGTAGCCGACGTGGTGGGCATCAAGGAAGCCACCGGCAATCTGACCCAGATTTCCGAGGTGATCGAATTCTGCGGCAAGGACTTCACCGTGCTTTCCGGCGACGACTTCACCGTGCTGCCCACTTTGGCCATCGGCGGCCACGGTGTCATCTCCGTGGTGTCCAACGTTGCCCCGGCCTTGATGCGCAAGCTCTGCAAGGCTTGGCGCAAGGGTGACATCGAGAAAGCCCGGAGGCTTCATTACAAGTTGGCCCCCCTCAGCCGGGCCATGTTCATGGAGACCAACCCCATCCCGGCCAAGACCGCTCTTGGGATGATGGGACGCATGACGCCTGAACTGCGTCTGCCTCTTGTGAACATGTGCGCGGAGAACGACGCCCGGCTCGCCGAGGCGCTCAGGAAATCCGGCATCATGTAACTTTTGAGAATTGATCGAAACTGGGCGGGGTGGCGACACTCCGCCTTTTTTGTCGCGTTGCGCCCCAGTTTTTAAGCTTGCGGGCCATTACAGCTTACCGTAAGGAGGAATCCGGTCGGCAGTTCACCGAGGCGTCGCCGCCCCGCAAGGGGAGCTAAACCTGCCCGCATTCCCATTCCACCGACACCTTATCCCGTGCCGGGCCGGAAGACGGCGACCACCGGCGATCCTCTAAAGGATTGGCGCGCTACGAGGATAAGCCATGTCTCGCACTCCCTTGCCCCTGTTCACGGGGGACGTTTCTGATTTTGCCCGCTCCCTTCGTGGACAACTCAACTCCTGCGACCACACCCCTGGCCATGTCGAACTGCTGAACATGCTGGCCCGCAGCGCCGGATTCCGCAATTTCCAGCACTTCCGGGCGCAGAGTGAAGCGCAAACCCGTTTGGAGACGCCCCCTGCCCCGCTTGCCACGGTCGATACCGGCCTGGTGCTGCGGGCGGCCCGCTATTTCGACGCCAACGGCAGCCTTACCCGCTGGCCCGGAAAATTCAGCCACCGAGGACCGTGCCTGTGGGTTGTCTGGTCGAAGATACCGCCCAGGCAGGACATGTCCGAGCCTGAAATCAACGGGCATATAAACGGCGCACACCTGTTTGAAGACCACGCTCTGCTGCGACGGGAGCTGTTCGACCGGCGCATGGTCTCGCGCACGCCCGACGGCCGGGTGTACCGGCGCATCGAGCGCCAGCCGACGCCCGAGGCGCTGGCACTGATACGGACCCTGAGCGCGCGCCTCACAAATTGATCCGACATCCGAACCTGAACTGCCTGGGGGCGCATGGCGTCCCTGGGCCTTATTCCTGCTTCTGACAATCAAGGATTGCCGTCAGGTTGTCTTCGATCCAGTCCGCCAGAGCCTCAACACGGTGGCTGACCTCCACCCCAAGGGGAGTGAGACTATACTCAACGTGAGGCGGCACCACTGGATAGGAGCGCCGTAGCACGAAACCGTCGTTCTCCAGCCACTGCAAAGTCTGGGCGAGCATCCTCTCGCTGACCCCGCCTACCTTGCGGCGCAGATCACTAAATCGATACGTCCCATCCATGAGCGCCACAAGAATCAACACGCCCCAGCGGCTCGTGACATGCTTGAGCACTTCCCGGGAAGGGCACTTCACCGAAAACAGATCTCCGCGCTCAATCCGAGTCGATAGCCTGGCGTGGGGACTTGCCAAATTCTCGTTGTTTTCATTCATTTCATACTTACCATTATGTGCGTACTTACAAAAAGTTTGCTCAGTTGTTACTCTGTCAGAAGTTTCAACCCGAATAAAGGAGTTTCAACCATGATAGCCATCACCGGAGCATCAGGCCAACTGGGCCGCCTCGTCATCGAAGAATTGCTGAAGACCACGCCCGCGTCGCAGTTAGTCGCCGCAGCACGCAACCTGGACAGCGTCCAGGATCTGACAGCACGCGGCGTCCAGACGCGCAAAGCCGACTATGACCGCCCCGAGACCCTCGATGCCGCGTTCCAGGGCGCGAACAAGCTGCTGCTCATTTCCTCAAACGAAATTGGAAAGCGTTTTCCCCAGCACAAGGCAGTGATAGAATCGGCCAAACGGACTGGAGTAAAGCTTCTGGCCTACACGAGTATCCTGCACGCCGACACGTCCCCCCTGGGCTTGGCCGAAGAACACAAAGCCACAGAGGCGTACATGAAGGCTTCGGGCGTCCCCTTTGTCGTGTTGCGAAACGGCTGGTACACTGAGAACTACACCGCCTCTATCGCTCCGGCACTCGCGCACGGGGTGTTACTCGGCAGCGCAGGCTCCGGTCGCATATCCTCGGCAGCGAGAGCTGACTACGCCGCTGCGGCCTCAGCCGTGTTGACGAGCGAGGGGCAGGCCGGTCGGATTTACGAATTGGCTGGCGACGACGCCTATACGCTGGAGGACCTCGCCGAGGAGATTTCGCGCCAATCAGGAAAGACCGTGACTTACAGGAACCTCCCCGAAGCCGAATTCAAGGCGGCGCTGGTCGGGGCAGGTCTGCCGGAAGTGATCGCACATCTGCTGGCTGACTCCGACGTCGGGGCGTCCAAGGGTGGCCTCTTCGACGACTCCGGCCAACTCGGGCGGCTCATCGGTCGCCCGACCACGCCATTGGCCGTTTCGGTCAAAGCCGCTCTTTGATCGACTCAATCCACTATAAAAAAAGCCCGGAGCGGTTTCCCGCTCCGGGCTTGAATCATCTTGAGGGTCGCGTCGCGACTAGGCGCCGAAGACCTTTTCGAACTTGGGAACCACGTCCTTCTTGCGGCTCATGACGCCGGGCAGCCAGACCGAGGTGCCGGTGGGCTTCACGCCGAAGGCCTTCTCGACAACGGAGGCGTCGTCGGTGACGATCAGCATCTCGGTGCCTTCCTTCATGATGTCGGTGAGCAGCAGGAACACGGAGTGCAGGCCCTTCTCAGACTTCACCTTGGCGATGTCGGCCTGGAGTTCGGCCTTGTACTTGTCCAGGATGGCCAGGTCCACGACTTCCAGCTGGCCGATGCCGACGCCGGTTCCGGACATGCTGAAGTCCTTGTAGTCACGGAAGACCAGGTCGCGGATGGGGGTGCCGTCAACAGCGGACTTCACCTTGAACATTTCCATGCCCAGAGCCATCATGTCGGCAACGCCCGCGATCTTGGCCAGCTTTTCACAGGCCTTCTTGTCTTCGGGGGTGCAGGTGGGGGACTTGTACATGACGGTGTCGGACAGGATGGCGCACAGCATGATGCCGGCCATGGGCTTGGAGATCTCCACGCCGTAGAAATCGTACATGCTGGAGATCACGGTGCAGGTGCAGCCCACGGGCCAAACCCACATTTCCAGGGGGCTGGAGGTGGTCACGTCGCCCAGCTTGTGGTGGTCGACGACGCCCAGGATCTCGGCCTTGCCGAGGTTCTCCAGGCTCTGGGCCAGATCGGAGTGGTCCACCAGGATGATCTTCTTGCCTTCGGCATCGGTGACGATCTCGGGGGCCTTCACGCCGAACTTGCCGAGAACGAAGTCGGTCTCAGGGGTGGTCTTGCCCTGAGCGGCGGCGACGGCGGGAATGCCGCGCTTGGTCATCAGGTCGGCCACGGCAATGGCCGAGGCGATGGAGTCGGTGTCCGGGTTTTTGTGTCCAACGACGTATGCTGCCATGTTCGAATCCCTCCTGAGGTGATGTGCGAATTGAATTTGTGGGATTTATCACAAGTATCCGCGTTTGCCAAGAGTGTTCGTACTGCAAGGCGCAAGCGGGGTCAGGAAATCAGGCGGCTGGCCACGGCCAGAGCCACTCCCCCAAGCAGGACGACGTAGGCTGGGCGGTGCCGCAGGGACAACAGAGCCCCGATGCTGCCCACCACCCAGAGGTGCGTCCAGGTCAGGGGCAAATCCCCAAGAAGCGGCGACACCCTCGGCAAAAGCACATGCATGAGCGCCAGCAGCGCGGAAACGGACAGCGCGAACGCCACGCCGGAAAGGGGGATCATCACGGCCACCGAGGACCGGGTCAGGACCATGGGACCGCGCTGGCGTTCGGGATGCTTGGTCCAGAGCATGAGCTTGTTGAAGGCGTCGTTCTCATACTGCCTGTGGTAGCGCTCCAGTCGGGCGAAGAGCCGCCCGAACGGGAGCGAGGCAAAAAGGATGACCACGGCCATGGCCGGGCTGGATATCCCCAAAAGGTGCATGACACACAGACTCGTAAGCGTCGGCGCAAGCGAGTTCGGAGGGATGATTGTGCCTGCGGGGAAGATGTCCAACCAGAGGAGTTCAAAAAAAATGCCGACTCCCAGGCTCTGCGTCCAGTCCCCGGTGATGAGCCCCCAGAAGAAGGCCATGGTCAGCGGACGGTCAAGTAGCGGCAGGTTGATCAGAAAGCGGAAGCTGGAAAAGAGCGCAAAAAAAAACTGCTGGCCAGGATAAAGGAGATGGTATCTGCGTGAAGCTGCATAGGCGGCGTCCAAAGAAGGTGTCTTGCGGTCAGAATGCACCAGGTGCCGAAAAAAAGAAAGCCTCTCTTTCCGTTCCTGCTGCGGTTCATCCCCTGGATGCGTCCTCGTCTCCCAGGAGCCAGCCTGAAGGTGCGTCCTCAACGAGGTCCTTATCGGAACAAGAGCCTAACCAGGACAACCGTTCATCTTGAAAAACATGTCCACGTTTTTCAAAACAGCGACGCTAATTCAACTCCACCGGGTCGCTCGGGATGCAGCGGTAATCCATGCCCACGCCCATTCCCCGCAGGAAATCAAGGCAGGCTTCGTCTTCCTTGTTCAGAGAGATGTGCTGGCAGAGCTGTTTCTTGCCGGGCCCGTAATGCAGGTTTCCCAGGTTCAGGCGTGAGAAACCAAGGCCGGATTCGAAGGCCCGCCGCGCATCCGGACAGGACGAAAAGAGAACCAGCACATTCTTGCCCAGAAGTTTCCTTCCGGCGAGATGTTCCTGGACCAGGGCGACCTTCACGAAGGTGATGTCCACCCCCAGCGGTATGGCGATGGACATGATCTGCTGGCGCAGTTCGTCTCCGGCCAACTCGTCGTTGGCCACCACGATGGTGCGCGCGTCGGTGAATGGGAGCCAGGACTCGATGATCTGGCCGTGCACCAGCCGGTTGTCGATGCGCACCCAGAACACGGCGTTATTCCCCGGCTACCTTTTTCCGCAGGACTTCCCCCGCCACCACGATGCCCTGCACGCCTGCTGTCTTTGCGTCCGCCGCCAGAAGCTCCAGGGCCTTGGTGCGGGTGGAGAGAATCTTTATGAGCATGGGCAGGTTCACCCCGGTGACCACCTCAATGTGGTGCTGCCCGATGAGTGACAGGGACAAGTTGGTGGGGGTGCCGCCGAACATGTCCGTAAGAATGATGACTCCGGCCCCCTGCTCCACGGCCTTGATGGCATCGCCGAGCTCCTTGACAGTTTCGCCGGTGTCGACCCCCACATCCACGCTGATGGTACGGGTGTTCTCCTGCGGGCCAATGATCATCTCGGCAGCCTTGAGCAGCTTGTCCGCGTAGTCGGTATGGGTCACGATGACCACACCCACGGGCGCCGCACTGGATTTCTTGTCGTTCATCGCTGGAATATCAACCTTTTTCAATGTGACGGTGTTCAAGGGACACCGTGTACCCCGCCCTGCGCAAGGTGTCAAAGATGGCTTCTGCAGTGGCCACGGAACGGTGCCTGCCGCCGGTGCAGCCAAGGGAAATGGTCAGACGGTAACGGCCTTCCTGTGCATACAAAGGGATAAGTTCCATGAGGAAAGTTTCAAGCCGTGGAAGGAAAAATCTGCCCTCTTTCGAGTCGAGCACGTACGCCACAATGGATTGATCCTGTCCTGACAGGGGTTTCAAGGCAGCATCGAAATAGGGGTTGGGCAAAAAACGCAGATCGAACACCAGATCGGATTCGGTGGGGATTCCGTACTTGAATCCGAAGCTCATGATGTGGACCTTCATGGCCGGTCCCTTCCCCTCCAGAAACTTCCACTTGTCCTGGAGCTGGCGGCGCAGATCGTGGATGGAAAAGCCGGTGGTGTCCATGACCATGTCGGCGGTGTCGCGCAGGGGGGCCATGCGGCGGCGTTCTTCCTCCACGGCCTCGCCCAACCCATACCCTTCCGATTCGAAGGGGTGGGGGCGGCGCGTGGTGGCGTAGCGGCGCATGATTTCCTTGGTATCGGCTTCCACGAACACGATCTGGGGAGGGTTCTCCGCCTTCCTCAGCTCCTGCAGGGCCGGTTCCCAGTCAGAGTCGAAATCAGCCTGGCGCATGTCCATACCCAGTGCCAGACCACGGTAGCGGTTCGCGTCCTGGCCCTTGAAAAGGCTGACCAGCTTGGCCATGAGGCTCGCGGGCAGACCGTCCGCGCAGAAGTAGCCCAGGTCCTCGAAGACGTTGAGCGCAGTCGATTTTCCTGAACCTGACAGTCCGGAAATGACCACCACAGGCAGCTTTTCGCCCGGATGCGGCATGGGGAAGGCTCCTCTTTTCATGTGGAGGACAGAACGCCGCCGCAGGACAGCAGCGAGAAAGTCCCCGCCCGCGCTTAGGGCGCGTGCGGGGACTTCATTAGCAAATGATCAGGCCGAAGTCATGACGAACCGCATCACGCGTGGCTGGTCACGACCCGCCAGAGGCTTTCGCGGTCTTGTGCTTCCAGGAAGGTTC
Organism: Desulfovibrionaceae bacterium; assembly: GCA_009773665.1. GTDB lineage: Bacteria > Desulfobacterota > Desulfovibrionia > Desulfovibrionales > Desulfovibrionaceae > Fundidesulfovibrio. The sequence goes on along the minus strand of WSYE01000037.1, from coordinate 4,442 downwards.
CCCGGAAGCTCTCGTCGGACAAAAGCCTGGATATCTGGGCAAGGATGCGCAGGTGCATGCCGGCCACGTGTTCCGGAGCCAGCACCAGGAAGAAGATGCGGCACGGCTTGTGGTCCAGGGCCTCGAAATCGACGCCGGACGTACTGCGCCCGGTCACGATGACGATTTCCTTGAGAGAGTCCATTTTGCCATGTGGAATGGCCACCCCGTCGCCGATGCCGGTGGTTCCCAGGGTTTCACGCTCCATCAGGACGCGAAGCGCCTTCTCGGCGTTCACTTCCGGGAAGGCCGCCGCAACCGGGGCCACCAGTTCGGCCAGCACCTCGGACTTGTCGCTGGACTTCAGGTCGTCCAACACGAAGTCCTTGCGCAGAAACTCCCCAAGCCGCATCAGCGGGATACTCCAGGATCGATCAGGCCGAAGTCCCCATTCTTGCGTTTGTAAATCACGTTGATGCTGTCGGTCTCGGAGTTCAGGAACACCAGGAATTCGTACTTCATGGCTTCCAGCTGCTCAGCGGCTTCCTCGACGCCCATGGGCTTCGGGTTGTACTTGTCGGACTCCTCAATGGAGTGGACCTTGCCCTCGTCAGTGAGGCTGACCACGCCCATGGTGACGGCGGCGGAACCGGCCACCTTGCGGCGGTCCTTCATCTTCTCGCGCATCTTGCGGATCTGGGCTTCGAGCTTGTCGGTGATCAGGTCCAGCGTGGAGTACATGTCGTCGGAACGCTCGTGGGCGGCGATGTGGATCGTGTCGGCGTCGATGACGACGTCGGCGATCTGGCGGGTCTTCTCCACCATCAGGGTGACGATGACTTCGGCATTGTCGGAATTAGGCATGTATTTAGCCAGCTTGTCGAAACGCTTGCCAGCGTATTCGCGCAGGGCGGGGGACGGTTCAAAATTCTTGAAGTGAAATGCAATGTTCATATCTTCCTCCGATGTGTGTCCGCGAGTGGATGCGGTGTGATTACAATACAGCCTTGCGCTTCGACGAGGACTCGATACCCATGGCCATACGATACTTGGCCACGGTCCTGCGGGCAATGTTGACCTGCAATTTTTGTTTGAGGATGTCCGCGATCTGCTCGTCGCTGACGGGCTTCTTGTGGTTCTCGCCGGAGATCAGCTGCTTGATGAGCGCCTTCACCGATTCTGAACCGACGGAAGTGCCGTCGTCCAACTCCAGGGAGGAGTTGAAGAAAAATTTGAGTTCATAAATGCCGTGGGGGGTGGCCACGTACTTGCTCGTGGTGATGCGGCTCACCGTGGACTCGTGCATGCCGATGTCGTCGGCAACGTCCTTGAGAATGAGGGGTTTTAACTTGGTAACGCCCACCTCGAAGAAATCCCGCTGAAATTTAACTATCGATTCCAGAACTTTAAACAGGGTACGCTGGCGCTGGTACAGACTCTTCATGAGCCACTGGGCGGAGCGCATCTTGTCCTGAAAGTAGTCCTTGTCCTTGCCGCCGCTGCCCCGGGCCATGTCGCCGGAATAGTACGGCGAAAGTTGCAGCTTGGGCAGACCGTCCTCGTTCAGCACGATCACAAAGTCGTCGCCGTACTTGTACACGTAGGCGTCCGGGCTGACGTACACCGGGTCGGAGGAGCTGAAATGTGATCCGGGAAGCGGATCGAGAGTCTGGATGATGTCCAGGTACTCCTTGATCTCCTCCATGGTGATCTTGAACTTCTTGGCAAGAGGCTTGTAGCGCTTCTTTTCCAGGTCTTCCAGGTGTTCGCTCACGATCTCGATGAGCACGGGGTCGGTGTAGCCGTAGAATTCCAGCTGCACCAGCAGGCACTCCTTCGGGGTGCGAGCAGCAACGCCCACAGGGTCGAAGCGCTGCAAGGCGTAAAGAACCACTTCCACTTCGGGCACACTGGCCTGGGCGTCCTCGGCGATTTCCTCCACCGTGGATTGCAGGTAGCCCATACCGTCCAGATTGCCCACAATGGAGGCAGCGATGACGCGCTGGGCCGGAGTGAAGGGGGAAAGATTGATCTGCCAGGAAAGGTGTCCGTCCAGGGAGGTTTTCGAAGCCAGGCGGGCCTCGAAAGACATGCCCTCCTCCGGGGCCTCGTATTCGCGGACGGTGGCCTGGCGCGAGGTGGAAGCGAAGTCGCCGATGTAATCGTCCCATTCTGCGGTCTTCAGGAGCTCGCGCTGCATGGCGCCCTCTTCCTGAGTGGCATCGGGGGCGCGGGATTCCTCGGCCATGGTCGGAGCGGGACGCTCATCCTCGATCACGACCTCTTCCAGCAGCGGGTTCTCCAGAAGCTCCTGCTGCACGGTCTCCATCAGCTCAAGCCGGGAAAGCTGCAACAGCTTGATGGCCTGCTGGAGCTGGGGGGTCATCACCAGCTGCTGCGAAAGCTTAAGTTGCTGTCTGAGCTCAAGGGCCATCGTGCGCGCGCGTTCCTTTGTTTGAATTTGGGCGGCTAGCAAGAAAAATGCCGGACGCGCCCGTTCAACCTGCGCGGTTATGCACTAAAAGCTCGCACGTGGCAAGACTTGGGGGGAATCAGTCACGCCATTCGCGCCACATTCGGTCGAGTTTGCCCTGCGCCAGCAGTATGAAACGGATGGCTTCACGCACCGCGCCGCATCCGCCGGGCCGTCTGGAAATCCAGGCGGCAATGCGAAGTATTTCCGGCTGCGCGTCGACCGGGGCCAGGGCCAAGCCCACGCGGGCCATTATCTGCGCGTCCAGCCAATCGTCGCCCATGTAGGCCACCTGGGAGAAATCAAGGGACTTGGCGGCCATGATCTGTTCGAGCACCGGAAGCTTGTGCAGATGCCCGCCGTGGAACTCGCGTATGCCGAGTTCCCGTGAGCGCTGCTCGGCCTGGATGTTGCCCAGGCCGCTTATAACCGCCACCTCGATCCCGGCCTGCTGGCAGAGCTTCACGCCCATGCCATCCTGGATGCCGAAGCGCTTGAGGCCGGGGCCAGGGCCGTCGTGGCTCACGGCGTTGTCGGTGAGCACGCCGTCCACGTCCAGCACCAAGAGGCGCACGGGCCTGGCCAGCGCCAAGGCCCGGCGCATGCCGGGCCTTGAGCCGATTCGGGCAGGACGCCTCATTTATTTCTTGCCGCGCGCGGCCTTGGACGCCTTGATGAACTCGCGGAACAGCGGGTGCGGGCGCATGGGGTTGGAGTTGAACTCCGGATGGAACTGGCAGCCCAGGAACCACGGATGCCCGGGCAGTTCCACCATCTCCACCAGGGATTCGTCGGGCGAGAGGCCGGAGAACATCATGCCCTTCTCTTCCATGCGGGCGTAATAGGCCTTGTTGAACTCGTAGCGGTGGCGGTGGCGCTCCTCGATCTGGGGCTTGGCGTAGGCCTCCATGGCCTTGGTCTCGGGCTTCACCACGCAGGGATAGGCTCCCAAACGCATGGTTCCGCCCATTTCGGAGTCGGCGTCGCGGCGCTCGATCTTCTTGGTGCGGAAGTCGTACCATTCGCGCATCAGGTAGATGATGGGGTCCGGGCTCAGGCGGTTGAATTCCTCGGAGTTGGCCTCGGTGAGTCCCAGCACGTTGCGGGCGTACTCGATGCAGGCCAGCTGCATGCCCAGGCAGATGCCGAAGAAGGGCACCTTGTTCTCGCGGGCGTATTTGATGGCCGCGATCTTGCCTTCCACGCCGCGTGAGCCGAAGCCGCCCGGCACCAGGATGCCGTCCAGACCGCCCAGGCGCTCAGCCACGTTCTCGTCGGTGATCTCTTCGGAGTTCACGTAGACCAGATTCACACTCACGTCGTTGGCCACGCTGGCATGCACCAGGGCCTCATGCAGGCTCTTGTAGGCCTCTTTGAGGTCCACGTACTTGCCAACGATGGCGATGCTGACCTCCCCCTGGGGATGGCTCAGCTTGTGAGCGAGGGTCTGCCATGCTTCCAGCTCGGCGTTCTTGGCGGGCAGGCGCAGCAGAATGGCGATCTTCTGGTCCACGCCTTCGGCGTAGAGCTTCAGGGGCAGCTCGTAGATGTTTTTTACGTCCACGGCGTTGAACACGGCGTCCGCGTCCACGTTGCAGAAGAGCGAGATCTTGGTCTTGAGCGACTGGTCCAGTTCGATTTCGGAGCGGCAGATGATGATGTCGGGCTGGATGCCGATGGACCTGAGCTCTTTCACGCTGTGCTGGGTGGGCTTGGTTTTAAGCTCCCCGGCCACGCGGATGTAGGGGATGAGCGTCAGGTGGATGTAGAGGACGTTCTCCTTGCCCAGGTCGCCGCGCAGCTGCCGGATGGCTTCCAGGAACGGCTGGCCTTCAATATCGCCCACAGTGCCGCCGATCTCGATCAGGGCCACGTCCTCGTCCTTGGCGACGTTCAGGATGGAGCGCTTGATCTCGTCGGTGATGTGCGGAATCACCTGAACTGTGCCGCCCAGATAGTCGCCACGGCGCTCTTTCTGGATGACGTTGTT
>WSYE01000036.1 GCA_009773665.1 Desulfovibrionaceae bacterium | reverse complement strand
CGGCACGGTGCCCATGAACCCCACGGCCCCGGTGGGGCTGGCCATCAAGAGCTATCCCGGCTTCAAGGAAGTCACCTGGGAGCAGTACGTGGACGCCCAGGGCGTGACCCGCGTGCTGGCCACCGGCGAATACCGCATGGACCTGCCGGAAATACAGGCTTGCCCCAAGCGTGGGGAGGGCGGGGAAGTAAAGGCGGCGCGGATGTTCCTGCGCATGATCTTCACGGTGGATCTGGCGGACAAGAGCTTCGCCTTCAGCAACGCGCAGTTCCTGGTCTATTCGCGTCAGGGCTGGTCGGCGTCCTACCCGGCGGGACTCACGGTCTTCGAGGCCGTCCTTGCGGGTGAATCCGGCATCACCTGCGGCGTGGCCTACGTGGACGTGCGCTAGGTCCCGTTACAAGAAACATGAGAATGTTTCTCGTAACGAAGAAAGCTGGTTCTCTTTGGTTTTGTTCGCGAACAGGAAAGACTGTGTTTGTGGGCGCAAGCCTTGGAGCGACGAAACAAGAAAGCGCGCCGCCGGTTCCCCGACGGCGCGCTTTGTTTTTGAGATGAAACGCTAGGCCACGTCCCACACGGCCCCGGCCGGGGTGTCCTTCACGTCCACGCCCATGGCGGCCAGCTCGTCCCGGATGCGGTCGGAGGCGGCGAAATCCTTGTTGGCGCGTGCGTCCTTGCGTGCGGCCAGCAGCGCTTCCACGGCAGCACCCTCGATGCCCTTGCGCTTGGCCTTGCTGTCTCGCAGGTCTGTCAGGAAGGTGGCCGGGTTGGAATCAAGCACTCCCAGCACTTTGGCATAGCCCGCGACGTCTGCCTTGATGCGCTCCAGGATGGCCTTGCCGCCCTGGCTCTTGCGCAGGGCCTTGTCTTCCATCACACGCCCGGCCAGACGCACCATGCCGAACAGATGTCCCAGCGCGGCGGCGGTGTTCAGGTCGTCCTCCATAGCCTGGACGAACCCGGCCTCCAGAAGGGACAGCTCGTCCTCGAGTTCCTTGGGAGCGGGCGTTGCGGACCACTTGGTCCCGGCCAACACTTCTTCCATCTGGGCCAGCGCGGAATAGATGCGCTTGATGCCCTTTTCGGCCTCGTCCAGGGCCTCGGTGGAGTAGTCCAGGGGCGAGCGGTAGTGGGCGGTCACCAGGAAGAAGCGCAGCACCTCGGGCAGGCAGTAGCCGAAGATGTCGCGGATGGTCACGAAGTTGCCCAGGGACTTGGACATCTTCTCGGAGTCGATCTGCACGAAGCCGTTGTGCACCCAGAAGTTGGAGAACTCCTTGCCTGCGGCGGCCTCGGTCTGGGCGATCTCGTTCTCGTGGTGGGGGAAGATGAGGTCCTGGCCGCCGCCGTGGATGTCCAGGGGCAGGCCCAGAAGGTCCTCGCTCATGGCCGAGCACTCCAGGTGCCAGCCGGGGCGTCCCGGTCCCCAGGGGCTGTCCCAGGTGGGTTCGCCGGGTTTGGCGGACTTCCACAGTGCAAAGTCCAGCGGGTCTTCCTTCTCTTCGCCGGGGGCCACGCGCGCTCCGGACTGCAACTCCTCCAGATTTCGCCCGGAGAGCTTGCCGTAGGGTTTGAATGCGCGCACGCGGAAATACACGTCGCCAGACGGGGTGGCATAGGCGTAGCCGGTGTCGATCAGGTGCTTGGCCAGCCGGACCATCTCGCCGATGTACTCGGTGGCCTTGGGCTCCAGGTCGGCGCGCAGGATGTTCAGGCGGTCCATGTCCTCATAGAAGGCGTTGATGTATTTCACGGACACGGCCTCAGAGGTGGACTGTTCCTCCTGGGCGCGTTTGATGATTTTGTCGTCCACATCGGTGAAGTTGCGGGCGAAGCGGACTTCCAGGCCCTGGGAGCGCAGGTAGCGGACCATCACGTCGAACACCACGGCGGAGCGGGCGTGCCCGATGTGGCAGTAGTCGTAGGCGGTGATGCCGCAGACGTACATGTTCACCCGGCCTGCGGTGACGGGGACGAAGAGTTCCTTGGAGCGCGAGATGGTATTGTAGAGCTGCATGCTTGGTCCTTGAAGTCTGCTTGAGGAAGTCGTTTCGGGGCAAAATTCGTTGCAGAGCGCGGCCTAAAAGTCAAGGCGGCCCTGACCCTGGTGAGCCTTGGCGCGCGCTTTGCGCCGTGTGTCAGGAGCAGGGGCGCAGGGCGTCCGCGTCCATGAGCGATATGGCCGTGGCCGTGGCGTAGGCTTTTATGCCTAGCTTTTCGCCGGTGAAGCCCAGCTTCTCCTCGGTGGTGGCCTTCACGTTCACCCGGTCTTGCGCAAGGCCCAGAAGACCGGCCACGTTGCGGCGGATGTGGTCGCGGTGCGGGCCGATGCGCGGCACCTGGGCCACGATGGTCAGGTCCACGTGCATGAGCGTGAGCCCTGCCGGGCCGAACTTGGCCAGCACCTCGCTCACCAGGATGGAACTGGCCACGCCAGCGTATGCCGGGTCGGTGTCCGGGAAGTGCTGGCCGATGTCGCCCTGGCACAGGCAGCCAAGCAGCGCGTCGGCCAGGGCGTGCAGGAGCACGTCGCCGTCGGAGTGGGCGATGACCTGGGGAGCGCCGGGGATGGGCGTGCAGCCAAGGACCATGGGGCGCCCTGGTGTCGATTCGGGCGTCTTTGCGGTGACGTAGCGGTGCACGTCGTAGCCGAAACCCACGCGGGGCACGGCAATATGAGGGGAAGTGCGGCCCAGCAGGCGCAGGTCCTCGGGCGTGGTCAGCTTCACGTTGTCCTCCGAGCCCTCCACCACATGCACGGGCAGGCCCAGCGCCTCGGCCAGCCCTGCGTCGTCGGTGACGGTGAGATTGTCGCGGCGCGCCGCCTCGAAGCCCTGGCGCAGTGTTGAAAGCTCCACGCCCTGCGGGGTCTGCACGGCCATGAGCCGCGAGCGGTCCGGCGTGGACGCTACCACGCCGTCCGATACTTCCTTGATGGTGTCTTTTACGGCAACGGCGGGAATGACGGCCTTGGCCCCGGCGCGCAGGGCGTCGATCACCCGGACGATGACCGCCGGGGTGACGAAGCAGCGCGCGGCGTCGTGTACCAGCACGTGGGTGCAGCCGGTAGGCAAGGCGGCCAAGCCATTCTCCAGCGAATCCTGACGGCGCTCTCCGCCTGCGGCGGTGGTCCACTCCAGGCCAAGCGGTGCTTCACGGTCAAGCCGGGCGATGGTTTCTGCCATGGCGTCGTGTTCGCTTGGAGGCAGCACGAAGACCATGCCGGACACGCCAGCCGCGCGCGCGAAGGCGCGGGCCGATTTCCAGAAGACCGGCTCACCGCCAGCGTCCAGGAACTGCTTGCGGGTGGAGAGCCCTGCGGCGGCCATGCGTGAGCCGCTTCCGGCGGCCAGGAGTATGGTCCAGACGTTCATTGGTGTCCGATCGTTTGAGTGGTGAATACGGAAGCGGGAAGATGCCCCAATCCGGGGCAGTTGTCACCTGCCGCGCCTGATCCAGATATTTGGAAAAAAATGACATATGAGGTTCATGCAAATCATCGCCAGCCGCCGCCTGATCAGAAGATGGAGTCGGTAACAGGATGGGATACTTTTGGACTCCAAAGGGCGCAGCCCTTTGGCCGCCGGAGGCGTTCCCCTACTCAAATTGTGAACGTTCCTCATGATTTCCCATACAAAGCCACACTCGCCGGGCGTGGCCCGGCGCAAAGAAAAAGCTCCCCGGAGCGTGCGCGCCGGGGAGCGATATGTCGAGAGGGGAGTCGGCCATAAGCCGGATTCTGTAACCGGGGCCTTGCGGCCCTGGCGCTGTCATTCCTCTAGGGCGGCGATTACTCGCCGCCTCAAGCAACCTACCCGGAAGCTTCGGCCGGGCCAGCCTCAAACGCTTCTCTATTTGGTCTTGCTCCGAACGGGGTATGCCTAGCTTGCCGTGTCGCCACGGCAACTGGTGGGCTCTTACTCCACCGTTTCACCCTTACCTGCCGGTTGAAACCGGCGGGCGGTCTGCTTTCTGTGGCGCTGCTCCGGGGATCGCTCCCCCTGGGGGTTACCCAGCGTCCTGCCCTGCGGAGTCCGGACTTTCCTCCCCAGGTTTCCCTGCGGCGACAGCCTGTCCGACTCCCCTCAATGAAGCTATGGCCCGAAGGCCCCGGCGTCCAGAGCCGCGTGCTCAAAATACGCCGGTGTGATTCAAAACGGAGGCACTAGGCCTTCGCGTCGGCGGTCTCTTCCGTCTGCGTGGGCGCGATGTGCTGCTGCCAGTAAATCAGGCGCTGGCAGTTGGGGCAGGAGAGAATCTGCTGGCCCTTCTGCAGCTCGATGTACGCCTGGGGCGGAATGGAGATGTTGCAACCGGAGCACACGCCCAGGTCCACGGACACGATGACCGGGTTGGCCAGGCGTGAGCGGATGAATTCGTAGCGCGACAGGATGGGCGGGGGGAGCACCTTGCAGGCTTCACGGCGCTGGCCGTTCAGCACTGTGAGGCGCTTCTCGGCGGCGGTCATGCGCTCAGCCAGTCCGGCGCGGGCGGCGTCGAGTTCCACGCGCACGGCGTCGGCCTGGGCGGTCACTTCCTGATCCGCAGTTGCCTGGCGCTCCAGCTCTTCGGCAAAAGCGGCCTTTTCCTCGTCGCGTGACCTGTTGAGCTTCTCCAGGGAGTCCATCTCGCGCACCATGGCGTGATATTCCTTGGAGTTGCCCACCATCATCATCTTGCTCTTGGACTTCTTCAGGCGGACGCTGTCGTCGGCCAGGTCAGTCTCAAGACGCTTGAGCTGGTCGGTCAGGTAGTTGAGCTTTTCCCTGACCTGCTCTTTGGCGGCTTCGGTGTCCTGGAACTTCTTCTCCAGGCCCTGAATTTCCTTGGGGGCGTTTGCAAGCTCGGACTTGAGGGCGATCATTTCGCCGTCGATAAGCTGGAGCATCACCAATTGTTCGATCTGCTTCTGGTACATTGCCGTCTCCGGGTGTGTTCGTCGGCGCCCTCATGGCTTTGTCCCGCTGTGGGCGGGAGTCCGCCGTGAAGGGAACCGACCTTGACCGTCAATCGTCTTTCGAATCTGTCGATATTCCAACGGAAAGCACACCTGCGCAATCCGGTACGAATCAAATCCAGGCGCTAGGGCCTGATAACCGCCCGCATGGGGTCGGCGCTGGCGAAAAAGCGTACCTCAAGACCCTGAGCCTGGGTCTGCCCGGCCAGGGTGAGCGCGAACCGGCGCATCATCTCTTCTTCCAGTACCCGGTGACCCACGTCGATGGTCAGGCCCAGCGGGGCCAGATCCAGGGCCGGGTGATGGGTCACGTCGCCGGTCAGGAACACGTCGGCTCCCTTGGCGAAGGCCAGAGGGGCGCAGGACGAGCCGGACCCCGTGCAGTAGGCCACGGTGCTCACGGTCTCGGGCTGCTGACCGATCATGGTGAAGAACGAGCGCGGCACGGCCTTCCACAGCGCCTTCAGGAACTCATCCCAGCCCAGGGGCTGCGCGAGTTTGCCGATCAGGCCGTAGCCGTAAGGCTCGGCGGGTTCCTTCAGGCGGATGGCTCCGGCCATGGAGGACACGTCGGGGCAGTCGGCCAGGATTTTTCGCATGGCGGGCCACAGGGGCTCCGGGCAGGAGAAGGCCTGGGGGGCGTGGCGCAGGGCGTCGCGGTCGAAATGCATGCGGTCCACGTCGAGCTCGTCGGGGAAGACCAGGCCGTTGAAGCCGTCCGTGGCCACTTCCTTGTAGATGCTCATGATGCGTGGCGTGTCGCCTTGCGGGTCGACGATGGCGCGCTGCGTCAGGCCCAGCTCGTCGGCCAGCCAGGAGGCGGGGCCGCCGGGTGCGCAATCCAGAGAGGTGTGGGCCGCGAAGAGCCATGCGTCGTGCGACAGGAGCAGCTTGAGCGCCGCGTGGTGCGCGTCGATGCGGTCCGGCAGGCGAGGGGTCTTGCCAAGCGGATGGTGGGTGAGCACCACCTGCGCGCCCCATTCAAGCGCCTCGGCCAGGACGTTGGGGGTTGGGTCCAGGGCCACGGCCAGCCTGGAGGCGGCAGTGGTGACAGAGGCCACCTGCACGCCGCAACGGTCCCAGGAGGCGGCCATGTGCGGCGGGGCGGCCTGTTCGATGAGGCCAAAGAGTTCGCGTATGTTCATTTGTCAAAAAAAGAAGGCGCTTTCCGGGTAGACCCCTGGGAAAGCGCCTTCCGGCAAGCGTTGTGTGCGGTGTCCGCCAGAGTGGTGTATCGCACGTCGTTCGTCAACGAAGCATCCTTAACGAGGGAGTGGTGGGCCCACCAGGATTCGAACCTGGGACCACCCGGTTATGAGCCGGAAGCTCTACCAACTGAGCTATAGGCCCCCCAACTCAAGTCTGAAACAGGACTCATAGTTCCGGTGGAGACGTCCTGTCAAGATGCAGGGAGCGAAATGTTATCCCTTCGGGCATTTTTCCTTGAGCCAGCTGATGGCCGACTTGGCGGCCAGCGCGCCCTCGCCCACGGCCACCGCGATCTGGAGGAAGCCGCCGGTGCAGTCTCCTGCTGCGTATACGCCCTCAATATTGGTCTTCATCTCGCTGTCCACCGAGAGGAACTGGCCGTTGCGGGCAACGCCCAGAGTGTAGGCGAAATCGGTGGAGGACGCCTCGCCCATGGCGATGAACAGTCCGTCCACGGCGCGGGTCTCGGTGCTGCCGAAGGTCACTGAGTTCAGGGCAGGCTGGCCGGAGAGGGCGGTGATGGTGTCGGTGGTCACGGACACGCCCGCAGATTCAAGGCGCGCCAGGAATTCCGCCGGGATGGTGGGGGCCTTGCCCTGCGTGCAGATGCTCACATTTGGAGTGTAGTTCAGCAGTTCCAGGGCTTGGTTTGCCGCGAACACGCCCTCGCCCAGCACCACGACGGGTCTTCCTTTGTAGAAGTAGCCGTCGCAGGACACGCAGTAGGACACGCCCTTGCCTTCGTAATCCGCGATGCCGGGGATCTTGGGTTTGGTTCGGCTGACACCCGTTGCCAGGATGACCGCGCAGGCCTGGTATTCGTTCTGGTCGGACTTGATTTTGAAGCCGCCCAGGTCGCCGTGGTGGATGCCAAGCACCTTCTCGCAGCGGATGTCCGCCCCGAAGCGCGCGGCCTGGCGGCGTCCGCGCTCGATCAGGTCGCGCCCGGAGATGGTGGTCTCGAAGCCGAAGTAGTTGTCGATGTCGTAGTCGCCCTCGATCTTTGGGGCGCATCCCAGGACCAGGGTGTCAAGACCGGCCCTGGCCGTATAAATGGCGGCGGAAAGCCCTGCTGGGCCTCCGCCGACTATCAGGCATTTGGTCTTATCCATGAAAACCTCCAAAGAACGGTGAAAAGCATTCGTTCAATATACACACGCACGGTAAAATGGGAAGCCCATCCGTGATGGGGAGGTCTGGGCAGTGCTACCCGGAGGATGACAAAGGTGGGTATGGGATGCAGAACGGTTAGTGTTTCAAAGTGACTCGTGTGCCTCAGGAAAAGGTGTAAGAAATACTCAGAGGCAACAATCTGATATGATGCTGAAAAACATCATAAGTTAACTTCGTACCTGTTTGCGGGCTGAACCGTGTGTCGTTTTGGCTCACGTAGGTGGCATTTGTGTGTCTTGACGTGGTTAAGGTCTTGAAAACATGAGTTAAACAGAACTGGCCTCGTCCTTGCTCATATGCCCAGACGGCAGGGAAAACGATGTGGGGAGTGCGGATTTGAGAGCGGAATCCACTATTTAGACCTGTCGTGTAACTCTCAGCCTCGCGCTGTTGAATGGCGTGCGAGGCTCTGAATACCGCACCCGCCCCGAAGTTAAGGAGGCCTCCCATGAGTCTACCGGCCAAGGGCAGCAAGGAGTGGAGCGACATTGTCACCGGCAAGAAGACGTTTACTTTCAAGTTTCTTGCCACCAAGATTCTCCTTGGTCGCCTGACACGCTCTGTCAGTGAGAATCCATCTGCGGAGAACATCAAGGCAGGCATCGACCAGCTGTATGATGTGTTCGCCAAGAACGCCCACATTCCCAGCGTTCAGGAAGATCTCAAAACCATCTTTGGCTAGGAGGACTCATGCGCCAGCACATCATGACCATTGAAGATGCCGCGAAGCTGATCAAGGACGGTAAGAAACTCATTCTCGCCGGGGATGAAGACGCGTTGCGGAAATTGCCCAAGGGCGATTGGATGGCCGGAACCATTCCGTACTTCATTACCAGCGAGGAAGGAGGCGTCGTCACGCGGGAAAAGATCTTCGCGACCGACATGACGGATATCATCACGGGCATGGAGATCAAGAAATACGACCAGAATTCCTTGGCTCACGTGTATTCCGAGGGACCCCAGCACGGGTTTAGCTTCATCCTGATCCCAGCCACTTCCCAGACCCATCTTGCTTTCGCCCTCAACGCCCCAAATTACAAAGATTTTGGAGTCCGCCCGCTCATCGGCTGGATATCGGGGGTTCATCTCGATGACCTGGGCAAGCGGAGTCCCAAGGTGTTCAACGGAATAACCGGGGAAGACATCGAAGATGGCGCGCTGGTGCTCCAGGCGGAGCTGCCTCCGAACAAGGCGGCAGAAGTCGGCATCGTCAATCTGTTCGAGCAGGGCGGAGGCGACATCCTTACCTTTCACGCGGACGGTTTTTCCACCAAGGACGTCATGGTCAATGGGGAAAAGAAGAACTTCGCTTCTTATATTGTGGAGAACAAGCTCGACACCAAGTTGCCTCTGGTGGCCGATTACTATGGCGCGCTGGTCAACATCAGCTTCCAGGGCGTTGACGAAGCCTCCGGCGTGGTGAACTTCTACGCTCCGGTGTTTTCCGGCATCCGCTATAAACACGCAAAGCCCGTTGCAGATTATGTGAAAGACTTCAGCAACAGGCTGTGCAGTGAATGCAACATGGCTCCAGAGCGCGTGGTGTTCTCCTGTAACTGCATCCTCAATTACCTTTATTCTGAGATGGAAGGGAAAAAGACAGAGCCGTTCGTTGGGCCGGTAACATTCGGAGAGGTTGCCTATCAGTTGCTAAACCAGACCTTGGTCTATCTCGAAGTCATGGATATATAGAACTCATTTCGGTTGTGTCTGTTGTATGCCGCCTTCCCCCTGCGGGAGGCGGCATTTGCATTGCGAGGCCCCAGGCGTGGGCCGATGCCTGCCAGGTTCTTCGGCCCTATGTCTGGGCGATTGCGGAGGCTACGTTGCAGGCGGCGCTTGCCTTCGCCAGCCGAGGCAGTGCCTGCCGCTCCAGGCGAGCCCCGCCGGTTGCCAGTGAGTGCTAATCCACGTAAAGAATGAGCCGGACTTGGAATCGTAATGCAAAGGATATTGTGCTTTCCATGAAACACTCTCCCTTCGTTACCGGCGACGGGCAGCTGGTCGAGGCCAGCGTCATCCATTTCAATCAGGAACTCGCCGCGCCGCAGCTTTTCGGTGTCATGCGCTTCACGCATGTGTCCGACGCCCTGCGCGGGCTGGTGCGAGACATAGCAGGGCGGGCCAGGGACGAATCCCGGCCCCTGGAAAACTACCTGGACATAAGCGGGCGCAGCGGCCATTCGCGCATCGGCATCGACATCCACCTGGGGGAGGGCGATCCTGTCGTTTCCGACTCCCAGAAGTTCATCGAGCTGCCCGTGGTGGTCACGGCGCTAAACAAGCATCTGGCCGAATCCCTGTCCGATCTGCAACTGCTCACCCAGCGCTCTCCCGTGGACATCGGCAGGCTGTTCGTGCCCATGGGGCAGCCACTCTCGCGCGACGAGGTTGTGTCCGCGCTTGAGCGCGAGGAGCTCCTGCTGCCGGAGACCCACACAATAAGCCCCGAGGGCGTGGTGGAGATACCGCTCGAGAACGTGCGCTACATCCTGTCCCAGCGCCTGATCTCCATCCCCAACAACTTCGCCGAGATGATCGTGCGCGGCAAGCACGGCCTGTCCACCTTCCAGCAGCCTGCTCCCTCGGGCCTGCCCAGGGAGATCGCGCCCAAGGAGTTCATGGTCAGCGCCGTGCGCATCTCCATCGGACCGTACACGGCCTTCATCTCGCGCCAGTTGAGCCACTCCGGCGTGTTCCACCTGGCCTCGCGGCTGCTGGACGGCGTTCGCACTACCGGCATCGCCACTTTGCGCCAGGCGGAAATCTACAACCAGGGCGAGGACCCGGCCAAATGCCGCGATCTGCGGGTTCGCATCCGGCTCTATCCGGCGGACGAGCGCGTGGCGGCCATCTCGCAGCGCGTCTTGAAACCTGGCAAGGCCATCACCATCCTGGCCCGTGGCGTGGACTTCGCCGAGATCACCGACATCTTCAATCCGTCCGCCTGCAACGCCCTGTTCGACGAGATATCCCAGGCTCCCGGGCGCGGCGGCCTGTACGGGCGCATCATGATGCCTGGGCGCATCGTGAACATCCCCTGGGAACAGGAGGACGGGCGCTGGATACCGGAATTCCAGTGGGGACTTCTTTACGAGTGCGCCAGGGGCAATGTGGCCGAGGCCATCCTGGCCGAAGAGGAAATCCCCAAGCGTTTCCGGACCTTCCTGCACGACCTCAAGTATGTGGGTGGTGAGCAAAGCCTCTCCAAGGTGTTCGTGGCCGATGCGCTGCCCCCGGTGGACGCCCTGCGCGTGCTCAAGCGCAGCGGGGTTGGCGTGGTCGTCATCCGCAGCATCAACATGCGCGGCGCGGGCAACGGCGAGAAGCCCGAATACTACCTGGATCAGTCCTCCTACGAGGAGATCGCCCGCCTGTGGCGCGAGGGCATGCGTTTTTATATGATATTCGGCCCCGAGGACGGCGGCCACATCCGCGAATTCTACAGCGGCTTCTGGGTGACCGCCGAAGGCAAGGAGGGCATCACCCGCCTGCACACCACCGTGGCCTTTTTCGGGTCCGCCGTGGACGAGACCAAGGCCATTCTGCTGGCCCAGCTGGAGGACTTCTTCGCGGCCCTGGCCGGAGACGAGCGCCTGGGCAAGGGGCTGGCCGTGGCCCACGGCAGCGGCCCCGGCGTGATGAAGGCTGTGGACGACGCCGCTGCCCGCCACGGCATTTACCGCATCGGCGTGGGCATCGACGGCGAACGCATCGGCCAGGAGACCAACTTCTCCCCCGAGGCTGTGGTGCAGTTCGTGAACATCGCCCTGAACACCCGCCAGGATATCCTGGACCGCAGGTCACTCTTCAAGGTGTTCAACCTGGGCGGCTACGGAACCTGCTACGAAATAAACATGGCGCTCACTTTCATGAAGATCGGCCACTGTCTGCCCGCGCCCTACGTGTTCGTGGACCCGGTGGGCATGGGGGGCGACGGCGGGCACCTGTGGCGCAAGGCCATTGAGCAGTTCCAGGAGATCTCTGTGCCGCACGAGGTGAACGGAGTGCATATCCCTGCGCTTGGCCCCATGTGGGTGGTCAACTGCTGCCATCTGGTGAGTTCCTACCCGGAAGCGTTGGCCGTGATCAAAGCCTTCCTGGACGATCCGGCGGCCTACTGGCGCAAGGCGGGCATCGAGCTGTCGCGCGTGATTTCGGCGCGCGACAACCTGGCCAGGGCCGGGGTGGTCATCCCGCCCTACATTGAGCGAGCCTTGCAGATGGCTTTGGCCCAGGAAATGGAAGAAGACATGAAGTAGGGCGCTATGGCGCGTGGCTGGACGTCGGCCATGGACTTTGGAAAGGGGCGTTCGCGGACAAGCGGACGCCCCTTATGCATTCAGGAGGAAAGCCCCAGGATGGCAAGCTGTGCGCGGGTGGATTCAAGGTCTGTGTGCAGGATGCCCGTGATCTGGAGCGAGCGCGCCACTTCCACGAACATGGCCCTGTCGTCCAGGTAGGCCACCTCCTGCGGGCGCACCTGGGAGACGTCCAGGGCCAGGGTGTAGATGTCCGTGTCTGGCTTTCTGATGTGCACGAAGCAGGAGGCCACAAAGCTATCCACGAACGCGTTCAGGCCGAAGGCCCGGATGCGGTGTTCGGTCAGCTCCCGCCCCTCGTTGCTCACCACGGTTACCCGAAGATTGTGGCGCTTCTTGAGCAGCGTCACCAGCTCAATCATTCCCGGCAGCGGCTCGGAGCGCGAGAACATGAACCTGCGGAAGTCGTCGCGGGTGAAGGGGCGCGGGGCGTGGAACACCACCCGGTCCAGGTAGCTGTCCAGGCTCAGCTTGCCTTCCTCGTAGGTGTCGAAGGTCAGGTGATGGCGCTCGTCCATCTCGTCCTGGTCGAGCCCGAAAGTCTCGGCTGCGTCGCGGCGGCCTTTGCGGTCCCAGCCGTTGGTGAGCAGCACCCCGCCCACATCCAGAAACAGCGTGGTGATCTCCGAGGCCATGTCAGTTCCCTCCCAGAGCTTCTGTCCATCCGGCTTCCAGGGCGTTGACCTTGCCCAGCCTGCGCGCGTGCCTTTCAGCCCCGCTGAAGCGCGCCGCCAGGAATATCCTGCACAGTTCCAGGGCCTGCATGGGGCCGGTCACGCGGCTGCCCAGGCACATGATGTTCATGGAGTCGTCCTCCACGCCCTGGTGCGCGCTGAAGCTGTCGGCGATCAGGCAGGCCCGCGCGCCGGGAATCTTGTTGGCGGCGATGCAGATGCCAACACCGCTGCCGCACAGGGCGATCCCCCGCTCCACGGTCCCGGAGGCCACCGCGCGGGCTAGTGCCGCGCCGTAGTCCGGGTAGTCGTCGGCGTCGTCCAGGACGTCGGCCCCGAAATCCATCACCTCATGCCCATCCGCGCGCAAAGCCTCCGCCAGGGTGCGCTTTAATTCGAATCCTCCGTGGTCGGCGGCAATGCCTGTGCGCATGTGAATCTCCTTTGGTGCGGCTGGTATATGCGCCCGTCCGCAATCCGGCCATCGGGACGAGTTACCCCACAGTATCAGAATTTCAGGAGTGCGTCCCTATATTTCGCTTCCAGAGTCGTGGGATGGGGAGGCTGGTGCGCCCGGCATGTCGAGCCGGAGCAGGGCGTCGCAGCTCTTCCGGATAGGTGCGGATGCCGGAGCGGGCGGGTTTGCCTCGTGCGCGGAGCGATCACGTGGCGACGTCAACCATTCGCGGTGATTGCGAAGGACAAATGGTGAAATATCACACTATCGCTGACGACACGTTTACGGCGTCAGGTGCGCGGCACGCGGGGAAGGGAAACTCCGGTTTTCAGTTTCGGCAGGCGGCGCACCCATTGCCGCTTCGGGCGGTGTTCCCGCAGCCGCATTCCTGCCCCTGTTGCAGGAATCGCGGGCTGTTGTCTTGCGAGGGGATGTGATTGATGGGCAGCGTGACCGTCACGCTCGTCCCTTCTGAATCCGACGAGTGGAAGGTGATGCCTCCGCCGTGGGCTTGGGCGATCAGGCGGGCGCTGTAGGCACCAAGTCCGGTGCCGTTTCTTTTGCCGCTGGTGGCGTATTTCTGGAAGAAGCAGTGGCGGATGTCGTCGGGCACCGCTCCCTGGTTGTGGATGCCCACCTTCAGGGCCGAGCCGTTGGGCACTATTTCCACCGTGATCATGCCGCTTTGCGGAGACGCTTCCAGAGCGTTCTGGAGCAGGTTGGAAAACATGTTTTCCACCAGTGGCGCGTTGCAGCTGACGGAAAGTGCCACTTCCGGGCCAAGGGGGGCGCTGTTCAACAGGATGCGCATCTCCAGTTCTCGGTTGCTCAGCGCCGAGCTCATGCCCAGGCGCAGCCGGTGGAGCATCCGCGCAAGGTCGCATCGGGTCGGCTCCAGCTTGAATAGGCCCTGCTCCATTTTGAACATGTCCAGGTTCAGCTCCACCAACTGGAGCATGCCCTCGCTGCATTCGCGGATGGCCGCAGCCCATTCCCTGACCTTCTCTTCCTGCGTCCTGTCTTCCACCAGCTTGCTCAGGCCGAGTATCCCGGAAAGCGGGGATTTCAGGTCGTGGCGGAGCATCGCTTCCACTCGCTGGCGCATCTCCTCCGCCTGGATGCGCTTGGTGACGTCGTGGACGATGGAGAACAACATGGGCCGTCCCTGGCGCTGGACCGGGCCGCTGTAGACCTCCACGTCCCGGAGTTCCCCGCTGGCGAGGCGGTGCTTGAACAGGAAATGCCTGCATTTGCCTGTCCAGGAGCGCTGGAGAATCTGGAGCACCTGCTCTGAGGGCATGGTGTCGATATCCTGGATGCGCAGTTGCGTCATTTCGTTGTAGGAGTAGCCATAGAACTCGCAGGCGGCCGCGTTGGCGTCGATGATGGCCCCAGTTCCGGGATCGATGAGCAGCTTGAGGGCGATGTTCACGCAGAAGATCGCCCGGTAGAGTTCCTCGTTTTCCTTCTGGGTTCTCTCGGCCTGGATGCGCGACAAGGCCAGGGCGACGTTGTCCGCGAGTTTTTCCAGAAATGATATGAGTTCCGGGTTGAAGCGTCCCGGTCGCGAGTCTTTGAACAGCAGGATGCCGAACGTTTCGGCCCTGTAGCGCAAGGGCACCAGGGCCATGGACTGGTACGGCCTTCTGCCCGCATGCGACCGGGGGGGGAGCCCCTCTTCGCATTCGTCCCTGGGGGAGAATGCGCCATTGTTCCAGAAGGTCCCGTGGGCCGTGAAATTGGGAGAGGACATTGCGGAGAAGTCGTCGCAGCCGTCCTTGTCCAGAGGCGTCGCTGAGATGCGCGCGTTGCGAGCGACCGCCTCGTCGGGAGGGCAAAGTCTGTTTTCCAGATAAATGAAGTCTTCAGCGAAACCGTCCGTCTCGATATACGGGTGCTCATGTCCTGTGCGCAGGCGGATTCCCACCGCCTCGCAGCCGGACCAGTGCTGCAACAGCGGAAGCAGGGCGGTAAGCATCTCTTCGGGACTTGCTCCAGAACTCAGTAATCCTATGAGTTCCATGAACATTTCTCGTTCGTCCACGGTGCGCCCGGCGGAACTTGTGCGGTTCATTCGCCTTTATCCTCCACGTCGAACTGTTGGGCGCTGCTAGGTCTATGGCTGCCTGAATCTGATCTCTGTGTCGGCTGGTTCGCAATCTATCTAGTAAAGCTTGTTCACTATCGCAACGCAAATTTTTTGATAATTGTGAAAAATGATGCCATGAAGACCATATTCATCATGGTGTTGGAGCATGCTCCAGATACGGGCATCAGATGGATATGGGATGCGGAATGATTCAAGAAGGATTTGATGTCCTCCTGGGATGGTCTGGTATGGGCCTTACGTGGATGTCTCACGCGCAGGGCGTCATTGTCGATTCGGGCCCGTTGGAAGCCGCGTGGTCAACAAATCAAGGGCCGGATGCCAGCACAGTGAGAGATTCTACGAGGCCTATACCGAATCGCTTGCAAAAGAGTGCCAAATTGCGCGTCCTAGGGGAGGGGGGAGAGCGGAGGGCGGACCTCGGAATTAGAGGTCGCGGACGCTGCGCGCCCGCACAGATGAGATGCTGACCAGGGCGTGAAAGACGAGGCGGGGTAGCCATAGGGTAGCCCAAAAGGAAAGAGGTCACACCTGATTAGGGTGTAACCTCTTGAAATACTTGGTGGGCAGTACAGGATTCGAACCTGTGGCCTTTGGCTCCGGAGGCCTGTCCGGCGCTATCCTGGTAGACACGGAACTGCCCGCAAACGTTCATCATCCTGCCGATCACGCAGGAACCGTTCTGCAGCTCATTCGGGACGAATAACCTACGCTACTTATCCGCCTGCTTATCCGAGCGAGGAGGGTGAGTCAGGCATTCATATATGTCTGACTCCGACTGTCTGTCTCGCATTCTCAACCTGGACTGCATCTGCTGATGCGCCTGGGGGCTGCGCCGCCGTCAAAGGGTACGGGCTGGGTCATCAGGACCAACAGCGGCGCAGCCCCCAGGCGCGTACCGCTCCCGCCGCGCGCAGCGCGGCGTTCGAGGGGCGCTCCCCCCTCCCTCCTACCTCCTTCAAACAGACCAGGATTGTCCTAGCGACCCTGACGGGCGTGCTGATGGCCACGGGTCCTTCCCTGGGGCATCCCCCATACGGGTGCTTGCGGCCGCAAGAGCTCGCGGATTTTTGCGGACAAATTCTGGCGGACAAACGGACAAAAGGTCCGCTCCTTCAGCCCTCATATGAACATCCAATGCACTGGGATTATTAATCATGCCTGAAAAACAGAGCACCGAGCCGACGTCTGAAGAGATTTCCCAGGCGCGCGCTCAGGTCGAGAGCCGGGTCAAGGAAGAGGCCGCTCCGGCTCCCGAGTCTCCCCCCATCACCCATGACTTCGTGAAGAAGTGCCTGTTCGCCGGACAGAAGGGCGACGGCCTGATGTTCGCGGCCATCCACCGGGGCAAGCTGCTTTGCGCACCTGAGCTCAAGAACCAATGGTTCGAGTGGACTGGATCATACTGGAAGCAGGTGGTGGTCTACCGCGCCGAAGCGGCGGTCGAGGCCGTGGTGGAGAAGTACGAGGAGACGCGCCTGCACTGGGAGAGGGAGATCGCCGAGGCCAAGAGCGCTCATGATGACGACAAGCAGAAGCGGCTGGAGAAATACTGCAAGCGCATCCGCAAGAAGGTGGACGATCTGCGCGACGGCGGCGGTGTGACTGCTGCGTTGCGTTTCTCGCTCTCTAACGAGGACCCCCTCATCGTCCGCATGGATGAATTCGACGCCGATCCCTACCTGCTCGGTGTGGCCAACGGCGTGCTGGATCTGCGCACCGGAGAGTACCGTCCGGCCAGGCCCGGCGACCTGATCCGGCGCACAACCTCCGTGGCCTGGGACTCCACCACGGGAATCACCACGCCTTGCCCCACCTGGGAGTCCTTCGTCCGGGAAATCGTGGGCGAGGACGACGACGTGGCGGCCTTCATCCAGCGGGTCTTCGGCTACGCCATCACCGGCCTGTCCTGCGAGCCCCTGTTTGTGGTGCTGGCAGGCGAGGGCCGCAACGGCAAGACCGTCATGGTGGAGACCCTGGGCAAGGTCTGCGGAGACTACATGTTGCCCATCGGGGTGGAGCTGCTCCTCGATCAGGGGCAGGCCCGCGACGTGGACCGGCCCAGCCCCACGATCATGAGCCTGAACGGCACCCGGATCGCCTACGCCTCGGAGCCCGACGACAACCGCCGCTTTTCCGTGTCGCGCGTCAAGTGGCTCTCCGGCGACGACCGCCTCACAGGCCGCTACATGTGGGAGCGCGACCCGACCAGTTTCTACCCCACGCACACCCTGTTCCTGCTCACGAACCACAAGCCCCACGCGGGCGCTCACGAGTACGCCTTCTGGGACCGGCTGCGTCTGGTCAACTTTCCCTTTCGCTACGTGGACAACCCACGGGCCGAAAACGAGCGCCTGCGCGACCGGACCCTGCCCGGTCGCCTGGAGAAGGAACTGCCCGGCATCCTGGCCTGGCTGGTCAAGGGCAGCCTGATCTACCAGCGCGACGGCATCTCTCCCCCCCCGTCAGTGCTGGCGGCCACCGAGGAGTACATGCGCGACGAGGACCAGATGCAGGACTTCGTGGACGAATGCCTGGTCCGAATCGATGGCACGGGCCTTTCGGAACCGGAGCGGCGGACGAACTCCACCGAAATCTATGAGCTGTATTCCCGCTGGTTCATCAAAAATCGCCGGGGAAAATACGTCCCCGTCCAGCAGACCTTCGGGAAGCAGCTGGGGAAGAAGATCCACAAGGAGCGCCGAGGGGGCATCGTCTATTACTATGATGTCCGCATCAGCCCGGAAGCATTGGATAAATATCCAGAGCCTGAACCCAAGGGGAAGCACCGTGAAAGCCTGTTCTGATCAGGACACAGGACATTCGCCAGGACATTCCCGTTTGGTATGTCCTGGGGTCGGGAAGGGGCGCTGGCTCTTAATGGAGTGGTGCGCCAGGACACCAGGACGCTCCCCCCTGGTCCCGGCTAAAATCGTTGACTGTGTTCAACAACATACCCTCTTCTCTTGTCCTATTATCCTTCTTTTAAAAAAGAAAAGAGATAATAGGGGTTTAAAGGCAGGACAAAGCCAGGATAAAGCCATGCAACCAGGACATTCCCATGGCCGCTGATCTGCTTGGACTGTTTGAGGAGCACGGGCTGGCCCCGAAGAAGAAAACCGGCAGCGAATGGGGGGCGGCGTGTCCGGCCTGCGGCGGCAAGGATCGGTGCATGGTCAGGCCCGAGGACCACGACGGGCGCGGCGGGTATCACTGCCGCCAGTGTGGGGCCTACGGCGACAACATCCAGTTCCTGCGCGACTATAAGGGCCTCTCCTTCAAGGACGCCTGCAAAGAGGCAGGAGTTCAGGCCAGCCGGGCCACTGCCTCGCTCCCCAAGATGCCCCGCAAGGCACCTGGTCAGGAACCCTTCGAGGCCGCATCGTCCACGCCCCCGGCTGAACTCTGGACCAAGCGCGCCACGGCATTTGCTGCCTGGGCGCATGAGCATCTGCTGAACAACACCGTGCAGCTCGCCTGGCTGGCCGCGCGCGGCCTGCCCCTGGAGGCCGTGAAGCGCTACAGCCTGGGCTGGAACCCCGGCGAGCGCGGCAAGTCCTGCCTGATCCGCCCGCGCGCCGTGTGGGGCCTGCCCCTGCCGGAGCCCAAAAAGGACGAGCGTCCCAAGACCACCTTCTGGATTCCCCGAGGCCTGGTGATCCCCCTGCTGGACTGCGAAGGCCACGTGCTGCGCCTGCGCATCCGCCGCCCGGAAGCCGACCGCGCCAGCTTCAAGGAGGAGACCAAGTACTACGTCATCCCCGGCAGCTGCATGGACGCCATGATCCTGGGCGCTGACGCCCGCGCCTTCGTGGTGGTGGAGAGCGAACTCGACGCGCTCATGCTCCACCACCAGACCGGGGACCTTGCCGGGGCGGTTTCGGTGATGACCTCCACGGTCAGGAAGATTGAAGCCTCGGCTCTGGACGCCTTGTCCCGCGCGTTGTGCGTGCTGGTGGCCCTGGATTTCGACGGGGCCGGGGCCAAGGGCTGGGAGCGCTGGTCCATCAGCCTTCCGCGCGCCAAGCGTTGGCCATGCCCGGTGGGCAAGGACCCCGGCGAGGCCTTCGCAGCTGGCGCGAACCTCCGCGCCTGGATCCTCGCGGGCCTGCCGCCGGTCCTGCAGCCAGGACTTCTGCCGACTGGACTGCCGGTTTTCGGGGGGGAGGGGGAACGTGAACAGGGCGCGGCGTCACCCTCTGGCGGCGCTGTGTCACCCCCAGAAGGGCAAAACGGCCCGGATTTGGGCGAACCGTCAACCGTTCAGGCCGTTTCCTCGCCGTCTCCACTGCCCACATGGATGCACCAATTTTCTGAGCCCGACCTGGAATCGTTCGGCCTCATTCGGAAGCCACTGCTTGAGATGGCGTCCTACATGCGAGGCCGTCGCGTCGGGCCAGTGATTCTTCGCGGCTTGAATGGCGACAAGGGGCTGGTGCTCTGGGCTGGGGAAGGTGAGCGGGACGCCGACCCGGCAGCGTTTGACCGGGCGCGGGATTTGTTTTTCGGCCAGTGCCTGGAGGCGGTCCTGGCTTTGACCAACGCCCACGCGTTGCGCTCGGTGCCAAGGCTCAAGGGATGCCACGGTTCGCAGTGGGTGATGCTGGTGAAATACGACGACGGCCTGTCCTGCACGGGCTGGCGGCGTCTGGATCATTGGTTCGAGTGAGGGTTTAAGAATGAGTGACGTAATCACCGCGACCGAGACGCCATCTTCAGGTGGCCGCCTCTTCGCCAAGCGCAAAGAAGCCCTGGCCTACCTGAAGGGGCGCGGCTTCAAGGTCGGGCGGACCAAGTTCTACGACGACTGCAAGGCTGCCCTGATCCCTACCGACGTGGATGGGCGCTTTGAGGAGAAGGTCCTGCTGGCCTACGCGGCGGCACTGCCCACCGTGGCCAGGGAGGAGGACTCCCAGACTGCCGACGCGTCGCGCCAGCGCCTCGAGGCCGACGCCGACCACAAATCGGAGCAGGCCAAGCTGGCCCGGATGCGCCGCCTCAAACTCGAGGGCGAGCTGGTGCCACGCGCGGAAGTGGAGAGGGGCCGTGCGGCCAGGGCGCAGTTCTTCCGCGCGCAGGTCGAGAACTACGGCCACCTCATGGGGCCGCAGATCATCGCCCTGGTGGGGGGGGACGAGGCGAAGCTCCCTCAGCTCCTGCGCTTTTGGGAGGAGTCCACGGCGGACTGGATAGACGCCTGGGCGGCGGATCGGGAGTTCGTGGTGGGACAATCGGATGAACCAGCCGGAGACGCGGCTTGAACAGAAAGGAGGGTGAGTCAGTGAACGAAGCAGTCCCTTACGAGATTCGCCAGGCCTTGGGCATGCCGCATGCCGATCTGGCAACGGCATGCGAGCGCATCCGCACCATGCGCCAGACCGAGCTTTACGCGGAGCATCTGCACCGCACGGGACGTCTCTGCCCGCCAAAGCCTGACAAGCCCCTGGCACCGCCGTTCATCACCCAAGAGGACGCTCTTTTCCTCTCGCGCATTCTGGCCGTCATCCTGGCTGCCGCGCTTTTGGCATTGCTCCTGGGGTGGACCTCCCTGGCCGGACAGCCCCAGGCCGACACTTGGAAACACCGGTTTCAGTCCAGCGCCCATCCTCAGCCTGACGTGGAGCAGCTCCTGCGCGCGGCGCGGCGGGAGCGGGTGGCTTTCAATCCCTAACCTCAACGGACTGGAGCGAAACGATGAATGCAGGATTAACCTTTCGCGGCGAGGCCGCTGATTCCCTGGTCAGGGATTTTCTGGGGGTATGCCTGGCGTCGCCTAATGCCGTGGACCTCCGGGCAATGCAGTTGCACCAGGCTTTTGTGACCTGGTGTCGGGAGAGCAAGGGATTGCCGAGCGAGAAAATGCTCAACCTGCGGTCGTTCAATGTCAACTGCCGGGAGCATGGCGTTCTATTGCGGCGTCTGCATGTAAAGCACGACGGACAGAGGGGGCTCGCATGAACACCCTCGCCGCCATCGACGAATGCCGCACCGCTCTGGCTTTGACCATGCGCGAGGTCGCGGCGGATCTGGAGGTGGTGTCATGAACACCGTCTGTCTCCATGGCTATTCAGGTGGGAAGGACTCCACTGCTCAGTATCTTCATTACTTGGATTTGGGTTTGTCGTTCCAGGTGGCATTCGCAGATACCGGGAACGAGCACCCAGCCACTCTTGAATATGTCTATGAGCTCCCAAAGCGTACTGGCGGGCCTGAAATACAATGGGTGAAGGCGGATTTCTCGGCGGACATAGAACGGAAACGGCGGTTTGTTGAGCAGAAGTGGCCCTCGAACATCGTAGGCCGTGCGCTGGAAGTGCTGCATGCCACAGGGGTGCCATTTCTGGATCTTTGCTTATGGAAAGGGCGCTTCCCCTCAATGAAATCCCGGTTTTGCACTTCAGAGCTCAAGGTAATCCCGATCCGCGAGCAGGTGATCGATCCGATTTTGGCCACAGGGGCAGAGGTTTACAGCTGCCAGGGGATGCGCCGCGACGAATCCTTACCCCGTTCCAAAATGGCCGGGTTGGAGCATGCTGGTGGGAAGCTCTGGAACCTCCGGCCTATCCGTGAGTGGAAAGTTGAAGATGTCTTCGCAATTCATCGGCGGTTCGGATTGAAGCCAAACCCGCTTTACAGCCAGGGCATGGGGCGCGTCGGCTGCATGCCCTGCATCAACTGCAGGAAAGGGGAGCTGCACGAGATCGCGAGGCGATTTCCTGAGCATATCGACCGGATTCGCGAATGGGAGGAAGTCATGAAGTCTGCATCCAAGAAGGGCGTGTCTACCTTCTTCCCGGCCCCGACCGTTCCAGGGAAGGGTGATACCCGTGCTCGGATTGACTCCGCCGTGAGTTGGGCAGCCACCAGCTGGGGCGGGCGCCGCTTTGATCTGCTCAAAACCATCGACCCGGCCCCGTGCTCTTCCGAGTATGGGCTTTGCGAGTAGCGGTATGCGGTCCTATTCCGTCAGCTGGTCCACCTGCACCCCCAGGGCCGCCGCGATCTTGCCCAGTGTGGCCCGGCGGGGTTTGGCGTCCCTGGCCTCCATCTGGCCGTATGCCGCGCGGGAAACGCCGACCAGACCCGCCACCTGCTCCTGGGTCATGCCCAGATGTTCGCGCCATGCGCGGATGAGGCTTTTGTCCTCCAGGGTGGCGATCTTGGCCACCTCCAGAGGGATGGTAACGTTGTCATCGTCCTGGCCGGTGAGTTCCAGGTATTCATCATACGGCACGATGACGAACATGGGGTGTCCCCCGTGTTCGATGATCTGGTGCTTAGTAGGTGTGTTCATTGCGCCTCCTCACTTCCGTGATTCTGATGGTTTTTCCTTCCACCTCGAAAATGGCTCTGAAGTCGCCGATGCGCAGGCGGTAATCTTCGCGGGCGGTCAGGGACTTCACGTTGCGGCAGTCCGGCCAGTCCCGCAGGGTTTCCAGGGCCGCGTAGATTGCGCGGGCGTCTTCCTTGGAGAACTTGCCGATCTGCTTGTAAGCCTTCTTGGTGATCTCCAGCGCGTTCATGAATCTCATGTAAATATTGGCAAGTTTCCTGTCAATGATAACTTGCAATTTGTTTCACGGAAAGCTTGCGAGAATAGGCAATGACCGCCGTCACCTTCCGTTTCTCCGACGCCGAACGGGACATCTTCCGCAAGCGCGAGCGCCTGCCCGTCTCCGTCTGGGCTGCCCGCAACATCATCGTGCAGGACGGCCCCTATGCCGGTTCGCGCCTGCGTCTGGACGCCACGCCCTACCTGCCCGGCATCATGGACACGCTCTTCCAGCCAGGAGTGGAGGAGGTGGACGTGTGCGCCAGCCCGCAGATCGGCAAGACCGAGCTCATGATGGCCTGCCTGTTCTACTCCATGGAACACCATCCCGGCCCCAAAATGATGGTCATGCCCGATGAGGACACCCTGGCCAGGGCCGTACAGAAGAAGCTCCTGCCGCGCATGAGGGGCTCCGCCTCCCTGCGTCGCCTGCTGCACCGCGACACCCGCAACGGCGTGGAACTGAGCGATGGCTCCACGTTGTTCCTGGCCTCCGCCCAGTCCCCCAGTCAGCGTGCCTCGGTGTCCATCATGCACATGTTCATGGACGAGGTGGACCTCTACCGGCAGATCGCCGGGCAGGGCGCGCCCGTGTACGAGTTGCGCGAGCGCACCATCAGCTACAGCCACAAGCGCAAGCTCCTGCTCATCTCCAAGCCCATGGGCGACGAGAGCAGCAGCATCTGGACCCTGGTCACCCGCGAGTGTGACGAACTGCGGCGCTTCCACGTGGCCTGCCCGGCCTGCGGCTCATACCAGGAGATGTCCCTGGATCGCGTGGTGGTGCTTGAGGGCTGCGCGGATCCGCGCGAGGTCAAGCGGCGCAAACTCGGGCGCTACCAGTGCGAGCACTGCAAATACCAGTGGAGCGACCACGCCCGCGACGTGGCCGTGTCGCGCGGCGAGTGGCGCGCCGACGAACCCGTGCCGCAACCGCGCTCCGTGGGCTTTCATCTGCCCTCGCTGGTGTCCCGGTTCGTCTCCCTCTCGGACATCGCGGCGGATCGCCTGGCTGCCGAGGCCTCGGGCGATCAGCGGGCCATGAAGGATTACCACAACGGGCGCGGGGCTCTGCCGTACAGCCAGAAGGAACTGGAGACCGACGCGCGCAAGATCCTGGCCCTGCGCTGCGATTTGCCGCCGCGTACCGTGCCGCGAGGGGCCGTGGCCCTCACCTGCGGCGTGGACGTCCAGAAGCGCGGGTTCTGGTTCACGGTGTGGGCCTGGGCGGAGAACCTGGAGAGTTGGCTGGTGGACTACGGGTACATCGCCGGGGACTGGGATGATGTGGAGGTCCTCCATGACGCCCGGTATCCGGTCGAAGGCGGCGGCGAGATGGGCCTCTGGAGGCTTGCCTACGACTCGGGCGGCGGCGAGACCGATTCCGGCCAGTGGTCCCGCACCGAGGAGGTCTACCTCCATGTGCGCAAACACGCCCGGACCCGAAAGGTCTTCGCGGTCAAGGGGGCCAGCCGGGAGCAGCTCGCGCCGGTGCGTTGGTCCACCATCGACAAGCTTCCGCGTTCCGGTAGGCAGCTGCCCGGCGGCTTGCAGCTTGGCACCATCGACACGGCCTTCTTCAAGGGGCTGATCCATGGGCGAATGGACCCGGATTCACGCCAGCCCATGCACCTCCATTCCGGCACGGAGGAGGACTTCACGGCGCAGATCGCGGCGGAACGCCTGGTGCGGACGAAATCCGGCGAGCTGCTCTGGGAGCGTATCCGTAGGGATAACCACTACCTGGACTGCACAGTGATCGCCTCCGCCTGCGTGGACTCGAGCTGGGTGCCCAGCTTGCAGATGCTGGCCAGGGCGCAGCGGAAGAATCGGGCGGAAGGGGAGAACCAGGCCGTGGAGAATCGGAATCAGGCAGTGGCCGGGCGGCAGATGGCGGCAGGGGACGCGAAGTCGAGAATTCTTGGGAGGAGGGGAGTGTGATGGCTGAAGAGCAGGGGAAGAGGGATGAGAGGTTGAGGGATTGGAAGTATTTTTGTGAGAAGTGCGGGTTTTCTAAGACGGAGTTTTACAGGAAGGTGGGGAGTGGGGAGTTGGCTCCTGCGTATCGGACGGGGAAGAAGAAGGGGATCAAGTTGCCTGGGTGGGTAGCCGAAAAATGGTTAGAATCAAGGAGTATATAGTGAGTTTGGGAACTAAATAGTTTGTAATTGTATATAGTATTTTATGATTAATTGTGCGTGGGGAAATTCTCACTGAATGTAGGGTGTTTTGTATAGTGAAGGTAGGGAGACACTACTAGACATGGCGTACGGACATGGTAACGGTTTGAATACTTATATATAGTTGGTGCTTTTAATATGAGGGTATGGTTCATGTTGGTGTTGTAATGGTAGGCGTATGGATAACAATCTGAGGCACCATGTGAAACTGTTTGTAAATATAGTGTTTAAGAAGATAGTTTTTCAAAGCATACTAATGGTATGTGTGTTGAGTGTTTCATATTATGCGTACGGCTATAACTCATGTGTTAAAGTGAATAGTAGTAAAAAAATATCAAATTGCAGTTGCTATAAGATTTCAAGGCAAAATAAGAGGCAGGTTTTCGATGTGTTTAAACTGATTGAGCGTGCTAGTTTGCAAAATTTCGTTAATATTGCTGGTTTAAAAAGCATTGGTGGTGGTGTGAAGGTATATGTATTTGAGAACAATTTCCCAAATAAAATAGAGCAAAATAAAACTTTATACTATTTTGATTCAAAAATGAGGATTGTGTTCGATTATTTGGATTCAAAGTTTAGTTCAAACTTTATCGTGCATATGAAAGATTGGCAGTATGTAGATTGGGGTGTTGATCGTGATGATGCACATAGCAAGGCTGTTTACGGTGCTATAGGGGATTTGAATGTGTCTGGTGTGACAGAAAGCGGAAAGAGTGTTGTTGATATTATATATCTTCCTATGGCTAGCGACAACTATATGGATAATTTGGTATTTAATGTTATTTTTGCAGTGGAAGTATATGGATCGAGTGGCAAATTAAGTGCGGATGACTTGAATGAAAAGGTTCGCCTTGGTGTGTTGGATGTTAGGAGAAACGATCAGAATGTCTCTTGTGGCGCTCTTAATTTGTTGTGGCTGAGTGTGTTGATGAAATATGTAGGTATTGTTGCTGAAATGGAGTCTAGCTATTATGTGGCAAGTCTTTCGTTCACTGTGAAAAAGGGTTGTATTGATCCACCAGGAAAAAAGGGGCGTGGTATATTTGTTTCTGCAGCTGGTAATGACAATTATAAAGTTGATGGTGGTGATCTAGTTGCGTATCCAGCTTACTATAGCTGCAGCAATGAACTTACTGTTGCAGTTACAAATGTTAATTATAGTACAAACGGTATTCAATGTGATGGGAATTGTGTTGACTCTTACAGTTTGGAAAGATGTATGTTGGTTGGTATGGATGGGTCAGTTGGCGCGTCGTGTGCTACTAGTTTTGCTGCGCCGCGAGTTGCCTGGTTCGTTGCGTTGGGCGAGGCTTTAGGTATGGATATTAATTCTACTCCGAAAGATTTGTCGTCCGTATTTAATGAAAGATTTTGTAAATATATTAAAGATAGCTGTGGCTTCGGTGGAATTCCTTGTTTTGACCCATTTATTTACCTGCAAACTGTAACTAGAGGGGGTTCGAAATGAAAAACGTATATCGTTCTGTTTCGAATGTGAGTTCTGTTCTTATTGCTTTGTTACTTGCGTTGTCTGGATGTAATCATAAGGTTCCTAAGACAGCAGAAGAAGCTGTGTTGGAGAGTTATAGGAGTTGTGCCGGGTCTGTGTTTGTTAATGGATATGATGTTAAGTATATGGGGTCTTCCAGTCTTGGCCCAGGTACACTTGCTCATGTTGGAGATAATTTTTATCTTGCTGCTCGTCCAGATAGGTATATTGTTAAAGATATAGATGTTATGACCAAGGAGAAAGAGTATGACTGTTCTATGATAGATTCAAGTAAAACTGTATTTGATGCAGGTGCTAGCGTGAGTAAGGTGTTGCCTGTTGGTGGTGATATAAAGTTTGCATTGGATAGGGCTAAAAGTGTATCATTTTCTGCGTCAAAGTATCAATGGGTTATTGTTGAGGATATCCCGTACCTGCAGATGATAAAATCTTTGAAGGAAGATAAGGTCATGTATAGGGATTTGATTTTAGGCGGAAAAGTTGTGTACGTATATGCTGCATTGAAAGCTTCAAAATTTAGAGTTCAGTATGACTTTAAAGACTCGGTTGAGGTGGGATTGCAAGCCCAGATTGAGAAATCAATTTCTGGTGCTAATTCAGATGTATCAACGGGCTTAAATGCTAAGTTTGTTGGCGACAGAAAGATGGTGGTGGAATCTGTTGGGGACAGTTTCGTGTTGGGAGCTTTTAAATTGTACAAGTGGGAAGGGTTAGCTGATTCCTCGCAAGGAAACATTGTTAAGGATGTTTCAAAAATAGATTTTGTAATCGATAAGGAATATCAGTAGTAAAAGTGATTTTTGTAGTTGTAGCCAGTGGGCTGCTTGGCTCACTGGCTACTTTGGGGATTTGATGTGAGAAATCGGTCATTTATTGTTCTTCTTGTCTTTTGTTGTATTTGATTAATCTTGCACTCACTTTTAATGTTCAGCACTTCAATGAATCATTACTCCCTGAAATCCCACACGTCCCCATAGCTCCGTCATCCCCCATGCGAATCCGCTATCCCGATTCGCATGGTTTCCATCTGGACAGCATCCGAACTCGAAGACCAACTCACCGCCTACAAGGCGGCGCTTCTGGCGCTCTCCACCAGCCAATCCTACCGGATTGGCACCCGTGAGCTGACCCGCGCCGACCTCCCCGAGATCCGCCAGACCCTCGACTATCTCGCCAGGGAGAAAGCCCGCCTTGTGAGCGGCTCCTCCCTGGCGAGCGTCTCCATGAGGCCCCGCCGATGAGCGGCCTCCTGGACGCACGGGGCAACCCGATCTCCGGCCACGTCTACCCTGTGCGCCGTCGCGCCGCCGGGAACCGGGACACCATGTCCAACTGGTTCCCGCAGCGCGTTTCTGCCTTCATGGAGGAGCGCGACCGCAAGCTGATCGGCATGCGCGCCGAGGAACTCGTTTCCAGCGACGCTCATGCCGCCGGACTCGTGGACACCATCGTGGTCAACACCGTTGGCGTGGGCCTCAACCCGCAGAGCAGGGTGGACGCCAAGCGTCTAGGGCTCACGCCCGAGCAAGCCGAAGCCTTCCAGGCCTCCTGCGAGCGCGCCTGGAAGATCTGGTGCCGCGAGGCCGACGCGGGCCAGCGGATGAATTTCGCCAACATCCAGTATCTGAACATCCGCTCCATGTTGGTGCACGGTGAGTTCGTGTCCCTGCCGCTCATGCTCAAAAACCGTCCGGGCCGCACCTTCTCTCTGGCCCTGCAGGACGTGCATCCGGCCCGGCTGACCACCCCCTCGAACAAAACCACCGATAAATCCCTCCGCTCCGGCGTGGTCCTGGGCGACTGCCGCGAGCCTGTCGGCTACTACATCGCCAACCCCCTGGACGGCCTGCTCACCACTTCTCTGGATTCCTCGCAGTTCCGCTACTACCCGGCCTGGCGCGGCCACAGGCCCCAGGTTCTTCACCGCTTCTATCAGCGTGAGCCTGAGCAGGTGCGCGGCGAAAGCATTCTGGCCCCGGCCATGAAGAGCTTCCGGGACCTCTCCGACTACCTAGACTACGAGCTGGTGGCCAACGTCATCACCTCCATGTTCCCGGTGTTCATCGAGACCTCGGACCCGGTGGGCATGGCCGCTGGCCTTGCCGACGAAACCGGCGAGATCGGCCAGCGCTACCACACCTACGAAGCCGGGCAGGTGCTCTACGGCGAGCCCAACCAGAAGCCGCACCTGCTGGCATCCAACCGGCCCGGCGGATCGTTTCCGGTGTTCGTGGAGCGCATCCTGCGGGGCCTCGGCGCGTCCGTGGGTATGCCCTACGAGTTGTTCACCAAGGATTTCAGCAAGACCAATTATTCCAGCGCTCGCGCCGCCCTCCTGGAGGCCTGGCGCGTGTTTCGGCTCTACCGTTACTGGCTGCGCGACCAGTTCTGCCATCTGATCTGGGAGCTGGTGCTTGAGGAGGCGTGGCTCATGGACATGCTGGAGCTGCCCGCCTCCGCGCCGGACTTCTACGACGCCCGCCACGACTACTGCTCCGCCGAATGGATCGGCCCTCCGCGCGGCCACGTGGACCCCGTGAAGGAGATGACCGCAGACATCGCCGGGATGGAAGCGGGCGTGCTCACCCTGGCCGACGTCATCGCCGAACGCGGCGGGAACTGGGAGGCCAATGTTCACCAACGCGTCCGCGAGAAGGCACGACTGGAAGAGGCCGGGCTCACCTCCGCGAACGATCAAGCCGCCGCCCGTCTGACGAACGTGATGCCCGACCAGCAAGAAGAGGAGGCGCCAAGTGAGGGTGCTTGAGCTTTTGTCCCAGCCGTGGGCAATCCGCCAGGACGTCTTGGACAACTGGGTTGATGTGATTGCCCGCCGCTTGGATGGCACCGGGCCGCTGGAGTCGCGCATCAACCTTGCCACCGGGGAGCCCCAGCCCCTGGGCTACGAGATGCGCGGCAACACCGCCGTGATCCGCGTGGAAGGCACCTTGGTCAAGCGGCTGTACCTGTTCGATTGCGGCACCAGCACCGAGCAGGTGCGCGCAGCAGTTGAAGCCGCCCTGCAGGACGCCTCGGTGCGCTCCATCCTGCTAGAAATCGATTCGCCCGGCGGGACCGTGGCCGGGATTCAAGCCCTTGCCGCCTTCTTGCGCCAAGCCTGCGCGATCAAGCCCATCTATGCCTTCAGCGACGGCGTGATCGCCTCCGCCGCCTACTGGATCGCTGCGGCCTGCGCCTGCGTCGCCGTGCAGGAAACCACCGTGGTGGGCTCCATCGGCGTGATGAGCATGCACACCGACCTCTCCGGCCAGGATGCCCAGGCCGGGATCAAACGCACCTACCTGCACGCAGGGCGGGAAAAGATCCTGGGCAACGACGCGGAACCCCTTACCGATCAGGCCCGCGCCTCCATCCAGGCGCTGCTCGACGGCACATACGCCGCCTTTCTGGGCGACGTTTCCTCTTTTCGTTCCCTGGACCTGGAGAAAGCCGGGGACTGGGCGGACGGGAAGAAATTCAAGGCGAAGGACGCCCTGTCCGTGGGGCTCGTGGACGAAATCACCACGCTCGATGCTTTCCTCGAGCGCATACAAAAGGAGGATGGATTCATGCCCAACCCCCCCGCAGATCAGGCGGGCCAAGCTCCGGGCCAGTCCCTGCCCGTGGCCCAGGTTGCCGCGCAGGACGTGGCCGCAGCCGTAGCCGCTGAAGCCAGCCGTGTCGTTGCCCTTGCCGGGCATCTCTTCGGCCAGGAAGCCGGGGCCAAGCTCGGAACGCTGGCTGCTTCCGGCATGAGCGCCGAACAGATGGCCGCCGCTGCAGCCGCTTTCGCGCCCGTCGCCCAGACCCCGGCTCCGGCTTCCGCCGCTGCCGTGGTGCCCGCGCCCAATGCCAAGGCCGAGATGCTGGCCGCCATCCAGGCCGCAGCGCCCGATCCCCTGGCCCCTGCCCAGCAGGCGACAGCTGACGACCAGATAAACAAGCTCAAGGCCGCCCTGGCCGAAGGCATGAAGGAGGTGCGCTGATGCCTTCCTACTCCGTCAACGACACCTACACGCCCGACAATCTGATCGCGGGCAGCTACCCGCAGACCAGTAAACCCGTCACCCTGGCCGCCTCCGCCGGGGTTCTTCCTCGCGGCGCGGTCCTCGGGCAGGTCGCGGCGACTGGGAAATACGTCCTGAGCACCGCCGCCGCCGTGGACGGCTCCCAGAACGTGGACTGCATCCTGGCCGAAGCCGTGGACGCAAGCTCCCAGGAGGTGGCCGCTTCTGCTTTCGAGTCCGGCGAGTTCAATCAGGACGCCATCACTCTGGGGGCCGGGCACACCGTGGACTCCGTCCGCAAGGCCCTGCGCGACATCAACATCTATCTCCGCAAGGTGAAGTGAAGGAGCACCCGAAATGGCCGACCTCGGATTGTTCGACAGCAGGACGATGCTCGACGTGCTGGACATGACCCCCCAGCCCAAGACCTTCCTGCGCGACATGTTCTTTCCCGGCGTCAAGTTCCACACCACCAAGAAGGTGGACATCGACGTGGTGAAGGGCA
>WSYE01000035.1 GCA_009773665.1 Desulfovibrionaceae bacterium | reverse complement strand
CGGCAGTGCCTGACTGCGTGGGATAAGGCATACGGGGTTCCTCCTTGAGAGGTGGTATTCCCTGGCTTCCCAGCCAAGGTGCCCCGTAGGATATGCAAGTGCGTTTTTATTTCACCCCACATAGCGCTATGTGGGAAGAAAGTTGAAAATAGTTTGGAAAAGTTCGGGAGAACTGAGATGCCCGCCACGCGATATGCGTTTTGGTAGAGGGTGTGCGGGCATATAGGGGCCGCGTCAACACACGCCGAAGCAGATGGTCATATGCCAAGGTATGATGATTTCGCCGGTGAGAGCGATCGGTTTGAATAATGAGCGAGAATGATTGCGAGGGGATCTTAACAAAGCCTTGAGGCGAACGTGCTTGTTTAGAAAGCAGTCCTCTCAAGATCGATCAGTCGGAGGAGTTCATGTGTTGGAGTATTGTCTGCTTGCTTGAAACTGTGAAGGCTGAATGGATGAGCTATCTCGCCTTCTATGGTGTATTGTTGGTTTCAAACCACGTTTCATCCTATTATGACAAGTCAAAAGTGTATAGTTATTCTATGTGGTTTGTGTTACTGGTGGGCGGATTCGTGGCTATTACAATTGCCAGGCATGTCGTTTCATATCTCAGAAATTAGGCAGTGCGAGAAATAGTGGCAGGCGTCCGCCTGCCACTTGCATAAGTGAGCGTTAGTCGTCCATCCTGTTCCCATTCGGATAATCCTGCGCGCTTAAAGCGCTTGTACTTCCACCGCCTCCAATCTCAACGTGAGGATATTTCCCCTGCCGAATTAGATCTTGAATAGATTCAGAAGATGCTGCCCCAATAACTCCGCCACCTACGGTTGCGCCTGTGGAGAGTGCAGGGTTGCCGGCTACCATTGCTCGAGTGGCGATCATGCCTCCGACTGCAGAGAGTACCGCCCCAGCACTGTTGACGTTTAGATGTGATGGAGTTCCAAATTTCAATTTGGCTCCTGGCGCAAGTTGGTAGCTGCCGTCGTCATTTTTGGTCGGCCATGACGAGTTTTCCTTGTAACCCTCCCCTGAAGGGTGTGCAGTCTCCGTGGGCTGTCTGAATGCTGGTTCCTCTCTGCCGGAATACCTCCCTGGAAAAGCAATGTTACCACCCTCATCGCGATTCGAGAATGCCGAATCAATAGTCTGGGTATTTGACGCCGCATTGAGAGTTACCGGTCCGAGTACACTGTCTGCATCGTCTGCAAGGTTGTACCCTTGAATTTTTAGTCCATCTTTATCATTCCACATTCGTAATGCTCCTTTGCAATTTGTTGATGTTGGATTCAGATTGAGTCAGTAGCGGCGAAGACCTAACGACGCATGATCTCCTCGTCGGACAGTTCGGACTCGCCGGGAGCGGCAGTGCCTGACTGCGTGGGATAAGGCATACGGGGTTCCTCCTTGAGAGGTGGTATTCCCTGGCTTCCCAGCCAAGGTGCCCCGTAGGATATGCAAGCGCGTTTTTATTTGACCCCACATAGCGCTATGTGAGAAGAAAGTTGATAATAATTGCTATTCGTCTCAGGAGAAGGTGTGAGTTGCGATCAGGGGAAAGTGCGGCAAGGCTCAGGGACGGTCGTCGGACGCAGGCATGGGATGTGGTGTGATGTCAGCAAGAATCAACGTCAGCAGCATTAATACTGGTGTGAGAGTTCCAATGCGATGCTGCGGGCATGGCTTTGCACATGATTGTAGCAGGTCGCGAGACGAATGCTTCAGCAGGATCGCAACATTAAGCATTGCAATTTTTAAATGTGCTCGGCAGATAAGAGGCTTAGTTGGTACACGGAGTTGAAGCGAATGGGTGGCTTGCGAGGTGAAAATCTCGAGATGCCTTATTAAAGACGCAACAATTTGGCGCCAAATTCAATGAAAATTGATGCCGAAGATGAGAGCAGAAAGAATGTCAAGCGTGATTATCTTATATCTGTCAATTCTCACGCTCCAAGCGCCTGATGCACCAGCGTTGCCAACACGGGCAGGGGAACCGGTTTACCTACCACCATTCGGTTGCCGATTCGGTAGTTCTTATGCCTGGCTTCATCAGGTGAGAGCAATCCGGTCATGACGATGATCGGGCAGTTGATTCCGGCCTCGCGTATGCGCTCAGCGAGCTCGTCACCGTGCATCTCCGGCATCATGATATCGAGTATCAGGACAGAGGGCGGCTTGGCGAGAATGCACGACAGCGCCACATGGGACGAACTAAAAGCCAGGGCGCTGAACTCAGGTAAGCTGTTGAAGTAAATTTCAACGACTTCTGCAAAAATTTTATCGTCATCGACAATGTACACAGGGATGCTCATAGTTATCTCGTTTCTCTGATGGGACTGCGGGGCCTCGAGCGGTCGGCACGTATCCAAACTGACCTTACAGGTATGATTTATGTGGTTGCTTAATTAATTTTATTGCTACCGGATGACATCGTAGGTGGCAACCAGTTTCTGGTGAATGCTTATAAGCTTTACTTGTTGGATGGCGAACAATTCATATGCTAACAGCTGCGTAATGTCGTAGACTCTCTTCTGGGTCGATATCACGGGGGAGGACCCCACCTGCGCTAAACATCTCGTCTTGACCCGCCCCTCGCTTGCCCGTATCTTGTGAGAATCGAAGAAATAGCAAACCCTTGGAACGTGCATGGAACAGAAACACCACTTTACGCTCTGGTATGTCGTCGCGGCCTTTCTGGCCCTCTCCCTCATTCAGGACTATTACGTCCGCAGCTACGGCCCCAAAACGCTGGCCTACTCCGAGTTTCTCAAGGAACTGAAGGCTGGCAACATCAAAGAGGTGGCCATCGGGCAGGGGACGCTCTCGGGCAAGATGAAGATCGTTGCCGATGGCGTGGAGTCCGAGCAACGCTTCGTCGCGCTTCGCGTGGACCCGGAAATCTCCGAGGAGCTGACCAAGTACAACGTTGATTTCCGTGGTCAGCCGGAATCCACCTTCCTGCGCGACATCCTGAGCTGGGTGCTTCCGGCAGTGATCTTTTTCGGGATCTGGTTCTTCCTCATGAAGCGGTTCAATCCAGGGAATCAGCTGCTGGGGGTTGGGCGCAGCAAGGCCAAGATCGTGGCTGAATCCGAGCTGAACACCAGCTTCGCGGACGTGGCGGGCTGCGACGAGGCCAAGGAAGAGCTCAAGGAGATCATTGACTTCCTGAAGGAACCTGAACGCTTCCAGAATCTGGGCGGGCGCATGCCTAAGGGCGTTCTGCTGGTCGGGCCTCCCGGTACAGGGAAGACGCTGCTGGCGCGGGCCGTGGCGGGCGAGGCCAAGGTGCCGTTCTTCTTCATTTCCGGCTCGGAGTTCGTGGAACTGTTCGTGGGCATGGGCGCGTCGCGCGTGCGCGAACTGTTCACCCAGGCGCGCGAGAAGGCCCCGTGCATCATCTTCATCGACGAGCTGGATGCCATCGGCAAGGCGCGCGGTATGGCCGCGATGGGCGGCCACGACGAGCGCGAGCAGACCCTGAATCAGCTGCTGGTCGAGATGGACGGCTTTGACCCGCGCGTGGGCGTAATCATCATGGCAGCCACAAACCGCCCGGAAATCCTGGACCCGGCTCTTTTGCGCGCCGGGCGTTTCGACCGCCAGGTGCTGGTGGACAAGCCCGACGTGAAGGGACGTGAGGAGATTCTGCAAGTACACGCCAAACAAGTGAAGCTCTCCCCGGATGTGAACCTGCACGAGCTGGCCCAGAAGACGCCCGGATTCTCCGGCGCGGACCTGGCCAACATCATAAACGAGGGAGCGCTTCTGGCTGCGCGCCGCCGCAAGACCTCCGTGGAGATGGAAGACCTGAACGAGGCCGTGGACCGGGTCATCGCTGGTCTAGAGAAGAAGAATCGGGTGATAAACCCCAAGGAAAAGAAGATCGTGGCCTACCACGAGACCGGGCATGCCCTGGTGGCGGCGTTTACCCCCGGCTCGGACAAGGTGGCCAAGATATCCATTGTTCCGCGCGGGCTTGGGGCGCTGGGGTACACCCAGCAGCTGCCCACCGAGGACCGCTACCTGATGACCCGACAGGAACTGCTGGGTAAAGTCGACGTGCTGCTAGGTGGGCGTGTGGCCGAGGAGATGGTGTTCAACGAGGTATCCACCGGCGCGCACAACGACCTGCAACGCGCCACGGACATCGCCCGTGCCATGGTGTCGGAGTACGGCATGGGCGAGACATTGGGATTGTCCACATACCCCCGGCAGGCCCGGCCCATGTTCTTGAGTCCGGAACAGGTCCCGCTTACGGGCAAGGAATACAGCGAATCAACCGCAGCCAAGCTGGACGCCGAGGTGCGTGAGCTTCTGGAGGATTCCAGGCGTCGCGTCCGGGGAATCCTGGATGAGCACAAGGGACAGTTGGAGGCCATTGCTCAGCAGCTCCTCAAGGTCGAAGTGCTGGATGCGGCGCAGTTCGAAGAGTTGCTGGCGGGGAAGGCGGTTGAAATCGAAGAGAGCGTCTAAAGCAGGCGACGGAGAGTTTTTAGCGGTCAATGCGCGCGGCGTTGGCGCGCTCGGCTGCCCGGACAAAATTTTCGGCCCAGTGCAGCGCTCCCAGCGCGTGGATGTGCGTGTAGGCCGCGAAGGTATTGCCCGACACCACACCGTCCATGCCGCCCAGCATTCCGGCTCCACGGTCCATGTGCAGGGCGAAGACTGGACTTTCCCCATGCCCAGTATAGTGGGACTCGGCCAGGCAGCGCGAGTAGTGGAACTCATGCCCCTTGAGCGTGGTCCCAACCGGGTGGAAGGGATTGTCCGCCACCACGGTGGCTTCGGCGTACCCCAGGCCCTGGGGGCGGGCGCAGAGCGTGGTGGCCAGAGGGAACACGCCCGCCATGGGGTAGATTGTCCCCTCGGCGTGCAGTTCCTCGCACAGGTACATGAAGCCGCCGCATTCGGCGTAGATAGGGAGCCCGGCGCGGGAGAGTTCCAGCACCCTGGCGCGCACCCCTGCGTTGTCAGCCAGCGCCTGGGCCTGGGTTTCCGGGAAGCCGCCGCCGAGATAGAGGCCGTCCAGTTGCGGCCAGTCGTCACTTGAAAGCAGGCTCAGTTCCACCAGTTGCGCCCCGGCACGGCGAAGGGCCTCCAGGTTTTCCTGGTAGTAGAACCATAGCGCGGCATCCAGGACATAGCCGATGCGCGGCTTTTGTGTGCTGACCTGGGCAGGCCAGATGATCTGACGTCCCTCGGGCAAGGTTTCGGCGGAGCGCGCGATATCCAGCAGCCGTGAAAGATCGCAGCATTCCCCCACCGTTTTCGCGATGCCTTCCAGGATGTCTTCCTGCCCGTGGTATTCCCTGCTGGATATGAGGCCCATGTGCCTTTCGGGTATGGGATTATCGCGCATCTTGGGTAACTCGCCCAGAACCGGGACGTCGGTGTAGTGCTCGATGGCCTGTCTGAGGATGCGGCGGTGGCGCTCCCCGGCGGTGCGGTTCAGGATGACTCCGGCGAGATGGAGACCCGGTTCGAAATTGGCGCAGCCCTGCACCACTGCGGCCACGGTGCGGGTCATCTTGGTGGCGTCAATAACCAGGATGAGCGGAGCGCGCAGACACTTGGCCAGTTGGCTGGTGGAGAAGGTCCCCAGGGCGTCGCCGCCGTCGAAGAGTCCCCGGTTGCCCTCAGTGAAGGCGAGGTCGGCTCCTTCGGATTTTTGGGCGAACAGCCCGGCCATCGCGGGCTCGTCCAGCAGGAAGGGGTCCAGGTTGCAAGCCGGGCGTCTGGCAGCGAGGCCGAGCCAGGCAGCGTCGATGTAGTCGGGGCCTTTCTTGAAGGGGGCAACGCGAAGACCCTGGTTCACCCAGGCGCGGGTGAGTCCCAGGGAGACGATGGTCTTGCCTGATCCGCCGGAAAGTCCGGCCAGCACGAGACGGGGAATGCGGGTCATGAAAAAAGAGGACCTTCCGGCCCCATGCGTTGATGTCCACGTCCCGCGCCGGTTCGCATCACGACCGAGGCCATGAAAAGGGAACGGCGCGGAACGCGGAGAAAGGTGTTGCGCCGCTTGAGGCTATTCGCCTTCTTCGGTGGCGTGCTGCTTGCCGGCGCCTTTGAGACCGATCATGGTGGTGGAACCGGAGGACCAGTATTCCAGGGTACCCTCGGCAACCATCTTGTTCACCAACTTGCCGACTTCCATCTTCTTCATGTCGGGCAGGAAGGTGTAGAAGTCCTTCAGATAGAACTTGGACTTGTTGGTCTTTGCCTTCAGGCTGTCGACAATGTGTTGCCTGGCTTCTGTTTCGTCCATATATACCTCGCTTGGAGTTTCCGGAGACGCGGGTTTTTAAGGCCCGCGCCTCCGGTATTAGACTGCTAGAACTTGAAGTTGGTGGACTGGCGCCAGGTGAAGTAAGCCGGATCGCGGAAGTCGTCGATCAGGTGATGGGTGAAGTCCAGTTCACACTTCTCGAAGAAGCTCTCCCAGCCGATGCGCTCGGCCCAATCGCCCAGACGCTCGTACTTGTTGGCTTCGGCCGCGTAGACCTCGATGATCTTCTTCACGACCTTGGCCAGCGTGGGCCAGCGGGGAGGCTCGTTGGGGATGAACGCAACGGCCACCTTGGAGAACTTGGGCATGGAAATCCTGTTGGACACCTTGCCGCCAACCATGATGATCACGCCGTCGCCTTCCTTGTCGGAAAGGGGCAGCGAGGGGCACATGGTGTAGCAGTTGCCGCAGTACATGCAGCGCTCGTTGTTCACCAGGATGGTGTTGACCTTTTTGCCGTTGGGCAGATCGGTCTTGCCGGGCTTCAGGGCGCCGGTGGGGCAGGACGCGATGGCGAGGGGAATCTCGCACATGTTGTCCAGGTACTCGTGGTCGATGAGGGGCGGCTTGCGGTGGAAGCCCACGACGGCGACGTCGGAGCAGTGGCAAGCGCCGCACATGTTCAGGCAGCAGGCGACGGCCACGCGCACGATGGCGGGCATACGCATGTTGGTGAAGTCGTCGAACAGCTCGTCCATGATGACCTTAACCGTGCCGGAAGCGTCCGTGGCCGGGGTGTGGCAGTGAATCCAACCCTGGGTGTGCACGATGTTGGAGATGGACGCGCCGGTGCCGCCGACGGGGAACTTGAAGGAACCCTTGTCGAACTTGCGGCTGTTCAGGTCGGCCTTCATCTTCTTGGCGGTCTCAAGAGAAGGAGTCATGAACTCGACGTTGTTGCGGGTGGTCCAACGCAGGTAGCCGTCGGCGTACTGCTTGGCAACGGCGCACAGTTCACGGATGTACTCGGTGGACACCAGGCGGGCGG
This sequence comes from Desulfovibrionaceae bacterium, assembly GCA_009773665.1. Taxonomy (GTDB): domain Bacteria; phylum Desulfobacterota; class Desulfovibrionia; order Desulfovibrionales; family Desulfovibrionaceae; genus Fundidesulfovibrio. The sequence goes on along the minus strand of WSYE01000035.1, from coordinate 15,423 downwards.
AACCCACGCGCACGGTGTAGACCTTGTCGCCGCTCTCGGCTTCGTGAACCAGCAGGCCGGGCTCGAGGATTTCGTGAGAAACCCACTTGCCGTAGTTTTTCTCCAGAACCGGAGGAAGGAAGTCTTTATAGAACCGAGGTCCGATGTCGGAAATACGGTTCTCCATCGGCTTGTCGGGATTGTACCCGGAAGAGACGAACGCCATATTTGTTCCCCCTTTTAGCGCTGGTGCAGTTTGCGGTATTCGTTGATGTCACGGGTCCAGCCGCCGGGCACCTCATCTTCCTTCCAGAAGATGTAGGGGTTGGTGCGGGGTTCCTTGACATGCTGAGCCTGAGCCTTGATGCCGCAGACTTCCAGAGCCTTCTGGAAACCGAGGCGCTTCAGGGTCTCACCCAGGCGTTCGCGGTTCTTGCCTTCGTCCATCCACCAGTCCCAGATGGACTCGATGACTTCCTTGATCTCGTCGAACGGATCGTCGGCGGGGATGAAGGGCACCAGGAGCGAGCTCATCTGAGCGCCGTCCAGAATCGGGGCCTTGGCGCCGATCAGGATGGAAGCGCCGCGCTCGTCACCGATGCGCAGGGCCTTGGGCATAACGTTGATGCAGTGCATGCAACGGTAGCAGTTCTTGGTGTCGATCTCCAGCTTGCCGCCCTCGTAGCTCATGCACTGGGTGGGGCACAGACCGATGACTTCCTTCTGGATGTCGAACTTGCCCCAGTCGCGACCGGCGTGGGCGCCGGCGTTGGGGGCGATTTCGCCACCGACGTAAGCCTTCACAGCGGCCTGGTCGATCTTGATGTCGTCCTTCCAGGTGCCGATCACGGAGAAGTCGGAACGGGCGATGGAGGCCACGCAACCGTTGGGGCAGCCGTCGAACTTGAACTTGAACTTGTAGGGGAACTGCGGGCGGTGCAGCATGTCCTGGTATTCATTGGTCAAGGTGTGGCACATCAGCTGGGTGTCGTAGCATGCGAATTCGCAGCGGGACATGCCCATGCAGCAGGCGGGGGTGCGCAGGTTGGAGCCCGAGCCGCCCAGGTCCTGGTTGTGCTTGTGGGTCAGCTCGAAGAAGATCTCTTCCAGCTGGGGGGTGGTGGTGCCCAGCCAGATGATGTCTCCGGTGGAGCCGTGCATGTTGGTCATGCCGGATCCGCGCATGTCCCACAGGTCGCACAGCTCTTCCAGGTAGTCGGCCTTGTAGAAGAGGCCGGAAGGCTGGGCAAGACGCACGGTGTGGAAGTGGGCAACGCCGGGGAATCTTTCGGGCTGGTCGCAGTAGCGTCCGATGACGCCGCCGCCGTAGCCGAACACGCCCACGATGCCGCCGTGCTTCCAGTGAGTGGTGCCGTCCTCGAAGGACATTTCCAGAAGGCCCAGCAGGTCGTCGATGACGTCCTCGGGAATCTGCTGATTGATGCCCTTGGGGTTCGTGTGACGCAGTTCCGCAGCGTGCTTCATGTCAGAGACGAAGCTGGGCCACGGACCGCTTTCAAGCTGATCCAGCAACGGGGTCGGGTGTTTCGCCATGTGTTCCTCCAAAAAAGAGTTGTAAGAGTTACAGCCCTGTTTACGAAAATCGCGCCCCGCCCGTGCGGATGCGACGTTTTCCCGACGTAATGCCCACAAGCCCGCCAGTGCGGGCCAATGGCGCGAAAATGGCCTGGGGATGGACAAAGCGTATAGAAGTAACCGGGATTACTGTCAATCCACCGAAAGTACCACGCGCGTGAACTTTCTAACATGGTTCTTCCTGGCCTGCAAAGGAAAATCCGAGGCTTCGGGAAACTCGCAGGTGCCCGATATTGCAAGCACTGGCGTTACTTTTCAGTGGGTTTACCCCGTGCTGGTCTTGCGGGGCTGGAATTAATTCGTTAGGAATTTCACAAATAGAAAGCGACAGGATGAGCACGCATGGAAGAAATAACGCGCTCTGATTCACCAGTCTGCCGCCGCTGCGGACGCTGCTGCGAGAGTGGCGGTCCGGCCCTGCACCTGGCCGATCTGGCCCTGGTCGAGGCTGGGCTGATCCTGCGGCGCGACCTGGTCACCCTGCGCTCCGGCGAGGTGGTGCACGAGAACGTTGCGGGCGGGCTGAACACGCTCACCACCGAGCTGGTGAAGCTGGCCGGGCGCGCCGTCGGCTTTTCTTGCAGATTCCACGACGCAGCGCGCAAGGTTTGCGCCATCCATGAGACGCGTCCCGTGGAGTGCCGGGCGCTCTTCTGCGAGGACACCACGGCCATCGAGGGCCTCTACCTCAAGGACCGGGCCACCAGGGCGGACATAATCGCCCCCGGAGGCGGACTTTGGGAGCTGGTCGAGTTCCACGAGCGCACCTGGCCCGCTGCCATGGCCGTGAGTCTGGCCAGGAAGGCGGCCAGGGGAGACGTTGCCGCGCGCGAAAGCCTGGCCGAGCTGGCCTCGGCCGAGGCGGCTTTCCGCGAGGCGTTCCGCAAACGGGCTGGATTGGCGGACGAGGAACTGGACTATTATTTCGGCAGAAGTCTTAAGCGCATCTGCGCGCCCTTCGGGAACCGCGTGCCTGGCTGACCGGGCGAAGACCGACAGGAAATTCAGCCTGAAAACGAGAGCGGGCGGGAAACACTTCCTGCCCGCTATCGTAATTTTTGGGTCATCCAACGTGATGCAGTCGCCAACCTACGGCTGCTCCTGTCCCTGGGGCTGTCCCTGGGAGGGCGGCCCGTAGTCGAAGTACTGGCGGCAATACTTTTCGCACCAGTCTGTGGCGTTATTGATGGCGGGCTGGCAGTTGCCGAAGCTGCTCTGCCTCCACTCCATCAACTGGAGTTCGTTGCACCCCTTGATGCATTCGGCCTTGCTGGCGTGCTCCTGGGCCAGGTAGTCTTTGTAGGTCTGGCACAAGCCGTCGTCCGGGCAGTAGGAGTCCACTTGGGCGGGCCAGCAGAAGCCGTAGAATTCTTCCAGAGTGAGCGCGCGCTGGGCTCCTGCGCAGCCAGACAGCAGGGCCGCGCAGAAAAGAGCCAGAAGCAGGGCGTGGCCGGAAGGCAGCAGGGGTTTCATGAATTCTCCTAGCTTTTCATGTTCACGTACTGAATGGGGGTGGGCAGGTCCGCGCCGTTCAGAAGGTTCATCACGGCCTGGAGATCGTCGATCTTCTTTCCGGTGACGCGCACCAGGTCGTCCATGATCTGCGCCTGCACCTTCAGCTTGGATTCCTTGATCAGGTTGGTGATCTTCTTGGCCACGTCCTTCTCGATCCCTTCCTTTATCTTGCACTCCAGGCGCATCAGCGAACCTCCGGCGGGCTTGGGGTCGCCGAACTCCACGCTCTTGGTGTCCACCTTGCGCTTGACGAAGTTGCCGATGAGCATGTCGCGCACGGCCTTGGCGCGCATCTCGCTTTCGGTGACCACGGACAGCACCTTGGTCTTCTTGTCCAGGCTGATCTCGGTCTTCGACCCCTTGAAGTCGAAGCGGGTGGCGATCTCCTTGACGGTGTTGTTCACGGCGTTGTCGACTTCCTGAAGGTCCACCTTGCTGACGGCATCGAACGAGGGCATGACATTCTCCTGTATATCCGGGGGATTCTCCGGGATGATCGAAATTTCTATCCTGTGCACAAGCTCTTTGCAATACGTCCTTTATCACGCATAAGAGAGCATGGACAACCTCATGAACATGCGGCGCGGGCGTCTTGCTTTCCAGGGCCAAGAAGGCGGCGGCCCAGTGCTCTACTGGATGCACCGCGATCACCGCACGCGCGACAACTGGTCGCTTCTCTATGCGGCCTCCCTGGCAGAGGGCCGGGAAAGGTCGCTGGTGGTGGTACATTGCCTGGACCCGGACTATCCGCAGGCCAACGCCTCTCATTTCCGGTTCCTGGTGGATGGACTCATGGAACTCCACGCGGATTTCAAGGCCGCGAACATCCCTTTCGTGGAGCTCCTGGGGGACCCGCCCGCGCGCGTGGTACAGCTGGCCAGCTCGCTGGACGCCGCAGCACTGGTCACGGACTTCGACCCGCTGCGCCACAAGCGGCGCTGGCTGGCCCAGGTCGGAGAGGCCGTGACCTGTCCGGTGCATGAGGTGGACGCTCGAAACATTATCCCCTGCTTCGTGGCCTCGGACAAGTGCGAGTACATGGCGCGCACCATTCGTCCCAAGATCCACAGGCTGCTGCCGGAATTTCTGGAGCCGTTTCCCGCCTTGCCTCCGCTGCGGCCTCTGGGCGCGGACAGCGCGAAGAAGCTGCCGGAGTGGTCCTGGGAGCAGGTTGAGCCGGGCATACCAGGGCTGCCCGACGCGTCCCGGTCACGGTATTTCGTTTCCGGCGAGGCAGCGGCCCGCAGCGCCCTGGACGCCTTCACCGGGGGCGGGCTGCGCGGCTACGCCACGAACCGCAACGACCCCTCCCTCGACGGCCAGTCCGGGCTCTCACCCTGGCTGCACTTCGGCATGCTGTCGGCGCAACGCGCCGCCCTGGAGGCCGCCGTCAGCCGGGCCGAGGCTGCGGACAAGGAAGCGTTCCTGGAAGAACTCATCGTGCGCCGGGAGCTGGCCGACAACTTCTGCCTGCACCGCCAGGATTACGACCAGACGTCCTGCTATCCCGAGTGGGCCAGGAAGACGCTTGAGCGCCACGCGGACGATCCCCGCCCTTACATATATACAAGGCAGCAACTGGAGGACGGGGAGACCCATGACCCCGCCTGGAACGCCGCGCAGTTGGAGATGCGGCTCACCGGGAAGATGCACGGCTATATGCGCATGTATTGGGGCAAGAAGATTGTGGAGTGGACCCCGAGCGCCGAAGAAGCCCAGAGCGTGGCCGTGGAACTGAACGATCGCTGGTCGCTGGATGGCCGCGATCCCAACGGGTACGCGGGCATCGCCTGGTCCATCGGGGGCGTGCACGACCGCCCCTGGATTGAACGGCCCGTATTCGGGCAGATTCGCTACATGAATTACAAGGGACTGGAACGTAAATTCGGCGTGGAGGCCTTCCTGAAAAAAATCCAGAGTATAAGTGGTGGGAAAGCAAGAAACAGTATCGACAAAGAAGATTGATCATGATGTAACAAAAATGGATAAACCATCGAAACCTGGTTGCATGCGCGGCCATACGACGAGAGCACTGCATGGCGGACAAGAACAGAACACACCTTTCGGAGGGGATTCTGCTCCCGGTTTCGGCAGGGTTGTGTCTGTGCGCCGTGTTCAGCGAGGCTCAGGCACAGATCGCGCCTGCGCCCACACCCACGCACCTCGAGGGTTCCTGGCCCCCCGAAGCCCTTGCCCTGGCGGGCTTGCTTCTCCTGGCCGGCGCGATCCTTCTGGTCATGCTTTTGCGCACACGGCGCGCCGTGGCGAAGCTGCGCATCAGCGAGGAGCGTTACCGCACGCTCATGGACCAGGTGGAGGCGGTTTCCATCCAGGGCTATTCGTCGGATGGAACCGTCAGCTATTGGAACGACTCGTCGGAAACCATCTACGGCCACACCCGTGAGGAGGCGCTGGGAAAGAACCTGGTGGACCTCATCATCCCGCCCCACATGCGCGAGGAGGTGCGAAAGGCCATCCGCCAGATGGGGGAAACCGGCCAGCCGTTGCCCGCCTCGGAACTGATACTCAAGCACAAGGACGGCTCGGACGTCCCGGTTTTCTCGACCCACAGCGTGGTGACCACTGCGGACGGCGAGACCGTCCAGTTTTGCCTGGATGTGGACCTGAGCGCGCTGAAGGACGCCGAAAAGGCCCTGCGCGCAAGCGAGGAGCGCTTCCGGCTGCTGGTGGAGAACGCGGGGGACGCCATCTATCTGACAGACATGCGTGGGCGGTTCCTGGAGGTGAACCCGGAGGCAGAGCGCCAGACCGGTTTCAGTCGAGAGGAGCTTTTGGGCATGAACATGATGGACCTGGACGTGACGCAGTCCCCCGAGGCGCTGGCGGCGTTCGCGTGCAGCATCTCCAGTGAGCGCCGGGCCTGCTTCGAGACGCGCCACCGCCGCAAGGACGGCGGCAGCTTCCCGGTGGACCTGCGCGTGGTGTTCCTGGAGGTTGGAACCCACAAGTACCTCCTGGGGCTGGCCCGCGACATCACCACCCGCAAGCGCGACGAAGAACTGGTCACCGAGGCCAACAAGACCCTGGCCGCCATCCTGGACGGGCTGAGCGCGGCGGTGAACGTGGTGGACATCGAAACACACGAGATCCTCTTCATGAACAAGGCCATGAAAGAGACCTTCCGGCGCGACTGCACCGGGGAGACCTGCTACCGCTCGTTCCGGGAGAGGGAAGCCGTGTGCGACAACTGCTGGATTCCGGGAGCAACGCTGTCCGGAAACCTGCCGGACGAGATCGTGGTCTGGGAGGACATGAACCCGGTCACGGGCCTGTGGGGCCTGAACCACGACAAGGCCTTGCGGTGGATCGACGGGCGCATGGTGCGCGTGCAGGTGACCATCGACATCACGGAGCGCAAACGTGCCGAAGATCGCATGGAAGCCTCCCTGCATGAAAAGGAGATTCTGCTGCGCGAGATTCATCACCGGGTGAAAAATAACCTTCAGATCATCTCCAGCCTCCTGAGTCTGCAGAAACAGGCCGTGCTCAATCCCACCGCTCAGAGCGTTCTGGACGAGAGCAGGGGGCGAATCGCCTCCATGGCCATGATCCACGAGCAGCTGTACCTTTCCAGGGATTTTTCCGGGCTGAACTTGGGGGAGTACCTGGGCCAGTTCCTGCCCAGGCTGGTGTCCGCCTGCCGGGGCCACCGCAATATCTCTCTGGTGCTGAATGCGGCGGATATACCTTTGAGCCTGGAGCAGGCCATACCCTTCGGGCTCATCCTGAACGAACTGGCCACCAACGCCATCAAGCACGGTTTCAGGAACCGGGAGCGAGGCACGCTGCGCGTCTCGGCCTCGCTCGATGACGGAGAGGTGCTGGTGGAGGTCGAGGATGACGGCGAGGGGCTGCCCCCAGGAATGAATCTTGCCGCCCCGGAGACTCTGGGCTTGCAGCTGGTGGTGTCCCTGGCGGAACAGCTTAAGGGCAGCGTGAGCGTGGACTCTCCGAACGGGGTGCGTTTCAGGCTGCGATTCCCGGTGATCCGAAACGGTCTGGGGCCGGACTGAAGCGGCAGGCAGAAATGTCGCGGCCTTGAAATAACGAGGGTCATGCCTCTCAGGCGTCGGGGCCGGTCAATGCAATCGCCCGGATTGATGCAGGGCAGAGCGAGATCAAATCCAGAGATCGGAAGAACGGGGCGGGAGCGGGATAAAGGGCGGCCAGGGGGCGCCCAAGTTGTTTCAGACGGCGGCCACGTCGTGGATGCTTCCGGCTTGGGCCACGTATCCGGCTCCGTCCAGGGCGGCGATCACCTCGGGCATGCGGTCAGAGCGAAGCGTCCGTTCCAGATGCACCAGGGCCAGTGCGCCGGGATTGGCCATGCGGACCAGCTCCACGGTCTCCTCCACAGAACCGTGCCCCGCTGCGCCGGGGGCCAGCGAAAAGGTCTCCTGCACGATGAGTCCCGCTCCCCAGGCCAGGGCCAGGCATTCCGGGGCGGGCGCGCCGTCGCCGGAATAGTAGAGGCTCGCCGTGTCGTCTTCCAGGCGCAGGGCCAGGCAGGGCTCGTTGTGGGTGGTGTAGGCTCCGCTGAGGGTCAGGCCAAGAATTTCCATGGGCTCGCCGGTTTCGCATTCCCGGTAGGAGAGGGTGAACCCGAGCTTTTCGCGCAGCGTGGGATAGGCCAGGTCCAGGGCTCTGGTCACGGCCATGCCAACGCCCTGGCGGCCTGCCACCAGGAGTTCGCGGGTGCGGCCCGCCTGCATCATGCGGGCGGCCAGGGCTGGAAAGCCCATGAAGTGGTCGCCGTGGAAGTGCGATATCCATACAAGGTCCGGCCCGTCCGGCGAGGCGTTCAGGGCGGGGCCGTGTCGCCAGTAGGCGTAAGGGGCGGTGAAGCCGCAGTCCAGAAGGATTTCGCGCCGCTGGCCCTGGGCCGTGGCCTCCACCAGCAGGCAGGTGTTGGGATGGGCCTCGTCGAAGGCCTCGCCGACTCCGCAGAAGAGAACGCGCACTAGAATCCCTTGGAACGTTTACGCTCTTCCACGTTGCCCACTGCGAATCCTACCAGAATGCCCACCATGCAACTCAGGATGCACATTATGCCGAAAAAGCCGATGAGGGTGTTTATCTCGCCCACGGTGCGCAGTCCGAACAGCATGGTGAAGAACGCGTAGAGCATCCAGATGATCATGCCTGCGTGGAATCCGTAGAAAAGCCCGTCCATCATGCGGTCGTGGACCGCAGAGGATTCGATGTAGCGGTAGCAGATCAGCTGGGTGATCACGCCGAACAGGGTGACGGTGCCGAAAGAGGCCAGGAATTGGATCAGGATGGTGATGAAGGACGCATAAAGCGGGTCCTTCTTGAACACCGAGATCAGAAACGCCGGAACCAGGCTCAGCACCCAGATTCCCACCACCACGAGGTCTTCGCGGTGCGGGGAAAGAAAGGACGTAGATTTGTCGCGCTTTTGCGTCGTGGGGACGTTCATGGACGTGGAAACTCCCGGATAGTCATGGTCTCTGCCATGGAGCAAAACAAACTAATGCCATCCCCTTTGGAAAGCAAGCGGGGCTTGGGCCTTGCCAGCGAAAAGCCCTTGGGGGTATCCTATCTGTGATGCGCACCACACTTTCAGCATTTTCGCGGTTTGTTGTCCTGGGCCTGGGCCTGGGGCTGATCCTGGGGTTGGCCCTGGCCAGCGCCGCCCCCGTTCTGGCCCAGGGCGCGGCCTCTCCTGAAGAGATGGAGGAGCGCGGCGGGCTGATCTACAAAGCCGGGGACAAGACCCCCTATACCGGCCTGGTGCAGGACTACCACCAGTCCGGCAAGGTCCGGCTTGAGGCCCGTTACACAGCAGGCAAGCTTGGGGCCAGCAAGGTCTGGTACGAGAACGGCCAGATGGCCGAGCAGGTGGACGTGTCCGCAGACACCTGGAGCATCAAGCGCTTTGGGGAGAGCGGACGCCTGGAGGAACAGACCGTGGCAATCTTCCAGAACGGACGCAAGGTGTCGGAACAGTCCAGGCTCTGGGACGAGGCCGGGCAGTTGCGGACCGAGGCCGGATTCCAGGCGGGCAAGCTGCACGGCCCGCTCAAGGAATACGACGCCGCCGGAGCCGTTGTGCGTGACGAAGTGTACGACCAGGGCAAGCTGGTCAAGAAAAACAAGTAGGAGCACCCATGAAACGCATGCTCATGTCTCTGGCCGTGCTGATGCTCCTGGCCGGATGCTCCGGCGAGGACCTCAAGAAACAGGTTGAGCAGAAGAATCAGCTCCTGGCCGCCCAGGAGACCGAGATCAAGAAAATCAAGGACGATATGGCCGCCCGTGAGGCGGACCTGAAAAACCAGTACGAGCAGCGCATCCAGAAGCTGAACGCCCAGCACAAGCAACAGGTGGAGGCGCTGAACGCCAAGATCGCGGACCTGGGCAAAAAGAAGGACGCGGACAAGGCCCCGAAGGCCGAGCCTGCCAAGAAATCCAAGGACAGGCGTTAAGAGTAATGCACGCGCCCAGTCTCCCCTGGCCTGCCTCCGGGCGAGGGAGCCAGGGCGCGTCCGGCTTCTGGGAGAAGGCCCGCATCCCCCGGTTCCGCTCAGCTGCGCCGCGCATGCTGCTGTTCACCAGCGGCTACTTCCTGCAACGCGAGATCGCCAGCGCCTGCGCGCGCCTGGGCTGGCAGACGCTGGAGCTGCCTCTGCCGGAAGGCGGGCGCGGTACTTCGGACTTCGTTGAACGCCTCCTGGCCGCCACCGCCCAATTCGCTCCGGACTTCGCCCTCACCGTCAATCATCTGGGCCTGGACACCCAGGGCCGCCTGCTCTCGCTCTTCGAGAAGCTGGCCCTGCCGCTGGCTTCCTGGTTCGTGGACAGCCCACGCCTCATCCTGCACGACTTCCCCGGCCAGCCGAGCCCCTGGTGCGCCGTGTTCACCTGGGACGCGGACACCGTGGCCCCGCTTGCAGCCATGGGCTTCGAGCAGGTCTCGCACCTGCCCCTGGCCACGGACACCGCACTGTTCGCGCCGGGCAAGGCCGGAAAATCCACCTGGGACGCGGACGTGTCCTTCGTGGGCGATTCCATGGCCCGGCCATTGGCATCGCTGAAAAAACGCCTGAAGGCGCACCCGCGCGTCCTGGAGCTGGCCCTGAAAGCCGCGCCGGGCTTCGCGGCCAGTCCGCAGCGTGAGGCCCTGGCCTATCTGCGCGGCAGCTCCCCTGAACTGCTGGGGCTCTGGGAGGCCCTGCCTGACGTCCTGGCCCGACTAAACCTGGAGCAGGCCCTCACCTGGGAGGCCACGCGCCTGTACCGGCTTTCGCGCGTGGAGACGCTTGCGCCTTTTGCCCCTCTGATCGCAGGGGACCCAGGCTGGCGCGCCATGTTGCCCGCAGGCGGGTTCCGGTTTCACGGCCCGCTGGACTACTCCCTTGACCTGCCCGGCTTCTACCCGCGCTCCCGCGTCAACTTCAACGCCACCAGTCTTCAGATGAAGGGAGCGGTGAACCAGCGCGTGTTTGACGTCCCCGCCTGCGGCGCGTTCCTGGTCACAGACCATCGTGAGCAGATGGACGCCCTGTTCGAGCCTGGGCGCGAGGTGGCTTGCTACCGGGAGCCGGACGAAATACCTGGGGTGGTCCGGCATTATCTGGACAACCCCGGAGAGCGTGAAGCCCTTGTCGCGGCAGCGCGCAAGAGGGTGCTGGCCCAGCACGACTACACGCACCGGATGAAGGCCATGTTAAGGACGATGCGGCGGCGCTATGCGTGAGACGTGAGGCGTGAGGCATGAGGAACGAGCGGGTTGCTTGCAGTCTTGAAGTGGCGTTGGACGTGTTTTGTGAGGGGGTGCGGGGGGACAGCCTCCGGCGGCCAAAGGGGCGAGCCCCTTTGGAAACCCGTATAGGTCTGCGTTGCCAGGGTGTACGTGGACGGGAAGCGGCTGCGGGTTGACAGCGGCGGCCACTTCGGGCCAGTCAGCCCCGTCAGCAGAGAGTACAAGGATGAATCATGCAGAATGAAGTCGTCGATCTGGAACAGGAATTCGCGGCCATCGAGAAGGAAATCGCGGACTTTGAGGAGCAGCGCGCCCAGTGTCTGGCCCTGCTGCGTTCCCTGGCCGAGCAGGAAGACATGGTGAACGGGGTCTTCCGGCATGAGGAAATCCACGCCGCCAAGCAGGATAAACTGCGCCTGGATTTCGAGATCCAGTTCCGCAAGGGCCGCATGAGCCGGATGCGCTACGCATCCGAGTGAAGCCCGTCCCGCCTCGATCCGCCCTGGTTTAACGCACTATGCCAGGCTCGCCCGGTCTTGACATCTTCGTGAAAGCCGGGGCACATGGCCAAACTTTCACGAACATGCGAGGACTACCCATGGGCAAGAACATTACCCAGAAGATCATTGCCGCCCATCTCGTGAGCGGCAAAATGAAGCCCGGAGCCGAAATCGGGCTGCGGATAGACCAGACACTCACCCAGGACGCCACCGGCACCATGGCCTGGCTTCAGTTCGAAGCCATCGGCGTGCCTCGGGTCAAGACCGAGCTCTCGGTCAGCTACGTGGACCACAACACCATGCAGCAGGGCTTCCGCAACCCCGACGACCACCAGTTCCTGCGCACCGTGGCCGCAAAGTACGGCGCGGTGTTCTCGCCCCCCGGAACCGGCATCTGCCACCAGCTGCACCTGGAAAACTTCGCCAAGCCCGGCAAGACCCTCATCGGGTCGGACTCCCACACCCCCACCGCTGGCGGCGTGGGCTGCCTGTCCATGGGCGCTGGCGGTCTGTCCGTGGCCCTGGCCATGGCTGGAGAGCCCTACGCCATCACCATGCCCAAGGTGGTGAAGGTGCAGCTTGAGGGCGAACTGACCGGCTGGGCCACCGCCAAGGACATCATCCTGCACCTCCTGGGCATGCTCACCGTCAAGGGCGGCGTGGGCAAGGTGTTCGAGTACGCCGGACCCGGCGTCGCCACCCTGTCCGTGCCCGAGCGCGCCACCATCACCAACATGGGCGCGGAATTGGGAGCCACCGGCTCGCTGTTCCCCTCCGACGCGGTCACCAAGAAATTCCTGGCTGCCATGGGCCGCCCCGAGGACTACGCGCCCCTCAAGGCCGACCCCTCGGCCACCTATGACGAAGAAATCGTCATCGACCTCGGGAAGCTCGAACCCCTGGCCGCCCAGCCGCACATGCCCGACCGCATGGCCACCATCAAGAGCCTTGCGGGCATGAAGGTGGATCAGTCCGCCATCGGCTCCTGCACCAACTCCTCCTACTCGGATCTGAAGACCGTGGCGCTGATGCTCAAAGACAAGCGCATCATGCCTGGCACGGATCTGCTCATCTCGCCCGGCTCCAAGCAGGTGCTGAAGATGCTGGCCGACGAGAACCTGCTCCAGGATTACCTGGACGCGGGCGCGCGCATCCTGGAGTGCACCTGCGGCCCCTGCCTGGGCTACGGCGGTTCGCCCACCTCCGGCGGCGTGTCCGCGCGTACTTTCAACCGCAACTTCGAGGGCCGCAGCGGCACCCAGGACGCCAAGGTCTACTTGGTCAGCCCCCAGACCGCCGCCCACGCCGCCCTGAACGGCGAGTTCACCGACCCGGCCACCTGGGGAACGCCCCCTGCCAAGGTGCTCATGCCCAAAAAGGTGCCCTCCATCCGCCACCTGTTCGTGTTCCCGTCCGAGGACGGCTCCAAGGTGGAGGTCCGGCGCGGACCCAACATTGCGCCCCTGTCGCGCTTCGGCAAGACCCCGGATACCGTCACCTCCAAGGTGGCCCTCAAGGTGGGCGACGACATCACCACCGACCACATCCTGCCCGGCGGCACGCACATCATGAGCCTGCGCTCCAACATTCCGGCCATCTCCGAGTACCTGTTCACCAACGTGGACAAGGAGTTCGTTACCCGCATCAAGGAGCTGGGCGGCGGCGTGATCGTGGGCGGCGAGAACTACGGCCAGGGCTCCTCGCGTGAGCACGCGGCCCTTGGCCCCAGGCATCTGGGCGTCACGGCGGTCATCGTCAAGAGCCTGGCCCGCATCCACCGCGCCAACCTGGTGAACTTCGGCATCCTGCCGCTGATGTTCGTGGACAAGGCCGACTACGACAAGCTGGCCCAGGGCGGCGAAATCGCCATCCCCGTGGCTAAAATGAAGCCCGGCAAGCCGGTGGACGCCGTGGTGGACAGCAAGTTTACGGTGAAGCTCACAAATGATTTGACCGCAAACGAGCTGAGCATTATTTTAGCGGGCGGTTTGCTCAACGCCGTTGGCGGCAGCGACCGCTAAAAGCGCCCGTCATGTCCTGGCGGCGGCTGCGGGAATATCCTGCGGCCGCCGTTTTCATGCGGCTTGAGCCACGTTTTCCAAGGAGCCTCTTCACATGTTGGATCTTCTCCGGCAGCATTCCCAGTCCTGGGTCATCAAAGCCGTGTTCGGCGTCATCATTGCCGTGTTCGTGTTCTTCGGCGTGTACTCCTTCAACGATCAGAGGGGCAGCACCGGCGGAGTCCTGGCCTACGTGGGCGACAAGCCCATCCTGCTCAAGGACTTCATGGAAGAGTACGAAGGCTCAGTGCGCCAGGCCCAGGCCCAGAACCCCTCGCTCGGCAAGGAAGACCTGGAGCGCTTCGGCTTCAAGAACCAGGTGCTCATGCAGATGGTGGGACGCGTTCTGCTGTTCGACCAGGCCGCCAAGCTCGGCGTGGCCGTGTCCCAGGCCGAACTCCAGGCCGAAATCGCCCGCGTCCCGGCCTTCCAGAACGACAAGGGGCAGTTCGACTACGAACTCTACAAGGAAAAGCTCAAGTCCGTGGGCCTTATCCCCGACAGGTTCGAGGCCGACCAGAAGCGCGACCTGCTTTATGAAAAGATGGTGCTCTATTCCATCCTGCCGGTGTTCGTCACCGCGCCGGAAGTGCGCTCCATCTACAACTTCTCCCAGGAGAAGGCCGTGGTGAACTACCTGCCCTTCGGCGTCAGGGAATTCGCCGCGCAGGTGAACGTCGCCCCCGAGAGCGTCAAGCAGACCTACGAATCCAACAAGGAAAAGTACAAGCGCCCCGCCGAGATGACCATCGAGTATCTCGAGCTGACCCCCGCCGCGCTGGCCGACCCCAAGAACGTCACCAGCCAGGAGGCCAAGGCCTACTACGATTCCAACCCCGACAAATTCAAGCATGGCGACATGGTCAAGGCCAATCACCTGCTGGTGCTCCTGCCCCAGGACGCCAAGGACGACCAGATCAAGGCCGCCGAAAAGCGTCTGGCCGAGCTGGCCGGTCGCCTGCGCAAGGGTGAAGCCTTCGACAAGGTGCTGGCCGTGAAGGGCGATCCCGCCGTCAACGGCGACGATCTGGGCTGGTTCGCCAAGAACACCATGGTCCCCGAGTTCGAAAACGTGGCCTTCACCCTGAAGAAGGGCGAGATCTCCGGCCCGGTGCGCACCCAGTTCGGCCTGCACATCATCCAGGTGGTGGACAAGAAACCCGAAGGCGTCACCCCCTTCGAGGAAGCCCAGGAAGACATCAAGCGCGAAATGGCCGAGGACAAGGCTGCCGAAACCCTGGGCAAGACCGTGGACCAGCTGCTCGAAGAGCTGATCGGCGGAGCCGAAGTGGCCAAGCTGGCCCAGAGCAAGGGGCTTACCTCCAAGAAGTCAGCCTCCTTCAGCCGCCAGCGTCCTCCTCTGGACCTGGGCCTGACCCCCGAATCCCTGACGCTGATGTTCTCCGTGCCCGCAGGCAAGCCCGTTCCGCAGGCCATGGCCGCAGGCGAGGGATTCGTTCTGGCAAAGGTGCTGGAAGTCAAGCCCGAGAACATCCCCGCCCTGGAAGACGTAGCCGAGAACATCAAGGCCGACATCATCGCTGAAGAGTCCGCCAAGCTGGCCGAAGCCAAAGCCAAGGAAGTTGCCGCGCTGTTGGCCACTCCCGAGGGACAGGCCAAGGTCGATGCCGAGTACAAGGGCAAGCTCAAAACCTCCGCCCCCTTCGGTCGCCAGGGCGCCATCCAGGAATTGGGACAGGCCCCGGCCCTGGCCGAAGCCGCCTTTGCCGCCAAGGGACCGGGCTGGCTGCCCGGTGTCTACGCCGTAGCGGAAGGCTTCATCGTGGCCAACCTGAAGGACCGCACCTTCCCCACCGATGCCGAATGGCAGCGCGACAGGACCCGCATCATGGGACAGGCCCTGCCCTTCCAGCAGGAGCAGATGCTGCGCGGCTACATGCAGTACCTGTGGGAGAAAATGCCCATCAAGATCGTCAACAAGGAAGTGCTCGGACCCGTTGGCCTGCCTGAAGGCATGGCCACCACCGGCAAGTCCTGATAGCGTATCGCAAGCGCGTCTCAAGGG
>WSYE01000034.1 GCA_009773665.1 Desulfovibrionaceae bacterium | reverse complement strand
ACCGTGACAGCACCCAGCCCCCGCCTGAATCCACACCGTGCGGCGTTCTGGACTCCGCCGCGCAGGCCGCGTCCGTGACAGCACACAGCCCCGCCATCGACGAAGATAGCGATTTCAAGAATTGAAGAGCCCTGAAGCGCGGCTTTGCGTGCTTCAGGGCTTTCTTGCGAATTTTCTGAACAGTAACGGTGCGTTACGCGAAGCGGATGCAGGGTCCAGGGGGATCATCCCCCTGGCGGGAGAGTCCAGAGAGGGCAGCGCCCTCTCTGGCCGCCGGAGGCCAGTTATTTCCCTTTGCGCAGCTGATACTTCACCACGGCGGCATTATGCTCATCCAGGCTCTTGGAGAACTGGTGCGTGCCGTCGTTTCTGGCCACGAAGTACAGATAGTCGTGCAGTTCGGGGCTGGCGGCGGCCTTGAGCGCCTCCAGGCCGGGGTTGCAGATGGGGCCGGGCGGCAGGCCGGGGTGCTGATAGGTGTTGTACGGGTTTTTTGCGTCGTCCAGATGGGCGCGCTTCAGGTTGCCGTCGAACTTCTCGCCCAGGCCGTAGATGATGGTGGGGTCGGTCTGCAGGAGCATCTTCTTGCCCATGCGGTTGGCGAAGACTCCGGCGATCCTGCCGCGCTCGCCGGACTGGCCGGTCTCCTTCTCCACAATGGAGGCCAGAATCACGGCCTCGAAGAGCGCCTTGCCCTCGGGAGCGCCGCCGGGCCAGACCTTGACCGCGTTCTTGACGAACTGGGCCAGCATGGCCTCCACCACCTGCCGGGCGTCGTTACCGGGCTTCCTGGTGAAGAGATAGGTCTCGGGGAAGAGAAACCCCTCGGCGCTGGCGGACGGGATGGCGTATTTTGCCAGCAACTCCTTGTCGCGCGCGGCCTTGTCGAAGCTCTCCGCGCTGCCCAGGCCAGCCTGCTCGGTAAGGCGGGCGATCTGGCGCATGGTCAGGCCCTCGGGCACGCTGACCCGGTACAGGATGGCCTGCCCGCTCACCAGCTGGTCCAGCACCTTCTGGGGCGTGTAGCCCGTATTCAGGAGATATTCCCCGGCCTTGAGCTTGCCGTCCTGCTTGGTGTATTTTGCCAGCAGCTTGAAACCCAGCGGGTCGGTGACCAGGCCTTCCTTGTGCAGAAGCCCGGTGATCTGCTCGAAGCTCATGCCCTGTTCCACGCGGATGGTGACCTCGCGTCCGGGAGATTCCGGGGGGATTGTCAGAAAGCGGTGCCCCTGCCAGGCGGCAAAACCGGCTGCGGCCAGGACCAGGAGAACCAGAAGGGAAAGAGCGCGCCTGAGCATCAGTATTTCCTCTCCACGGGCCTCGCCGCGTCCGGGGCCGCGATGTAGCTTTGCAGGATGCGCACGGCGGCCTGCTGATCAAGTATTGCCTTGCGTTTTGCCTGCTTGACCCCGGCGGCGCGCAGGTCGTCCAGGGCCTCGGAGCTGGAGAGCGTCTCGTCCATGAGCAGGACCGGGACGGTTACGCGCCGGGCCATGCTGGCCGCAAAGTTGGTTGCCTGACGGGCGGTCATGCTGTCGATGCCGTCGGGCGGGGCGGGCCAGCCCACCACGATGAGTTCGACGCCTTCATGCGCCACGATGTCCACGAGCTCCGCGAACAGGGCGTCGCGTCCGGACTGGCCGTGGCGCTCCACGCGCTCGATGGTCTTGTGGGGAAAAGCCATGGACCCGGCAGGGTCGGTGAGGGCCAGCCCCACGCGCTTGAGTCCGAAATCGATGCCAAGGGTTTTCACGGCCTGCTCCAGAAGGGCCGAAGGGCCCGGAACGCCACAGCGTCCCGGACCCCTTGGCCGCGATGTTCGATGCTTGTCACGGGCCGGATTCTTATTTGGCCAGCGCCGGTTCAGCGAAGCTGACGATCCTCTTCCTGCCTTCCACCTTGGCCTGGGCCAGGGCGCGCCGGAAGTTCCTGCGCCACTTGGGGCCTTCCCAGATGGCGGCCAGGTACTCAAGCGTGTGGTAGACGCTCTGCTTGCGGCTGGAGCGCAAGAGGCAGCGCTTGATGCCGATCTTACAGGAGGGGCAGCCCACCAGGATGGGCTGGGATTCGCTGGGCGCGTTGCCCAGGTCTTTCACCAGCTGCTCTTGCTTGCGAAGCCGGATGCGGTTGTACAGATCGGGGCTGGTCATGGCGCCGAGGCCCGATTCGCCGCAGCAGCCGGGGGACATGTCCACCTTGGAGCCGGTGAGGTCCGCGATGGCCTGACGGTACATTTCGGGGGCCTTGGCCAGGGAGACGCCCTCCCATTCGGCGTGGCAGGCCGCGTGGTAGACCAGGCGCGGCGACGCGGTCATGCCGTCTGGCGAGCGCTCCGGCAGGCGCGAGACCAGATACTGCACCACGTCGAAGTGGGGGATCTTGTTTCCGGCGATGACCTCGGTCTCGTAGCCGGAGAGGGTCTCACGGCAGGTGCCGCAGGCGGTGAGTACGGCCTGGGGCTTCACTCCCTCGTTGGCGGCCTTGACGAAGATCTCGCCGATGGTCTCGATGTTGCGGGCGCGGTTCTTGCGGTAAGCGTCCTGGTAGCCCGAGGAGAGCAGCGGATAGCCGCAGCACATGTGGCGCTCGGGGATGATGACGCTGACGCCCGAGCGCAGCATCAGGTGCAGGGCCGCGTAGCCGATGGTGCGCCAGAACAGGGCCGCGCCGCAGCCGGGGAAGTAGAACACCGCCTCGCCCGTGGGACGCTCGGGCACGAAGATGCCGCCCTTTTCCAGGTGCAGCGCGTCGGCCAGGTTCTTGAATCCCGTGAGCGGGCCGGAGCCGTGCATCATGGGGTTGGCGAAGCGCATGCGCAAGGGACCTGGGATGAGGCCCACCATGTGGTTGGTGACAGCCTGTCCCCAGGCGGCCATCTTGGCCATGGACGGGGCGCGTTCCTCGGGTTTTTCAGCGACGAAATGCAGCACCTTGGATTTCAGGCCGTGTCCTCCCGCGCCCTTTTCCTGAAGGAAGGCGCGCATGTCCAGGATGGCCCCGGCGGTCTTAATCTTCACGGGGCAGGCGGCGGTGCACTTGCCGCAGGTGGTGCAGCGCTCGGTCATCTTGCGCAGGCTCTCCAGCAGCTGGGCCGAGGGCCTGCCGTGGTGCACCTGCGAATAGTAGATGGCCTCAATGAGCGCGCCGAGGCTTATGTTCTTGTTGCGCGGGTGATAGATCAGCCCGCGCTCCGGATAATACATGGGGCAGACCTGCTTGCACTTGCCGCAGCGGGTGCAGACCTGGACGTTGGTCAGCAGGGTGATGAGCTTGTCCTTGTCAGGCAGCGCAGTCTTCTGGATGTCCCGGATGAGCCTGTTGAAGGAGAAGGTGTAGGGCTGCGAGTCCAGCTCGCGCGAGACCAGCTTGCCCGGGTTCAGGATGTTCCTGGGGTCCACCTGCTGCTTGTAGGCGCGAAGGGCGGTGATCTTGTCTTCGGGCAGGAAGGCGATCTTGGTGATGCCGATGCCGTGCTCGCCGGACACCGCGCCGCCAAGCTCCATGACCTTCTCGAAGACTTTGTCGGCTGCCTCGTGGGCCTGGGCCAGCATCTCCGGGTCGTTGGAGTTCACGGGCAGGTTCACGTGGCAGTTGCCGTCACCCGCGTGCATGTGGTTGGCCACGATGATGCGCCGGGCCAGCATGTCCTGGTGGATGGCCTCGATCTCGCCGTAGAGCTTGGGGTAGCGGGTCTTCACGTCCGTGAAGAAGTAGTAGGCCTGGACTTCCAGCTCCTGGTCGTTCAGCTCCTCGGCGGTGCGCAGGCCGCGCAGGATCTCCGAGGCGAACTGCATCTCCATGGACACGAACGCGTCCGAGTCCGGGAAGCCGGGCAGGCGCGTGACCTCCTGCAGGGCCTTGCGGTAGGCCTTGGCAAGATAGAGCAGGTTCAGCGTCTCCAGGAAGTCCGAGAACTCCGGGATGACCTCCAGGGGGATGACCACGTCCTCGTTTATCTTGAAGCCGGAGGTGCGCTTGGCGATGGCCGAGAGCTTGTGGCGGTCCTCCCAGAAGAGTTCCGCCTCCTTCTCGTCGCGGGCCACGAAGGCGTCCACGTCGTCGTGCTTTTCGGCAATGGCCACGATGTCGCGCACGGACTTGTCCAGGGCTTCCAGGTCGTTGCCGTCCAGCTGCAAGGTCAGGACGCTTATGGGGTCACCCTCGTACTTCGAGGATTTCTTCTGGTATTCGATGGCCTTGACGTACTTGGCGTTGAACTCTTCCAGGGCGGAGATCTTCACCAGGTCGCCCTCGCTGCGGATCTGGTCGCGCAGCGCCACCACACCCTGGATGGTAAGCATGGCGTTGTGCATGGAGCGCCCGAAGAATTCCAGCACCAGCACCCTGGAGTAGGCCAGCTTCTCGTAGCAGATGAAGCAGGCCTCGGTGATCACGCCGTCCACGCCTTCCTTCTGCATACCGGGCAGGCCGCCCAGATACTTGTTGGAGACGTCCTTGCCCAGGCCAGCGCCGCGAATCTCGCTGCCGGGAAGCGCCACGGTGTCACGTACCGTGCCATCCTGGTTCACCACTTCGAACACGGCGGTCTCGTGGTCCAGAATCTTGTGGCGGGGGTGGTCCACGCGTCTGATCTCGATGATCTTGGCGTCTGGCGTGACCATCTTGTAGGAGTACAGGTTGTCGAGTGTGGTGCCGTACTCGAAGGCGTAGGGGCCGCCAGCGTTCTCGGAGATGTTGCCGCCGATGGACGAAGATGCCTTGGAGGCCGGGTCCACGGTGAGCACCAAGCCCTTCTCGGCTGCCGCGCGGATGGCCTGGAGGGTGATGACGCCCGCCTGCACGCAGAGGGTGCTGTCCTCGGGGTTGACGCTCAGTATCTGCTTGAGGCGCGTGAGCGAGAGCACCACGGTGCGAAGGCGCGCCGGGACTGCGCCGCCGGTGCAGCCGGAGCCGCCGCCGCGCGGGATGACCGAGAAGCCCATCTCGCCCGCCAGCTGCATGATGCGCTGCACGTGCTCGGTGCGGTCTGGAGCCAGCACCATGAGGGGCAGCTCCATGCGCAGGTCGGTGGCGTCGGTGGAGCATTCCACCATGTTGTGTGGGCCGTCCAGGATGGCCTGCTCGTCCAGGAAGAGCGAAACCTTGGCTTTGAGTTCCGCACGGAACTGGGTGTCGTCGTCGTAGGCGGCCCAGAAATCCTTCACGGCCTTGGAGAGCAGGCGGAAGTACTCCGGGGTGAGCATGGTGGTCGCGCCGGTGAGGCGCTTCTCCACGGATTCGCGCACGTCCTCGGCATCGATGTAGGGGTTGTAGCGCACCAGGAAGAGCTCGCTGGCAAGCGAAACGGCAAGCTCCTGGATGTCCTCGGGCCATGAACCAAGCTCACGGTCGCCGATGCCCAGAACCCTGGGAACCAAGCGTTTGAGCGGGATCGATATATGGGGCTGCTTTTCTGGCATGATGGGAAATACCTGCAATCTGTGATGGGAAAGCAAGTACATTTAGTACCGGCTCGGGCGGATGGCAAGCCGTTTCGTCCAGGGGAACGCGGGCAGGGGAGGCGAGCTGCTCAGGGCTGGCCGGAGAAATGGGCGGGGCAGTTGAAGACTGCCCCTCGGGCGATGGCGTCAGGAACGAGTCGTTTCAGTTCGTACTGATCCGAGCATGACTCATGATATGGATGGTCTCGGTCACAAGTGGCGAAGCGCGCGATCAATAATTGAAGAAAAGGTCGTCAAATACCCATTTTCCGTTGGTGAAGGTTATTATGGTGAGAGGTGTCCGAATTATGCTCGGATTTGGAGAGAGGTATGAGATTTGATAAAACTCTCCATGTTTGTATATGCATGCCTTCAAGTTGGGGGTTTTGATCATGTGGTTTCGTATTGAGTGCGCGCTGGTGAACAATTGCTTGTGTAGCCAGCTTTGTTTGTTGTTTAGTAGCTTAATGAGCTGGGTTTTTGTGAAAATTGTGTCTTCGATGTAGTGCGCCGGCTGAAGATGGTCAATAATGCCTTTGATATTCTTGTCCGTGATGAGTTTCTTGATCTCGTCGGAAACTGGAAGGAGTTCAAGGTTTTCGTCACAAGCATGTGCTGTGTGCCGTGATTGGATAAAGGTGAATGCTATGAAAATCTGTAAGAACAAAAGTATTTTACTCATGTCTATCTCCTCGGAAGTCTTGTCGCAGGGTCAAAGTGTTTGTCATTCGAATCATGTAGTTCATAGTGGACATGTCCGCCGCTTGTGATGCCGGTCAAATCGGTATTTCCAACGACGTCGCCAGCGTAAACCTTTTGCCCAAAACGAACGGACGGCTTGGTGTGAGAGTAGTAGGAGACAGAGCCATCCCTGTTTCGAATCTGCACAGTATTTCCTCCGCTGCCATAGGGTGATATGTTTATAACTTCGCCGGATTCGCTTGCGACAACATCACCACCTACAGGATTGCTGACGTCAATTCCCTTATGAAAGCTGCTTGCCCCCTGTTTCGGTGGTATGCGGTTCCCGTACGGCGAATTGATCTTCCCGTTGGCTGGCCATCTGGGGCCATGGAGGTACGTCTGGGTTTCCTGGTCGAGCCCCTTCATTTTTTCCCAGGTTTCCCGGTCTTGACCTGCACATCCATTTTCTTGGGGCGACGGGGGAACTGGGACCTCGGCGGATTGCCCCGGCTGCTGTCCCGCGCCGTCGCCTGAAGCCCCGCCGGAATTTAGATGCCTGGCGGTAAATTCGTCAGGCGACGAGGCCGCAGGCATCAAGCCCTGCCCGAACTGCTGGACGGTGCTGTCATTCGCCTCGTTTACCATCCCGTACTGTGCATCACCCGCCTTCAGGAATGTCCGAAACTGTTTCACCTGTCCCAGTTGAGCCTGCGTAAAGGCATTCACGCCGATGCTGTCGCTGCCCCAATCGGACGGGATTCTGGCCTGTTGACCGCTATCGGTCCCGGAATCGACGTCACCTGAGAAAGCGAATCGCCTCAACTCCTTTGCAAATGCCTCGTGCCGGGCAAAGTCACCAGACATTCCGTTGCCTTCCTGTGAGCCGCCGAATCCTGGCTCTGCATTCCGCCAATTCGGGGTGAATCCATCTTCGTCGTTGAAGCCCATCTTTTCCTCCTGTTCGCGCCAGGGCCGCGTGTAATTTCCGGAAGCATAACCAGAAGGAAAAAAAGTTCACCCCATATAGCGCTATGTGGGAAGCTTTCAGTTTTTTTTCGCTCCATTTTGTGATGGTTCAAACGTCCTGCCCTATGTCTTATATGGTATGGAGCTTTGGCGGGCAAGTAGGGTCGCCTCGTGGAAATTCACCGCCAGCACCCCGCCGCGCATGGATTCGGTTGAGGATTTTGGCCCTTGCAAGCTCTGATGCACGCAAAGTTCCGTCCGTTCATCAACTTTCTTCCCACATACCCCTATATGGGATGCGCCATGCGTATTCTCTGATATTCTTCCGCCCTGTCCGGCACTGTGCCGGACCAACCCTAACCGAGGAGAATACGATGATGATCTGTCCGCATTGTCAGGGTCATGTCCAACCCCACAGGCCGGTGTCGAAGCCCGGACACTACAAACTCTACGGCCATCATGGTGAAATGGTGCTCGACGCCCAGATGCTCAAGGCAATGGCCGCTCACGCGGAAGCGCATCTACAAAACAGGAGGGAGATTGCCGAAACGCTTGAGGCTCTGCGTTTCTACCGAGAGGTTGTGGAACGCATGGAATTCGAGTCAGCCTTTGCGCACCATGTGCTGTCCTACGATGGTGAAGGCGGGACGCGTTTCTTCCCCGGCGCGACCAAACGGGCCAAGCTGGCTGCCCTCAAGGCCCGCATAGCTGCGGGACAGGTTCGCGAGAACGACTTGCAGCACTACCTGGAACTGATGTGGCGGGAGTGATCCCGCGCCATTTGGGCTCCATACTTTCCCGTGTACATACCGCCCCGACTTCGCTTAAATACTCTTGAGTCAGGTTGGGAAAACGCGCCGCGAGGCCGCCCGGAGCATCCGGGCGACACGGCGGCCAGAGGAACGCAAATCAACCAGGCAAACGCACCGCAGCCACAGGGAGTGAAGAATGTCACACGATGCAGACCTGGCGCAGAAAAGCCTTATCAAGGAAACGCGCGGACAATACGAGAACGAGAAGATTTTCCGGCATCTGGAGAAGCTGGTGGACCGAATGGACGCCATGCAGCAGTCGGTGGCGGAACTTCAGAAGGACATCACGGACATCAAGACCCATCTGGGTATAGGCTGATCCGGCCCAGGGGCACGAAGGTGGCGGCCGTCCCGCTTGGGGCGGCCGCTTGTTGTTGTGCGTCCGGGTTGCCGCTTAAACCCGTGAAGCGATGAAGGATTCCAACGGAACTGGTTCCTTTGGCCGCCGGAGGCTCCTCTGCGCAGCCCCCGCCGTCACCCGCTCAATCCCCATCCCGCCCGAAGCGCCCATCCTGTGTCAGGCCAGGTCAGGCCTCCCCCTGGCGAGTACCTTGGCCGGGACGATCCTTTCCAGGGGAAGCTTGATGACAAAGCGCGTCCCGCCGCCAGGCGCAGCCTGGACCGTGATCGTGCCATAATGCCGGTTCACCACGATGAAGTAGGATACCGAAAGCCCGAGCCCTGTGCCCTTGTCCGGTCCCTTGGTGGTAAAGAACGGCTCGAAGATGCGCTTGCGGGTGACTTCGTCCATGCCGGGGCCGTTGTCCTCCACCTCGATGACGGCGTATTTGTCTTCTTTGCGAGTGCGCAGGATGATGATGGGTTCGGGAGTCTGCGCCTCGATCAGGGCCTGGGCCGCGTTTCGCAGCAGGTTGAAAAGCACCTGCTGTATCTGGTTGGCGGAGCAGGGCGCGTTCAGTTCCTGCCCGGAGTACTCCCGTATGATGGCGATGTGCCTGATGTCGTAGCGCTCCAGCAGGTTGTAATCCTGTTCACAGAGCTCGATGGATTTCTCGGCCACGACGTTCAGGTCGATGGGGAGCCAGGCTGAAGAGCCGACTTCGCTGAATTCGATCATGTTGGAGACGATTGTCGCAGCGCGCTTAGAGGATTCGCGAATATCCTCCATGAGTTGCGTCAGCTGCCTGTCCTCGAAGTATGCCTGGAGGGCCTCCATGGGGCATCCTGCCCGTTCGGCGGCTGCCAGGTTGGCCGGGGCATCCGGGCGCAACCGCATGGCCAGGACCTGCGCGCTCTGCATGATGCCGCCCAGAGGGTTGTTGATCTCGTGGGCCATGCCTGCCGCAAGTCCGCCGACGCTGGCCATCTTTTCCGTCTGCACCATGGTTTCTGTAAGTCGGTTGCGCTCTGTGACGTCCCTGGCGAAACCGAAAATGCCGGTCTTCTGGTCGGATTCGTCGAAGAGCGGGCCCTTGGTGGAGAGATACGTCCTGGAGCCGTCCTGGGTGGTCAGTTGTTCCTCGCACGTATGCGGGCCGTTGCCCGCGAGGACGATCTGGTCGTTGTCCCTGATGGCGGCAGCCTGCTCCGGTGGGAACAAATCCGAGTCGCTGCTGCCCAGGATCTGGTCGACGGGCTTACCCAACAGACGAGCTACCTCCTGGTTCACCAGCACGTACCGCCCGGCCATGTCCTTGACGTAGACGGCGTCCGGCGTGCTTTCGATGAGCGACCTGAGCAGCTGTTTCTGGCGAATCAGTTCCACTTCCGACTTTTTCCGGGAGGTTATGTCGCGGGCGATGCCCAACATCAGCATGCGGTCGGACAGGTCGAGGCGGACTGCCCGGAGTTCCACGGGCAGGGCGGAGCCGTCTTTTCTCCGGTGCCGGGTTTCGAAGAACACATTCCCCTGGCTCTGGAACGAGGTGACGAAGCTGCTCAGGGATTCAGGGGTATGGTTCATGTCCAGGTCCAGGATGTTGAACGCGAGGAGTTCTTGGCGCGAATAGCCGGTCTGGCGCTCGGCTTCAGGGTTCACATCCAGCAGGCGTCCGGTTTCGTCCGCCAGATAGATGGCGTCGCCCGCGTTCTCCACCAGGAGCCTGTAGCGGTCTTCGCTCTCCCGGAGGGAGTCCTCAGTGCACTTGAGTTCGGTGATGTCGGTAAAGAATCCGAGAAGCCTGATATGTCCGCCAATCTCCAGCAGGGTGGTGTTGACGATGACGTGCCGGATTCCACCGTCCTTGCAGAGGACCGGGAGGGGTGGGGATTGTTTGGATTCACCGGACACCATGCGGTCAAACTCGTTGGTGATGAGCGGCAGCGCCTCCCGGGGATGTATCGATTCAACGTTCAGATGGACCAGTTCGTCCTGGGTGTAGCCGAGCATGGCCGAGGCCTTGGCGTTGGCCATGACGAAGCGGCGGGTATCGGTGTCGGCCACCAGGATGCCCAGGGGGCATCTCTCTATGATGGCCCTGAATCTGTCCTCGGACGTCCTGAAAGCGTCCCGGGTTCTCACGCATTCGGCTTCGGCCGCTTCAAGCGTTGCGATTCGTTGGCGCGCTTGCGCCAGTTCTTCTAAGAGCTGTTCTTTGGTCTTGTCGCAATCCTGCATGAGCGTTCCTGGGAATCGGAGAGATTTTATGAGGGCAATCCTCTCGGGAGGCATAGAATTTTTCATGAGACCCCGCCAGCGTCAATCGGAATCAGAAAGACTAGCGATAATGAAATATGGGGCGGCAGGGGAAACTGTATGTGTGGGCAGCATTGCGGCACTTTCACAAAAAAGCGCCGCCCGCCGGGGTGTCCGGCGAACGGCGCGAAGCGGTAAAGGATTCCAAAGGAACTGGTTCCTTTGGCCGCCGGAGGCTATTCCTGGCTGTCTAGCCTTTCAGCTGGGCCTCGATGTCCGCGATCAGTCCGGGGTGGACATCGTAGTTGGATTCCTGGGCCTGCTTGACGCAGTTCGAAGCCTGCGCGGCGTCGCCCTTTTCCAGGTAGGCCAGGGCCAGGTTGTTCCAGGCCGGGCCGAACTTGGGCTGAAGCTCGATGGCGCGCTTGCTGAACTCAATGGATTCGTCGATCTCGCCAGCCATGAACAGGGCGCTGCCCAGGGTGCCGATGGCCTGCACGAACTGGGAGTCCAGCTTGACGGCCTTGCGCAGGTGCTTGATGGCGTCCTCGACGTTGCCCATCTGCAGGTGGCAGAAGCCGATGTTGGCGTGGGGCACGGCGAAGCGGGCGCGGGCGTTCAGGGCGGCGGTGTTGTACTTCAGGCAGGATTCGATGTCGCCGTCGTTCATGGCCAGGCCGCCGAGCTGCACATAGGCTTCGGACATGGTTGGGGAGCGTTCGGAGGCCCGCAGGAAGCAGGTCTTGGCGTCCTCGAAACGGCGCTTGGCCACGTAGGCCACTCCCAGGTTGTAATGGGAGGTGGCGCACTGGTCTTTCTTCTGGAGCTTGGCTTCAAGCTCCGCGATGTAATCGTCGATGTTCTGAGCTGTCTGGGTCATGGTTTGTTTACCCCAATCATTTGAAATTCTTGAATTCGTCCAGCATGCCCTCTTTTTCGAGGATCTTTGCGTACCACTGCACGAAGTCGAACATTCCCTTGAAGCGCCCCGAGCCGTTCACCACGCCCATGCAGAGCTCCCAGGCTCCCTGGGAGTAGTCCGTGCTGATGGGCTTGCCCGGCGGCAGGGACTGCAAAAATTCCCGCATGAGCTGCTGCGAGGTGCGCTTGGAGGTGTCGATCCTGATGTCGATGGGCTCCAGGGGTTTCTGGAAGGGGTCCCAGTTGTCGTAGCCCATCTTGTCGATGAATTTGCGCCTTCTGGGGGCGATCTTCTCGTAGATGGCCTTCTTATGGGCCTCCTCGTCGGGAGTGAGCATAGGCTGCACGGCTAGTCCTCCTTGGTCTCCTTGAGGCCGAAGAACTCGTCGTCGTAGGTGCTCAGCATGGCCATGGAGACCGGCACCAGCATTTCCGCCAGGTAGTCGTACTTGCCGCCCACGCGCTCGACGATGCGGCGCGAAAGATCGAAAAGCCTTTCCTGGAGTTTGGCGATGTTCACCGCCGGGTACTTGCCGCCTGCGGAAAAGCCGGACTTGCCGCACACGCGCATCTGGCCGCCGATGTTGAGCGGCGCGCCGTAGAGGCGGCAGGTGATCGGGCGCACTTCGTACATGGCGCAGCGCTCGTCGTCGCCGAGCAGGGCGCAGCGGATGCGTTCGCGGGCGAAATCCTCGACGATCTTCTCGTCGGCGATGCCTGCCTTGTGCGCTTTCCAGGCCTTGTGCTTCAGGCGGTAGTGTTCGCGGTCGGAGCGGTTGGCCGCCTCGGTGAGGACGTAGCGAGAGTCGCCTTTGGGGTGCAGGTGGTTGAAGTGCCTGTTCAGGTACATGGCCTCCACCAGGGTGACGTCGAAGGGCGCGTGGCAACAGTCGGAACAGGCCACTTCACAGCGCACCTCGGCGGGGCAGGCGGCCTTGACCTTGGCGAACACGGCGTCCACTTCGGCGCAGAGGGCCTCGTATTGCTCGAAAATATCAGAGAAGTCGGCGTCGATCACGGAAGCTCCAGGCCGCAGATGGCGGCAGCCAATGATATAAGCCTTCAAAACCTCGGGGCAAGGGTAAAATACAGGCGGGAGAGGCCAAGCCTGGCCGCTCCCGCCTTCTCAAAGAGAAAACGGCTGAAGGGGATTATTCTTCCTCGACGGTGATGGCGTCCTGGTCGCAAACTTCCACGCAGGATTCGCAGCCCAGGCACTCTTCCTCGTTGATCACGACAGCCTTGCCGTCCTGAAGCTCGTAGACTTCAACGGGGCAGACATCCACGCATTCGCCGTCGCCGGTGCACTTCTCTTCATCAACGGTGACCTTGTAACCCATGGTCCTAACCTCCACTCTCACGGTTGGTTTGTTGCGCTCATGGTCAAGGATAAGCCACCCCAGTCGTTGGGCCTATCCTGAAAGCCTAATAATTTAAGGCATTTGGGCAGCGCGCTTAGGCCGCACTGCCCTCATGGGCAAAGCCTTAGCCTCGGAACGGAAGCCATGTCAAGCCGCGTGGACAAACAGATTGAGGGGGGCTGGGGATTGTCGCGAAAAAAAATCTTCGGCCCCCTAAAGTCACCCCCCTGTTGAACCGATAAGAACAGCGGAGTCAGCTGGAATGCAAGCTTTAAACGGCCAAGGATAGGCTGGATCATGAGCAAGATAATCGCCCTGCGGCCAAGCCGCGACACCCTGAACCCTGTGCTGCTGATACATGCATCGCACAGGGTGGATTGCATCCTGCTCTGCCTGCGCAGCCTGGAACGCTTCACCAACCTCGCCCGCTTCAAGGCCATCTACGTGGTCGCCGACGGAGTCGGGGAGGACTACGCCGCAATCCTCTACAGGTTCATGCACACCCGCGACAACGTGGAGGTCGTCCATTGCTCCCCGCGCGGGACACTCCCCAGGGCAGGAGACATCCTCGGCGCGATCCTGACGAACCATATCGACGACGTGGTCATCTCCCTGGAGGAAGACGTGTTCGTCACGCCTCTGTGGCTGGAGCAGTTGTTGGAAGGCTACCGCCTGCACCGCGCCAGCGCGGACATCCCCCTGGTCAGCGCGTTAAGCCCCGTGAGCCCCGCCGGACGCTTCGCCCTGAACAGGCACCTGAAGGGCGCGCACCCGGCAGAGCGCTCCATGTTCGAGGGCAGCGCGGTGGAGGAGAACTGGGTGTACCACCGCTGGATGTGGGAAAAGGTCGTAAACGAGAATTTTGTGGAGAACTGGATCAATACCGGCCCGGCCCCGTATTTCTATCCCAGCTTCGCTTCTATGGACTGCGCGGTGTACGATCGCCGCCTCATCGAAGCCATGCTGCCCCTGCCCGCCGACAAGGCGCAGGACGGCCCCGGAGCGGACTGGGTGAACGTCACGTCGCTGCTCATGGCCCGCAAGTGGAAGAACGCGGTGGTCAGCCGCTCCATCGCCCACCACTACAGCTTCTCCATCTGTGAGGAGTACCTGCGCTCACAGGTGCCCCTGGACATGGTCTGGCAGTACCTGCAGGAGTTGTGGCGCGTGGAGCAGCTGAAGTCCAGGACAGTGATGTCCGGCAGGCTCCGCTCGGTGGTGGCAGCCGTGGGAGCGGGGCGCTAGCCTCTCGCAAAGCGTCTTGTTTGTATCCCGCACCCCGAGCGCGTGCATGATCAATCCGGTCCCTCTGGGAGCCGGATTTTTTGTTTGCCCGGCGAGGCGTTTCGTCTTGGAATAATGCTGAGGCACAATTGTCATTCTTGGCGGTTTTCACGTATATGGAGGGAAAGACCATATTCCCGTCTTACGGAGGCCTGCGATGACCAACGAGCGAGCTGAATGGCACTGCCCCACCTGCAACGCCAGCAACGACCCCGACTTCACCCATTGCCGCATCTGCGGGGTGGTCAATCCCAACCTGAAAGACCAGCCCACCAAGAAGTGCACGTCCTGCGGCTACATGGCCGGCAAGGAGACGTGCTGCCCGGTGTGCGGCAGCGACTACTTCCTGAATCTGTAGGCTTCAGGCCTGCCGGGGCGGCCTGCGGGTCGCCCCGGCAAACCGTAACGACACGCCTCTCGTATTTCCCCACTGTGAGGGCCAGGACACCCTGAGAGCCCCGCAGGAGCCCCTGGCCCCCCATATTCCACAACGCAAAACAGACGACCCCCAGCTTTCGCCAGGGGCCGTCTCGTGTGATGGGCGCTTTACCCGGAGGCCCAGCCTGTGCTGGGCCTCCAGGGATGAATCAGGCGTTGCCGGTTACGACTTGCCCTGGGCCGGGGCCGCCGGAGCTGCAGGCGCAGGGGCCGGGGCTGCCGGAGCCGCAGGCGCGGCGGCAGGAGCGGGGATCAGCCTCTTGTCGCCGTCCCAGACCTGGGCGGTCTTGGGCAGCGGGGTCAGGTAGGTGGTCCACTTGTGCTTCTTCAGGTTCTCGGGGTCCATCTGCATGGTGCGGTTCCACTCCAGGATGGGCGGAACGATCTTGCGGATGTCGCCTTCCAGGTCCTTGCCGATGCCGTAGTTGGTGGCCTGCATGGCCAGGTCGGCGGCGCGGCGGCTGTACTCCTGGGAGCGGGCCAGGGTGTCCAGGGCCTTGGCGGGGTTGTGGAAGCCCACGGAGTTCTCGGCGGAGACGTAGTCCCACATCCACTGGCCGTGGCGCACGTTCTCCTTGGCCTGGAGCATGAGCGCGTCATAGGCGGCGTTCTTCTCGCCCTTGTACTCGTTGCCCAGGCGCACGGCCTCGTGGGCGCGGGCGGAGTAGTCCTGGGCCTTGATGAGCTGGTCATACACCTTGCGCTGGCTGAACAGCACGCGTTCCTTCAGGTATTCCGGGGTCTTGTCCTGGTGGCACTGCTTGCAGGTGCCTTCGATGTTCAGAAGAGGCGAGGTCCACTGGTGGTTGCTGGTCTTCTTCTTGTCGGGGTCCACGGTGCGCGTGTAGGGCATGTGGCAGTCTGCGCAGGCCACGCCGGCGGCGCCGTGGGGGCCGTTGGCAGACATCTCGAACTCGGGGTGCTGGGCCTTCAGCATGGGGGTTTTGGAGACGGGGTGCACCCAGTCGGCGAACCAACCCTCCATGCCCTTCATTTCCACGGCTCCGTGATCCTTGTAGTATTCATAGATGTTTTCGGGATCGATGCCGCCGAAAGGCTTGTCCGGGGTCGCGCCGGTGGTCCAGGGGAAGACCGGCTTGGCCGCCGGGCCGAACTTGGCGTTCTGGAAGTAGTATTCCACGTGGCACTGGCCGCACACGTAGGAGCGCATCTCGTTGCGGCTGGCCTTTTCCAGGTCCACGCCGATCTTCTGGAAGGCTTCCTTGAGCGGCACGGAGGAGATGCGCAGCTTCATGTCCGCCGGGTCGTGGCAGTAAGCGCAGCCGATGGAGTCGTCCTTCTTGTCCTGCTTTTCGCGGAAGGAGTTGAACTCCATGGTCCACAGCTTGTCGCCGTATTCCTTGTGCCATCCGGCCATCTTGTTGGTCTTGCAGTTCCAGCAGGTGGTGGGCAGCCCGGCCTGCTCGGAGAAGCGGTTGATGCGGTCGGTGTTCTCGATGTCCTCAATGGCGTAGGTGTGGCCACGGGCCTTCTTGTATTCGAAGCTGAAGGGGTAGCCCAGCCAGAGGTTCTTCAGGTAGGGCTGCGCGGCCTTGGGGTTGCCCTTGGGCGGCTGGTTGACGTTGTCATTCTTGTCCCAGGGCACGGGTCCGCCGTAGTCGGTCATCTGCTGGACGTCGTCTTTGTTGTTGCGCTGGTAGGTGGTCCACTGGGCCGGGAATTGCTTCTCGAAGGCCTTGTTGCTGGTCTCTTCGCTTTTCAGCCCGGTCTTGTAGGTGGGGGACTTGGGAGCGTCGGCCTGCTGGCCGCAACCGGCCAGGATGAAGCTCAGGCAGGCGGCCGCGAGCAGCGCAAGCACGATTTTGTTCTTAGCCATCAGCGACCTTCCTTGTGGAAATGGGGGTGCGGGACTTGTGCGGGACGGAGCGGTGGCACTCCACGCAGTAGGGCTTGGCGTCCATGGCCACGGTCTGGATGGTGGGCTCATGGCAGCGCTTGCAGTTGGCCTGGATCACGTCCTTGTGCATCTTGCTGGCGTGGATGACGTCGGGGATGTTCTTGGACACGGTGCTCCACACGTCGCTGCCGCCAGCCTGCGCCTTGAAGGGGATCTTGGCGGCCAGGTTGTTGGGTGCGTGGCAGTCGTTGCAGGCGAGTTTCGCGTGGCCGGAGTTCTTGAAGGTCCAGAAGGCCGAGTCCATGGTATGGCACCCGGAGCAGAAGGCCGCCTGGTCGGTGGCCTGCATGGTGTAGGCGCCGCCAGCTCCAAGAACCAGGACCACCAAGAGTATCATGGCCACTGTAAACCAGTTCGTCATTCCTGCTTGTCTCGGCGGCGAGTTGCTCATGCGGCTTCCTCCTGGGTGCTGGCCCGGATCGGCACGCGGCCCCGGGCAAATGATGGGATGATTGCCCGCCACAGTAGCAGAAGGACAGAAGCAAAATGTGATCTAAGTCACATTAGGGGAACAAAGCAGAGTTAATCGAAGGGATAGCCGACGGTGGCTGCCCGGTTCCCCTGGTTGGGGCGACTATTTGTAATCCGGGTTGTCCTGGGCGGCGCGTTTGTCCTGCTCGGCTTTTTGCGCCTGGGCCTTTTTGAGCTCCGCATTGTATCGGTTGTACTGCTCGTGCGCCTTGGTCTTGGCCGTGGCAAATGCGGCGGCGCGCTCGGAAGCGCCTTCGTCCCTGGCCTCCTGCTCGGCCGTTTCCAGGCGGTAATACGCGTCACGCTGGGTCTCAACCTTGTTCTTGAGCTGCTCCAGTTCGCTTGAGGTGATCTTTTGCTGAGCCATGGCCGCACCGGTCGGGGCGGTTATGCAGAAAACGGCCAACAGGGCTGCGGCGAGCAGGATTCTCGACATGCGTCCTCCCAGTGTCGCGCTTTTGAAAAACCTGAGCATGATTTTCAAAAACAAAATACGTGGTTCTCTTGGTTTAGGTCGTAAAAGCATGAACGAATTTTGGGGACGCCACCCGATTGGTCTGACCGGAGGGCGGCCAGAATCTACGGGGTCAAGATCGAAATAGCACGGGTGCATGCTTCAGGCAACGCCGGACCCGAAATGCTTGGGAGGCTCCAGAATGGTGCGTCTCATGGCGCTGAGCAAGGCGTGTGCCACGTTCTGCAGATTGAAAATTGCATGTATAATCAGGCTATTGGCAAACAGGATGCGCCGGATGTCCGCACGCGGTGTTCCGGCTGAGCGTGAAAATGCCGAAATGGCGAAAGGGAAAAAACGGATTGTCCAGGCAGGGCGTTTGTTGCTAGGTTCAACCATTGCCGACAACAAGCAGAGGACACCATGCGTGAACTATTTCGAATCATTGCGTTGACGGCGCTTCTCGCCGTCCTAGCTTCGGGAGTGGCCCTGGCCGACAAGCAGGCCTACACCACCATGACCCCCGAGCAGATCGAGAAGGCCATCCGTGAGGAGCGCCAGGTCTACCGAGCCGCGCTGGATCAGGTGAGGGCTGTGGAAAACGGCCCCATGGACAAGAAGTCGTCCGAGTACAAGGCTCGTTTCGACGAACTGATCAGGGCTGCCGAAGATGCCAAGGTGAACCTGGATTCCATGCGCGAGGCGCTGGACATCCAGCAGAAGGCCTACGGCGGCAATTAGCCCGCTGGCGCAGAATGTTGGATGGCCGTCCGGCATCTGCGGGCGGCCCTCGTTACCGTCGCCACGGTCAGGCCGGGCGCATCAGGGTGCGTTCGCGCATGTCTTCCGGGCTGATGGCGTCGTAGAGTTTGCCCATGGTCCGAAAGCAGTGGGCCATGTCGCGGTAGAGGCTCAGCTGGTCCAGGCAGGCTTTCTTGATCTCGGCGATCATGAGCGCGCCGGGACGTATGGTGCGAACGGCCCGCACCACCGAATCCGGGTGGCCGCACAGCACCAGATGGGCCTCGCCCTGCCAGGGGTTTGATTCAAAGAAGGCTCGGCGCTTGTCTTCGGGCTCGGCGAAGATGTTGAAGGCCACTTCCAGGCCGCCGAACCTGTCGATGTCCAGCACCAGCACCGGGATGGCGTCTTCCACGTAGACCCCGCAGGAGAGCGCGCCGGACGCGAATCCGTCCACCTCTTCCTGCGAGATCCCGTTGTAGAAGAAAAATACCTCGAAACCACCGCCCGCCAAAACGGGCGCTGGCCCTTCCCCTTCCGGGCGAATCCCCAGGGACTGTCCCAGCTTCAGGTTCAGGGCGCTCATGCGTTGTGCCGGACTACTTGCGCTTGGCGAGGTCCTGGCGCAGCCTGACCAGGTTGTCCTCGTAGGGATCGCCCTTCACCTTGAGCAGCGCCATGCCGTACATGATGTCGTAGGGGATGATGTTGTTGTTCTTGTCCTGGTACATGCTGGTCATGGCCGACTTGATGTCGCCGGGCTTGTACGGGAAGACTCCGGCGAAGCACTCCATGAAGCTCTTGTTGGCGGCCTGCATGTCCACGGGCTTGGTCTCCTGGCCGAACACGGCGTTGGTGCAGACCATGCGGATGGCCGTGGTCATCCCTTCCAGGAACATGTCGCGTTCCTTGTCGGTCATGGCGGTCCAGCGCTGGCCGAAGTTGGAGACTGTGGCGGGACCGGCTGCTGCGGCGGAGGGAGCCGAGGACAGGGACGTGGGCTTCTTGTCGGTGCTCTTCTGGGCGTGGGCAGCACCTGCCAGGGCGAGGGTCAGGGCGAGGGCGATAAGCAAGGCTTTGCGGGCCATGGGTGACTCCTTGAGAGGGGTTGCGCCCGTTTGGGGCATGTGGCGCCACGGAGGTTTAGCCCCATGGGGGAAAAAATCAAGTGTTGATGCACCGTGTGTTCCAGGTTCGGCCCGAGGCGCTGCTCTGCGAAGCATGCACGGGCAGGCGCAGCGTCAGCGGCTTCGGGACATGCGTGTGTCTCCCACGCGCATGGTGAGCTTCTCCTTGTCCAGATACTCCAGCAGCGGGATGGCGAACTTGCGCGACAGGCCGGTAAGCTCCCGGAAATCCTGCGGGCCGAGTTCCTTGCGCGTGGAGAAGTACTCCTGCACCCTGGCCTTCAGCCCGTCCAGGGCGCTGGTGGCGAAGTACATGTCCTCCTTGATGCGCGACACGAGCCCCTGGTCCTGGAGCAGCTTGTACACCGGCTGGGCCTCCTTGGGCGAGACGCCCAGCTGTTCCAGCACGTCCTTGTAGTTGGGGGGGGTCAGGCCGCCGGACTCGTACACGCCAACCATGCGCTGGCGAAGATCCGCCTGATCCACGCCCAGGCTGACCGAGTGGCCGGGAAGGCGCAAAAGCTCCTGCTCCTGAGCCAGCTTGCCGGATTTCAGCAGGCGCTCGGCCAGGAAATGCATGAGTTTTCCGGGCAGGGCGCGCCCCCAGGTGGAGCCAAGCTCCCCGCGCGTGACGCCCTGCTTGAGCGGTTCGCGCTTGTGGAAGGCCTCCAGGTGCGTGATGAGCCCCGCGCCAAGCTCCTCCAGCACTGCGCCGGAAATCCACTGGCGTGCCTCGCGGTCCCAGAGGCTTGCCAGCCCCTTGCCGGAAAAGCCCTGGAGGGCCTTCTCCAGGTCGCGGCTGTCCAGGCCGGTCAGCACCATGAGCTCCGCGAAGCTGGCCCCGGCGCGCCCCTTGAGCTTCAGGTGCAGGCGCACCCGCTCAGCAGGGTCGGGACTGGGCTGCGACGCAAGTTCCGCCAGTGCGGACAGCTCGGCAAGCTCCGGGCCGTTTCGCTTGATGCGCCCGCCCAGCGGCGACAGGATCACCCCGCCCGCCACGGTGCGCAGCGGCGAGAAGGCCCGCATGACGCAGCGGTCGCCGCTGACCCCGGCCAGGGGCGATTCGAAGCGCGCCTGGCACAAAGCGCTCTGCCCAGGTTCGAGCTTGTCGCGGTCCAGGAAGTACAGCCGGGCCATGACCTCACGCGTGCCGTGGTGGAAATGGACCTCGCCCCGGTGGCGCAAAGCCCTGGGGGAGGAGGGCAGGCAGGTGACCTCCATGTTCCAGGCCAGCGAGGGAAACAGCGTGCCGGGATGGGCCAGCACCTCGCCGCGCTCCAGCTCCTCCACCTCCAGACCCACGATGTTGGCGGCGGTGCGCTGCCCGCCCTGGGCGGTCTCGGACGCGCCGCCGTGCACCTGGAGGCTGCGTACCTTGGTGGAGCGGCCTGAAGGGTAGAGCACGGCCTCGTCTCCGGCCTTGAACTGCCCGGCGATCAGGGTGCCGGTCACCACGGTGCCGTGGCCCTTCATGGTGAACACGCGGTCTATGGGCAGGCGCGCCAGGTCGGAGCGACGTCTTGGGCGAAATTCGTCGGCCAGCCGGGAAATTTCGGCCTTGAGGGCCTCCAGGCCAAGGCCCGTGTGGGCGGAGACGGGGATAAGCGGGGCCTCGGCCAGGAAGGTGGGAGCCAGGAAGGCTTTGACGTCCTCGGTGACCAGGGCCAGCCAGTCCTCGTCCACGCAGTCGCGCTTGGTCAGGGCCACCACGCCCGCCTTGATGCCAAGCAGCGTGCAGATTTCCAGGTGCTCGCGGGTCTGGGGCATCACGCCCTCGTCCGCAGCGATCACCAGCACCACGAAGTCGATCCCGGCGGCTCCGGCCACCATGTTCTTCACGAAGCGCTCGTGGCCGGGAACGTCCACCACGCCCACACGCCTGTCTTGCCCCAGGTCCATGAAGGCGAAGCCCAGCTCGATGGTGATGCCGCGTTTTTTCTCTTCGGCCAGACGGTCGCAGTCGACGCCTGTGAGCGCTTTGACGAGGGTGGTCTTGCCGTGGTCGATGTGACCGGCCGTACCCATGATGACCGGCATGCGTGTCTCCCGGGATGTGATGGCGCGGCGCGCGTTTGGGCGCGTCCACATGGCGACTATCGCCGGATGGGGCCGGTCTGTAAAGGGGCGCGGGCTTGCGCGAGATCAGGCAGCGCGGATGGCGGGTCGTGAGGCGTGAGATGCTGGTCTAACTCTCCAGAAACGCCTTGTAGGCCTTGACCGAGGCGTAGAGGTCCGCCTTGGAGCACAGCTCGAAGGGGCTGTGCATGGAGAGCACCGGCGGGCCGAAATCAATGATGTCCATGCCGTAGACGGCCAGGAACTTGGCCACCGTGCCGCCGCCGCCCAGGTCCACCTTGCCAAGCTCCGCCATCTGCCAGGGCACCCCGGCCTTGTCCATCACGCCGCGAATCCAGGCCACATAGCCGAAATCGGCGTCGCTGGCGCCCACCTTGCCCCGGTGGCCGGTGAACTTGTTGAAGGTGGGGCCGTGCCCCAGCAGGCAGGCATTCATCTTCTCGTGTACGTCCTGATAATCGGGGTCCAGGGCGGCGTTCACGTCGGCGGACACGGCCTTGGAGGCGTCCAGCACGTGGGACAGGCGCGCGCCCGGCTCCCAAGTGTCGAGAAGGTCCTGGAGGCAGTACTCGAAGAACTTGGAGCGCGCTCCGGTGGAGCCTTCGGACCCGATCTCCTCCTTGTCCCAGAAGAGCACGATCTGGGTGTGCTCGGGCTGCTCGGCGGTCAGGAGCGCTTCGAACCCGGAGAACACGCACAGCCGGTCATCGTGGCCGAAGCCTCCTATCATGGACCCGTCCAGGCCTACATAGCGGGCCGGTCCTGCCGGGACTGCCTGGATCTCGGCGGAATAGAGGTCGGTCTCGTGGATGCCGTAGCGTTCGTTCAGCAGGGTGAGCACGCGGTTCTTCACGCAGGTTTTCGCGCCGGTCTTTTTGGCCTCGATCTCCTCGGGAGCAGGCGCGTGCCCCATGATGATGTTCAGCTTCTCGCCCTCGAAGGCCTCGGAGAGCTTCATGTCCATCTGCTTGGCGGCCAGATGGGGCAAAAGGTCCGGGATGGTGAAGACCGGATCGTCGGGTTTTTCGCCGATGACGATGTCCACCACGCTGCCGTCGGTCTTGGCCACCACGCCGTGCAGGGCCAGGGGGCGGGCCATCCACTGGTGCTTGCGGATGCCGCCGTAGTAGTGGGTCTTGGCCTGGGAGACGTTGCAGTCCTCGTAGATGGGGCGCTGCTTGAGGTCCAGGCGGGGGGTGTCGGCGTGTGCGCCAAGCAGGCGGAAGCCCTCGGACAGGGGGCGCTTGCCCTTGCGCGCGATGAAGATGGTCTTGCCCTTGAACGCCTTGAAGCAGGCGTCTGACGTGAAGGCATGGCCCTCACTCTCTGTGAATCCGGCCTTGAGAAGCCGCTCGCGCACATAGGCGATGGTTTCCCGTTCGGTCTTGCATTCGGTGAGGAAGGATATATAGCGTCCGGCCAGTTCGTCCATGGCAGCGAGGTCCTCGGGAGATGAGTATACATCCCAGCAGCTCTTCGAGTCGTGTTCCAGGCAGTTCATCGTGTCTCCTTAGCAGTGATTTCCTGAAGCCGCCTGGCCCAGGACCGAGGCGGCCAGCGTAAATTCCGGAATTGTCAGCGTGCGCGGGTCCAGGCAGAAACGCCCGTCCTCCACGCGGCCCACCAGGGGCGGGTCGGTGTCCAGGAGGCGTTCGCGCAGGGCGTCCACTTTGAGCGACGCATCCAACGGATATAAGCACACCAGCGAGGTAGGCAAATCTCGTTCGGGAAATGCCCCGCCTCCCACGCGGGAGGCCCCCGGGCGCACCGATACCTCGAAGTGCGTACCCACGGCGCGTTTCAGTGTGCGGGCCAGCCGCCTGGCCTTGTCGGCCAGTTCCTTGGGCGTGGCACAGATCATGGCCAGGGTGGGGATTTCTCGACGC
The DNA here is from genome assembly GCA_009773665.1 of Desulfovibrionaceae bacterium. Lineage (GTDB taxonomy): Bacteria > Desulfobacterota > Desulfovibrionia > Desulfovibrionales > Desulfovibrionaceae > Fundidesulfovibrio. The sequence goes on along the minus strand of WSYE01000034.1, from coordinate 4,900 downwards.
GCGATGGCCGGGTCCAGATACAGGCGCAGCACGGCCTCCAGGGCGGCCAGGGTCATCTTGTCCAGGCGCAGCGCGCGGGCAAGCTGGTTCTTGCGGATGACGTCCAGAAGCTCGCGTTTGCCGATGATGATGCCTGCCTGCGGTCCGCCAAGCATCTTGTCTCCGCTGAAGGTGATGACGTCTGCCCCTGCGGCGGCCACGTCGCGTACGGTTGGCTCACCGGGAAGTCCGGCCTGGGCGAAATCGTAGAGCGTGCCGCTGCCCAGGTCCTCGATGACGGGCAGGCCGCGCTCGCGTCCCAGGGCGCAGAGTTCGTCCAGCGCGACCTCTTTCGTAAACCCGATCATGCGGAAATTCGAGGTGTGCACGCGCATGAGCGCGGCGGTGTCCGGGCCGATGGCCGCTTCGTAGTCGCGCAGGTGGGTGCGGTTGGTGGCCCCCACTTCGCGCAGGATGGCCCCGCTCTTGGCCATGACCTCCGGCACCCGGAAGGACCCGCCGATCTCCACCAATTGTCCGCGAGACACGACAACCTCGCGGCCCTTGCACAGGCTCTCCAGCACCAGGAACACGGCTGCGGCGTTGTTGTTGACCGCGATGGCCGCCTCGGCCCCGGTGAGCTGGCACAACAGCGACTCCACTAGGCTATGGCGGCTGCCGCGCTGGCCGGTGGAGAGATCGAACTCCAGATTGGAGTAGTGGCGGCAGGCGTCGATGACGGCGGTCACGGCGGACTCGGGGAGAACGGAGCGGCCCAGGTTGGTGTGCACCACCACGCCCGTGGCGTTCAGGACGCGGCGAAAGCGCGGGCGCACGAAGCTGCGCGCGAAGCAGGCTATGCGCGCAGCCAGCGTGTCCCAGGAGAGAGACGCTTCGTCGGCCACGAGTCCGGCCTTTATCTCTTCGCGCAGTCCGTCCAGGAAGGCCTGGGCGGCCTCGCGCACCAGGGGGCGCGGGACATGGGCAAAGTCGGCTGTGTGCGGGCCGGATTCCAGGTGGGCCAGGACGCGGTCCATGGACGGCAGGAGCCGGAACAGGTGGTTCACGCGGGCTATCCCTCCAATAAGATGCCGAAAGCTAGCCCACAACAGGGGGGAAGGCAATCGGATGGGGTATTTAGCGGGCGCTTGCGCGCAGCCACTGCGGGTGCAGCCGGAAGGCCTCGGCCAGCAGGTACAGCGATCCGCAGATGAGCACCGTGCCCTCAAGCTCCTCCACGCGGCGCAGGGCCTCGGCCATGTCCGCCACGGGCTGGGCCTGCGGGCCGATCAGGCGGGCCAGTTCGGCGGGGTCCATCTCGCGCCCCTGCACGTCGAGCCCCGGAACGAACACCGGCCCGTCGGTGAGCGAGCGCACCAGCGGCAGCATGGCCGGAAAGTCCTTGTCCGCGAGGCAGGCGAAGATGATGGCGCTTGGGCGGATGTCCAGGTCGCGCAGCGCAGCGTTCAGGCTTTGCAGCCCGGACTCGTTGTGCGCGCCGTCCAGAATGAAATCCGGCTGCCCGTCCACGCCCGGAACCAGCTGGAGCCTGCCGGGGATGAAGGCCGTGCGCGCGGCGCGTTCCATGGCTGCGGCGTCTTGGGGCAGGCCGCAGCCCGTGCCCAGCAAGTGGTGCGCGGCCAGGGCCAGCCGCAGGTTGTCGGCCTGATGTGGCCCAAGCATGACGGGCTTGTGCGGCCAGGATTGTCCGAACTGGGTGGCCAGATCATCCGCCAGGAGAAACGGCGCGCCAACGCGTCTGGCCATGCCCGTCAACACGGCCATGGCTCGCGGCTCCTGCCGCGCGCTGACCGCCGGGATGCCCTGGCGCATGGCTCCGGCCTTGTCGCGGGCGATGTCGGTGAGCGTCGGGCCGATGACGCGCTCGTGGTCCAGGCCGATGGGCGTGTATACGGTCAGGTCGTGGGCCAGGGCGGTGGTGGCGTCGTGCGCGCCGCCGAGCCCGGCTTCGATCACTGCTGCTTCGCAGCCGTTTTCCCGGAAAAGCCAGACGGCCATAACCGTGACCAGCTCGAAATAGGTGAGCCGCCGCGCCGGGGAGACGTCCTCGGACACGCGCAGCACCGCCTCGGCGGCAGCCAGCCAGTCTGATTCCGGGAGCTGGCGGCCATCCACCAGGATGCGCTCGCGCGGGCTCAAAAAATGCGGCGAGGTGAAGAGCCCCGTGCGCACCCCGGACGCGGTGAGCACCTCGGCCAAGAAGGTGGAGGTGGAGCCTTTGCCGTTGGTGCCCACGATCTGGGCGCACGGGTAGGGCAGGCTCGCAAGATCAAGGGCAGCCAGCGCCGAATGGACCCGGTGCAGCCCCAGGTCCATGTGATGCATGCCCAGCTCGTCCAGGTAGGTTTGGAAGGCGTCGAAGCCGGAGAATCTAGAAATCGAAAGTCTCTCCCTCGCGCAGCAGGTGGTAGGAGTACCCGTCCATGGCCAGGTGCAGCTCTTCCTGGATCTGTTCGGAGAAGGGGGCCTTCATGTGGTAGATGTACACCTTGGGCCGATAAGGCAGCCGCTCCAGTTCGCGGCGCAGGAGCTTCGGCGTCAGGTGTTTGGAGATGGTGGCCAGCTCTTCCAGGTGGTTGGGGAAGGAGGCCTCGGTGATGACGTTTTTCACGGTGGCGGGCATGGTTGTCAGGAAATCCCACCACTCGGGACTTGGTCCGGTGTCGCCGGTGTAGGCCAGCGCTTCGTCCTCGTCCTGCCCCCAGAGCACGAAGCCGCTGGCGCATTTGGCATGGTTCACCGGGCAGGCTGCGACTTTGATGCCGCCCGCGCTGACCAGGGTGCGCGCGGGCATGGGCATGTAGGTCAGCACCGGGGAGTTGGCCGGGATCACCGTGAAATCCGGCCAGATGGTGTCGTTCAGCAGATGGGTGGAGATCGCATCCAACACATCGGGCAGCCCATGGATGTTCACAGGCGGGCGGGTATGATGCCCGAAGAACTCGATCAGGTTGTCCGCGAGAAAGAGGATGTCCTTGATGTGGTCCAAATGCGCATGGGTGACAAAGATGTCGGTGATTGCGGCCTGCTCGTCCAAGGATAGGTTGGACGTGACGGAACCGGCGTCCAGGAGGATGTGCTCGTTCACGAGAAAGGACGTGAGGTGATGCCCGGGCAGATCCGAGCCTGAACAGCCTAGCACGCTGAGCTTCATGGGGCCTCCAGGGGTGGGCGCATGGTTTTTCTTGGGCCTGGAGGCGGGGTTCTGTCAAGGCGCGGGAGCGGTCCTTGACCGGGAAGGGGGCAGCGCGTAGAGGAATTGGCCGCGCGCCAGTAGCTCAGGTGGATAGAGCATCTGCCTTCTAAGCAGACGGTCGGGGGTTCGAGTCCTCCCTGGCCAGAATTGACAACGGCTCCCAGGCTTTGATGTCATGGGAGCCGTTTTTGATTTGCCACCTATTTGCCCCTTGGGGGCAGGATTCACAGATACCCGCGCTCAATCTCGACGAGCCCGCGCAGTACGGTGGATGGTTTGCTGTTGGTGTCGATGATCTCGCACTCGTGGCGATATAAGCCGGATCGCCCGGCGGTGTCTGTAGGTGCGAGAGTGATAAGAACCTCGCCAGAGGCTGGTGTGTCCACAGCCACGCCGCTGGTTGCGGTGGACTTTTCCAAAAGCTTTGCCCCGGCCATGGAGAACAGACCCCATCGCACCGTGTAGCCGGTGAGGTTCAGGGCTGCCCCCGTCTCGTCAACCACGGGGATTCCAATTTCTTTCGCATCCCCGCCCACCATCGTAAAATCGCTCATTGGACCCTCCTGAAAATTGCCGGGCTGAGCCGGACGCTGCGGATGGCGATACCCTGAATGCGGACGGTGCGCACCGCCACGCCCTGAAGCCTCACCACCGAGGGCCGGACAGCCTGCTCCCCAGCCGTGCTTGCCGACGCGACCGCCGCGCCACCCGATACCGCGCCGCCGGAACCCGTGGCCGTGGTTTCGCGGATTTGCGTGGCCTGACCGCCCGAGGTGGCTCCACCCTGGCCAGCGGCAATGGACTCCCTGGACGACGAAGCCGACCCACCAGAGGTAGTGCCTCCGCTGCCTGTATGCGATGCGTCCTGCGTGGCCTCGCTGTTGGAAGCCTCGGCAGCGCCCCCAGCCGTGGCCCCGCCAGATGCGCCAGACGTTGCCCCGCCACTGGCCACGGCTGCGGCCTCGCGGGAGGACTCAGCGGACCCGCCAGAGGTCGCGCCCCCGGACGCAATGTGCGAGGCGTCCTGAGTGGAACCCGCCGCCATGTCCACGTACACGACCCGGCGCACGGTCTGGAATATCTGCCAGGGGTTTTCGGATAGGGCTGCAATTTCGCCCGTCGAGAGAGCACGTTTCCAGACATACAATCCATATAATCTGTACGTCTGACCCCTGCTGGTGTCTCCCACCCGGTTTGCTACGCGCAACTGGTCAAATACAAGAGAGGAACTGACGGACCACGCACCGCTAACCAACGTGCGCCCGTCCCTCATTAAGAGGTTCGAGTTTCTTGTTTTAGAGGCAACATGAGCAAACTTGCAACGCGCCCCTGCTATGCCCTCAGTAGATGTGGTAAGTGCTGACGCACCAGTTAGACTGTTCTGGTACTGCACCAGATATGGACCCGTCACGGTGGTCATGGTGGTTTTATAAGTGCCGCCAATGCCCAACGATAAAACGTCTTTGCTGGCTACATACGATGCGGAGTACGTGTCCACAAGAACAGTGAACTCGTCGGCTGGGACCGTTATGCTAAATTCATAATATGCACTTGTGTTAATGTACTCGCTGGTAGCAGTCCCCGCAGTACCTATTGCCGCGGCAACGGTCCCGTCAACAACGTTGCGTATACGCCCAGACACCCCCTCGTTTATGGGCGCGGCCAGGGCAAGCCCCTGCGCCAGCGGGTGGCTCCAATCTATCT
>WSYE01000053.1 GCA_009773665.1 Desulfovibrionaceae bacterium | reverse complement strand
GATCTCGGCGGCAGCCCTCTGGCTGCGCTCAGCGAGCTTTCGCACTTCGGCGGCGACCACGGCGAAGCCCTTGCCGTGCTCACCCGCGCGGGCGGCCTCGATGGCCGCGTTCAGGGCCAGGAGGTCGGTCTGGCGGGCGATTTCCTCGATGATGGAGATCTTCTGGGCGATCTCCTTCATGGCGGACACGGTCTGGATCATGGCCGTGCCGGACTCACGGGCGTCCCCGGCGGCCTTGACCGCGATGCCTTCGGTCTGTCTGGCGTTGTCGGCGTTCTGGCTGATGCTGGAAGCCATCTCCTCCATGGACGCGGAGGATTCCTCCAGGGCGGCGGCCTGCTCGGTGGTGGCCTGGGAGAGGCTCTGCGCGGATGCGGAAAGTTCTTCGCTGCCCGCAGCCATGTTGCTGGCCCCGGACTGGACCTCCATCACCACATTGTTCAGGCGCTCGACCATTTCCTTCAGGGATATGAGCAGCACGTCGTCTTCGGAGCGGGGCTTCACCGCCATCCGCAGGTCGCCTTCGGAGAGCTTGCGGGCCAGGTCAGCCACGAAGCGTTCGGTTTTGACCATTGCTTTAATGGACTCCAGCAGCACGTCCTTGCCGGAGCGTTTGGAAACCTCCAGCCCATCGAGCTCCCCCTGGGCCATGTGGACGGCGATGGCTGCAACCTCGCGTTCGGCGTCTCCCACCTTGCGGAGCGCGTCGGCCAGGATGCCGATCTCATCTTTCTGGTGGACGTCCAGGTTCTGCTCCAGGTCGCCCATGGCCAGGCCCTCCGCGAAAGCCACACCCTTGGCCAAGGGCCGCGTGATGATCCTGGAAGTAATTACCGTGAACACGACAGCGATCAATACGGCCAGCACAGTCAATATGATGACTACACGTACGGCCATGGTGCTGCGGCCATCATATTCCTCATCGCCCTTGACGTTCTCTTCGGCAAGCGAAGCGGTGATTTCTTCCAGAGGGGCAAGGGTTTCTGTGCGAATCTTGTCTATGGCGTCATCAAGCGCGCGAAGGGCGTCCTCTTGCGCAGCACGCTCCGCAGAATCCTTTGGCAGTTTTTCGATAGCCACAAGCTTAGGAAGCATCTGGGTTTCGAACAAATCAAGGTAGCGCTGGTAATTGCCCGCAAATCGCTTTGCGAGGTCCTTTTCATGCGCAGTGTCGGCCAATGATTCAACACGCTTCATGTCGTCGCGGGCCGAATTCTTAGACTGGGCGAAGCTGGATACGGTCTGGCTCAAGTTGCGGTTAATCTGCGCGTCGGCGATGATGGTGTACAAACCCGCAATATGCAGAGATGTGTCCATGATCTCCTTGAGCTCCAAAGACCGCTTTGCACCATGGTCCTGTATGTCAGCCAGGTGGGACATAGACAAAACCTGAAAGACGCTCAGGGATATGAACATACAGATTACGACTGAATACCCCAAGGCAAGCTTCGAAGACACCTTCAGATTTTGAATCATACTCTCTCCTGCGGGTTGAAGCGATGTTCATGAGGCGGCACGTGGTGAGCCCCCCGATCAGCATGGCCGACACTTTGTCGTTCCCATAGTTCCGAATCGTATGTGGCTACGAAATTAACACCCGTCAGGGCATAAGGAAACACGCATTAACCCTGGCCCAACAACAAAGCAGCTTTTGTCCGTGTACACTGGGGAGATTCCGAAAAATCACAACCTGGACTCTGTATCCCCAGAAACACTCCGTATTCATTTCCAGGAAGCCATTCTAGCTGGCTGGTTCCAGGCCCTCTACGCTGGCGCTCACCTCGCCCAGCGACAGAACCTCGTCGGAGCCCAGTACCTTGGCGATATCCAGAATCAGGATGAACCTGCCGTCCGCCTTGCCGATGCCGCGCAGGAAATCCGTGTTCACGCAAGCGCCCATGACAGGAGGAGGCGCGATGGCATCCGGCTCCATCTCCAGCACCTCCTTCACGGAATCGGCGATAGCCCCGAGCACTGTGACTCCCTCGCCGTTTGGGATCTCCACGATGACGATGCGCGTGTTCACCGTGCGTTCCACCTCCCGCGCACGGCGGGAGGGGTCTGGGGAATGCGGGTTATATCGGTCATGTCCAGAATCTCCCGGACAGCGGAGATGTCCAGGGCGAACATGTCCTTACCCAGAGTCAGAGTGAGGAAGCGGTTGGAAACCGGCTGCGCCGTGTCGCTCATGATGTACTCCTGTTTGGCAGTGCGGCTTAGAACCGTTCAAAATCCCTGGAGTCCGATTCGTCCGCATCGCTCATGGCGAGCACCACGCCGCCCGCCGCCTTCTTGGGCGGCTGCGCCGGGGAGGACGCCCTGGGCTGCTGGCGCCTCGCACTCGGCAGGGCGCGTCTGCCCACTCCCTGTCCGCCTCCATCCACCTGGAAGAAGGATATCACGCTCTGGAGCTGTTCGGCCTGGGAGGAGAGCTCCTCGGCGGTGGAGGACAATTCCTCGGAGGCGGAGGCGTTCTGCTGAACCACCTGGTCGAGCTGCTGCAAGGCCTTGTTCACCTGGGCGGCTCCGGAGTTCTGCTCGGTGCTGGCGGCGCTGATCTCCTGCACCAGTTCAGCGGTCTTCTGGATGTCCGGCACCAGCCGGTTCAGGAGCGCCCCGGTGCTCTCGGTCACGGCCATGCTGCTCGACGACAGGGTGTTGATCTCGGCGGCAGCCCTCTGGCTGCGCTCAGCGAGCTTTCGCACTTCGGCGGCGACCACGGCGAAGCCCTTGCCGTGCTCACCCGCGCGGGCGGCCTC
>WSYE01000033.1 GCA_009773665.1 Desulfovibrionaceae bacterium | reverse complement strand
GACATCCACGAAGGCCGGTTCGTCTGGAAGGACGAGCTGGAAGACGTGCACATGAACATCGAAGCGCGCCTGACCGAGATGATTGGCGACGCCGGGCGCAAACTGCACACCGGGCGCTCCCGCAATGATCAGGTCTGCCTGGATTTCCGCCTGTTCGTGAGCGCAAGGCTGGAGGTCTGGAGCGAGCTGCTGGCCGCATTGGTGAAGGTGCTGGCCGACCGCGCTGAAGATCACGTGGAGACCATCCTGCCGGGCTACACCCACATGCAGCCCGCCCAGCCCGTGAGCCTGGGGCACCACCTGCTGGCCTACGCTTGGATGTTCAAGCGCGACCATGAACGCTGCCAGGACGCGCTGAAGCGCTCGGCAGTGTCGCCGCTGGGCGCTGCGGCTCTGGCCGGGACGACCTTCCCCCTGGACCCCAAGGCCGTGGCCGACGAGCTGGGGCTTTTTGGCACGTTCGGCAACAGCCTGGACGCCGTGTCCGACCGGGACTTCGCCCTTGAGGCGCTGTTCGTGGGCACCACGGTGATGATGCACTTGTCGCGCCTGTGCGAGGAGCTCATCATCTGGGCCAACCCCAATTTCGGCTACGTGGCCCTGCCGGATGCCTACGCCACGGGCAGTTCCATCATGCCCCAGAAGAAAAATCCGGACGTGGCCGAGCTCATGCGCGGCAAGACGGGCAGGGTGTACGGAGCGCTTTTCACGCTGATGACCATTATGAAGGGGTTGCCCCTGGCCTACAACCGGGACATGCAGGAAGACAAAGAGCCGTTTTTTGACGCAGACAGGACGGTCAGCGACTCTTTGGCCATCATGGCCGAGATGATGAAGATGATGGGCTTCAGGCCGGAGCGCATGCGCCAGGCGTTGAAGCTGGGCTTTTTGAACGCCACGGAGCTGGCGGACTATCTGGCTGCCAAGGGAGTGCCCTTCCGGGAGGCGCACCACGTGGCCGGTTCGGCGGTGGCCCTGGCCGAAAAGTCGGGCAGGGGACTTGAGGACCTGACCTTGGCTGAATTGCAGGGGCTCTGCGCCCAGATAGGCCCGGACGTGGCCGAGATATTGACGTATGAGGCGGCCATGCGGCGGCGCAATACGTCCGGCGGCACGTCGCCCGAACGGGTGAAGGAGCAGATCGAAACGCTTGGGAGCTGGCTTGCTGGGCTGTGATGGCGGAAGCGTATAGGAGTCGAACCTACCGGCGGGTATGAGCCGCCCAACGGTTTTGAAGACCGTGCGCCACACCGGTGACGATACGCTTCCAGCCGGGTGAAGGGGGCTTGTAACCTTAACAGCTCATGAATTCAACTGCGGCGAATGGACAGCCCGGTTTGGAAGTGTTACTTAAACCGCTGGGGGAAACCCCCCACGGAGGAATCGCCTTGAATAATTTCACCAAGAATTTGGGCATTTGGGCTGTCATCTGCATTGTGATGATTGTCCTGTTCAACCTGCTGAACCAACAGCCTGTTCAGTCTTCCAAGCTCCCTTATTCCGACTTCCTCAAGAAGGCGACTTCGGGCCAGCTTGAGTCCGTCCGCATTCAGGGACACCGCATCGACGGTCTCACCACGGAGAAGGAGCGCTTCTCCACTTATGCGCCGTCGGACCCCACACTGGTCAAGACGCTCATCGACAACAAGGTCCAGGTACGCGCCGAACCGGAGGAAGAATCCCCCTGGTACGTTTCCGTCCTGGTTTCCTGGTTCCCCATGCTGCTGCTCATCGGCGTATGGATTTTCTTCATGCGTCAGATGCAGGGCGGCGGCGGCAAGGCCATGAGCTTTGGCCGGTCCCGCGCGCGCCTCATCAACCAGGACAGCCAGCGCGTCACCTTCCAGGACGTGGCCGGCGTCGACGAAGCCAAGGAGGAACTGGCCGAGATCGTGCAGTTCCTGTCCGACCCCAAGAAATTCACCCGCTTGGGCGGGCGCATCCCCAAGGGCGTTTTGCTTGTCGGTTCGCCCGGCACCGGCAAGACCCTGCTGGCGCGGGCCGTGGCCGGTGAGGCTGGCGTGCCCTTCTTCTCCATCTCCGGCTCCGATTTCGTGGAGATGTTCGTGGGCGTGGGCGCGGCCCGCGTGCGCGACCTGTTCACCCAGGGAAAAAAGAACGCCCCTTGCCTCATCTTCATCGACGAAATCGACGCAGTGGGCCGTCAGCGCGGCGCGGGCCTGGGCGGCGGACACGACGAGCGCGAACAGACCCTGAACCAGCTTCTGGTGGAGATGGACGGATTCGAATCCAACGAAGGCGTCATCCTCATCGCGGCCACCAACCGCCCGGACGTCCTGGACCCGGCGCTCCTGCGCCCCGGTCGTTTCGACCGCCAGGTGGTGGTTCCCGCCCCAGACGTGCGCGGCCGCAAGCGCATCCTGGAAGTTCACACCCGCCGCACGCCCCTCGACGGCTCGGTCAATCTCGACATCCTGGCCAAGGGCACGCCCGGTTTCTCCGGCGCGGACCTTGAGAACCTGGTGAACGAGGCGGCCCTTTCCGCCGCCAAGCTGAACCGCGACCGCCTACTCATGGCCGACTTTGAAATGGCCAAGGACAAGGTCCTCATGGGCAAGGAGCGCCGCAGCCTCATCCTCTCGGACGAGGAGAAGCGCACCACCGCCTACCACGAGGCCGGACACGCCCTGGTGGCCAAGCTCATCAAGGGGTCCGACCCCGTGCACAAGGTGTCCATCATTCCGCGCGGTCGCGCCCTGGGCGTGACCATGCAGTTGCCCGAGGATGACCGCCACACCTATTCCAAGGTGTTCCTCACCGACACCATCGTCATGCTCATGGGCGGACGCGTGGCCGAGGAACTGGTGCTCGACCAGCTGACCACCGGCGCGGGCAACGACATCGAACGCGCCACCGGCATGGCCCGCAAGATGGTCTGCAAATGGGGCATGAGCGAAAAGCTTGGCCCGCTGTCCTACGGTGAGAAGGACGAGGAGATCTTCCTGGGCCGCGACATGGTGGCCCACAAGAACTTCAGCGAGGACACCTCCCGTCAGATTGACATGGAAGTGCGCGCCATTGTTGAAGGCTGCCACGCCCGCGCCAAGCAGCTGATCACCGACAACCTTGAGCATCTGCACGCCATCGCCAAGGCGCTCCTGGAGCGCGAGACCATAAGCGGCGCGGAGATCGACATGCTGCTTAAGGGCGAGACGCTGCCGCCGGTGGAAATCCAGGCGGACGTTCCCAAGGATATGGGTTCCGCCGCCGAGGCTCCCAAGCCCGAGGCTGGCGCTCCCGAAGCGGCCCAGCAGTCCCAGGCGTCCGCTCCCGAGGCTGCCCCTGAGGCTGCCAAGGAAACCGGCAAGGATGCAGAGGGCGAGTCCACGGGCGATAAACCCGCTGAGGGCCCCAAGTCCTCCTGATCGGCGCAGGAAAAGAACGGCAGGTGAGCGCGATGGGACGAGACATGGCCACTGCGTCCGGCTTCACCCGCAACACAGGTCTTTGGCCGTTTTGTACATGACGAAACGAAACGCACGCCTCGGACGAGACAATATCCGCCCCGCCAACGGGGTTGCTTGGACCGTAAAAGGGGGGAGGGTCTTGGGACCCGCCCCCTTTCTTGTGATGGGTATAGTCAACGTCACCCCTGATTCCTTCTCCGACGGCGGCCTCTCCTTTGATCCTGCCCAGGCGCTGCAACACGCCCTGCAACAGATGGACGAAGGCGCGGCCATCGTGGACGTGGGCGGCGAATCAACCCGCCCGTTTTCCGACCCTGTCACCGAGTCCGAAGAGCTGCACCGCGTGCTGCCTGTGATTGAGGCCATCCTGCGGGAGCGCCCTGACGCAGCCGTCTCCGTGGATACCTACAAGGCCGGGGTTGCGTTGCGCGCGCTGCAAGCGGGGGCGCTCATTATCAACGACGTGTCGGCCTGCCGCTTCGAGCCCCAGCTTCTGGACGTCCTGGTCCAGCACAAGCCCGGATACGTGCTCATGCATTCCCAGGGCACGCCCAAGACCATGCAGGTGGAGCCTCGCTACGACGACGTGGTGGCAGACGTGCTCGATTTTTTCGAGAAGAGCCTTGCCCGGCTGGTCCGGGCTGGCTTGCCCGAAGACCGCGTTGTTCTGGACCCCGGAATCGGGTTCGGCAAGAACATTGAGCACAATCTTCAGCTTATTCGTAAACTTGAAAATTTTTCCTCTCTGGGAAGACCGGTGCTCATGGGACTTTCCAACAAATCCTTCCTGGGCGCGCTCACGGGTCAGGAGGTGGGAAAACGTGGCCCAGCCACGCAGGTGGCCACGGCCCTGAGCCACACCCACGGGGCGCGGATTCACCGCGTGCATCAGGTGGCGCAGGCGGTTGAGGCCCTTACTTTGGCGGAGGCCCTGTGCTGAGATTGGCTACCCCATCCCGCCTGTGCGACGTTCGATCCGGTTCTTCGCCGTTTCCCCGGAGAATACCATGCTGATGGACACGCTTCGTCCCCTCCTGGACAACCTCCCAGCGTTCCTCCCGCTCGGCTGGCGGGAGCTTTTGGACATCACGCTGGTGGCCGTGCTGTTCTACCGGGTTATCCTGCTGGTGCAGGGAACCCGAGCGGTGTCGGTCATCAACGGCATCCTGGTGGTGCTTCTCGCCTATTATCTCTCGGGCGAATTTGGCCTGTTCACCCTGCATTGGCTTCTGGCCAACTTCCTGGGGTCGTTCTTCCTGGTGGTTGTCATTCTCTTTCAGGCGGACATCCGCAAGGCATTGTCGCAGGTGGGTCTGCGCTGGTTCGGCAGCCGCTCCCACAGCCGCGACGTCGGAACCGCCCAGGCACTCTGCGAGTCACTACGCACGCTCGCGCATGCCCGCATCGGCGCGCTGGTGGTCCTGGAGCGGGGCATCCTGCTTGGCGACCTGACCGCGCGCGGCGTGGAGCTAACGACCAAATTGACCGCCGACATGCTGCTGACCATCTTCAACCGGGAAAGCCCCCTGCACGACGGTGCGCTGATCGCACGCGGTGACCAGGTGATGGCGGTAGCCTGCATTCTGCCCCTGGCTTCGTATCAGGCCCTGCCAGCCTCCTTCGGCACCCGGCATCGCGCTGCGGTGGGCGTCACCGAGGAAACGGACGCCCTGGCCCTGGTCGTTTCCGAGGAGCGCGGCGAGATCCGTGCCGCCTCGGCGGGCAAACTTACGGAACCGCTGGACGATTCGGCACTTTTGGCCCTCTTGCGGGCCAAATGGGTGGGGCGCACATGAACTCTCACTGGCATTACCGGGCGCTGGCCCTTTTGCTTGCGCTTCTTTCATGGTATCTGGTCATAGGCCGGGAACGTGTGGACACGTGGTTCCAGGTGAAAATCGAGACTGCCGGACTGGCAGACGGCCTTGTGTTGCGGGGCGTGCCGCGCGAATACCTGGATGTCCTGGTGCACGGCCCCAAGGGGCTGGTCAGGAAGATCGAGCCGGGCGCACTGGTCTACACGCTGGATGCGCGCAAGCTGGTTCCGGGCCTGAACACCATCGTGATCGAGCCGGACGCCATCCCGCTTTCCAAGCTGTTCGAGGTGACCGAGATCCGCCCCTCCAAGCTTGAAATCGCGGTCGAAAAGCGCATATCCAAGACAGTGCCGGTGCGCATGATCTTCCGCGAGGGGCTCAAGCGCGACTACAAGCTTTCCGGACATCTCGAACCGGCCCAGGTTACAGTTTCCGGGCCGGAATCACTCGTCCGGGAGATGACCGACGTTTCCATACAGGCCCTGGGGCTTCCCGACGACAGCTCCGGTCAGTTCGAGACGTTGGCGAACGTGGTATCGCCCGATCAGGTCGAGGCATCTCCCCGCGTGGTCAAGGCCCAGGTAGCTTACCAGCTGAACACCCGCGAAGTAGCGGTGGACGTGCCGGTGCGTATCGTCTCCCACGAAAGGACGGGGGTGAGCGTTTCACCGGAAGTGGTGATGCTGCGCTTCAAGGCTCCGCTGTCGCTTTTGCGCGAGGGGGCTTGGCGCGGCCTGCTGGACGCCTTCGTTGAAATTGATTCCAAGGCGGCTCCCGGCCGTCATGAAGTGACATACCGCGTGACCCTGCCGCAGGGTTGCGAGCTTATCCAGGCCCGGCCCGAGAAAGTCGCCGTGCTGATCAAATGACAGGAGACGAGATGAATAAACGCCTTTTTGGAACCGACGGATTGCGCGGGCAGGTGAACATCCACCCCATGACTCCCGAAGTGGCCCTGCGTCTCGGGCTTGCGGCGGGAGCGCACTTTCGCAACGGCAGTGGCCGCCACAAAGTGGTCATTGGCAAGGATACCCGCCTTTCCGGCTACATTTTCGAGTACGCGCTGGCCTCGGGCTTTTGCGCCTCTGGCATGGACGTGTTCCTGGTGGGGCCGCTGCCAACCCCAGCCATCGCCTTCCTTACGCGGTCCATGCGCGCCGACGTGGGCGTGGTGATCTCCGCGTCGCACAATCCCTACATGGACAACGGCATCAAGTTTTTCGACCGCCACGGCTTCAAGCTGCCCGACGAGGCCGAGGACCGCATCGCCCAGCGCGTCATGGCCGACTGTTGCGACTGGGAATACCCAGCGCCCGAGGAAGTGGGCCGTGCTTTCAAGATTCAGGACAGCCCAGGCCGCTACAACGTGTACCTCAAGTCCACCATTCCCGCAGAACTTAAGTTCGACGGCCTGAAGATCGTCCTGGACTGCGCCAACGGCGCGGCCTACCGCGTTTCGCCGCTCATCTTCGAGGAACTCGGAGCCACGGTGATCAAGCTCGGCGTGGAGCCCGACGGCAAGAACATCAACCGCAAGGTCGGTTCGCTCTATCCCAACGTCACCGCGCAGATGGTGCGCGAGACCGGCGCGGACATCGGCATCGCCCTGGACGGTGACGCAGACCGTGTGATCGTGGTGGACGAGAAGGGCAACGTGCTGGACGGCGACCAGATCATGGCCATCTGCGCACTGGACCTGATGGAGAAGGGAGAGTTGCCGGGCAACCTCCTGGTGTCCACGGTGATGAGCAACTTGGCCCTGGAAGTGTTTATGAACGAGCGCGGCGGGCGGCTCTTGCGCACCAACGTCGGCGACCGCTACGTGTTCGAGGCCATGCAGCGCGAGGGTGCGGTGCTTGGCGGCGAACAGTCCGGGCACATCATCTTCAAGAACCACGCGACCACCGGCGATGGAACCCTGGCCGCGCTGCAACTCATCCGCATCATGCTGGAGCGGGGCAAGCCGCTCTCCGAGCTGGCGCACCTCCTGGAACCGTACCCCCAGGTGCTGGTGAACGTGCACGTGGAGCGCAAGATCCCCTTCGAGCAGGCCCCGGCGGTCGTGCAGGCCGTCAAGGACGCCGAGGCCTCCCTGTGCGGCAAGGGGCGGGTGCTCCTGCGCTATTCCGGCACGGAGTCCGTGGCCCGCATCATGGTGGAAGGCTGCGATTCGACACAGGTGAAATCTCTGGCCGACTCCCTGGCCGGGACGCTCAAGGAACATTTGCGCTAGTGTCGCGTCCCTGAAAACATAAATATGTATTTCAGGGATAAAAATAATAATTTCAGATTCTTATCCTCAAAATTCACAGGTAATTATTTTGAGGATGCCACACGAGCGCTGACTGGAGCAGGCGAATGATGGTGCGGCGCGGTGGGGGTGTTGCGCCGGGACATGGCTTCGGCCAAGGAGTCGGGCTTTAGCCTGAACGCACGGGCCGCGTAATGTGAGTTTGTGTTCGCACGGTGTGACTTTTGCCAGACACCTCCGGACGCTCGCCGTTTTCGCTGGACATTTCAGGCGATTCTCCTAAACTTGATCGTTGGATAAGGGACACTTCCTGTTCCAACCAATGGAGAATCCAGCAATTTCGCTTTGATAAGCGCCAGTTTGCGAGTGCTGCGTCCCGAATGCGCCTCGCCGTCAAGGAGAAGGGCCATGGAGATCACGAAAGTCGTCGTTCCTGTTGCTGGCTGGGGCACCCGGTCGCTTCCGGCCACCAAGAACGTTCCCAAGGAGATGCTCCCCATCTTCAAGAAACCGGTGGTGCAGTACATCGTCGAGGAGGCCCAGGCGGCCGGACTCAAGGATGTGGTGTTCATCACCAACCGCAACAAGACCATCATCGAAGACCATTTCGACTACAACCTGGCGCTGGAGACTCTTCTGGAGAGCTCCGGCAAGACCGAGCTGCTGAACACCGTGCGCCAGACCGCCGAGATGGCCAATATCATCACGGTGCGCCAGAAGAAGCAGCTGGGCCTGGGACACGCTGTGCTCTGCGCCAAGGAAGTCGTCAAGAACGAGCCCTTCGCGGTCATGGTGGGCGACGACCTGATGTTCAGCATGGAGCCAGGCATCAAGCAGCTCATAAACGTGGCCCAGTCCGAACACATGCCCGTGGTCGGGGTCATGGAAGTGCCCGCTGACAAGGTTTCCAGCTATGGCATCATCGACGCCGAGGAGTTCTCCTCCGGCCTGTACCGCGTGCGCGATCTGGTGGAAAAGCCCAAGCCCAGCGAGGCTCCGTCCAAGCTGGCCATAGTGGGCCGCTACGTGCTCTTCCCGGACATCTTCGAGCATCTGGAAGCGCTCAAGCCCAACAAGGATGGCGAATACCAGCTCACCGACGCGCTCAAGGGCCTGGCCAAGAACGGTCGCCTGCTGGCCGTCAAGATCCGAGGACAGCGCTTCGACGCGGGCGACTGGGTGGACTATCTCGCCGCCAACATCTACTTCGCGCTTCAGGACGAAGAGCTTCGCTATCCGCTGATCTCCAAACTGCGCGATTTCATGCCCGTCTAGATCACCGGGCTCGTTAGATTTTTCAGCGCGCCGCTTGCCAACCCCGGTGAGCGGCGCTTTGCTTTGAGAGCAGGGCACTGCCCTGCACCCGCCAGGGGCCAACAGTGGATCATCCCCCTGGACCCTCAATGGGCTTCCAGTATGTGCGCGGGGGGGGGCTTGGGCTGGGGGGCTGGAGATTGCCCCGTCCGCGCCATGCGCGGGGGGCTCGAATCGATTTGAAGACGATTCGTTGCCCGCCGCGCATGGCACGTCCGTTACAACCTCCATCCCCCTGCTCCCAAGACGACGTTCTGCCGCGTTGGAATGCGAAGCTACTTAAAAGTTTTTGAAGGAGAGTCCAGAGAGGAGTCTTTTTTCCAAAAAGTTTCCTCTCTGGCCGCCGGAGGCATCTTCTGTCTTCTCACAATCGCTCGGTATCACAATGACGTCTCCATCACGCTCCTTGCTGCGCGTAGCGCTCCTCTCGCCGCCGTTCTCGGCGCTTACTTATTCGCTGCCCGCGCATTTCTCCGGCTGGGACTTCCCTGCTGGCCTTCGCGTGGCGGTTCCCATGGGCCGATCCGTGCGTGCGGGCGTGGTGCTCGGCCCGGCGGACTCAATGCCCGAGGGCATCGAGGCGAAAGACATCATCTGGCCGCTGGAGCTTTCGCCGCTGCTCACCCCGTCCTACGTCACCATGGCGGAGAATCTGGCCTCGCGTCAGATGGCCCATGTGGGGCAGGTGCTGGCCACGCTTTTGCCTGCGGGGCTCAAGCTGGCCAGGGCCACCTTGTCCTTCAGGCATGGCGGAAAAAAGTTAAAGTGTTTGTTGAGCAAGCTGGGCGAGGCCCCGGTTGCGGCGACCGAGCTGGCCGTTGCCTGGCGCGGCGGCGAGGCGCTCTTGTCGGTGAGCGCCGCCGAGGCCGAGCCAGCCTACCGCCTGCTGGTGGACCCGCCCTGGCCGGTGCGCCCTGCTGCGTCCGCCCAACTGGCAGCGTTGGAGATGCTTTTCACGCGCGGGCAGGCCACGCCCTCGCAGCTGCGTGAGGCGCTGGGTCCGGGCATCACCCAGGCGCTCAAGACCCTGGAGGGCAAGGGGCACATCATCCTGGGGCCGCCGCCCGAGGAGCCGGACGAGGAGCTTGTCCCGGTGGAGCCTGAAGAGCGCCCACCGCTCACAGACGGCCAACAGGCCGCTTTTGATGAACTCGCGCCGCTTATCGCGTCCGGGAAGGGCGGGGAGCGGCTGGTGCACGGCGTCACCGGCAGCGGCAAGACCCGCCTGTATTTCGAGCTGGCCGCCGAGACGCTGAAGCAGGGGCGCTCGGTGATGCTCCTGGCCCCGGAAGTGGCCCTGGCCTCGGCCCTGCGCGACCGGGCTCGGGCCTGGTTCGGCTTCGATCCGGTGTATTCCCACGGCTACCAGTCACCTGTGCGGCGCGAACGTACCTTCAGGGAATCCGCGCAGTCGCGTTCGGCGCGCCTGATTGTGGGCACGCGCTCGGCGCTGTTTCTGCCTGCGCCAAACCTGGGGCTGATCATACTGGACGAAGAGCACGACGCCTCTTTCAAGCAGGACGAGCGTTTGCCGTATCAGGCCAAGGAAGTTGCGTACTTTCGCGCCCGTCAGGACAAGGCGCTTTTGCTGCTGGGGTCGGCCACGCCGGACGTGAAGACGTATCAGTCCGCGCTGGAGGGCGTGACACCCATGGTGGTCATGTCCAGCCGGGCCGGAGCGGGGCGGCTGCCCGAGGTGGAGCTGGTCGATCTCGTGCCGCGCGACAAGGCCGTGCAGTTGGCCGGACGCCTGGACAAGGGCGGCGCGGGGCTTTTGACAGAGCGGGCAGTCACGGAACTGGGGGATACCCTGGCGCGCGGCG
The DNA here is from genome assembly GCA_009773665.1 of Desulfovibrionaceae bacterium. Lineage (GTDB taxonomy): Bacteria > Desulfobacterota > Desulfovibrionia > Desulfovibrionales > Desulfovibrionaceae > Fundidesulfovibrio. The sequence goes on along the minus strand of WSYE01000033.1, from coordinate 32,307 downwards.
ATCAGGCCATGATTCTGCTCAACCGGCGCGGGTACTCACCGCTTATTTTCTGCCTGGACTGTGAGCAAGTGCTGCGCTGCCCCAGCTGCGAGGTGTCGCTCACCTACCATAAGGGGCGTGAGCGCCTGGTGTGCCACTATTGTGGGCAGAGCTTCGGTTTTCCGCGCCCCTGCGGCTCCTGCGGCGGGTGCAACTTCCTGCCCATGGGGGAGGGGACGGAACTCCTGGAAGAGCAGCTCTGTGCCGTGCTGCCGTCGGAGACCTGCGTGGCCCGGCTGGACCGCGACGTGGCCCGGCGCGCCGGAAAGGCCGAGTCCATCCTGGGAGATTTCGCGCAGGGGCGCTCCCAGGTGCTGGTGGGCACGCAGATGCTCACCAAGGGGCACGACTTCCCGGACGTCACTCTGGTTGTTGTGGCCGACGGCGACATGGGGCTGAACATGCCGGACTACCGGGCCGGGGAGCGCAGCTTCCAGATGCTGGTGCAGGTGGCCGGGCGGGCCGGGCGCGGCGAAAAGCCGGGCAGGGTGCTCATCCAGACGCGCAACCAGCACGACCCGTTCTGGAATCTGGTGCGAAACGCCGATTATACGGGGTTTTTCGCCCAGGAGATCGAAAAGCGGCGCAAGTACTCCTATCCGCCCTTTGTGAAGCTCGGGCTGGTGCGCGCAAGCTACCCGCGCGACTACGAGATGGGGCAGGAGGATATAACCGAGCTGGCCCGCGCCCTGCGCGGCGTTCCGGGCGTGCGGGTGCTTGGGCCTGCGCCAGCGCCCATCGCCGTGGTGCGCGACCGGCGGCGCTTCAACTGCCTCCTGAAGGCGGCGGACTGGCCGTCGATCCGCCAGAGCTACGCCCAGGCCCTGCGGGTACTGGGATCGTCCACCAAGCTGCGGCTCCAGCTGGACCTGGACCCGGTGGATATGATGTAAGGCCGAGCGACGCCGCGCGAGCGGCAGGCGCAACGAGGACAGAAGCGAACCGGAAACCCGAGGATGGTGGCGTGGTGTCTCAGTTCTTTGTTTATCTGGTGAACTGGCTGGTCCCCCTGACCGCTGTCTGCGCCATCCTGGCGGTGCTGGTCCAGGTGGCGGCAAAGCTCCTGTTCAAATGGAAGCCCCGGTTCCTGTTGGTTCTGGCGGCGCTGGTGGCGGGAAACGTCTTCGTTGTGGTGGCCAACCCCGACATCGTGCTGGGGCTGCTCGGGCTTGGGACACTCCTGCCGAACTGGGCCAAGGTGATCATTTCCATGCTCACCGCCGTGTGTGCGGCGGCGCTTATCATCGGCCTCTCCAAGGACTTCAAGGGCCGCAGGTTTCAGGGCTTCCTGAAGTCGCTGGCGGCGGTGGCTGTTGGATGCCTTATTCCGATCATGCTGGTGTTCGTGGGGTTGGAGGCCTGGCGCTCGATTGTCGCCTGATTGCTGTTCTCGTAGAGAGAAGTGATGATCGACTCTTGCCCGCTCAGGGTTTGTATTCCGAGAACTCCAGGTTGTTGGCCTGAGCCCAGGCGTGGACTGCTGTGAGTTTCTCTCTGTATTCCTGTGGGATAACTGGACCTGGGGGCGACAGGGCCGCAAGCACGCGCAGATCTATTCGGATGCCGGTAAAAGTGCCCTTGGCATAGTAATGCTTCGTACCGGAAAACATGATCCAGGCGTTCAGATGCCCTTCCAGGGCTTGAAATATGTTCCCTGCCGATCCGGTTTTCTCACCGAGAATTGAAAGCGCATTTCCCAGGTTGTTCTGGGTCATGGCCCAGTCGAGCGGGACCTTCTCGTGGGTGCGTTCGGTGAGTGCCGACCGGCAGGCCTGTACGGCCTCTAGGAGCCTTTCCGTGCCTGATTCGCGCTGGCCGAGGGTTTGAAGCGCACTTCCCATGTTGTTCTGGGTTGCGGCCCAGTCGAGGGGGACCTTTTCGCGGGTGCGTTCGGTGAGTGCCGCCCGATAGGCCTGTACGGCCTCTTCGAGCCTTTCCGTGCCTGATTCGCGCTGGCCGAGGGTTAGAAGCGCATTTCCCAGGTTGTTCTGGGTCATGGCCCAGTCGAGGGGGACCTTTTCGCGGGTGTATTCCGTGAGTGCCGCCCGGTATGCCAGGACGGCCTCTGCGAGCCTTTCCGTGCCAGATTCTCGCTCACCGAGTATTGAAAGCGCACAACCCAAGTTGTTCTGGGTCGTTGCCCAGGCGAGGGGGACCTTTTCGCGGGTGCGTTCGATGAGTGCGGCCCGGTAGGCCTGTACGGCCTCTTCGAGCCTTTCCGTGCCTGCTTCTCGTTGGCCGAGGGTTTGAAGCACGGTTCCCAGGTTGTTTTGGGTCATGGCCCAGGCGAGGGGGTCATTTTTGCGGGTGCGTTCGGTGAGTGCCGCCCGGTAGACTTTGACGGCCTCTTCGAGCCTTTCCGTGCCTGATTCTCGTTCGCCGAGTCGTAATAACGCGATTCCCAGGTTGTTCTGTCTCCTGGCCCGGTGTTGCGCATCCCCCGTGGGCGGCATGTCCTGGAGAAGCCATTTATACAGCCCGATGGCTTCCCGGAGCGCGTTCGAATCGCCGGACTGTTCGCCCAGCGTCAGAAGCGCAGATGCCAGAGTCTCCTGTACGTCAGCCTTTGCGTCCGGAGAGAGGCGAGAAGACTCCAGAAGCTTTCTAACCTTGTCAGTATGCGGCTTCAAAGAATCCGCGATGAAATGGCCGCTCATGTTGTCGAAAACCGCCTGACGGGCGGCCACAGTCATGGCCAGGACCCCGAGAAGATCATCGTACAGTGTGTCTTGGAGAAAGATGTCCTGGTAGACATAATGCTCTGCCCTTCCGTCGCCGTCTTCCTCCGTGACTTCCATGCGCAGGCAGACGCCCTTCTCCTTGCCTTCGTGGTAGCTGCCCCAGAGCAGGACTTGAGCGCCTGTCTCTCTTAGAAAACGCCTCGCTTTCACCCGTGATTCATCGATGGACTCATGCGAGCCCGAGCCCATCCCGCCAAGGCAGCGGCCAAGGGGTGCAACGGCAATCCCTACGATCTTCTCACGAAGGGCGGCCATGAGATTCGTCCGATGGTCGCCCTTGGGGTCGTTCTGAAGCTCCGCAACAAGAACGGTGAAGTGTCCCGGCGAGGCTTTGGGCAGCCGCCTCCAGGACAGAACGCTGCCCACGCCGGGCAATGCTTTGATTTTGTCCCAATTCCACCAAGCCAGTACAGCCAGGCCCACCAAGCCCAGGGTGATGGCGCCGAGGATTCCCAGGTGCTCAAACATCCATTTGAGCGCCAGTTGACTCCAATCTGATGGATTGAACGGGTCAGGCTTTGCGTCCATTGGCCCAGGTCCATTTATATAGTGTTCTTGGTAGTTTGTTGCGAACACCGTATCTGACCAGCAAATGACGGTCAACACGGGGGGAATTGCCCGGACTTTCCTCGTTGGACAATCAGCCTGAAAAGGGTATTACCTCAGAACGAAGAGTTCACTTTCGAGAGAGGTATGACGATGGCCGATTTCAAGCAAAACGATGATTCCGTCCTGCTGGCTGCGGTGGATCACATCCGGGAACAGCGGCGCTCTGCTGGGTTGCAGGGGCTGGTCGGCGGGCTGGAGGCGGTGGTCATCTCCACCGAGCCGCAGAATTTCCTTCCGGCGGTGAGCGGGCTTCTTTCCACCACGGGGCACGAAATCTCCCGGTCCTACACACGGGGCCAGCGGGACGTTTGCCTGCTCTCCCAGGAGGGTTCTGCGGACCTTATCGTCATGACCCGCAAGGGCGAGGCGAATCCGTTCCTGCCCTTCAACAAGGGCGCAAAGACCGACGCAGTCCCCAACACCCGCCTGGAGACCTTCGTCTTCAAGTGCCCGGACGTGAAAGAGTATGTTGCGCTTCAGAAAAAGCGCGGCACCGTCTTCCAGGACGACCAGATCTACGACACGCCGAACTTTCTCTACGCCCAGACCATGCCCTCGCGCTTCACAGGCAACTCGGTGGGCGTGGTGCAGTGGAAGCATTCGGAATCGGATTGGCAGTCGCCCGAGTGCAAACCGCTGGATATCGGCCTTAAGAAGCCGGACCATTCCTTCCTGGTCAACATCAAGGAGCTGGACCATGTGGCCACCCGCGTGCGCGCCGAGGAGCGCGACGCCGCCATCCTGGAGTTCATGGAGCTCACCAGCTACGACTTCGCCTTCGCGGTGTACGTGGAGTTCCTGAACTCCATTACCAACGTGGCGCGCCTCTCGCCAGACGACTACGCCCAGGTGTTCACCTCGGGCATCGCGCCGTTCACAACGCCCGAGACGTCCGGCCCCACCGAGCTTTTCATCTACAACTACGGAGCCCGCAGTCATCACATGGCCTTCACCACCGAGAACATCGAACCCACCATCGACGCCCTCAAGGCCGAAGGGGTCGGGTTCCTTTCCGATCTGGTGGGCTCACGGGAGGAGGGGCTGAAGCAGGTGTTCACCAAGATGAACCCGCACACGCTCCTGGTGAACGAGTACATTCATCGCTACGACGGCTTTGATGGGTTTTTCACCAAGTCGAACGTGACACTGCTCACGGAATCGACACGGAACCAATAACTCGGAGGTTTGTGATGGCTTTCGGACGCCTCAAATTCCTGGCCGTGCTTCTGGGCGTGTTTTTCCTGGCCGCGTCTGCCCCGGCGCAAGCCCAGGAACTCAGCTTCCCGGTGATTACCGGCGAAAACTGGATGAACGCTACTCCTGATGAACGGTTGGCCTTCATCGCTGGACTGACCACCATGATTGAAATGGAAAAGGAAGTGCAGGGCATAACCCCCTTGAACGATCAGCGCAGCCTGATCCCTGCCTGGGTGAAGGGACTGTCGCGCTACAAGCTGAAGGACATCGTGGCCGCGCTCGACGACGTGTTCAAGAAAAAACCGGAGATGAAGTCCAAGCCGGTGGTCGAGGTTCTGTGGTACGAAGTGGCCTTTCCCCAAACGGACAAGAAGAAGTAGGTGACGACATGAGCAAATCCATAGCAGCCGGAGTTCTGGCGATGTCTCTGCTGTTCGGCGGCGCGTGCACCAATATGAACAAAACCCAACAGGGGGCGCTTAGCGGCGCGGCTCTGGGCGCAGGAGCTGGGGCAGGCATCGCGGCTATCGCGGGCGGTTACGTGGGCGTTGGCGCGGCCATCGGCGGCGCGCTCGGCGGGCTGGCCGGCGGCCTGTATGGAAATGAGCAGGAAAAGAAGAGCAAGAACAAGTAGCGTCGCCTGGGCGTTTGCCGACACCCGGTGTTCACACCGGATTCAGGCTCGTCCCGACGACAACAACGAAGGTTTCCTGTGTGGAGTTTTGAGATCAGGTCATACGATCTATGAACAGAAACCATGAGAACCATTTGTTTTGTTTGTGAAATACATGAGGAATTTGCATAATTTGCAGTAGGGGAACGCCTCCGGCGGCCAAAGAGCTTCGCCCTTTGGAATCCGCAATTATCCCATCATGTTACCCACTCGCACTTTTGCTCGGGTTGCAGCTGCGATGAATTTTGCATGAGCTCACATGTTCATGTTGTTCACAGGCGTGGCACTCGTCGTTGCAACTTGAACGCATAAAAAGCGCCCGCTTTCGGAGTTCTTCCGAAAACGGGCGCTTTTTATTTTCTGTGAGCCTTCATGCGACGGATGGACCCATTATTGGGGAGTGCAGAGGGCGCAGCCCTTTGCCAGCCGGAGGCTATTTCTCACTCCAGCCTGACGCTCTCCCTGCATCAGGAGGCTATTCCCGCTCCGGCCCATGTTTTACAAATTGTACAGCACGTCTCCCGGAATGACCTTGATGCCCTTCTGGCCGAACAGCTCGATGGCCTGATCGGTCTTGTCGAAGCGGAAGACGATGATGGCCGTCTTGGCGCTCTGCTGCACGAAAGCGTACATGTACTCCACATTGACTCCGCCCTGTGACAGAATCTGCAGGATCTGGTTCAGGCCGCCCGGATGGTCGTCCACTTCCACGGCCACTACGGAGGTGCGCCCCACGGTGAAGCCGTTCTCCTTCAGGGCCTTCTTGGCCTTCTCGTGGTCGGAGACGATCAGGCGCAGGATGCCGAAATCCGAGGTGTCCGCCAGGGACAGCGCGCGGATGCTCACCTCGTTCTCGGCCAGGATGCGGGTGACTTCCTCCAGGCGTCCGGCCCGGTTCTCCAGGAAGATGGATATCTGTTCGACTTTCATGGGTTCCCCCTAATTGGGCTTGCGTAGGTCGAGAATGCGCTTGGCCTTGCCCTCGGAGCGCTGGATGCTGCGCGGCTCCACCAGCTTCACCTGCGCGGTGACGCCCAGGTAATCCTTGATGTTCTTGACTATCTTGCCTTCGATGCGTTGTAAAATCTTGATTTCGTCCGAGAAGAGCTTCTCGTCCACTTCCACCTGCACTTCCAGGGTATCCAGGTTGGCTTCGCGCTTGATCACCAGCAGGTAGTGCGGAGCCAGGCCCTCGGTTTCCAGCAGGATGGATTCGATCTGGCTGGGGAACACGTTCACGCCTCGGATGATGAGCATGTCGTCGGAGCGGCCCATCATGCGGTGCACGCGGGCCGTGGTGCGCCCGCAGCGGCAGGGGACCTGCTCCAGCCGGGTTATGTCGCGGGTGCGGTAGCGGATGAGCGGTTGGGCTTCCTTGGTGAGGGTGGTGATGACCAGCTCGCCGATCTCGCCCGGAGGGAGCACCTCGCAGGTTTCGGGATCGATGATCTCCACCAGGAAGTGGTCTTCCATGATGTGCAGGCCCTTCTGGGCGATGTTGCACTCGATGCCCACGCCCGGCCCCATGATTTCGGAGAGGCCGTAGATGTCCAGGGCCGTGATGCCCATCTTGTCCTCGATATCGCGGCGCATCTCCTCGGTCCAGGGTTCCGCGCCGAAGATACCGGTCTTCAGGGGCAGGTCTTTGATGTCGATGCCCGCTTCCTGCGCGGCCTCGTACAGCACCAGGGCGTAGGAGGGCGTGGAGCAGAGCACCGTTGGCCCGAAGTCCTTCATGAGCATCACCTGGCGCTTGGTGCCGCCGCCGGAAATCGGCACGATGGTCGCACCCAGTTCCTCGGCGCCGTAATGCGCGCCCAGGCCGCCGGTGAACAGGCCGTAGCCGTAGGCGTTGTGGATGATGTCCTTGGGCGAGGCCCCGGAGGCCACGAAGCAGCGGGCCATGAGTCTGGCCCAGTTGCGCACGTCGCGGTTGGTGTAGCCCACCACCGTGGACTTGCCCGTGGTGCCGGAGGAGGCGTGGATGCGCACCACGTTCTCCTTGGGCACTGCGAACATGCCGAAGGGGTAGTGGTTGCGCAGGTCCTGCTTCTCGGTGAAGGGCAGAAGCTTCAGGTCGGCCAGGGTGCGGATGTCCGAGGGTTTCACGCCCATGTCGTCGAACTTCTGGCGATAGAAGCCGACGTTGGCGTGAACACGTTCCACAAGCGACTTGAGCCGCCTGAGTTGCAGGGCTTCCAGGTCTTCCCTGGGCAGGGTTTCCATCTCGACATCATAGATCATTGGGGCGTCACCTCCGTCGTATGCGCGTGTGGTGATTCCTGCCTGATGGCGCATGTTTCCGTCAACATCCAGAACGCGGACTTCATGCGCCCCGGGCGAACACTTTGCGTTTGCGGACTGAGGTCAAAGCCTGTAGGAAGGGGCCACGGAAGAAAAAATATGGAAAAAACCAAGAAAGACACCATCGCGACCAGTGAAAAAGTCCGCCTCGTGGCCACCTGGCTTTACGAAAAGAAAGCCAAGGACCTCGTGGCCATGGACCTGACCAAAGTGTGCACCGTCACCGAATCCATGATCGTGGCCACCGCCGCCAACATCCGCCAAGCCCAGGCCATGGCCGATCACGTGCTGGCCATGTGCGCCCTGGAGGGCTTCTCCTTCCTGGGCATGGACGGCTACAAGACCGGACAGTGGATCCTCGTGGATTTGAACGACGTGTTCGTGCACATCTTCATGGACGAGTTCCGCCAATTCTACAACATTGAGGGTCTGTGGTCCGAAGGCACGGAAATTCCCCTGCCCAAGGCTCCCGCGCCCTCCACCGACAAAGACTCCGACTTCGATTCATGAACACGACACCGACTCTGCTTCTTATCCTGGACGGCTGGGGCATCGCCCCGGCCGGACCAGGGAACGCCGTCACGCTGGCCTGCGCCGCGAACCTGACCGGGCTGGCCGAAAAATACCCGCACGCGCGCCTCAAATGTTCCGGAAGAGCCGTGGGCCTGCCGGACGGGTTCATGGGCAACTCCGAAGTGGGGCACATGAACATCGGCGCGGGCCGGGTGGTCTACCAGGACATGACCCGCATCGACGTGGCCATCGAGGACCGTAGCCTGTGGGCCAACCCCGTGCTGAAGGACGTGGCCGACAAGGTCGCGGCCAGTGGCGGGAAGCTCCACCTGATGGGCCTGGTTTCAGACGGCGGGGTGCACAGCCATCAGGGACATGTTGAAGCGTTACTTGAAGTTTTCCGCGACCTGGGCGTGAAGGACCTGTATCTGCACTGTTTCCTGGACGGGCGCGACACTCCGCCCGAGAGCGGCGCGGGCTACGTGGAGTCGCTCGTTGCAGCTGCAAAGCGCATCGGATGCGGGAGCGTGGCCTCCGTTACCGGGCGCTTCTACGCCATGGACCGCGACAAGCGCTGGGAGCGAGTGGCCGAAGCCTACGCCGCGCTGACAGACGGGCAGGGCGCGCTGGTGGCCGATCCGGTCGCCGCCATCCGGGAGTCCTACACCAAGGGCGTCACTGACGAGTTCGTCAAGCCGAGCCTCGTCTCCGGCCCGGACGGCAAGCCGCTGGCGCTTATCGAAGAAGGCGACGCCGTATTCTTCTTCAATTTTCGGGCTGACCGCGCTCGCGAGATCACCAAGGCCTTCATCGAGCCCGGCTTCGACGCGTTCACGCGTGCAAAGACTCCAGCCCTGGCGGCCTACGCCACCATGACCGAATACGAGTCCACCTTCGGGCTGCCTGTGCCCTTCGCGCCTGAAGAGCTGACCAACACCCTGGGGCAGGTCTATTCCGAAGCGAGCCTGAAGCAGCTGCGCATCGCCGAGACCGAGAAGTACGCCCACGTCACCTACTTTCTGAACGGCGGGCGCGAAGAAGCCTTCCCCGGCGAGGACCGGGTGATGATCCCCTCGCCGCGCGATGTCGCCACCTACGACCTGAAGCCCCAGATGAGCGTCTACGAAGTCACCGACGCCTTCGAGCAGGCCTGGGCCAAGGGCTACGATCTGGTTGTGTGCAACCTGGCCAACCTGGACATGGTGGGGCACACCGGCATCGTGGAGGCCGCCGTTGCCGCGTGCAAGGCCGTGGACGAGTGCGTGGGCCGCATCGTGGCTACCGTGCTGGCCTCGGGCGGGCGCGTGCTTGTCACCGCCGACCACGGCAACGCCGAAGAGATGATCGCCGCTGACGGCGGCAAGATGACCGCGCACACCTTGAATGAGGTGCCGCTCATCCTGGTGGACCCGTCTCGCATCGGCGCAAAGATTTCGGACGGCAGGCTGGCCGATCTGGCCCCCACCATTCTCAAACTGGCCGGGCTCGCTCAGCCCCAACAGATGACTGGGCGCTGCCTGGTGGAGGACTGATCCGTGTCCGAGAAGAAGAAGCCCGTCTCCCCGGTCAAGCCCAGCGGGCTGGAGCTTGTTTACCTGTATCCGTGTCCGTACTGCGTGCGCGAGGTGCCCCTCATCGCACCCACCAAGCCCACCATGGCCCAGTGCGACGCCTGCCATCAGCGTTTTCCGGTGGTTCCTGCCGACGAGAAGACCGTGCGGTTTATGAAGCTCATGACCGCCAGCGGCAGGGCTGGCATCGACCCGGACTTTCTTTAGTCTCGCGTCCCCATGGTTCGCGCGTACAGTTCATGAGCCCAACCCAAGAGAGCCATTTATTTTACTTTTGAAAACCATATTCATGTTTTTCAAAAGCGCGGCACATGCAGCCAGAGCCTTTTCCTGCGAAAACTGTGGTGACGAGGCGCTCGGGCTGGTATGAGTCGTAACATCCATGAGCCGCATAATCAGCACGATTCCTTCCGTTCTTCCGCCATCACCTGAGGGCAACGCCGCCACGCCGGGGCGTTCTTCAGGTGCGTCCGAAGCATCGGGCGGCATTGATTCCTACTCCGGCCTGGAGATGAGCTCTCCGGTAGCGCCTGCATCACCCCGGCCTCTCACCAGACGAAGCGCCCTGGGGGTCCTGGCGTCTGCCTGTCTCGCCCTGGCTGCGCCTTCAGGTGTGCTGGCCGCCACGGACGCAAGCGGGGACATGGCCACCAAGGGCCGCGAGTTGCTCCTCTCGGGAAAGCCCGGCGAGGCCGTGACCGCCCTGAAGGAGGCCGCCCGCCTGGACCCTGCAAATCCCTGGGTGTTCAACCTGCTGGGCCGGGCCTATTCGCAAGCCGGGCAACCTTATCAGGCCGCCGAAAGCTTCCGCACTGCCCTTCGCATCGATCCTTCAGACGGCTATTCTCGCATGATGCTGGACATGCTCTCCCAGAGCCCCATTCCCGTACCCAAGGGAGAGGGCAGGCCGACCCGCCATGCGCGTAAATCCCAGTTGGAGGAGGACGCCGCCAGAGAGTTTCAGGCGTACGCCGCCAGCGGCAAGCCACCGGGCCAGCGGCTGATCGTGCTAGATGCCGGACACGGCGGCACGGACAAGGGCGTCTCGGGTGCGTCTGGCCTCGCCGAGAAGGCCGTCACCCTGGAGCTGGCAAAAAAACTGGCCCAGGCGCTGGCCTCCACAGTGGATGGCAAGACGGGCATGCGCGTGCTCTTCACCCGCGAAACCGACCACGACCAGCCCCTTTGGGCCAGGGCCGCCACTGCTGGTCTTTTCGGGGCCGATCTGTTCATTTCCCTGCATTGCACGGCCTCGCTGCCCGGACATTCCGGGCTGGAACTCTACACCTACGCGCCCGAGGCCTCGGACGCCCAGGCCCAGGCCGTAGCCGACATGGAGAACGGCGTCACCCGGTTCGAGCGCTCACTTCCTCCCAGAGTTCCGCTGCCCTCCGCGCCGGTGTTCCTGGCCTCCTGGCAGACCCGGCGTCTGGCAGGCGCGAGCCGCCTGCTGGCGGAACGACTTGCCACCGAACTCGGGGTTTCTCTCCAGTCCGGCGGACGAGGCGCACCTCAAGGCGGCTGAAACGCTTGACAAGCTGGCCTCGGCACTGGCCGGGGCCTTGACGCGAAGCCTCGGATGAGGTTTTGAATGCGCATGGGCTCCGCCTCGGAAAACTGGACGATCCCCAATGCGCTCACCGTGGCGCGCATCCTTTTCACGCCGCTTTTCGTGGTCTTCTTCCTGGACGGAAAACACCTGGCGGCTTTGTCCCTGTTCTTCATGGCTGGCGTCACCGACGCGCTGGACGGTTTTCTGGCCCGAGTTCTCAACCAGCGCTCGCGCCTGGGGGCCATCCTGGACCCGCTGGCGGACAAGTTCCTGCTGGTGGCGGCCTACGTCTGCCTGGCCTACGCGGGATGGATTCCCGCCTGGCTGGCCGTGGCTGTGGTCAGCCGGGACGTGATCATCCTGGGCGGAGTCGCGCTGCTGAACTTCTGGGGGCAGGACATGCGCTCGCGCATTCGGCCAAGCCTGATCAGCAAGGCGACCACGCTTCTTCAGATGGCGCTCATCCTGGCGGTGTTTCTGCACGACGCCGCAGGGTGGGAAGGCGTGACGGAATGGGTCGTGGAGGCCCTGGTGTGGGCTACGGCTGTGTTGACGGTGGTTTCAGGCGGGCATTACGTGGCCAAAGGGCTGGCTATGTTCACGGGCGGGCAGGGGAAGGACTAGGGCTTGGGCTTGTCGTCCTTGTCCTTGGTGATGTCGATTTCATCCGGCTCCGAAGCGGAGCGGCGAAAATCCTTGATGGCCTTGCCCAGGCCTCGACCCAGTTCTGGCAGCTTGCTGCCACCGAAAAGAAGCAGGATGACGATCAGAATGAGTGAAAGTTCCCATACTCCGAGTCCGAACATGCCTGGCCTCCAGTTGTCGATTGAAGGCAAGGCTACACCTCCATATGCGCCCGGTCAAGCCAGGGCGGGCGCGGCGTGAGCCAGATACTGCGCCTGCCTGCGCCCGCCTGCCGCCACTACGTGCGCGGGCGCTGCGACTACGAGGAAGTCCTCAACCCCGGTTACGACCCTGAATACCGCTGCCGGGTGCTGGTGCGCCTGCAACAGGTCTACGACACCTTCCTGACCCAGGCCGACGCCTTCGACCTGGACGAATCCAAAGCTACGGGCATCTGGGAGAAGCGTTTCCGGGAAGTTTGCAGCGAGGATACGGGTTGTCAGGAATACGAGCCGGATGATACGAACTCTTATCCCGGCTGTGCGCTCTGCCTGGGGGACGTCTGCGTGTTCAGACTCCCGGAGTGCGGTGGACGCTGCCGGAACTACACACCCAAACCACGGGGATGACCCACGGTCTATGAGCTTGGAAACAAAAGATTTTCTCGTCAATGTCCCCGCCCTCAGTCCAAGGACCTTTCAAAACGCCCCCGAGGCTGTCCGGTTCCTGAATCCGGGCCTTGCCGCCCCGGCGGAGCAGGGCGCTCCAGACGCTGCAAACGCTCCCAACGCATGGTTTCGGCCTGAGAATCTTCCAATGGCCGAGCCGGTGGTCAAGTCCATGCTTGCCCAGTTCGTTCAGATGGCCAGAGACGCCAAACGCGCCGGGGATCTCTCCGCGTTCGCCTCCGCCCATCGGCAGGACTTCTACTCCGGCACAAGCTTCGCCATCCGCGACGACATCCGGGCCGATCAGTCCGTCGACGCAGCCGCGCTCGAGAACGCGAAGCTCCTGTCCACGGCGCAGACCGAACTGTGCCTGGCCTGGGCTCTGGAAGAGGTCTCGCTGGAGATGGCCGGTCTGGAAGACAAACTCGACAGCCAGTGGGCCGTGTTTGAACAGTCCCTCGGCCTGGAGGACGACGACGCCATCGGCGGCGAGGGCGCTTCCCTGGCCGGAGCCAGGCCGGATCTCGTGCCCGGCGGGCCGGGCGTGCCCTCGGCGGTGCTCATGGACGCCGTGCTGACCTTCGTGCCCCCGCAGTGCGGGCTCTACTGTGCCGACGAGCGTCTCCTGGGCGACTGGGAGGAGTACGGCGCGGCCTTTGTTCCGGCCACACCGGAGACTCTGGCCCGCTTCGGCCTGAAAGGCGCGTTCCGGCAGGCCAGCCTGCCCGGACATCTGCTCTGTTTCTCCAAGCGGCCCGACCCGGCCAAGCCCTGGCTGGACGCCCTGCGTCTGGTTGTCGCTCCTAACGAGGTCTGATTCATGTCCGAGAGCATCACCGTCATCCGCGAGTCCCTGTTGCATGGCATCAAGGGTGTGATCTTCGACTGTGACGGCGTTCTGGTCGATTCCAAGGACGCCAACCGCATGTACTACAATCTGGTGCGCCAGAAACTCGGCATGCTGCCCATGACCCCCGACGAGGAGGACTTCGTCCACGCCCACGCGGTCATGGCCTCCATCGCGCACATCGTCCCGGTGGAGCGTCTGGCCGAAGCCGAGGCCATCCGGCGCGAGATAGACTATTCCGAGATCATGCCGTTTACGTATCTGGAGTCCGGCCTGGTTGAGTTTCTGGATATGCTGCGGGAGAAGAAGTACCTGCTGGCCGTGAACACCAACCGCACGGATTCCATGGAAATGCTGCTGGAGAACTTCGAGCTTGAAGGCTACTTCTCCCCGGTGATCACGGCGGGCAAGGTCAGCCATCCCAAGCCCAATCCGGAGGGCGTGCACAGCATCCTGAAGCACTGGAACCTCACCCGGCACGAGGTGGCCTACATCGGCGACTCCATCGTGGACGAGCAGACCGCCCGCGCCGCCGGGGTGGCCTTCTGGGCCTACAAGAATTCCAGGCTTGCCGCACACCACCACGTGACGAGCTTTGAAAGCCTGCACGCATGCTTCATGGAGGGGCCTTGCTGAGGCTCTTCGGGGCTTTGCGGAGCAAAATGGTAGGGGAAAAGCCCTTGATTCGCGGGGCAACGTATGAGACTCTAACCTAGCCGTGAAAAATCCGGCCTAGCCTGCAATACGGGGAACGACATGCCTTTCGTGGGACCGTTGATCAAGACTTTGGCCATGATTCTGGACTTCGCTTTCGGCGCGTACAAGTGGGTGTTCATCATCGCCGCCGTGATTTCCTGGATTCGGCCCGATCCGTATCATCCGATTGTCCGCTTCCTATACTCCGCCACGGAGCCGGTGCTCTACCGGGTGCGTCGAATGATGCCCTTCGTCATGGTCGGCGGGATGGACCTCTCCCCTGTAGTGGTCATTCTGGCCTTGCAGTTCATCGGACAGGTGTTCATCGTCGAGTCGTTGTTCCAACTGGCCTTCATGGTGCGTTAACCGGGAGAACTGCGTGACGGTCTCCAAGATCGACCTCCTGGGAAAGAAATTCAACCGCTGCATGCGCGGGTACTGCACCGAAGAGGTGGACCTGGTCATGCACGACGCCGCCGAGGCGCTGGGCGAGGCCGCCGACGAGAACCGCAGGCTCATGGAGCGTCTGGTGGAACTCGAACGCGTGCAGGCTTCGCGCAGCCCGGACCCTGCCCTCTCCCAGCCAGCTTCGGACATGCGCGGCACTTTGGCCGCCGGGCGCAAGATCGTGGAGGAAATCCACGGCAACGCCCGGCGCGACGCGCAGCGCATTCTGGAAGACGCCCGCCTGGAGGCCGCGCGCATAAAAGCCGACGCCAACCTCATGAAGGCCCGCATCTTCGAGGAAATCGGCGAGATGCGCGCCCAGCGCGAAGCCTTCGAACTGGAGCTGCGCAAATTGCTGGAAGACCATTTCCGGCTGCTGGAGTCCTCCGGTACGTCTTCGGCCTCGGGGCAGTCCGACGGGGAGTTCACCTTCGTCGAGGGGCGGGATTAGCGTAGCATTCTTGAAAAACATGAGTATGATTTTCAATGATAAAATAAATGATTCTCGTTATTTGGGCATATATGCAGGATGAACGAATTTTGAGGACGAGACACTAGGCCATGGACACTCCGTCCTACGCCGAGGAGGCCAAGGACGGCGGATACCGCGTCCGGGTGTGGGTGCAGCCTGGGGCCAAACAGGACGCCGCCCTTGGCGTGGTGGACGGCAGGCTCAAGCTGAAGCTGCGCGCACCCGCCGTGGACAACAAGGCCAATGCGGCGCTGGTGCTCTTTCTCTCGAAGTATTGGGGGCTTCCCAGAAGCGCCCTGGAAATTTCCGCTGGTCAGACCGGCAGGAAAAAGACGATACGCGTATCATCGGGCTACACGCCCGGATGGGGCGCAACGGATCAGGCAATGGAGGATTCGGAGTAACCTTAACAGGAGGCAACGGCCATGGACAGTCGCGATCTGGAGCTTATCGCCAAGCACAGCGAATCGGACGTGGAACTCAGGGCGCTTTACAGCGAACACGTGGCCTTCGACAAGCTTATCGACAAGCTGGAAGGCAAATCTTTCCTCAATGCCACCGAGGACCTGGAAATCAAGGAACTCAAGAAAAAGAAGCTGGCAGGCAAGACTCGTATCCAAACCATCCTGGATAAATACCGTCAGGCGGAGGCTAATTAATTTATGGAACTGACCGGGGCCCAGATACTCCTCGAGTCCTTGGGACGCGAAGGAGTAGACGTTTTTTTCGGCTTCCCCGGGGGCGCGGTGATAGACATCTACCACCAGATCCCCAACTATCCCAACCTTAAGCACGTGCTGGTACGCCATGAGCAGGGCGCAATCCACATGGCCGACGGCTATGCGCGCGCCACGGGCAAGGTAGGGGTATGTCTGGTAACGTCGGGTCCCGGCGCCACGAATACCGTCACGGGCATCGCCACGGCCTACATGGACTCCATCCCCGTGGTGATCATCACAGGGCAGGTGCCCACGCCGCTTATCGGCAACGACGCCTTCCAGGAAGTGGACATCGTGGGCATCACCCGGCCCTGCACCAAGCACAACTACCTGGTGAAGGACATCACCAAGCTGGCCAAGACCATCAAGGAAGCCTTCTTCCTTGCCCAGTCAGGCCGCCCTGGGCCTGTGCTCATCGACCTGCCCAAGGACCTCCAGCAGCAGAAGTGCGTTTACAGCTACCCCAAAAAGGTCTCCATGCGCGGCTACAACCCGCACTACGACCCCAACGTCAAGCAGGTGCGCAAGGTCGCCGAGCTGCTCTGCAAGGCCAAGCATCCCGTGATCTACGCCGGCGGCGGCGTCATAAGCTCCGGCGCGTCCAAGGAAGTCACCAAGCTGGCCCAGACCTACGGCGTCCCGGTGACGGCCACGCTTATGGGCCTGGGCTGTTTTCCCGGCGACGACCCCATGTGGCTCGGCATGCTGGGCATGCACGGAACCTACGCGGCCAACCACTCGATATCCAACGCGGACCTCATCCTGGCCGTGGGCGCGCGCTTCGACGACCGGGTCACCGGCAAGCTCTCGGAGTTCGCCACCAAGGCCACCATGGTCCACATCGACATCGACCCCACTTCCATCCAGAAGAACGTGCACGTGCATGTGCCCATCGTGGCCGACTGCCGCTTGTTCATGGAAGCCCTCAACAAAGAGATGGCGGCCATCGTGGAAGAGGGAGAGGGCTGTCCGCCCAAGACCAAATGGCTTGAGCAGACCGCCGAATGGAAGGCCAAACATCCGCTCAAGTACAAGCCCGCTGCCAAGGGCGGCATGATAAAGCCCCAGTCCGTGGTGGAAGCCATAGACAAGATCACCAAGGGCGACTGCATCATCGCCACCGAGGTGGGGCAGAACCAGATGTGGGCCGCCCAGTTCTTCAACTACAAATTGCCCCGGACGCTCCTGACGTCGGGGGGCCTTGGCACCATGGGCTACGGCTTCCCTGCGGCCATCGGCGCGCAGGCGGCCTTTCCGGAGAAGCTGGTCATAGACGTGGCTGGCGACGGCTCCATCCAGATGTGCATCCAGGAGCTGGCCACAGCCGTGTGTTACAACCTGCCCGTGAAGATCGTCATCCTGAACAACGGCTACCTGGGCATGGTGCGCCAGTGGCAGGAGCTCTTCTACGAGAAGAACTACTGCAACACCTGCATGGACGTGGCCCCGGACTTCGTGAAGCTGGCCGAGGCCTACGGCGCGGCGGGTTTCCGCGTCACGCAGGCCAAGGACCTGGAAGCCACGCTCAAAGAGGCTTTCGCAACGCCCAAGCCCTGCATCGTGGATGTGGTCGTGGACCCCGAGGAGAACGTCTATCCCATGGTCCCTGCCGGCAAATCCCTCACTGAAATGATCCTGGTTTAAGGAGGACGCCGTGCGCCACATTCTCTCCATTCTCGTGGAAAACGAGCCGGGCGTCCTCTCGCGCGTTTCGGGCCTGTTTTCCGGCAGAGGCTTCAACATCGAGACCCTGAACGTGGCCCCCACCCTTGAGGACGGGGTGTCCATCATGACCATCTCCACCGTTGGGGATGAGCAGATCATCGAGCAGATAATCAAGCAGCTGCGCAAGCTGGTCACCGTGATCAAGGTCGTGGACCTGACCGAGGTGAAGAACGTCGAACGCGAGATGATGCTCCTCAAGGTGTCTGCTGAAGAGGGCAAGCGCGCGGAAATACTGCGCATCGTGGACGTGTTCCGCTGCAAGGTGGTGGACGTGGGCTTCGACGAGCTGACCATCGAGATCACCGGCACGCAGGACAAGCTGACCGCGCTCATCAACCTGATGCAGCGCTTCGGCATAAAAGAGATCGCGCGCACCGGCGCGGTCGCCATGCGCCGCTCCATGCAGTAGCGGTCGCTTCAGATCAATCGTGGGGCGCGCCTTGGGGCGCGCCCCATTCCTGCTTGCGGAACAGACAGTTTTCGTCTAATCTGCACGTCCCGCGACAATCAGCCATCCCTCTCTATAAGATGCAAAGGAGCCCTTTCGATGAAAGTCTTCTACGATTCCGACGCCGACCTGTCCCTGCTGAAAGATAAAACCGTTGCCATCATCGGCTACGGCTCCCAGGGCCACGCCCATGCCCAGAACCTGCGCGATTCCGGCGTCAAGGTCGTCATCGGCCAGCGCGAAGGCGGCCCCAACTGGAAGCTCGCCAAAGAGCACGGCTTTGAGCCCATGGACGCCGCCCAGGCTTCCGCTGCCGCCGACGTCATCATGATCCTGGTGCAGGACCAGCTCCAGGCCGAAATTTACGAGTCCAGCATCAAGCCCAACCTCAAGGCCGGAAAGACTCTGGCCTTCGGTCACGGCTTCAACATCCACTTCAACCAGATCGTGCCCCCGGCCGACGTTGACGTAATCATGGTCGCCCCCAAAGGACCCGGCCACATGGTGCGCCGCGTCTACACCGAAGGCTCCGGCGTGCCCTGCATCGTGGCCGTTCATCAGGACGCCACCGGCAAGGCCTTCCAGACCGCCCTTGCCTACGCCAAGGGTGTTGGCGGCACCCGCTCCGGTGTGCTCCAGACCACTTTCACAGAAGAGACCGAGACCGACCTCTTCGGCGAGCAGGTCGTGCTGTGCGGCGGCGTCTCCGAGCTGGTCAAGGCCGGCTTCGAGACCCTGGTCAACGCCGGGTACCAGCCCGAGATCGCCTACTTCGAGTGCCTGCATGAGCTCAAGCTCATTGTGGACCTGATCTACGAGGGTGGCCTGGCCAAGATGCGCTACTCCATCTCCGACACCGCCGAGTATGGTGACTACACCCGTGGCCCCCGCATCATCACCGACGAGACCCGGGCCGAGATGAAGAAGATCCTGACCGAAATCCAGACCGGCCAGTTCGCCAAGGACTTCATCCTGGAGAACAAGGCTGGCGGCCGCGCTCACTTCCTGGCCATGCGCCGCGTCAACGCCGCGCACCAGATCGAAGAAGTCGGCGGCAAGCTGCGCTCCATGATGAGCTGGCTGAAAAAATAATTTGCCGAAATGCCTGAAATAAAGGCCGTGCCCCTGGACGGGGGCACGGCCTTTTTCTATATAGAGTTCGATGTTGGAGGGGTGACGGTGACGAATGTGGTGGTGGCGCAACGCGCCTGTCCTCGAAGCGGTATCGCGCTTGTTATTCGGCGTATGGTCCTATGCTCGACGTTCGCGCTGGTCCTGTTGTCTGCGCTGACGCAGCCGCTCAGCGCCCAGGACAAGCGCGACGGGCATTATTGGCGCGCTATCCCCGAAACCGAGAAGCTGGACATCCTGCTGGGATTGTTCGACGGTATGGCCCTTTCCGAAAGTCTCATCCACATAGTCATCCGCGAGAACTATTCGGTCTGCACCGACGTCATTGAAAGCATCATGGCGCAGACCGCAAAATACATGGACAATGTGACCACCGCGCAACTCGCAACCGGGCTGGACACGTTCTATGAAGACACCGCCAACCGCAATATCCCCATTTTCTGGGGAACCTGGGTGGTTGCCCGTCAGGTCAAGGGAGACAAGAACGTGAACACGTTCATCAAGGAACTCAGGAGAGCTCATAAATGATCAATGCGCCTGCCGAATGGGATCCGAGCCTGAATTTGGGGCATGACCTCACCGACAAGCAGCACAGGGCACTTTTCGACATGATTCTCGAACTCGACAGGCGCGTTTCCAAGGGCGAGTTCGGCCAAGGGGTGCTGGACGCGCTACAGGGCATGAAAATTTACGCAGCCTCGCACTTCGCCGCCGAGGAGAGCTTCATGGCCAGGGCTGGATGGCCGAAGCTTGCCCAGCACCAAGGTCTGCACGGCGAATTTCTGCAAAAGACCAGCATGTTCGGCGGCGAGGCCCTCATCGACAGCGAATGGACCTCGCTTGATCTGCTGCGCTTCCTGCTGATCTGGCTGGTGAAGCACGTCAAGGTCCAGGACCGGGAATTCTTCGACTGGATTGCGGCCAACCGCCCGAGTGCGTAGCAGGGCGATCTGGCGTCGCGTCCGAGAAAAACATAAACTTGTCTATCTCGAAAAAATGAATGGTTCTCTTTGTTTAGAACCACGCATTGTATGAACGTATTTTGAGTGCGCCACGCGCGCACGCTTCCCCAAACAACAGCGGCCCGTGCCTTGCGGCACGGACCGGATGTAAACGGGAACTGGGTGTCCAGTCCGCAAGAGGCTAGGCGGTCGGGACGTACCAGGACAATTCTATCTTGATGGAACCTTTCTGGCCGTTTTCCTTGGCTTTGATCTTGCCTTTGCACTCCACTTCGATCTGCCCGCCCACTTCCACTTCGCCATCGGGCGTCACCAGCTTGCCCTGGGCCAGGTCGTCCGCGAGCTTTCTCAGCATGACGGCAGCGTCGTAACGCAGGACGGTTTCCTCAACATCCATGAGAACGGTTTTTTCTCCCATGTTCAGCCTCCAATATTCAAACGTTGAGGGACTCTAACGCACTTTTCCTGAGTATGCATGACAAAATCACGAAGAATATCTGCCTCTGGGGATTGATTTCGTCGCACTTGACAGGGCTGGCCGAGGGACACGGCATTATCCATGCGTGTGGCTGCATCGGCAGGCCTGGGAGTGCGCTGGTGATGGTGCGGCAAGCTCCGTCTTGGGTTTTTCCGAGGTTACCCGATCGCGTCCCGTTTCATTCTCACGCTGATTCCTAAGCACTCATTGTGACTACCCACCCGCTTCTATGACAAATTGGTCCGAATTACGTCATTGACACTTGACAGAGGATGTATAAAGCGGTTCTCAATGTGGTTGGACCATCTGAATGGATTGCATCCGGCAACCCATCTTGCGGCGGCAATGCGATATTCACCAATGAGGCGTCATGAGTTTTCTTCGTTCGACCTGTCTGGCTGGATTATGCGCCTTGGCTGCGCTTTTTCTGGCCTCAGCCGATTCCATCCAGGCTGCCGATGCGCATCCGGAGTGGACATACTACAAGGCGACCTTCGTCCAGAAGGATGGCCGGGTCATCGATTTCTTCAATAAACAGATGAGCCATTCCGAGGGACAGAGCTTTACCATGTATCTGGCCCTGTCCTTCGACGAACCGGAACTTTTCGACACAGTCTGGACGTGGACCCGCAACAATCTGTCCACGTCGCAAACGGATGGACTGTTCGCCTGGTCCTGGGGCAGGCGCGACGACGGTTCCTGGGGAGTGCTGGACGCGAACAACGCCACCGACGGGGACATTTTCCTGGCCTGGACGCTGCTTCGAGCCGGGGAACGCTGGAAGCGCCAGGAGTATGTCGACGCATCACGGACCATCGCCCAGGCCATCCGCGCGCGCCTGACCGTCGCATCCGGCGGATACACCATCCTGCTGCCGGGCCGTGAAGGGTTCGTCGATCAGGACGAAGTGGCCATCAACCCCTCGTACTTCATCTTTCCGGCCTTTTACGATCTGGCCCGCACCGGCGACGCCGACTTCTGGCGGGGGCTGCACGCCTCCTGCCGGGAGGTTTTGTCGAAATCCCTGGCCGGGCCGATGAATCTGCCGCCGGACTGGGTGCTTCTGGCCAAAGGCGTCTTCTCCCCGTGGGGAGAGAAGGGGCGTGCCTTCTCTTACGACGCCATCCGCGTGCCCCTGTATCTGGCCTGGGACCTGGATCGTAAAAGCCTGGCCGGGTTCACTCCGCTCCTGGATATGTTCAAGGAAAAGGGTGCATTGCCCGCCAGCATCGGGGTCTCTCCGGGAGTCGGTAACGAGGGTGACGCTTCAGCCGGGTTCTACGCTATTCTGGCCCGCGCGGCGCAGACGCTTGGAGACGGCCAGACGGCCTCGGACCTGTGGCGCAAGGCGGAGTCCGTTCTCCCCAACGAAAAGCAGAACTACTATTCGTACGTTCTGTTTCTGATGGCCAAAACGCGAGGTCTGTAATGAAACGCGTGTACGTCCTGATGCTGGCAGCCGCGTTGTTTGGCTCCGCAACGCCCGCATTGGCCCAGGGCAGCGTGGAACGGAGCGCGCAGGGACCTTCCGTGGTCCGCGAACCATCCGCGCCAGAGGTACGCACAGGTCCCCAGGCTCCCATCGCCGTGGAGCGTTCCGTCCAGGAAGGGCGTCGCAGCGGGGCAGGGCAATCCGGGCAGTCCGGGCGGCTGGGTCTGTCTGCCGAGCAACTCCTCTCCATGGGCTGGGAGCGTTTCAGCGCCGGAGACTGGAAGCAGGCCGAGGAGGCCTTCTCTCAGGTGTTGGCCTCCGCGAACGCCGACGTACAGATGCGCGCACGCCTTGGGTTGGGCTACGCTTCGCTGCGTCTGGGTGATCTCCCCAAGGCCCGCGAAAACTTCCAGAAGGCTTTCGACGCAGGCTACAATGTCCAGGAAACCCTCCCGGCGCTCCTGACCGTGCTGAAGGCCCAGGGCGACAGGGAAAGCCTGGCCCGCTACGTCCAGAAGCTGCCCGAAAGCCAGCGCTCCCAGTGGGCGCAGCTCATGCCAATCGAACCTCCCCGCACGGCTGTTGAGGCTCCGGAGAGCGGCGTGCGCGCCGCGCTGGCCCAAGCCGGAAAGAATCCGTCGGCCTCGCGGCTACAGGCCATCCTCACGCAACACGCCACCGGGCTTTCCGCCTGCGCCGATGCGGACGTGTATCTCAAAATAGCCCAGGGTCTGACCGGCCAGGGGCAAGAGGCCCAGGCCAAGCCCGTGTTTGCTCGGCTTTTGTCCTGCCCGAAGCTTGATTTCGGCATCCGCATGGGGGCTTACTACGATCTGGCAGCCATCACGGACCCGGAGATCGTGCGCGACAGCCTGCACCGCTACCAGGAGACAACCCGAGGCCTGACCCCGCGCCAGCAGCAGTCCCTGCGTGACCTGGCACTGGTGCTGGACAAGAAGCAGATGGGTAGGCTTGGCGTTTCTCAGGCCACGCGCGTGGAGCTGGCCCGTTCCATCCTGAACGCCGACCCAGCCGACCCTGACGCGCGCGCCATGTTGGCCTGGGACTCCCTCAACCAGGGTGATTTCTCCAGGTCGCTGGAGAGCTTCCGCACCCTGTCCGGGCAGTATCCCAAACGTGAGGACGTGCAACTGGGGCTGGGCTACAGCCTGCTCAAGCTGGGCCGGGCGGACGAGGCCCTTTCCGTGGTGGCAGCTTCGGGCAAGGCGGACGATCCCTCGATGAAAGATCTTGCCTATCAGGCCTACGTGCAGCAGGCTTTTTCCGCCGTGGAAGCCAAAGACTACGCCGCAGCTGAGGCATTTACGACTAAGGCGCGGGCCATCTGGCCGGACGGCGTCCCGGTGCGGGAAGCCGAAGCCTGGACGGCTTACGGAAAGGGCGACTACGTCGTGGCCTACTCCGCCTTCCAGGAACGCTACAAGGCGACCGGCGATGCCCGTTTTCTCTCTCCCATGGTGCTGTCGCTCTCCAACAGCGGGCAGCGCGTGAAAGCCTTCGAAGCTGCTGCCCAGATGGCCGGGGACCAGAATCCCGAATCGCACAAGGCTGCCGCAAGATTCTACCGGGAGCAAAACGCACCGATACTCGCGGCCCTGGCCGCGAAATCCGGCGGCCTCGCTAACGATTGCTGCGCCAACGCTGACACCCAGATGGTGGACGTGCGCGGCTTCGTGCGCTCCAAAACCGGGGACAGCGGCTTCTCCAGGTTGACCGAATGGACCGCTCCCGTGGGGTATTCCTGGGCCAGCCAAAATGGCTGGAGGGTGGGGGCGACCGTCGCGCCAAGCCTACTGAGCAGCGGGAGCGCCCCGGCCAACCCGTACGCCGGTTCCTATTATGCCCGCGTTTCGGGCGTGGCTCCGCGCAACTCGCTCATCACCGAGGCCACGGTCTACACGCCGACCCTGTCCCTGGACATCGAAGGGCCGTACCGCTGGCGGCTGACTGCCGGCACGAGTCCCATCGGCGGTCCTGTGTCCGTCATGCCCACCTTCAGCGCCAACGTCTCGTCCCCCACCTGGGAACTGCAACTGCATCAGAAGCCGGTGACGGAGTCCATGCTGTCCTGGATCGGCCAGCGCGACCCCTACAGTTCCAAAAACTGGGGGCGCGTGCTGCGCAGCGGCGCTCAGGGCTCGTACGTGTTCACCCCGGCAGACAACTGGTTCCTGAGCCTCGGGGGCGGAGCGGAGTACCTCTGGGGCGAGAACGTGGCCGACAACGTGGGCCTGAAAGGCAACGCATCCGCTGGGCGCACCTTCAAGCTGGCGGACAACGAACTGGCGCTGGGCGTTTTCGCAACCATCAAGCACTACAGCCGCAACCTGAACTTCTACACCTTCGGCAACGGCGGCTATTACAGCCCGGACCTCCTGTTCATCACCGGCCCCTTCGTGCGGTTGCGCTCACCCGAATGCCGCGACTACTGGTTCGACCTGGAAGGATCGGTGGGCTACATGTACGAGCGGACCGCCAGCGCGGCCAAGTATCCCCTTGCGGGCGCGTCGGCCTTCGGCCTCACCTCCGGGCAGCTTGAGGAATACGCCGGGAACTATTCCGGGAAGAGCGAAACGAAATTCGCCTATTCCGCCAAAGGCGAAGCCCTGAAGCTCCTCACTCCCCATGTTGCTGCGGGCGTCTTCGGCGGACTCAGCAACGCCGCCGACTACCGCGAGGCCTTCGGCGGCCTGGGCATGCGATTCTTCTTCGAGCCACAGAAGGGGTTCTGGGCGCCCAAGGGGCTTTTCCGGTCCTACACGCCGCTTGACCGGGATCAATGATCACAGCGGTTTTGCGAAACAGTCAGGACGACTGCCTGGGTGTATCCCATTTTGTCCAGTATCAGTGGAATTCGTCGTAAAATGGTCGAGTTATTTGCCTGTTGTTCTCTCCTGTACGCTTCTGTATGAAATGAAAAGCTGCTCATTTCATTCGGAAACCTCTCTGGAAGAAGGACAACAATGAGAAAACTCTCGATCATCCTGACTGCCGTCGCCGTGAGTTCCATCCTCTGGGCCGCCCTGGCCCTGGCGCAGCCCGCGCCCAGCACCCCGGTTCCCACGGACACCCGCAAACAGACCACTCTGGGCAAGTACTGCAATTCCATGGAAGCCTACCTGATGTGGCGCGCCAAACCCAAGGAAGTCGTCATTCTGGATGTGCGTACCCCCGAGGAATACAGCTTCGTGGGACACCCCGAGATGGCCCTTAACGTTCCGGTGCAACTGTTTTCCGGAAATTTCGATGCCGAGAAGAAGACCTACGGCATGGCCGCCAATCCTGATTTCGTCGCCCAGGTCGCCAAGCACATCGACAAGAACGCCACCGTGCTGGTGATGTGCCGCAGCGGCCAGCGCGCCGCTGTTGCGGTCAACCTGCTGGCTCAGGCCGGGTACGCCAACGCCTACAACATTGTGGACAGCTTCGAGGGCGACATGGTGAGCGACCCTGAGAGCGTCTACAACAACAAACGCATGAAGAACGGCTGGAAAAACTACGGCCTGCCCTGGACCTACTCCCTGGACCCCAAACTGGTCTGGACCAAGTAGTTCCCGCTTTCCGCATGAATTCAGAAGGGCAGCCCGGCGAAAGCGGGGCTGCCCTTTCTTGTGGCAATTATCCTGGAAGGAGCGGAAGGCGCGCGTTGCGCCACAGGCTTCTCGATACCGTGTATTACAGTCGCTTCCTGTGCTTGCGTCGACGCGAGACAGGCCAGGACTTGCGGGGCGTCCGTTTACTTGCGCGAGATGACGAGTACGGCGACGCAGCGCATCTCAACAGGCTCTTATAATCCGGCAGACCACCACGTGCAGGATGAGCGCGCCCGCCACCATCCATATGGCCCAGCCGTGCTGGATGGACATGGGCAGGCCGATTCCCGCAGCGGACAGGGGCAGGGCCTGCCCGAAGAACGCCCCCATCTTCATGCGCCCGCTAACGTGCTTGCAGCCGGGTTCCGGTGCGGGCAGCGCTCCGCCGAGAAATACCTCAACGATGAAAAGCAGCGTGAAGCAGGCTGCCAGTATGACAAGAAGTTCCATAACATGCTCCTTCCGGCTCGGTAACCAGCCGGAGCCTTCCCTATACGGCCTGGAGCCCGCATCGCCAATCCACTCACGCATTTTGAATGATTCGTGACAATGGGACAAACGCGTGATTCGGTGGTAACAGCCAAAATGTGAGGTGCTTCAGCATGATTCGAGATAATCTGGTCACATTCCTGAACTCGCTTGGCTCCGACGATCTCCGCTTCGTCCTGGAAAAAATCGGCGGAGGTCCCACCACGGACGGGAATACGCCGTCGGCGGAGTGCGGAGCGGGACAACGCCGCACCGCGAAAGCCCCCTGTCCGGCGAAGACGTTCGAGGTGCCCTCAGACGTCAAGCACCTGGATCATGTCCAGCTGATGGAACTGACCCAGGCCTTCCGCTCCTGGTACGAGGCAGTGGGCAGCCCGGCCCGCAGGCGGTCGCGTGCGCGCATATGGCTGCTTTTTCTACTGATTCGCTACGGCGCGCTGAAACTCGGCGAAGCCATCGCCGTGGACGACCACCGCGATTTCGATTTCCAACGCTCCGAACTTGAGGTGCGCGGCGAACACCCGCGCCGGGTGCAGCTCCCCAAGGAGATTGCACAGGAAATGGAACGACTGCTTCAAGAACCCATGGCGGCGTCGCTGCGGGGAGAGGTGTTCAAGCTGGACCAGGGCTTTGTGCGCAGAAAGTTCTATGAGCGTGCCGATGAGTGCGGCCTGCTCAGGGAGCTGGCCAACCCCAGAGTCATCCGGCATTCGCGGGCCGTGGAACTGCTGCGCGAAGGCGTGCCGCTCAAGGTGGTGCAAGCCATCATGGGGCACCAGAGCGTGAATCTCACGGCTCAGTACGTCAATTTTTCCGAAGACGACATCAAGCGCATCGTCAACTTCTACATCCTGAAGGAAACTGAGATGAAGACCAGCGCCCGGAATTCGTTCACGGGCAAGGTGACATCCATTCGGTCAGGCAACATCCTGGCGGAGGTCGAAGTCGCCACGCCGAGCGGCCTGAAGGTGGCTTCGGTCATCACCCACGACAGCCTTGAGGCTCTGGGCATATCGGTCGGGTCTCTGGTCGTGGCCACGGTGAAGGCCCCGTGGGTCATCCTGGTCAAGGAGGACATGAAGCTCAAGACCAGCGCCCGAAACAAATACTGCGGCAAAATCATAAAAGTGAACGAAGGGCAGATTTCCGCCGAGGTCGTTGTGGAACTGGCCGACGGCACCAAGATCTGCTCCCTGGTGACCGACGAGTCCGTCAGGGCGCTGGAACTCAAGGTGGGCGACGACATCTGCGTTCTGTTCAAGGCCTTCTCAGTAATTCTGAACGCCGAATAGAAAGTGGTTCTCCGCGTGTCCACAAGCAAGGGGCATTTTGCCACATGTCGGGCTATTTTGATGTCATTTTGCCACACACCAGACCAAAGCCCTGAATTGTTACACTAAAATTCATATTTGTGCGTGCTGTCGCAGGCTTTGGGAGCCTGTGTGCTGCATCCTGCAAAACCCGTGTGCATCCTTTCTCACCCTCCGTCCTACGCCTTCCTGATTAACACACTAAAATAAAACGATAATTATTTTGGCCTGAAACTTGCCTTGGGGAGGAGCAATAGATGAGCGCATGCTCATGACCGCAACCCCCAACCCAAGGAGATGGAAGTCATGGCCGTGATCGAACAAGTCTACGGATTCTTCATCCCCAGCGTCACCCTGATCGGCATCGGCGCCGCCAAGTCCATTCCTGAAAAGATCAAGGCTCTCGGCGGTTCCAAGCCTCTGATCGTCACCGACATGGGCATCGTGAAGGCGGGCATCTGCAAGCAGATCACCGATCTGCTCGACGCGGCCAAAATGGAGTACGTGGTCTACTCCGACACCATCCCCAACCCCACCGACGCGAACGTCCACGCGGGCGTCGAAGTGTACAAGAAGAACAAGTGCGACAGCCTGATCACCCTGGGCGGCGGCTCCTCGCACGACTGCGGCAAGGGCGTCGGCCTTGTGGTTGCCAACGGCGGCAAGATCCATGACTTCGAAGGCGTGGACAAGTCCACCAAGCCCATGCCCCCGTACCTGGCCGTGAACACCACTGCGGGCACCGCTTCCGAAATGACCCGCTTCTGCATCATCACCGACCTCTCCCGTCACGTTAAAATGGCCATTGTGGACTGGCGCGTCACCCCCAACATCGCCATCGACGATCCCCTGCTCATGGTGGGCATGCCCCCCTCGCTGACCGCCGCCACCGGCATGGACGCCCTGACTCACGCCGTGGAAGCCTACGTTTCCACCATCGCCACCCCTATGACCGACGCCTGCGCCGAAAAGGCCTTCGAGCTGATCTTCAAGTATCTGCGCAAGGCCGTGGCCAACGGGTCCGACCTGGAAGCCCGCGAAGGCATGTGCTTCGCCCAGTACCTGGCCGGCATGGCCTTCAACAACGCGAGCCTGGGCCACGTGCACGCCATGGCGCACCAGCTGGGCGGTTTCTACGACCTGCCCCACGGCGAATGCAACGCCATCCTGCTGCCCCACGTGGAGCAGTTCAACCTGATCGCCAGGGTTGAGCGCTTCGCCAAGATGGCCGAGATCATGGGCGAGAACATCGAAGGCATGCCGCTGCGCGCCGCCGCCGAAAAAGCCTTGTGCGCCATCCGCCAGCTGTCCACCGACGTGGGCATCCCCTCCGGCCTGGTCGAGCTCGGCAAGCGTTACGGCAAGGACGTTCAGGCCAAGGACATCGATACCATGACCAAGAACGCCCAGAAGGACGCCTGCGGCTTCACCAACCCGCGCTGCCCCACCGACAAGGACGTAGCGGCCATCTACAAAGCCGCCCTGTAGCATCATCCATCCCGAAATCCGGCCGTCCGGGAGGGCTCCAAGCCCTCCCGGAGCGGTCCGGCAAACGCCAATGGCACTGGAATCATACCCATGGATGGAGTGAACATGAGCGCGTCTTTCGACGCGGACTTCGTGGCCCAGGTCCAGGCCGCCAGCGAGCAGAACCTGGCGCTCTGCTACCAGTGCGGCAACTGCACGGCAGGATGCCCCTACACCTTCGCCTACGACATCCCGGTCAACCAGATCATGCGTCTGGTGCAGGCCGGACAGAAGCACAAGACCCTCACCTGCAAGTCGCTTTGGCTTTGCGCCACTTGCGAATCCTGCACCACCCGCTGTCCCAACGACATCGACGTGGCCAGGATCATGGACGTGCTGCGCCACATGGCCAGATGCGAAGGGCACGCCCCCGAGCGGGCCGTGAAGGTGTTCTGGGACAGCTTCCTGGAGTCGGTGCGCAAGCACGGACGCGTGTTCGAGGCAGGGCTCCTGGCCAAGTACGTTGCCCGTACGGGCCGTGTCTGGACCGATTTCGATCTGGCCCCGCGCATCATCCCCAAGGGCAAGCTGGCGCTCAAGCCGCACCCCATTCAGGGTCTTGGCGAGATGGAGAAAATCTTCAAGCGCTTCGAGGAGCAGGGGGGCTGTCTATGAGGGGCCATTCTTTCGCCTACTACCCCGGCTGTTCGGGGCTTGGCACGTCCATGGAATACGACAGCTCCACGCGGGCCGTGTGCAAGGCCCTGTTCGTGGAGCTTCACGACGTTCCGGACTGGAGCTGCTGCGGCTCCTCGCCCGCGCACACCGTGGATCACGTGCTCTCCGCCGCGCTTTCCGCCCGAAACCTGGCCAAGGTGGAGTCCACGGGCCGGGAGACGGTCATCACCCCATGCCCCAGTTGCCTGACCAACCTGCGCACAGCCGGGCACCGCATGGAAAAGCCGGAATTTCGCGCCAGGGTGAACTCGCTCCTGGACACGCCCTGCAAGGGCGACGTCCAGGCCAAGTCCGTGCTTCAGATCCTGGTTGAGGACGTGGGGCTGGAGATGATCGCGGCGTCAGTCCAGAAGCCGCTCAAGGGCCTGAAGGTCGCGCCGTACTACGGCTGCATCATGAACCGCCCGCCCGAAATCATGCAGTTCGACGACCACGAGAACCCCATGGCCATGGACCGCATTTTGGCGGCCCTGGGCGCGGAAGTGGTTCCCTTCCCGCTGAAGGTCGAATGCTGCGGCGCGTCCTACGGCGTGGCCCGCAAGGACGTGGTGGCCAGACTCTCCAGCAAACTGCTGGACACGGCGGTAGGCCTTGGAGCCGACATGATGGCCACGGCCTGCCCCCTGTGCCAGATGAACCTGGATCTTCGCCAGGAACAGGCCTCCCAGCACAGCGGTCGGGCCTATTCCATGCCGGTGCTCTATTTCACCCAGCTGATGGGAATGGCCCTGGGCGTGGCCGAGGCCGAACTCGGGTTCGACAAGCTCTGCGTGAGCCCTGACCGGGCCTTCGAGGCCATGGCCGCATCGACGATCGCCAACAAGCAGTCCGAACGCGGGAGCCGGGTATGAAGATAGGCGTTTTCGTCTGCCACTGCGGCAGCAACATTGAAGGCACCGTGGACACCGCCGCCGTGGCGCGCGCGTCCATGGCCTTCCCCGAGGTGAGCCACGCCGAGGACGTGATGTATTCCTGCTCCGAACCGGGGCAGGAGGCCATAATCGACGCGGTGCGCACCCGTGGCCTGGACGGTGTGGTGGTGGCCTCCTGCACGCCGCGCATGCATGAGCCGACCTTCCGGCGCGCCGTGGAGCGCGCGGGCCTGAACCGCTACATGCTGGAGATGGCCAACATCCGCGAGCACGTCTCCTGGATCGGCAAGGACCGCACGGCCAACACCAACAAGGCCGCCGACCTGGTGCGCATCGCGGTGGAGAAGCTGCGCCGCAACAGGCCGCTCACGCCGAAAAGTTTCGACATCACTCGCCGGGTACTGGTCATAGGCGGCGGTGTCGCGGGAATCCAGGCAGCCCTGGACTGTGCAGATGGGGGCATGGAGGTGGTCCTCGTTGAGAGGACCTCCTCCATCGGCGGCAAGATGGCCAAGCTGGACAAGACCTTCCCCACGGTGGACTGCTCCAGCTGTATCCTTGGCCCCAAGATGGTGGACGTGGCCCAGCACCCGAACATCACGCTCTACGCCTACGCCGAGGTTGAGGAAGTGGCAGGCTATGTGGGCAACTTCAACGTGAAGATTCGCAAAAAAGCCAGCTATGTGGACTGGGTCAAGTGCACCGGCTGCGGTGCCTGCATGGAGAAGTGTCCCAGCAAGAAGTCGCTGGACCGCTTCAACGAATCCCTCGGCGGCGCTCCGGCCATCAACATTCCCTTCCCCCAGGCCATCCCTAAGAAAGCGGTCATCGACGCCGGGTACTGCCGCCAGTTCATCAAGGGCAAGTGCGGCGTGTGCGCCAAAATCTGCCCCACCGGGGCCATCGACTACAAGATGCAGGACGAAATCGTGGAAGAGAAGATCGGGGCCATCGTGGCCGCCACCGGCTTCGACCTCTTCGACCACTCCAAGTACGGCGAATACGGAGGCGGGCGCTACCCCGACGTGATCACCGCGCTCCAGTACGAGCGCCTGCTCTCGGCCTCCGGCCCGACAGGCGGGCACGTGAAGCGCCCCTCGGACGGCAAGGAACCCAAGACCGTGGTGTTCATCCAGTGCGTGGGTTCGCGCGACAAGTCGGTGGACCGTCCGTACTGCTCGGGCTTCTGCTGCATGTACACGGCCAAGCAGGCCATCCTCACCAAGGACCACATCCCGGACTCGCAGTCCTACGTGTTCTATATGGACATCCGCGCGCCGGGCAAAATGTACGACGAGTTCACCCGCCGGGCCATGGAAGAGTATGGGGCGCGCTACGTTCGCGGGCGCGTGTCCATGATCGTTCCCCAGGATGGCAAGTACCTGGTGCGCGGCGCGGACACCTTGCTGGGCTCTCAGATGGAAGTCGAGGCCGACCTGGTGGTGCTGGCCGTGGGAGCCGAGGCCGCCGTGGGCTCGCCCCAACTGGCCGAGAAGCTGCGCATCTCCTACGACAAATACGGCTACTTCATGGAGAGCCACCCCAAGCTGCGCCCGGTGGAGACCAACACGGCGGGCGTCTATCTGGCCGGATGCGCCCAGGGGCCAAAAGATATCCCGTCCTCGGTGGCCCAGGGCAGCGCGTCGGCGGCCAAGGTGTTGGGGCTCTTCTCCAAGCAGAAGCTGGAGAGCGACCCACAGATATCCCAGGTGAACCTGCAACGGTGCGTGGGTTGCGGCAAGTGCGAGACAACCTGCCCGTTCGGGGCCATCCACATGATCGACTTCAGGGGCCAGGAAAAGGCCGAGGTGATCGAGACGGTCTGCCAGGGCTGCGGCATCTGCGCCGTCACCTGTCCGCAGGGAGCCATCCAGCTCGAACACTTCACGGACAATCAGATTCTCGCGGAGGTGGAGGCATTATGCCAGTTTTAGCAGGCAGGGAGCTGCGCATCGTCGGATTTCTGTGC
>WSYE01000032.1:44239-68826 GCA_009773665.1 Desulfovibrionaceae bacterium | reverse complement strand
CCGTGTCTGGCTCCCAAAGGCCCCTCCTCCAAAGCCTGCTAGAACTCCAAGTGCTTGTATGTCCTGGGGAAGGCGATCACGTCCCGGATGTTGGTCACGCCTGTGGCCAGCATCACCAGCCTCTCGAAGCCCAGGCCGAAGCCCGCGTGCGGAGCCGTGCCGAAGCGCCGGGTATCCAGGTACCAGTCGTAGCACTCCATATTAAGGTTCATTTCGGCGATGCGCGCCTCCAACCTGTCCAGGCGCTCCTCGCGCGCGCTGCCGCCCACGATCTCGCCGATTCGCGGCACCAGCACGTCCATGGCTGCCACGGTGCGCCCGTCCTCGTTCTGGCGCATGTAGAACGCCTTGATATCCTTGGGATAGTCATACACGATGACCGGCTTCTTGAAGTGCTCTTCAGCCAGATAGCGTTCGTGCTCAGTCTGGATATCCTTGCCGAAGGCTGCCTCGTACTCGAACGATTTCGGGGCCTTGCGCAGGATCTCTACGGCCTCGGCGTAGGGGATGCGCTCGAACGGGTCGGCGACCAGCTTCTCAAGCGTTCCCATGAGCGAGGTGTCCACCCACTTGGCGAACAGCTCCAGGTCCCCTGCCCTGCGCTCCATCACGTCCCGGATGCAGTGCTTGAGCAGGTCTTCGGCCAGATCCATGTTGTCGGTCAGATCGGCGAAGGCCATCTCCGGCTCCACCATCCAGAACTCAGCGGCGTGGCGCGCAGTGTCCGAAGGCTCGGCCCGGAAGGTCGGCCCGAAAGTGTACACGTCGCCCAGGGCCAGGGCGAACGGCTCGGCGGAGAGCTGTCCGGACACCGTCAGATTCGCTTCCTTACCGAAGAAGTCCGCCTTGGCTCCCTCGGGACCCAGAGGCTGGCCGGGGTGCATGGTGGTCACGCGGAACATCTCGCCCGCGCCTTCGCAGTCCGACCCCGTTATAATGGGCGACTGTAAATAGAAGAAGCCCCGGTCCTGGAAGAAGCGATGCACGGACAGGGCCAACTCCGACCTGATGCGGAAGGCCGCGCCGAACTTGTTAGTGCGCGGGCGTAGGTGCGCGATGGCCCGCAGGAACTCGTCCGAGTGGCGCTTCTTCTGGAGCGGGAAGGTGTCCTGGTCGGCGCCGCCGATCAGCTCCACCTCGGAAGCCTTGACCTCCCAGGCCTGGCCCTTGCCCGGCGAGGCGATGAGCGCCCCGGTGACAGCCACGGACGCGCCCGTGCCCATGTCCTTGATATGCTCATAGCCCTTGGCGTCGGCATCGACTACAGCCTGTATGTTGGCCAGGCAGGAGCCGTCGTTGATCTCCAGGAAGGAGAAATCCTTGGCGTCGCGGCGCGTGCGCACCCATCCTTTGACGATAATCTGCTCCCTGGGGCCGTCGGCCGAGAGCAGAGCGGCAATTTTCGTGCGTTTCATCCCCGCATCATAATCCAGCCCCGCCAACCGGGGCAAGCCTTGTCTCGGGAGGGACTGTAGGATAGGAGAAACCCCGGCGGCAGTGGGATACACTCTCTGGACTCCAACAAGGGCGTCACGCCTGGATTTCGGGCGTTTTCCAGCGCCTACCCCCTCTTTACGCAGACCAAGGAATACCAATGGGATTTTTTTCCAAGCTCTCGTCCTGGCTGGGCGGCAAAATGCCCGAAGAAGCACCCGGAGCAACGCCCGAGGCAGAGGCTTCAGCATCTATCGAAGAATCAGAAACACCTGAATCCCCTGCGGCGGACGTCTTACCGCCCGACGACAACGCGCCTGCGGCTGAAGTCGCGCCTGCCGTAGCGCCCTCGCCCATCCCCGCCCCGAATCTGGTCACCGAGGACTGGCAGAAGGACCTGACCCTTTCGCTGCGCCAGGCCGAACCCAAGCTGTCCGTCTGGCTGAGTATCATCCTTCAGGATGTGGCCGTGGCCGGGCCGGACCTCTGGCTGCGCCTGCGCTTCCTGTTCACCTCCCTGGAAGCCCCCGCCGCCGAAGCCGACGACTTCATCGCGCGCTTCCAGAAGTGGCTTGGCAACATGGGCTACGAGGAAGTCGAGGAGTTCCGCTCCGAGCTTCAGTACCGCCTCGCCCTGGCCCTGGAACTGGAAGACGAAGAAGACGAGCGCTCACGCCTGTTCATCAAGCTCTCCGAGGGTCTGGCCAAGACCCGCGAGCAGATCGCGGCGCGCATCGACAACCTGCTCACCTCCCATTCCTCCATGGACGACGACTTCTGGGAGGAGCTGGAAGAGATCCTGATCATGGCCGACGTGGGCTTCGAGCCCGCAGGAAAGCTCCTGGCGCAGCTGAAAAACCGCGCCCGCAAGGCTGGCGTCACCGACCCCGCCGGGTTCAAGGAAATCCTGCGCGAGGAACTGGCCCAGATTTTCCGCGCCCCCAAGACCATCAAGGCCATCAACCCGCCCGAGGTGGTCATGGTGGTCGGCGTCAACGGCGTGGGCAAGACCACTTCCATCGCCAAGCTGGCCTACCGCGCCCAGCTTCAGGGCCGCAAAGTGCTCATCGTGGCGGGCGACACCTTCCGCGCCGCCGCCATCGAGCAGCTCCAGATCTGGGCCGACCGCGTGGGCGCGGGCTTCTTCTCCAAGGGCGAGGGGGCCGACCCCGCCGCCGTGGCCTTTGAGGCCATGGAGCGCTGCTTGGCCGAAGGCTACGACCTGATGCTGCTGGACACCGCCGGGCGTCTGCACACCAAGATCAACCTTATGGAAGAGCTCAAGAAGATCGAGCGCGTGCTCGGCAAGAAGCACGCCGGAGCGCCCCACCGCACCATCCTGGTGGTGGACGCCACCACCGGCCAGAACGCCCTCTCCCAGACCAAGCTCTTCAACGAGGCCGTGGGCGTAGACGAGATCGTGCTCACCAAGCTCGACGGCACTGCCAAGGGCGGCGTGGTGGTGGGCATCGCCCTGGAGCACGCCATCCCCATCACCTTCGTGGGCCTTGGTGAAAAGATGGAAGACATGCGCCCCTTCTCCGGCGAAGACTTTGCCAAGGCGCTTCTGGTGTAGTATACTCCCGATCGCCGGACGGACCGGCATTTTCTGATCAATCACCGCCGCCCCGTCCCCACGGGGCGGCTCTGTAAGAAACCTCCAGCCAACTACACTACCCTATGTATATGAGCACACCCACCAGAGCCGAAGCCATCGCCACCCTGGAAAAGCATCTGGGCGACAAGCCCGCCCGGCTGGCCCACTCGCTCAAGGTCGCCGGACTGGCCGTCACCCTGGGCCAGTTGCTGATCGCCAAGGGCATTCTCCTGAACCTGCCGTTGATCGAGGCCGCCGCTATCCTGCACGACATCTGCAAGGGCCAGCCCGACCACGACCGCGCAGGCGGCGAACTCCTGCGCTCGCTTGGCTACCCCGAGATCGCCGCCATCGTTGAGGTGCACACCCGCCTGGGAGGACGCACCCCCACGCCCGACGAGCCCCTCTCCGAAGCCGAGGTGGTCTACATGGCCGACAAGAGCTATCGGCGCGTCAACCGCGTCAGCATCGAGGAACGCTACGGCATCTGGCGCGACACATGGAAGGACAACCCGGAACGCCTGGAGAGCCTGACCAACGGCGAGAACCGCGCCAAGGCCGTGCGGGCGCGCATCGAAAAGGCGCTGGGGATTCCGTTGAGCGACGTGAAGAGCGAAGAGTAAGAGAAGAATAAGAGAAGGCGAATATGCCTCCGGCGGCCAAAAGGCTTCGCCCTCTGGACACCCTTTCCGCTTCGCATTCCAGCGCGGCAATATGGCGTTCAGGCGAGGCTGGTTGCTGGGAGCCCTTGGGCACTCTTTCGGGGCAAGTTACGTGATCTTCAGGCGGATGCCGGGGACTGACACGGTCGCGTCCTGGTCGGCGGGCGACGATCCGCCCAGCCAGGACACGAACGCCCCCCTGCCAACGACGCAACCCGCAACCACCAGACGCGAAGCTCACTGAGGGTCCAGGGCAGAGTCCTGGCAACGCCTGTTCACAACCAGTCACAAACGAGCCCCCATGCAAGTCCCTCCTGTCGTAACCGGCCTGCTGCGCGACTCCTTCGGCTTCGACACCCTGCGCCCCGGCCAGAGTGAGGCCATTACCCGCCTGCTGGATGGCAGGAGCGTCCTGGCCATCTTCCCCACCGGCGGCGGCAAGAGCCTGTGCTACCAGCTGCCCGCGCTGGCCCTGCCCGGCGTGACGCTGGTCATCTCGCCGCTCATCGCTCTGATGAAGGACCAGATCGACTTCCTGAAGGCGCGCGGCATCGCCGCCGAGCGCTATGACTCGAGCCTGGACGCGCAGCAGTCGCGCGACGTGCTGGGGAGGCTCAGGGACGGACAGCTGAAGCTCCTGTATATCTCGCCGGAACGGCTGGCCAACGAGCGCTTCCTCCAGACCATCCGGCGCGCGGACGTGTCGCTCCTGGCCGTGGACGAGGCCCACTGCATAAGCCAGTGGGGCCACAACTTCCGCCCGGAATACCTGAAGGTCGCCCGCGCAGCCAAGGAACTGAACATCCCGCGCGTGCTGGCCCTGACCGCCACGGCGGACCGCGAAACTGCTGCGGACATCGCACGGGCCTTCGACATCGACGCCGGGGACATCGTCCATACCGGTTTCTACCGCCCCAACCTGGAATTGCATGCCTCGCCTGCCAAACCAGGCGGCAAGAAGGCCCTGCTACTGGAACGGCTGCGCTCGCGCCCCAAGGGACCGGCCATCGTGTACGTCACCTTGCAGCACACTGCGGAAGGCGTGGCCGCGTATCTGGCCGAGAACGGCATCGAGGCGCGCGCCTACCACGCAGGCATGGCAAACGAAGTCCGCTCGGAAGTCCAGGAAGCCTTCATGGCCTCGGACACCATGGTCATCGTGGCCACCATCGCCTTCGGCATGGGGGTGGACAAGGCCGACATCCGGGCCATCTACCACTACAACCTGCCCAAGGGCGTGGAGAGCTACGCCCAGGAGATCGGGCGCGCCGGGCGAGACGGCAAGCCCTCGGTCTGCGAGATGTTCGTCTGCCTGCAAGATACGCTGGTGCTGGAAAACTTCGTGCTGGGCGACACGCCGGACATCCAGTCCGTCACCTCGCTGCTGGAGGAACTCTTCGGCGGCGAGGACCACCTGCTGCTCTCCCCGCCCGCTCTGGCCAACCGCCACGACATCAGGGAGCTGGTGGTACGCACCCTGCTCACTTACCTGGAACTGGACGGCTACCTGCGCGCGCTCGGGCACATCTACACCAGCTACACGCTGACGCCGAATAAGACGTCCGCCGAGATGCTGGCCCCCTTCGACGAGGCACGCCAGGCGTTTCTGAAGAAGGTGCTGTCGCGCTGCAAGAAGAAACGCAACGGCAGCTTCGGGCTGGACGTGGAGGAAGCGGCCCAGGCCATCGGCGAGCCGCGCGACCGGATTCTGACGGCGCTGGAATACCTGGAGGGCAAGGGCGATATCGACCTGAAGGCCAGCGGCACACGCCAGCGGTTTTGGGTTAAAAAGCGGCCCGTGCATCTGGACGGTCTGGCGCGGGAGCTGGAAGTGCGCTTCGCGGAGCGCGAGGGGCGCGAGCTGGAGCGGGTGCGCCAGATGCTGGTGCTGGCCGGTGAGCCGGAGTGCCTGACCATGCGGCTGCTGCAATACTTCGACGAGAAGAGCGGCCCCTGCGGGCACTGCGGGCCGTGCCTGGGAGAGGAACCCTGCGTGCCGCCGCCGTTCGCACCCAGAAGACCGCGCGAGCGCTCGCTCAAGAAGCTGGACGCCCTGATGGCGGAGGCGTTGCCGCAGCTCACCACGCCGAGGCGGCTGGCGAAATTTCTGTGCGGGCTGTCGTCGCCCGCCACCACGCGGCTGAAAGAACACGAGGCGTTCGGACTGTTCGAGCGCG
Source organism: Desulfovibrionaceae bacterium (assembly GCA_009773665.1). Lineage (GTDB taxonomy): Bacteria > Desulfobacterota > Desulfovibrionia > Desulfovibrionales > Desulfovibrionaceae > Fundidesulfovibrio. The sequence goes on along the minus strand of WSYE01000032.1, from coordinate 62,956 downwards.
TGCCCTTCAAGATGGTGCTGGAAATGGCGGAGAGGGTGATGGGGGCATAACCGCGCTTGTCCAATCCCGTCATTCCGCGCTATCAGCACCCTAGCATGAACGCATCCGACCTCATCCGCTACACGCCGCTGGCTTCGGCCAACCGCATGCGCATCATCGTGTCCGTCCTGGCCAAGCACGGTTTCGAGGAGCTCCTCATCCGCCTTGGCCTGCGCCGCAGGTTCCCCTATTTCTGGCGCAAGAGTCCGCCGCCCCCGGCAGCGGTTCCCCTCTGGAAACGCCTCAAGCTCATCATCGAAGAGCTCGGCCCCACCGCCGTCAAGATCGGCCAGATCCTCTCCATGCGCCCGGACCTCATCCCGTCCGACCTCTGCGACGAGCTGAAGACCCTCCAGGAGGCGCTGCCCCCTACTCCTTTCGAGGACATCCGCGCCGCCATCGAGAAGGCCTATGGGCGTCCGCTGGAAACACTCTTCTCCGGCTTCGAGCATCATCCCGTGGCAACGGCCTCCATCTCGCAGGTGCACCGGGGGCGCCGCGCGGACGACGCCAGCCTCGTGGCCGTCAAGGTGCAACTGCCCGATGTGGCCGACACCCTGGCCGCCGACCTGGACATCCTGGAATACCTAGCCGAACTGCTGGAGGAGCGCGCCCCGTCGGTCCGTCCCTTCAAGCCCGTGGAGGTGGTGCGCGAACTGCGCAAGGTAGTGCGCCGGGAGCTCGATTTCACCAACGAGGCCGTGAACATGCTGGCCTTCAACGCCCTCTTCCAGGACAACCCGCGCGTGTTCGCGCCCGCCGTGCACGCAGACTTGGCGCGCCCGAGCGTCTTGGTGATGGAATTCATCGACGGCGAACGCCTGGACGAGTTCCTGGGCACCAGTGAGGAGCGCGCCGAGCTGGTCTCCCTCGGGCTGGAATCCACCGTGCGCCAGATCATGCAGGAGGGATTTTTCCACGCGGACCCGCACCTGGGGAATCTGCGCGTGGTGGGGCGCAGCAGGCTTTGCTACCTGGACTTCGGCATGTGCGGGCGACTGGCCCCGGCGCTTCGCAGCGCGCTGGTGGACTGCCTCATCGCGCTGGGCGGCAAGGACACGGCGCGTCTCGCCCGCGTGGTGGAGGACATGTCCTTCTCCGCGCCGCCGGACCTGGACGTGTACAGCCTGGAATCGGACCTCATGTTCATCATGCAGAAGTTCCACACGCCCTGCGGGCACGGCTTCATGGGGCGACACATGCTGGACCTGACGGCCATCTGCCGCGAACACGGCCTCTCGCCCCGGCCCGACTTCATCCTGGTGGCCCGAGCGCTGCTGGCTTCTGAATCCGCCCTGAAGTCACTCGATCCGACGCTGAACCCGGCATCGAGCCTCTCTTCTCTGGCCCAGGCGTATTCTATGCGCCGCCTGATCCCAGGTCTGTCGGACCGCTCCATCTGGGCCGAATTGGAAGAAGCCGGGCGGATCATCACCGCCTTCCCGCGCAGGATAGACACCGTGCTGCGAAAACTCAGCGCGGGACAGCTGACCGTGGAGCACAAGCAGCACGACTTCGGACGCCTGCCCGCCACCTTCCAGCGCATCGGCAACCGGCTGGGCGGCGCGCTGGTCACTTCGGCCCTGGCGGTCTGCTCTGCCGTGATCTTCAGCTCGGACCTTGGGCCGCACGTCTGGGGCATGCCCGTCATCGGACTGTTCGGATTCGCCCTGTCCGGGATGCTCGGCACATACATAACGTTCAAGATGTTCCGGGATACATAAGAACAGGCGTACGCCTTCGGGAGGATTCACATGAGCGATCTGCTGAAGAAAGGCTTTTACACCGGCCTTGGCGCAGGGCTTTTGCTCAAGGACAAGATAATGGACGCCGTGAACGCGCCCGTGCGGGTGAACGATTCGCATGCCGAGGAGCTCAGGCACGCCCTGAACGCCCTCTCCAAAAATCTGGAACAGGGCGTGGACGTCGCCAAAGAGGTCGGACAGGAAGAGCTGGACCGGATTCTTCAACGGCTCGGACTGGTAAAAGCCGAAGACCTTGAAGAGATGAAGGCCCGGATCGCGGAGCTGGAGAAGAAACTCAAGGAACGCGACGCAAAAAGCTGAACAGGCGATGCCTCCGGCGGGCAGAGAGGGCTCCGCCCTCTCTGCACTCTCCTGCCAGGGGGATGATCCCCCTGGACCCTCAATTAGCTTCGCGTAACGAACAGATACGTTTCAGATATCTCGCAAGAAAGCCCTGAAGCGCGCAAAGCCGCGCTTCAGGGCATATTTATTCTTGAATTCACTAGATTAGACGATGGCGGTGATCGGGATGTACCGTATTGAACGTTCCCAACCGACCACATGCGCCTTCGTCCTTACCCACGTTTCAACGTGGAAAAGCGTGCGTTCATTATGGCAGAATGGGTTTCTAATGCGGCAGAGCGTGCGTTCGGGGAGGGCTGGAGGCTGTCACGGTCGGGTTCTGGCGGGCGGGCGACGAATCGTCTTCAAATCGGTTCTAGCCCGCCCGCTAGGACACGAGCGGGACAGTCACCAGAACCAGCCCCCAGCCCGAATTGCCGCGCACGACGCGAAGCTAATAGCCGGGTCTGGGGGAGGCTTCTCCCCCAGCGGGTCCAGGGCAGAGCCCGGCAGGGTCTGGGGCAGCGCCCCAGCGCACTAAATGTACTGCTTCAGCAATTCGTACGGGGTGTCTTCAGGCAGAGTGATTCTATTATCAGGCAGGAAGCTGGACGCCAGCGCCTTAAGCCACTCCCGGCTCACTTCCAGCCTGTCGTAAGCCAGCACGGCCCTGCCGTTCTCCTGCAGCAACCGATACCCCACGATTTCCACCTGAACGGGCGAATTTTCTCCCTTGGGGAGTGCTTCAACCAGCATGGTCTTGCTCGAAGAGTTCACGGTCAGCTTGAACGAATGGCAGTATCCTTCGAACAGTGGCGACAGCTTCTTGGTAATGGCCGACGAAACGGCCATGTCCTTGATGGCTCCGAACATCGGGCTACCTACCAGGTGAGGGCGTTGGATTCATCAAGGCAGTTCTTGGTGCCCTCGGCGCACGGGGGAATCGCGTACTCGCCGTTGAAGCAGGCCAGACAGTACTGCGGGTCGTTCAGGTCCGCGCCGACGGAATTGAGCAGGCCTGGGATGGACAGATAATGCAGGCTGTCCAGACCGATGTAGCGCGCGATGTCTTCCACGGAGTTGTTGGCGGCGATGAGCTCACCCTTGGAGGAGAAGTCAATGCCGTAGAAGCAGGGGAACTTGATGGGCGGGCAGCTGACGCGCATGTGGATCTCGCGCGCGCCGAGCTCACGCAGCTTCTTCACTCGAGTGCGGATGGTGGTGCCGCGCACGATGGAGTCTTCCACGATAATGATGCTCTTGTTCTTGATGAGCGAGCGCACGGGGTTCAGCTTCACGCGCACGGAGAAGTCGCGCATGTCCTGCGAGGGCTGGATGAAGGTGCGGCCCACGTAGTGGTTGCGCACCATGGCCACCTCGAAGGGCAGTCCGGACTGCTGGGCGTAGCCCACAGCCGCGTACACGCCAGAGTCCGGGAAGGGCATCACGTAGTCAGCATCCACGGGCGCTTCGAGTGCCAGGGTCTGCCCCATGAGCTTGCGGCGCGAGTATACCACTTCGCCGAAGACCACGGAGTCGGGCCGGGCAAAATAGACCAGCTCGAAGATGCAGCGGCTGGCCTTGATGGGGTCGCAGAGGCGGTAGGAACGCATGCACTTGTCCTGGATCACCAGCATCTCGCCGGGCTCCACGGCGCGCAGATACTCGGCCTCGATCAGGTCGAAGGCGCAGGTCTCGGAGGAGATGACGTAATGGTCGTCCAGGCGGCCAAGGGCCAGCGGACGCACGCCGTGCGGGTCGCGCAGGGCGATCAGCTTGTCGTTGGCCAGGATAAGCAGCGAATAGGAACCACGCACCTTCTGGCAGGCCTTGATGACGGCCTCCTCGATGGTGCCGCCATTTAAGTACTTAGCGATCAGGTGAACAAAGATCTCCGAATCCATGGTGGTCTGGAAGATGGAGCCGGAGGCTTCCAGTTCCGCGCGCAGTTCCATGGTGTTCACCAGGTTGCCGTTGTGGGCGATGGCCAGCTTCCAGTCGCCGAAGCGCACCAGGAAGGGCTGGGCGTTGCGCAGAAGCGACGCCCCGGTGGTGGAATAACGGACGTGGCCCACGGCGATGGAGCCCTTGAGCTCCCGGCTGAGGTGGCGTTCGCTGAACACGTCGGCCACCAGCCCCATGCCCTTCTGCTCACGGATGTTGTCGCCGTCCCAAGTGACAATGCCCGCCGACTCCTGCCCCCGGTGTTGCAGGGCGTAGAGACCGAAGTAGGTCATGCGCGCGGCCTCGGGATGGCCGTAAATGCCGAACAATCCGCAGTATTCTTTTTTCATGTCGCTGCTCTCAAACCTTCTCGTAAAGGCAGACAGATAAGGTTCGAACCCCTGCTGTCAACTAGGCGTAATGTTCCTGAAGGCTCTTGACGCCAAGACCGGAGCCTTTGAGTTCCTGGATGGCCAGGGCCGCCGCGCGCGCACCCGCCACGGTGGTGGTGTAGGGCACGCCGTAGAGCACCGTGGTCTGGCGCAGCTGCGAGGAGTCCTGCACAGTCTTCTTGCCGGACACAGTGTTGATCATCAGCTGGATCTCGCCGTTTATCACGTGGTCGGCAGCGTTGGGGCGTCCCTCATAGACCTTGAGCACCTTGGTGGCCGTCACGCCGTTGTCGTTCAGGAACTTTGCGGTGCCGCCGGTGGCGATCACCTTGAAGCCCAGCTCCTGGAAGAGCTTGGCAACAGGCAGCACGGCGTCCTTGTCGCGGTCGTTGACCGAGATGAACACTGTGCCTTCCAGGGGCAGACGCTGGCCGGCAGCCAGTTGGCTCTTCATGAAGGCGCGCCCGAAGTTGGAGTCCACCCCCATGACTTCGCCGGTGGAGCGCATTTCAGGCCCCAGCAGCACGTCCACGCCGGGGAAGCGGTTGAAGGGGAACACCGACTCCTTCACGGAGATGTAGCCGCCCTTGCGCCCGCTCCAGGGGTCCAGTTCCTTGAGCTTCATACCCATCATCACCTTGGTGGCCAGCTTGGCCAGGGGCACGCCCGTGGCCTTGGACACGAAGGGCGAAGTGCGCGAGGCACGGGGGTTGACCTCCAGGATGAACACCTCGCCGTCTTTCAAGGCGAACTGGATGTTCATGAGGCCCACCACGTTCAGCTCCAGGGCAAGGGCCTTGGTCTGGCGCTCGATCTCGGCGATGACCTCGTCGGAGAGGGTATGCGGGGGCAGCACGCAGGCCGAGTCGCCGGAGTGGATGCCCGCCTCCTCGATGTGCTCCATGATGCCCGCAACGTAGGTCTCTTCGCCGTCGCACACGGCGTCCACATCCACCTCGATGGCATTCTCAAGGAACTTGTCTATCAGGATGGGATGCTCGGGCGAAACCACGGCGGCCTTCTTGAAGTAGGCGGCCAGGCCTTCGTCGTCATAGACGATCTCCATGGCGCGTCCACCCAGTACATAGGAGGGGCGCACAACCACGGGATAGGTGATGTCGTTTGCGATGACGCGGGCCTGCTCCCCGGACATGGCTGTCCCGTTGGGGGGCTGCTTGAGGTCCAGCTTTTTCAGCAGGGCCTGGAAGCGCTCGCGGTCCTCGGCGCGGTCGATGGAATCGGGCGAGGTGCCCAGGATGGGCACCCCTGCGCGCATGAGCGGCACGGCCAGGTTCAGCGGGGTCTGCCCGCCGAACTGCACGATGACGCCCTCGGGCTTCTCGTGCTCGATGATGTTCAGCACATCCTCGAAGGTCAACGGTTCGAAATACAGCTTGTCGGACGTATCGTAGTCCGTGGACACGGTTTCCGGGTTGGAGTTGACCATGATGGACTCAATGCCCAACTCACGCAGGGCGTAGGAAGCGTGCACGCAACAGTAGTCGAACTCGATGCCCTGGCCGATGCGGTTGGGGCCGCCGCCGAGGATGACCACCTTGCGCTTCTGGGACGGGGCGATCTCGACCCCAGTCTCATAGGTGGAGTAAAAATACGGCGTGTAAGCTTCGAACTCGCCGGCGCAGGTGTCCACCAGATAGTAGGTGGGCTTTACGTTCAGCTTCTTGCGGATGTCGCGGATGTCCAGCTCGGACTTCTTCCAGAGCGTGGCCAGCTGGCGGTCGGAGAAGCCGAACTGCTTGGCCGTGGTCATCACCGGGGCCAGCTTGGGGTTGGAGGCGCTGATGGACTCGGCCAGCGCGAAGGAGTGGAGTTCGGCCTCCATGTCCACGATCTCGCGGATCTGGCGCAGGAACCAGGGGTCGATCTTGGTGGCCTCGAAGATTTCCTCTTCGGTCATGCCGCACAGGATGGCCGAGCGCAAATCGAACAGGCGGCGCGAGTTGGGCTTGCGAAGGGAAACCAGCAGGGCTTCCTTGTCCCAGGTGCAGCGGTCGAAGTCCTTGGAGAGGCCGGGCATGCCGACTTCCAGGGAGCGCAAGCCCTTCTGCAGGGCTTCCTTGAAGGTGCGCCCGATGCTCATGGCTTCGCCCACGCTCTTCATGGCGGTGGTCAGAAAGTCTTCAGCGCCGGGGAACTTCTCGAAGGTGAAGCGCGGGATCTTGACCACCACGTAGTCGATGGTGGGCTCGAAGGAGGCCATGGTCTCGCGGGTGATGTCGTTGGGGATCTCGTCCAGCGTGTAGCCCACGGCCAGTTTGGCCGCGATCTTGGCGATGGGGAATCCCGTGGCCTTGGAGGCCAGCGCGGAGGAGCGCGACACGCGGGGGTTCATCTCGATGACCACCAGCTCGCCGTCCTCGGGGTTGACCGCGAACTGCACGTTGGAGCCGCCGGTCTCCACGCCGATCTCGCGCATGACGGCCAGGGCGGCGTCGCGCATACGCTGGTATTCGTCGTCCGTGAGGGTCTGGGCCGGGGCCACGGTGACGGAGTCGCCGGTATGCACGCCCATGGGGTCGATGTTCTCGATGGAGCAGATGATGACGCAGTTGTCGCGCACGTCACGCATCACTTCCAGCTCGAACTCCTTCCATCCCAGCACGGATTGTTCAAGCATCACTTCAGATTTCATGGAGAGGGCCAGCCCGCGCGAGGCGATGGCTTCCAGGTCTTCCATGTTGTAGGCCACGCCGCCGCCGGAACCGCCCATGGTGAAGGCCGGACGAATGATGATGGGGAACGGGATCTTTCGTCCCCAGGTGCGCACGTCGTCGATGTTGCGGCAGATGCCGGACTCAGGAACTTTGAGGCCGATCTTGATCATGGCCTCGCGGAACTCCTGGCGGCTCTCGGCTTTCTTGATCACGGCCAGATCCGCGCCGATAAGCTCCACGCCGAACTGCTCCAGCACCCCGGACTCGGCCAGGGCCACAGCGGTGTTCAGGCCGGTCTGTCCGCCCAGGGTGGGCAGCAGGGCGTCCGGGCGCTCGCGCTCGATGATCTTGGCCACGATATCCGGGTCGATGGGTTCCACATAGGTGCGGTCCGCAAGGCCTGGGTCGGTCATGATGGTGGCCGGATTGGAGTTGACGAGCACCACTTCATAGCCCTCTTCTTTGAGGGCCTTTGTGGCCTGGGAACCGGAATAGTCAAACTCGCAGGCCTGACCGATGACGATAGGGCCGGAGCCGATGATGAGAATCTTTTTGATGTCGGTGCGTTTGGGCATGACTGGCGGGGTTGTGGTTAAGGTTGGGTACGGCGTTGGGTTCCAGGAAAGTGACGCGAAATGTCAATTTGGGATTTTCACCCCGGCGTGGGTTTACGCAACTTATCCCCCCCCGGCAAGATATTTGAAGGCCCTCCGGTGATTGACTTCCCCGCCAGCTTGCATAAAGGAGCAGCAACCGGACACAAATCAAGGAACTCCCGTGAAGCCCCAGTATACCCTGGCCGCAAGCCTGACCGCCGTCGTGGTCGTTCTGGACCAGATAACCAAGCTCCAGATCCAGAAGCACCTCACTCTTTTCACCTCCATCGAAGTGATTCCGGGGTATTTCAACCTGGTCCATACGTTGAACCGGGGAGCGGCTTTCGGCTTCCTGAACAACCCGGACACCTCCTGGCAGACCTACTTCTTCATGGGAGCCACGGCCCTGGCGGTGATTATCATCGTCAACCTGCTCACCAAGGCCTCCCCCAGCGACAAGCTGCTCATCGTGGCCCTTGGGCTCATCCTGGGCGGAGCCATCGGCAACCTCATAGACAGAGTCCGCACCGGCGAAGTCATCGACTTCCTCGACTTTGCCATCGGCTCCTACCACTGGCCCGCCTTCAACGTGGCGGACATCGCCATAAGCTGCGGGTCGCTGGCGCTGATATTCTCGTTCTACGTCCGCAAGAAAGACTGAAGGCCCCGCAGGACCACCCGGAAGCTGCTCCCCGCAAGCCGCCCCGGCCTTGCAAAATGCTCCGGCCAGGGGTAACAAGGACAGCCTTATGACGCTCACCACCACCATCGGAGGGTTCCCCCTCTGGTTCTTCCTTGTCCTGGCCCTGCCCGTGTTCCTGAACTTCTGGGCCATCGGGCACGCATTCTACCGCAACTTCCCCACCTATCAGGAAAAGATGGTCTGGCTGTGCCTGTCGGTGTTCGTACCGGTGCTGGGCGGGCTGATCTACCTGTTCGTTGGCAGGAAAAGAGGAACGAAAGAATCATGAACGCACGCATTGCGGCCCTGGCCGCACTCCTGCTCCTCTCCGGCTGCGCCGGAACCGGCTCATCCGACAGCCCTGTGAAGGGCAAGCCCATCGATCCCCAGGCCCAGGCCCAGGCCAACCTCCTGGCCGAGGTGGACGGGCTGAAATCCCAGGTGCAGCGTCTCTCCGCCGAAGTGGAGGACCTGAACCTCCAGATCCGCACCATGACCGACGGCGACGGCTCCGGTGGAGCGACCACCATGCCCGAACTCTCCAAGCGTATCCAGAAGGTCGAGGGCAACCTGAAGCAGATGGGTTCGCAGCTCGGCGTGGAGATCGACGGCCAGCAGCCCGGCGCGGGACAGCCCCATGACCCCAACGCCCCCGCAGCGGGAGCTCCGGGGCCCCAGGGCAACCAGGCTCCCGGACAGCCTCAGGTGAACGCCCCGGCCGCCCAGACCCAAGCCCCCGCGCAGGCCCAGGCCCGCCCCACCGACGTACCCGCCGCCACCAACGCAGACCCGGCCGAGGCCATCTATGCCAAGGGCATGCAGGCCTTCCAGGCCAAGGACTACGACAAGGCCGCTGGCATGTGGCGCGACGTGGCCAAGACCTACCCCAAGCACACCCTGGCCCCCAACGCCTACTTCTGGATGGGCGAAGCCTACTTCCAGAAAGGCGACATGGGGCAGGCCGTGCTGAACTACAACGAAGTGGTGGAAAAGTTCCCCAAGAGCAACAAGGCCCCCTCGGCCATGCTCAAGATGGGAATGGCTTTCCAGAAGCTGAACAAGAAAGAGGCCGCCCGCCTCATGTTCTCCGACCTCATCAAAAAATTCCCGGATTCAGCCGAGGCGCGCCGGGCCAAGAGCCTCCTCTAAAGGTCTGAACTTATGAACGAAGTCCGTAAGATCGTCCACCTGAGCTTCCCGCCGGATTCCTCCGGAAAGCCTGTGGTCTGCAACATCATCAAGCTTTTCGACCTGTGCTTCAACATCATCAAGGCCCAGATCAACCCCCGAGAGGTGGGCGAGATGGTCCTTGAGATCAACGGCCTGGAGCCCGCCGTCAACGACGGGCTGGCCTACCTGCGTGAGCACGGACTGACCATCACCCCCGTGGCCCAGACCGTCCGCAAGGACGAGGACTCCTGCGTCCACTGCGGCGTGTGCACCGCCCTGTGCCGCCCGCGCGCTCTGGAGATCGACCGCGCCACCTGGAAGGTGCGCTTCGACTCCGAGAAGTGTGTGGCCTGTGGCCTGTGCGTGAAGGTCTGCCCGGTGAAGGCCATGGAAACCCAGCTGGAGAACGGCTATCTGTAACCCCTTCCCACGGTCGTATGCGCTTCCTCTCCTCCGGGAAGGAGCTTCAGCTGTTTCGCGAGGCGCCCATCACCAGCACCTCGGTGTCCTCGATGGACCTCAAGGCCGCAGGCATCAATGAGGCGCTCATAGGGGCCTTGCAGGCCATGGACCGCAAGCTGGACCTGCTCATCGGCATCCACAGCCAGGACAGCTTGCAAGAGGATTTCCCGCACGTGTTGGAGGTTGTGGAGATTTCCGGGGCCGGAGTGAAGATCGCCTGCCCCTACCCGCTCGCCATCGACCAGAATGTGGAGATCGTCGTTACCTTGACGCAGCTTCCGGTGCGGCTGGCCGGAGCACTGGCCCGCGTGGTGCGCGAGGAGTCGCTTGACGGCAGGCAGATCTGGGCGCTTGATTTCACCCGCATCCGCGACCGAGACCTGGAGACCATCGTTCAGTTCGTGTTCCAAACCCAGCGCGACGAATTGCGCGTCAAGAAGTGGGAGCAGCACTCGTGAAGGCCAATACCGACACCATGATCGACAGCCTGATGGACCGTTACATGGACGAGATGGTGGAGAACCTGAAGGGGGCCATCACCCAGGCCGTTGAAAAGGAGCTCTCCAAATCGCTGACGCGCTCGCTGCTCCAGAGCGAGTTCTACAAGCGCCTGAGTGACGACATGCGGGGCGGCCTCCAGTCCATCTACAAGGAGCTCTCCACCGCCCGGCAGGATGAAGACGGGACCGGCATCGTCAAGGAAAAGAAACGGGCCGACCAGCTCTTCAGCGAAGCCGCCGACCAGCTGGACACCATCCTCTCCACCACCGAGCAGGCCACCGGCGAGATCATGGACATCGTGGAGAAGCATCTGGAGATGCAGGCCAAGTCCAACACCATCCTGCACAGCCTGAAGTCCGGCGGCGTCACCAAGGAGCAACTCCATGAGCTGCGCGACATGAGCGACGCGCTCAACGCCGACCTCATGAACATCATGACCACCCTCTCCTTCCAGGACCTCACCGGCCAGCGCATCAAGCGCATCATCGGGGCCATCAAGAATGTGGAAGCCATCGTGCTGGACCTGTACCTGTCCACCGGCCTCAAGGTGAAAGCTCACGAGGAAGCCCCGGACATGGACCTGGACCAGATCGAGGCGGAAGCCGACAAGAAGGTGTCGGACCTGAAGGGACCGCAGACGGACTCCAACCAGGCGTCCGTGGACGATCTGCTGGCGTCGCTGGGTTTGTAGCGGGACGCGGGAAGATATTTCCGGAATGCAGGGGGCTTCGGCCCCCTTTTTTCTTGGCCGCCAGAATTCCCCTGGCTCGGGACAAAATGCTGAGTACCACCCTGCCCGAGCCTGCCCTGCCAGCGCCCCTGCCCGGAAGCGCTGACCGTCTCGGCAGGCATGAGCCCAGGCGGCCTATGGCAGTCCGGGTTGATAGCCGGGACCGGCAGGCACAGCACGTTGAGCTGCCCCACCGGTCTCGGTAGTCGTTTCGATCCCGGTCTTTCAGGCCACCTGGGTCAACCGGGTCATCAGCATCGCATCAGCGAGGCTAAAGCGTCTGCTCCACGGACGTGACCGTGACCACCAGCGCGGCGCGCGCCCACTTGAACTTGGTCACTGCCTCGAAGTCCGGGCCGGACGTCTCGAAGGCGGCCACGCCCCGGATCAGAAATCCCGTGCCTGGGCCGTTTCTTCCGGCCACCTTGCGGCTTCCCACGGTCATCAGCACGGCGTTGTTTCCAGCCACGTTCTTCTCAGTCTTCTGCATTCCACCCACAGGAATGATGATCCGCTTGCCGTCTGCGATCTTCAGGTAGCTGTTCCAGGTGTTGACCAGATGAGGGCCGTCCGTACCCTGTGTAGCGATGGCCGCCACGCCTTCATTCTTTATAACTTCGAGCATTGTTTCAGGAATCATTTTAAACTCTCCGTGCTGTCGTGTTTCGCGCGCATACGCCGCCCCGCGCCAGGATACGCCGAATCGGCGGCCCGGCGCAGGCCTTGGCCCGCGCACGTCCTCACGGCTATAGCGCAATCGCCCGGAGAAAACAGGTGCAGATGCGAAAAATAGCATGGGGTCAGATGAGCGCCTGCGCGGGTGGGCCAACGCGAGGGGAATGCCTGGAGAGACTCTCCAGACACCTCGTTCAAGGGTTGGACGCAAGCAACAAGATGGAACCGCCCAGGCAATCCGTTCGAAGCCGAAGCGGCGGGGATCAGCGCCCTGCCGCAAAAGGCTCCACGGGACGGCCCGAGCAGACCCTGGAGAGCAGCTCCACTCCCCGGTCTATCTCCTCGGGTTGCATGGCCCCGAAGCCCAGGAGCAGCATATTGGAGTCCCCGCCGCCACCGTCCAAGGTCTCCGAAAACGGGAACAGCCTGATTCCAGCCTCACCGGCCCTGTCCACAAGCTCCCGCTCACCGATGGATACGCCGGACAGCCGCAGTACCACGTGAAGGCCCGCACCCTGGCCGATGATGTCGGCGCTGTCTCCAAAATGGCGGCCGATGGCGCGCAGCAAGGCGTCGTGCTTCTTCTTGCAGCCTGTGCGCACGCGCCGGATATGCCGCTCCCAATGGCCGTGCTCCATGAATCTGGCCAGCGTGCTCTGTTCCAGCAGTGAGGAAGAGGACTGGTAGTCGCCGAAAAGTCGGCGATACTCAGGCAGGGTGGCCTGCGGGAGCACCATGTAGCTCAGGCGCAACGCCGGGGAGAGGATTTTGGAGAACGTCCCCATGTAGAAGATGTTGCCGCCGGGAGAGAGCCCCTGCAAGGAGGGTATCGGCTCCCCCTGGTACCGCAGTTCGCTGTCGTAATCGTCCTCGATGACGGCGTGCCCCTCCTCCGTCGCCCACTCGATGAGCTTCAGGCGGTTCTCCACAGGTATGACGTGCCCCAGCGGGAACTGGTGCGAGGGCGTGACATAAGCCACGGAGCATCCGCTCTGCCTCAGAGCGTCCAGGTCCATACCGCCGGAGCGCACGGGAACGGGGACGGCCTCCATTCCATGGTTGCGCAGTACCAACCGGGGAAGGAAGTAGCCTGGGTTCTCGACCGCGACTCTGGGACGGGACTGTCGGAACAGCCCCGCCACGATGCTCAGGGCGTGCTGCAATCCAGCGCAGATGACGACCTGGTCGGGAGAACAGACCACGCCGCGCGAGCGCTCCAGGTATTCCTGAATGCACACGCGAAGCCGCTGAAGCCCCTGCATCTCGCCGTATCCGGCGAGGGCGGGGGAATGGTCCCGCAGGCTTTCCAAATAGTACTTGCGCCACAGGGGCGCGGGGAAGCTCTCGTGGTCGAGTCTGGCGGGATGAAAATCGTACAGGAAGACAGGCCGGGCCTGGGGCGGCGCGTCTGCCAGATTTGGCGAGCCTGGACCGCGCGGCCTCGGTCTTGATACTGGCGGCACGAGCCCACGGTCCAGGGTGGACACGAAATAGCCGCTTCGCGGCCTGGCGTAGATGAACCCCTCGGCGTGCAGCTCCAGATAGGTGCTCTCCACCGTGTTGCGGCTGACCGAGAGCTCTGCGGCCAGGTCTCTGACCGAAGGAAGCTTGCTGTCCGCAGGCATTTTCCCGGAGAGCACGCACTCCCTGATCTGCCTGGAGAGCTGCACGTACAGCGGCTCGGGGGCGTTGTGGTCGAGAATGAACATGGCGCTCCGGTTTGCTGCCGCCTACTCCTGCTTGACCCCGTACTGCTTGCGCCACTCGTCCAGGAACAGAATCGCCGTCTCCACGGGGGTGAGCTTCCCGGCCCTGGCGCGAAGCGCCCAGACCAGATCGGAGAACGCGGCGTCCGGCGTCAGGCCCAGCCCGGTCAGGAGCTTTGCGGCCTCCTCGCGATACTCCTCGGGCAGCAAAGCCATGGCGTCCTCGTCCTGGCGCGGCCTGGGCCATCCCTCAAGGCGCTCTTCAAGAAAGGTGATCAGGGTCCGCATGCGAGCCTGATAGGTGTGCCCCGTAAGCGCGCGCGCACGCGCCCTCTGGGCGTACTCCGCGCGCTCCTGAGGGGCCGCCAGGAAGTGCTGGATCTTCTCGAGCAGCTCTTCCATGCTGCCGAATGTGGCAAGCTCGTCCGGGCCGAACATCTCAGGCAGCAGTTGGCGTCGGTCCACCAGTTGGAACGCGCCGCACATGGCCAGCTCGAAAGTGCGCGGATTGACGAAATCACCGCCCGAGACCAGCTCCTTGGCCGACACGCTGGAGTGCAGGTTCAGGTTCACCGCCGTGGAGTTGAATATCTTCACCGACTCTTCGGAGGAGATGCGCGCTCCGCCGCGCTGCACCAGCGGGGCCAGAATCTCGTCGCCCTCCCAGTCCGAGCCCCAGATCTTCAGGCCAAACCGCATAAGCTCCTTGAAGGCCACGCGCCGGTTGGGATAGCCAGCGCCCAGAAAGGCCAGCTCCGCCCCGAACTGGCGCTTCTCCACAGGTGAAAGCTCCAGCGGCTTGTGAAACTCCGGGTCGGCGGCCAGAGGGAGATACAGCCCATTAGGCTGTCCCGATTCGGCAAGTTTGGAAAGCAGCGGTTCCTTCTGGATCACCGCGAAGGCGTCGTAGTGCGCGGCGTATGCCTCCCAGTAGGTGAAGAGCCGGAAATCCTCCACGAACCACATCACCGAGGGGATTCCGGCCTGACGCAGCCGCTTGAGCACCTGCTTTGTCAGGGGAGCCTGGGCCATGGCCAACACCAGATCGGGCTGGAAGGTCTCGGCCTTGGAGAGGATGGCCTGGGCCACCACCTGCAAAAAGGCGTGCTCCAGGTAGTCCAGGCGCTCCGTGGTGACGCGAAGCCCTTTGAGGGCCGAGAACGCCCCGTAAAACTCGGGAGCCTCGAAGGTCTCCACCACGTGCCCCAGCGAGGCCAAGGCCCGCTGGCAGGAACGCCCCACCGGAAGGGAGCCGCCGTAGAGCGGCAGAACCACGAGTATGCGCAGGGGGCGGCTCATATTATCTCAAGTAGCGCTTGATGTTTTTCCAGCATGAAATCAGGCTCCTCCACCAGACGTTCGGCAAGATCGGGCGCGGGCGGCGCGGCGCTCCCGGCCTCTATTCCCAAATGCCGCGCCACGAAGGCCCGCACCCGGCTCCGCTCGGCCTGTTCGGCCTGTTCGGTCTGCTCACGGGGAACAGCCCCGGCAAACGGCTCGCACACCACGCCAAGCGCGTCAAAATCGGTTCGATAGCCCACCAGCCCGGCGGGCGGCTCTCCTTGCCCCTTGCCCCCGGCCAGCCGCAGAAATTCGCGCTGGCGGAACACGTCCAGACAGGCGCTCCCGCAGGGACACGGGGCAGACTCCAGGCACGGGGAACACTCCTGCACGGCCTGCCACACCGTGTGGCCCCGGCCATAGGGGCCGGTCTCGTGGCACCAGGCCGAGGACAGAAACACCGCCGACACCGGAACGCCAAAGTGCGCCGCCAGATGCATGATGCCGGTGTCCGGCGTAAGCAGTCGGTCCAGCCCGGCCACCGTGTCGGCCAGCTCCCGCCAGCCGGTGCGCCCGGTGAGGTCCACCACGCGGTCCAGCAGGCGCGCAGGCAGACGAGACATGAGTTCCCTGGCTGCGGGGCGCTCGGACGCGGTGCCGAATAGGGTGACCCTGGCGTCCCCGGCCAGGGGCAACATGGCCTGCACCACCGGGGCAAGCACTTCGGGCGGCAGGGAGCGTCTGGCGTGGCGTCCGGCCATGGCCACCCCGAGGCCCCCGCCTCGCGGCGCGGCGTCTGGATTGACCGCCGAGGCGTCCGCCATGGGCAGGCTGAACCCGGCCCAGAAATCCGCCAGATTGACGGCCCCGAGGCGTCGGTTCTTGGTCCAGCGCATGGCCATGGCCGCCCAGGGGTCGCGCATGGGCTGGCCGGCCTCCAGGCAGTATCCGCGCACGGTGTCCGGGTCGAACAGGTTGCT
Source organism: Desulfovibrionaceae bacterium (assembly GCA_009773665.1). Classification (GTDB taxonomy): domain Bacteria; phylum Desulfobacterota; class Desulfovibrionia; order Desulfovibrionales; family Desulfovibrionaceae; genus Fundidesulfovibrio. The sequence goes on along the minus strand of WSYE01000032.1, from coordinate 47,036 downwards.
GACGGCCATGCTCAGGCCAGCGAAATTGAGATTATACACCCGCCCGAACCCGGCGGCGGCCAGTTCCGACAGCGACTCCAGAAGCCGCGTGGGGTCCGGCGCACTATGCGCGTTCACTGTGTGCACCACCGCGTCCGGGTACAGCACCCCGGCCAGACTCATGAGCGAGGCGTCCACGAGAAGATGCACCTCGCGCCCGGCGCGGGTCAGCCCAAGCACCAGCCGCTTGGTCTGCACGAGGTCCCCGAAACGGGCAAGCTGCACAACCAGCACGGGTTTCATGGGAATCTGGGTTATCCCAAGGCCGGGGGGAAAGAAAGTGGCTTTGCGTACAGGGCTGGATTTGTTATGGTGCCAGCCCATGCGATACTACCCCCTGTACGCGGACCTCTCCCGCAAGCGCTGCCTCGTGGTGGGCGCTGGCGAAGTGGGCCGCCGCAAGATCGGAACGCTGGCCGCCTGTGGAGCCAGTGAAGTCCTGGTCCTGGAGACCCGCGCCCCGGATGCGGATCTGCTGGACACCCTGGCCCTGCCCTCCGTGATCTTCGAGCAGCGCTCCTTCCAGGACTCGGACCTGGACGGGCGCTTTCTGGTGATCGCCTCCACCTCCAACGAGGAGCTCAACTGGCGCATCAGCCGCGCCTGCGAGGAGCGCGGCATCCTGTGCAACATCGTGGACCAGCCCGAGAAGTGCAGCTTCATCGTCCCGGCGCTGTTCACCCAGGGCGACCTGACCGTGGCCATCTCCACCGGGGGCGGCTCCCCGGCCCTGGCCCGCAAGATCAGGAAAGAGCTGGGCGAGTTCCTGGGGTCGGAATACGGCTCGGTGCTGGTGCTCATGAGCAGGCTTCGGCCCATGGTGCTGGAGCTTGGCCTGGGCTCGCCCCGAAACGCTGCCATTTTCAGGGGCCTCGTGGACTCAGGGCTCCTTGACGCACTGGAACGCAAGGACCAGGCCATGGCCTCGGACCTGCTGGCCGGGCACATTCCCGGCGAACTGCATGCGCGCATCCCGGAGATTCTGGATGGCCTTTGCTGAAACGCTCCCCTACGCGGTTCTGGCCCTGTACCTCTTAGGCAGCGGCGGCCACATCTGGGGCATCATCACCCACAGTGAGCGCCCCAAAAGGCTCGGCGGGGCCATCTCAGGCGCGGGCTTCGCCCTGCACGCCCTGACCCTGGGGGATTCGCCTCAAGATGTCCTTTCTCGGGCTCATCGCCACACCGCTGGCCATGGTGGTGCTGCTGGGCTCCCAGGCGGTCACCTCGGCGCGCGTCCCCTTGCCGTCCTCGCTGGCGGGCCTGTTCTTCGGGCTGCATATCGGCACGCTGTTCGTGTCCATGGGCCTCATGGCCATGGCCGCCGCCGCCGGAGCCGCCTACCTGAAGCTCGAGAAACGCATCAAATCCAAGGAAAAGCTGCTCGGGGTCTGGGCGGCCCTGCCCTCGCTGGACAAGCTGGATGCGGCCAACCGGCTTGCGGTCACGGTGGGCTTCCCGCTGTACACCGTGGGCCTGGTTTCGGGCTTTCTCTGGGCGGGACTCACCTGGACCCGCTTCTTCTCCTGGGACCCAAAGGAAGTGGCGGCCGTGTTCATCTGGTTGTTGTTCGCCTACCTCTTCCATCAGCGCGTGGCCCTTGGCTGGCGCGGCAGGAAGACCGCCTGGCTGGCCATCTGGGTTTTCGGGCTGACCCTTGCCTCGATGTTTGGAATCAACTTTTTGGTCAAGACGCACCATAGCTTTACCTGATGCAGCACGACATTCATCTTTTCGGCCTGAATCACCGCACTGCCGACGTAGGCGTGCGGGAGTGCTTCGCCCTCAAGGACCAGGAACGCTTCGAGGAGTGCGTGCACTCCCTGGGCCGCGCCGTGGACGAGGTGCTGGTGCTCTCCACCTGCAACCGTGTGGAAATCCTGGTGGTGGCCCCGCGCGGCTCTGGCGTTTCCCAAAAAGTCCTGGAGTGCTGGGCCAGGGCCAGCGGCAAGGCAGGCCACGAACTGGCCCCCCACGTCTACGAGCACCGCGACCTGGACGCCGTGGAGCACCTCTTCCTGGTGGCCTCCGGGCTTGACTCCATGGTGCTTGGCGAGCCGCAGATCCTGGGGCAGCTGAAGCAGGCCTACAAGTCCGCCGTGGACAAGGCCCAGGCCCGCGTGGTGGTCAACCGCATGCTGCACAAGGCCTTTTCCACGGCCAAGCGCGTGCGCACCGAGACCGGCATCGGCACCAGCGCCGTGTCCATCAGCTACGCCGCCGTGGAGCTGGCCAAGCGAATCTTCGGCGAAATGGGCAACAAAAAGGCCATGCTGATCGGCGCGGGCGAAATGGCTGAGCTTGCCGCAACCCATCTGGTGGGAGCTGGCGTCAACTCGCTGTACGTGGTCAACCGGACTTTAGCCCGCGCGGAGGAGCTGGCTTCGCGCTTCAAGGGCAAGGCCTACTCCTTCTCGGAGCTTATCGAGCGCCTTCCGGAAGTGGACATCGTCATCAGTTCCACCGGTTCCGCCGAGCCCATCATCCGGGCGCGCGACATCAAGGACGTCTTGAAAAAGCGCAAGTTCCGGCCCATGTTCTTCATCGACATTGCTGTGCCGCGAGACATCGACCCCGACATCAACAGCCTGGACAACATCTACCTCTACGACATCGACGACCTTAAGGAAGTGGTGGAGGAGAACAAGGCCCAGCGCCAATCCGAGGCAGAGAAAGCGCGCGAGATAATTAAAAGCGAGACAGCCAAGTTCGGCCAGTGGCTGGACTCCCTCGACTTGCAGCCCACCATCGTGGACCT
>WSYE01000032.1:20731-44228 GCA_009773665.1 Desulfovibrionaceae bacterium | reverse complement strand
AGAGGAACTGGCCCGCAAGGAACTGAAAAGGACGCTCAAGCGCCTGGGGCCGGACTGCGACGACGCGGTCAAGGCTGCGGTGGAAACCCTGGCTTTGTCGCTTTCGCGAAAGCTCTACCATGACCCGCTCACCTTCCTGAAGCGGCGCTCCCAGGAGGAAGGCGGCGAACGGTTCCTGGATCTGGCGCGCCGCATGTTCAACCTCGACGAGGACGCCGTGCCTCCCGAGGCGCACCTGGACCGCAAAAACACCCTGGAGGACTAGATGCGCTCCTACTCCATCGACGAACTGACCGAAGAGGCCGTGGAGAAGATAGAAGAACGCCTGGCCCAAAAAGGCTGGACGGGTTCCATCAAGGGCATGTACTACGTGCCCATCCCGGACGACCTGCTCGCGCCGGAACAGCGTGAACACCTGGAGTCATGCGGCCCTTTCTTCCTGCCGCTTGAGACCGGTGACGGCTGGGTCCGCCTGGAGCTTCTGGTGCGCGCGCGGCAAATTCTGCGCTGCTCCTGCATCGCCTACGCCAATCCGGCGCTACGCGAACACATGATAGACACGCTCGACAGCCTCATCAAAGAGTTGGACATCGCCGTTTAGGAGTCTCATATGGCAACCGTTCAATGGTCCGACACCCTTTCGGTCAACATCCCAGAAATCGACCTTCAGCACCGCCAGTTGATCAATTTGATGGCAGAGCTCGAAAAGGCCCTGGAAACCGGGGCTGACAAGGAAATCATCGGTCGCGTCATCCGCGAGCTCAACACTTACGTCCGCGAACATTTCTCGGAGGAAGAACGCTGGATGACCCGCTACGAATTCCCCGGCCTCAAGGGCCATGCGGCCCAGCATGAGAAATTCGTGGAAACGCTGCTGCACTTCGAGCTGGACTACCTGGCCGACCGCAAGGAACTCTCTGCGGAACTGCTGGCCTTCCTTATGAGCTGGTTCACCGAGCACATCCTGGGCTTCGACCAGCACTATGCCCATTTCTTTCTGGAAAAGGGGTACGTCTGATCCCATGCCCGCCCTGCCGGGACTCCAAGACCTCCCGCCCTGGGCGGCACGCCTGTGCCTGCGGGTCGAATCGTTCCTGAGCGACGTTTTCCCCGAAACACTTGAAGGCCGCCCCGTAGTGCTGGCCGTGTCCGGCGGCCTGGACTCCATCGCCCTCACCGTCGTCTTCCAGGCCCTGTCCAAGCGCCTGGGATACTCCCTTATTGTCGCCCACATGGACCACGGCCTGCGCGCCGAATCCGCCCAGGACGCTGCCTTTGTGGCCAATTTCTGCCAAGAAACCGGCTTGCCCTGCCGGGGCGTGCGGCGCGACGTGGCGGCTCTGGCGCAAGCCTGGAAAACCGGCATAGAGGACGCCGGACGCCGGGCGCGCTACGACTGGCTGGAAGAGGTGCGCCAGCAGCGGGAAGCCGTGTGCATCGCCATGGCACACCACCTGGACGATCTGGCCGAGGACCAGCTCCTGCGGCTTATTCGCGGCGCTGGCTGGCCTGCGCTTGGCGGAATGCGCGCCTGGGACGGCACGCGACGCGTCCTGCGCCCCCTGCTCATGACCCGCAAGGCCGAGCTTCGCCGTCTGCTTGAGGAACTGGGCCTCCCCTGGCGCGAGGACGCAAGCAACCAGGACCCGGCATATGCCCGCAACCGCGTGCGCGCAGACATCCTGCCCCTCCTCACTCGTGAAAATTCTGACTATCTTGGCGCTGCCGCAGAACTCTGGCGACAGGCCCGCCTGGACGAAATCCACTGGAACCACGCCATGTTGGCCGCCTCAGACAGCCCGTCCCAGGGCGAGGGGCCGGTTTTCCTCACCAACACGACGCTACGCTCCAGTTCCCAGGCGCTGCGCCTTCGGCTCTACAAACGTGCGGTGGATGCGGCAGGCCCCGGACAGGCCCTGGCCGGACAGCTGCACAACCTGGACAAAGCGTGGCGCAAACGTCTGACAGGAAAGACCATCCAGTTTCCCGGCGGCAAAGTGGCGCGGGTGGAACGGGGGGGGATATCCTTCGCCGCGTCGTTGTCGTCCAACTCGCCTATCAGCGTTGACACCGGCTTGCCCAGACGATAGAAACCACCGATTGTGACTTTTTAAACAAGGAGGCGGCGCGTGAATATCCTGATCTTCGGGCCTAACGGCAGCGGCAAGGGAACCCAGGGTTCCTTGGTGAAGGACAAGTACAACCTGGCTCATATCGAGTCCGGCGGCATCTTCCGCGAACACATCGGCGGCGGCACCGAGCTCGGCATGAAAGCCAAGGCCTTCATCGACCGTGGCGACCTGGTCCCCGACGACATCACCATCCCCATGGTGCTCGAGACCCTGAAGACTCGCGGCGCTGGCGGCTGGCTGCTCGACGGCTTCCCCCGCAGCATGGTGCAGGCCCAGAAGCTGTGGGAGGCCCTGCAGGCCGAAAACGTGAAGCTTGATTTCGTCATCGAAATCCTGCTGCCCCGCGAAGTGGCCAAGAACCGCATCATGGGACGCCGCCTCTGCAAGAACGACAACAACCACCCCAACAACATCTTCATCGACGCCATCAAGCCCAACGGCGACAAGTGCCGCGTCTGCGGCGGCGACCTCTCCGCCCGCGCCGACGACCAGGATGAAGGCGCCATCGGCAAGCGTCACGACATCTACTACGACACCAACACCGGCACCCTGGCCGCCGCCTACTTCTTCAAGGACCTGGCCGCCAAGGGCGAGTGCAAGTACCTCGTGCTCAACGGTGAAGGTTCCATCGGCTCCATCAAGGACACCCTGCTCGCGCAGCTGCCCTAGTTCCAACATTGCCATTCCTGCCCCGAGGCTCACAAAGCCTCGGGGCTTTTTTTCTTATGAGCACACCCATAGATTCACTCATCTCGTCACTGGTGGATACCCCGGCCACGAAGACCCTTTTCAACCCCTTCCGGGATGAACGGCTCGCAGAAAACCTCAGGCTGTACTTGAATTATCTCGCAGCCAGGCCTATCCCCCTGGCCATGATCGGCGAGGCCGCCGGTCACCGGGGCTGCGCCCTGACCGGCATGCCCTTCACCAGCCCCGAGACCCTGCGCGACTCCCAGAACGACTTCTTCGCCACCCGCCGCGACAGGCTGTTTCGCCAGGGGGACATCCACGAGCAAAGCGGCCGCTTTGTCTGGGGCGTGGCCGACGCCCACGGCGTCATGCCCCTGGTCTGGAACGCGCTGCCCCTGCACCCCCACCAGCCAGGCAAACCCCGCACCAACCGTACGCCGACCAAGGCCGAACTGGAGCTTGGGGAGCCGCTGCTCCGGCAGGTACTGGCCATCTTTCGCCCCAAGGTGATCGTGGCGGTTGGGCGCAAGGCCCAGGAATCACTCGGCAAGCTGTTCCCGGAACTGGAGTTTCACACCGTGCGCCACCCGGCCATGGGCGGCAGCAACCTGTTCCGCTCACAGATGGCTGAGATTCTCGCAGGCATGGCCAGCAAGCAGAGCTGAAATGCCTGACTTGGTCGACGGACGATGCGAATAGTAACGAGGGCGCTCCGCGCCTAGCCGTGCAATATCGGGCGTGTCTAGTGTCGCAATTTTGAAAAACATGAATATGTTTTTCAAAATTTAAATAAATGGTTTTGGCTGTTAGTCTTGATTATCCGTATGGACGGATTTTGAGGACGCAACACTAGTCGCAGTGATATCAGGAGGAGGGGCGCAGCATGCGCTCGTACAGCTTCTCGTAATCTCTGGCCATGCGGGCAGACGTGAAATGCCGGGCAGCCTTCTCACGACTGCTGTCACCCATGGCCTTGGCCAGCGAGGCGTCGTTCAGAATGGTCGCCACGGCCTTGACCAGCTTGTCTTCAGCCATCACGGGCACCAGCACACCCTGCTTTCCCTGCTCGACCTGCTCGGGTATCCCCCCCACGGCGTAGGCCGCCACCGGGAGGCCGTGGGCCATGGCCTCCAGCACCACCAGGGGGTGGTTGTCCGACAGGCTGGGATACACCAGCACGTCCGCCGCGAACAGCAGCGCCTCCAACTGCTCACCACCCAGGTAGGGCAGGGTCAACAGCCCCTCGCGTCGCTCCCCGCCCCCCCCTCCGGCCACGATGCCCAGCGTCCCCGGCACCATTCCGGCGATGCGCGCCAGCAGGCTCTCCACGAGGTCGCCGCCCTTGTAAGCCGCGTGCGCGCCGCCATGCGCCAGAAACAGGGCCACCCTTGCGGACGGGGCGATCCCGAAACGGGACCGGGCCTCGGCCTTGGTCATGTTTCGCAGTGGCAGGTCCACGCCATTGGGAATCACCCGCACGCTGGCACCCGGCCACTCCCGGCGCAGCATTGTGGCCAGCCAGGACGACGGCGACACCAGCACAGGCTTGGCCGCGCTCACCGCGCGCAGCTTCTGGGCTCGGTTCATTTCCGACTGAGGATAGCACCTGGGGCACGGGTCTTCACAGTTCCTCAAATGATGCGAACAGAACACAGGATACACGCATCCACCTGTAATCAGTGAGCAATCGTGTACGGTAATCAGAAAAGGTCTTGCTGTTGCGGAGAAACTCGACAGCAGGCCAAGCCAGTCCTGCGTGCCGTGCACATGGACCAGTGACGCGCCGGGATCATGCCCACCCACCGCGCCCGCCACGCACAACCTGTCGGAATCATACAGCGGGTCCGTGTCGCAGGCGCTGCCGCAATCATCTATCTCGAAGCTCAATCCGGTCCGCCAGCTGCCGCTGTGATGGTCCATGAGCATGCGGGCCACCCTGACCGCTCCGCCGCGCATGCGCAGCAGGACGTGATGGTGCACGTCCCTGGCGTCAGCCATCGGCCCGCTCCAGCAGATCGTGCTTGAGGCACCACAGCACGTGCGCCTGGGCGTCCTCCTGGCCGAGCCCGACCACGGCGGCGCGCAACCGTTCACACAGAGCCTGCGCGTCCACCGGCTTGCGTGCCAGCACCAGCAGGGCGCGCAGGATTTCCGGGTCGATCATGCCGGAGAGGCCCTCGTACACAATGGGGTAGTCCTGGCCCCGGTACACGGCGTTGCCCAGGCGGCTGAGCGCCACCTGGACTCCAGGACCAAGCAGGGACGTGGGATATCCCCCGAATACGTCCGCGTACGCCACGCTGCCTGGATGCTTCGCGGCGGGCTGGTCCGGTACGTCTTCCAGCCAGAGGGAGTCCCAGAGTTCCACGTGGCGGGCGGCCACGGACTCCCAGGAGTAGCTCCCGGCCAGTTGGCGCGCGTTAAGCCCCATGCGTCGGCGGAGTGCAACGTCCCCTGCCATGCGCTCCATGGCGACGGCCATGGCAGCCACGTCCACCGCCAGACGCTGAGCCAAAATCAGCTGGGTATGGTTGTCGAAGCCCATGGGAGCCATCAGGTCCACCCCGGCGCTGACAGAAGGGCCAAGGGTCGGCAGCAGTTCACCGGTGTGGCCGTGTTCCACCAGATCGCGGTACCCGTCGAAATCCGAGGCGATGACGGGCAGGCCCATGGCCTGGGCCTCCAGCAGGGTCAGGCCGAAGGTCTCCTGAAGATTATCCGACGGCGAAAGGAACACGTCGGATGCGGCGTAAAGCTCCCATTTGCGCTGGTCCGAGGGCCTCTCCACCACGGTCAGGGGCAGGCCGATGTTGCGGGCCAGGTCGCTAAGAAAGCGCCCGCCCCAGTCTTCCTCGTCGGTCCACCCGGCCAGGACCAGACGCACCGAGTCCGTCGGCAGGCCGCCAAGAATCAGACGGTGGAAGGCGCGCAGGATGGGCAGGAAGTCCATTTTGGAGCTGTGGCAGAGCCGGGCCAGCACCAGAAAAACCACCTCCCCGCCAAATCCCAGATCCTGGCGCAACTGCTCACGGCGCTGCTCATCCGGGGGCGAATACGCGTCAAGATCCACGCCCAGCGGGATGTGGCGGACCTGCGGCTGCGGGAAGGCGGCCGGGTCCAGCCCGTAGCCTTGGCGCAGGGTACGGTAGTAGGCGTTCACCACGTCCACGGCGGCCCGTGAGGTGGCCACCACGGCGTCGCGCGCGGTGGTGCAGGGGCTTAAGTGCCGCAGGAAATCCTGTCCGTAACGGGCGTAACTCAGTGAATGCGTGACGGAAGTGATGGGAAAGATTTTCCGGGAACAGGCGTTGCGAAGCGCCGCGAGGTGGCTTGGGTGGAGGATACAGTCGGAGAGATGAAAAACGTGATGCTCCTCGGCGGCCAACTGCCTGGGCAGTTCGCGCCGATGCACGACTTGAAGCCGGGCGCTGTCCCACAGGAGGGGCCAAGCCTCTTGCAGCTTCCCGGACAGTTCACCGCAAGCCGCAGCGGACGCGGGATAAAAGCGATAGGCGTCATAGGGGTCAAGGCGCAAAAGCCCCCTCAGGAATGCCGCGTTGGCCTGGGTACGGCCGAGAACGGGACCTGCTTCCAGGAAGGGGTCCAGGCTGGCCCAAATTCGCGTCGTGAGCATGATCGTCAGAAAGCATGGGGTGAAACGGAAGTCAAACGAACCGGCGAGGCAGGTTCACCTTCACATGGCACGTGATCTGCAAGAGGCTGTCGGGCACAGCACGCCCAAACCTTGGAGGAACGCCATGCAACGCGCGAACAGACCTGATCTCATCTGGGGCCTCGGGCTCGAAGACTCACTGTGCAAGGCCATCGAGGAAGCACTCGGGTCTGGCTATCACCTGCGCAACTGGCCCATCGACGGTCTGCCCTCCAAGAGGGACATGGACAAGGCCAGCCCGCTCACGGTCTGGATTCCGCTGTCGGTGTGGAACGCCCTGCCGCCCTCCTCGCGCAAGCATCTGCGCGACTGGGAGCTGACCCAGCGCGTGCTGCTGCTGGACGGCCCCCATGACGGCCCTGACGTCGAGGAAATCCTGGAACTGGGATTTTTGACGGCCCTCACGACGCCCATCACCGCCAACAAGATCCGCGACGCCGTGTTCCGGGCCAAGGAAGTGCGCGGCCTCTACGACGACATCTTCAGCATGACCCGCGAGATCATGCTGGAACGCGAGCTCCTGGCGCGCAAGACAGACCAGATCATCTTTCTGAACACAGTGCTCACCCGCGCCTCCCAGTCGCTGGAACCGGGAACCATCCTGTCCAACGCCCAGGAAGACCTGAGCCTCCTGTTCCCCGTGCAGGGACTTCAGGGCGCATTCTGGCAGCCCGCCGAGGATGGCAGGCTGGAAGCGGAGCTGTTCCTGGCTCCCGGCCTGGACCAGCACGGCAAGCAGCTGTGGGTGGAATTCCTTCTGGCCAGCGCAGCCAAGCTGGCGGGCGGCCCCATCGACGCCTTCACCGTAGAGAACCTCTTTCAGATTTCCCCGGACTCCGTCCTGCCGGAACCGGGCAGCCAGACGGCCATGCTCCTGCCGCTCAAAGTGGCCGGCAACTGCTTCGGGTGCCTGGCCATCGCCAAGCCCAAGGAAGTGCGCCTCGGCAAAGACCAGCTGGTCTCGCTGAACGCTGCGGCCAACCACTTGGCCCTGGCCCTGCGAAACGCCATGCTCTTCCGCGAGGTGAAGACCAAGGCCGACCACGACGGCCTGACCCGCATCCACAATCGCCAATCCTTTGACGAGCGGCTGGCGGACGAGCTCAAGCGCCACCAGCGCTACGCCCACAACCTGACGCTCCTGCTGTTCGATCTGGACCACTTCAAGGCCGTGAACGACACCTACGGCCATCAGGCGGGCGACATGGTGCTGAAGGACGTCGGCATCATCCTGGACGAATCCTGCCGCGACACGGACTTCGCGGCCCGCTTCGGCGGCGAAGAGTTCGTGGTCATCCTGCCCCAGACCAACGAGGACCAGGCTTGGGTGCTGGCTGAGCGCCTGCGCCGCAAGATCGAGCAGAAGCTGTTCCAGTACGCAGGCCGCTCCTTCCAGGTCACCGCCTCCATCGGCGTGGCCACCCTGACTCCGGGGTCGCTGGACAAACGCGACGACCTGATCCGCAAGGCCGACCAGGCACTGTACCTGGCAAAATCAAGCGGGCGCAACATGGTCTGCGTGTCCCAGCCCGAACAGAAAATGAAAGCCATGGCCATGGCCCGTCCTGCTTGACAGAGCGCTCCGTCCGGCATACTGATGACTGCTTCACGGGCAGTTAGCTCAGATGGATAGAGCGTTGGCCTCCGGAGCCAAAGGCCACAGGTTCGAATCCTGTACTGCCCACCAAACGATTTCAAGGGGTTGTGACCAAAAGTCACAGCCCCTTCGTCGTTCATGGATAAGTAATGGATAAGTAGCTTGCCCCGGTTCTTCCCCTGGACTACCAAAAGGCCATGGCGGACCGGAAGTATCAGAAGACCCGCTACAAAGGCGTATTCTACCGCGAGAGCAACACCCGCTCCAGCTCCTACGGCCCGGATCGCTGCTATGTGGTCTGGTATCAGGACGCCTCCGGGCGTGGCCGGTGGCACACGGTCGGCTGGCATTCCGAAGGCACCCGCCCCGCTTACGCCAACCAGGTGCGCCAGCAGCTCCTGGATGAGCTCAAGGCCGGAAAAGACCCGGCTGTGCTCCGCACCTTCACGGTGGGCGAGGCCGTTGAGATTTATCTCAAGTGGGCCGAAGCCGAGGGCAAGCACGTCATCCAGGACCGCAACCGTTACGACCTCCACCTCCGCCACGCGCTCGACGCCGTGCCGATAGGCTCGGTCACCGTGCAGATACTCACGGAAACAAAGGCCCGCCTTGGCGAACGCCTCTCGCCCCAGAGCATCCGGCACTGCTTCGGATTCCTGCGCCGGGCCGTGAACCACGCGGAGGCCGTCGGCAGATGGCAGGGCTCCAACCCCTTTGCCGTGCGTCGAAACGGCCCCTTCCGGCTGCCCCAGGCCGAGAACGCCGCCGTCCGCTTCCTGACTCCCGACGAGGCGACCAAGCTTCTGGCGGAACTCAAGCAGCGCTCCGGCCAGCTTCACGACATGACCCTGCTCTCGCTCAAGACCGGCATGCGCGCCACGGAGATCTTCACTGTCCAGGGGCAGGGCCTCGACCAAGCCGCCGGGTTGATCCACTTCCGAGCTAAGGGCGGCAAGACCCAGCATGTCCAGGCATCGCCCGCCGTGCTGGCCCTCCTCCGGGCCTACGACCGCGAGCCGGGAGAGCACGTCTTCCAGGCCCAGGACGGCGGCCCCATCCGCTACGGCATCTCCCAGACCTTCGACCGGGCCGTGCGCGCCCTGGGCCTCAACAACGGCATCACGGATTCGCGCCGCAAGGTGATCTTCCACACCCTGCGCCACACCTTCGCCTCCTGGCTGGCCCAGTCCGGCAAAGTGACGCTCCACGAACTCATGAAGCTCATGCGCCACGAGCGCATCGAAATGACCCTCCGCTACGCCCACCTCATCCCGGATAGGCAGCGGGATAAGTTGGCCATCATTGACGAGGTGCTGGGCGGCCTGGACGGGCACGGCTAGACCCTCCCGGTGGTGCGGATGACATTTGAGCGCATGAAGCTCTCCACGTCCTCACGCTGGTAGTAGACGCGTTTCCCGGTCTTGGAATACTGCGGCCCCTTGCCGTTGCAGCGCCAGTCTTCCAGGGTCTTGGTGGAGATGGAATATTCCGCCTCCACGTCGGACTGCGTGAGGAACTTCTTGGGCGGCTTCGCCAGGACGGGCAACTCGGCCCCCTCCGGGTCGCGCACCTCGATGCGAACGTCAAGACCCACGGCCAGGGACGTGGCCACCTCCTTGAGCAGATCATGCATCGCCTTGGCGCGGCGTCCCGGCTTGAGTTCGTAGACCAGTCTGCGCCCGTCGGCGGCCATGACCACACCATTGACCGCAGGCTCGATGGTGATGGGTTGATGCGCTACCTGTTCCATCACATCCTCCTCACGCCCTGCACCGGGCGCACATGGTTTCCAAAGCCTTCAACTCGCGGGAGAGGTTCACGGCCAGCCTGCGCGCCTTCACGACGCGCTCCGGCCCCAGATCCTGCTCCATCTCCCTGTCCAGATTCCGCTTGATGTCTCGCACCAGCTGGGCCTGTCCGGCGCAGTCGCGGTGCGTTATGGTCGACGTTCCCATCGCCCTACCCTTCCACCAGTTTGAGTAGGCCCATGATGGCTGTGACCGCATCGTGCCCGTCTCGCAGGATCTTGATGCGTTCCTCCTGGCTGATGGTGCCGTCCTCCAGGGCGGCGGCGGTGTCGCCGACCAACTCGCCGAACTCCCGTACCGCCACAAGGCACTGCTGCTGCACCGGGCCAAGGCCTTCGCCCGTGGGCGGCAGCTTGATGAACACCCCGCCCCGCTCCCTGGCCAGGAAGTGCATGGGCGTGTCGGAGCCGGTCACGTCCATGAGGGGCAGGAGGCGGTCCGCGCCCAGTTTGTGGCCGGGTTGGCCGGAGAGTTCGCTCATCATGGTGGCGTACTTCCAGTCCAGGAGATCGGCGATGCTCTGAGCGGATATGCCCGAGGGCGCGCGCACTGCCAATCTGTGAAGAATGGGGGAAATCAGAGGGTAAGACTTCATGCAAAACCTCGTGCCGGTTTAGCGTGGTAGAGGGCGTGTTGAATCGTTACTCATGGGCGAAAGGCCGCTCAGGCCGTCGCCGCTGCTGCCGCGACGGGCGCGACCCGACGCGGCTTGGGGCCGGGCTTGATGTCTTCCGGTTTGGGGAGGAGTTCGGCAGGGATGCCCAGGGTGATGAGCTCGGCGTGGCGGCGCGTGGGCATGGTCTCGCCCCGGCAGAGCTTGGCGGCTGCGGTGCCGGTCATGTCCAGCTTCTCGCCGATGGCCTTGAAGGTGAGGCCGGTACGCCCCAGGAAAATCTGGAGCTTTTCTTCGCGGGATAATTCGGATAGGTTTTCCGCATAACTAGATTTCATGGCTCACCTCATGGTGAATGCGGGGATATGCGTATAGCCGCCACCCATCCCCGCCGAGTTTGGTTAGTCTGAAAAATTGACTCAATCAGACACATTGAGTGCAGCATTATGGAAATTTTTAAGACTGGTCAAACACTTTTTAAGACCGGAGCGTTTTTTTGAACGACTTGGGCGAACGACTCAGCAACCTTGCCAAGGCTCTCGGAATCAAAGAGCAGGAGTTGGCGACAATAGGAAACGTCGGAAAGAAGACGTTTTCCAGCTACAAGAACGGCCTCGCCTCGCCCCGTTTTGATGCCCTCGCTCGCTGGACTGCTGAACTAAACGTCAACGCCAATTGGCTGCTGATCGGCGAAGGCCCGATGTTCAGGGGTGAAGCCCAAGCAGGCGATGAAACAGTCGCTCCCCAGGCGTCCACGCCTGTCGAAGATCCTGTCGTCGCGCGCGCCGAAAAGATCGCCGCGCTCATGAGCCGCCACGGCGCAGACGACGAGGACATCCGCGAGGCCATCATGGCCTCCATGAAGGCCCTGACGCCGCAGGCCAACGAACCAAGACCGATCTATTCTGTCCACGAGCCGGAAAAACCTTACGACCCCAAGTAACCCGGATGGCCGTTGTGTCCCTCGCTGCCGTCCGGGATGGTGCGGCAGGGAAAAACCCTGCTGCGAGGACATAGCAGAACACATATTACAGTAAGAAACGCGCACAAGCGCAGACAAAATATATTGGCGGCACCTTCAAATCAGGGCAGCAAACATGGAACGTCTCCGGCTTGGCCGGAGCCCTTGAATGCTTTCGAATACGAACATCTTAACCTCCAGGACTCTACGCGCGACTGCGGCTTGGCTTGAAGAACTGGAGAGAGAGAAACGGCGCATCGAGCGCCAGATCACCGAAGCCAAGGATTGCCTGAAACGGCTGATGAACGACGCGACAGCATGACCAAAGGAGTACCCATGCCCACGCTCATCCCCTTCTGCTCGGCCTACAAGAAGAAGATGTCGCCGATGCCGATGCGTGCCCGAAATGCGGCCACGAAGGTTAAGTGCGATTAACTATTGTTATTTCACAATACAATCATCCAAAATACTAACACCAAGGCAAGGCTTAGACACCATGAAAATCATGTCTATATCTGCAAAAAATTATCGCGTATTAGAGAATGTAAATTTTTCATTTTCAGAATCTTACTGCACATTTTCTGGAAAAAATAATGCCGGAAAATCATGCGTAATAAGATTGCTCATGGCATTATTTGGAGGTCAAACATCATACCTCTGGTATTACGATGAAGACAGGTTTAATTACAAAGAGGATTTTACGCAATGGGCAAATGGCGGCGACCCGATTGAAATTTGTTACGCTTTAAAACTAACAAGAGAAGATGACCCTGCTCTCATTTCATTTTTAGAAAAAATTGCAGAAAGAAAAATTGAAGACAATGAAACCAATATCAGTGTAAATTACCAGATAACTAGCAATGGGATAAGAACTATCACAGTAAAAATTAATGGCGACATGGTTGACGAAAAAGCAGCCAAAGAAATTGACAAAAGAATTAAAGACTCCAACCTCATGTTTTTATACAATTCAACATCAAAAGACGATGATTACATATACGGTCGCAGCGCCAGGCGACTTGTCTACGACATTGTAATGTCAGAAGTTGACCGAAAAGAAATCGACAAGGCAGCAAAAAAACTTGAGACACAATTCAAGCGCGTTGCAAAGGACCACAAACAAGGTTTAAATACAATAATAGGCCGACTTAGTGAACGGTATGACGTTGAACTTTCATTTCCAGAGGGTTCATCCTACAATCGGCTACCACTGAGCATAAATCTTAAAGACAAACTTGTCGAAGTACCTCTCGAATACTGGGGTAGTGGTACTCAAAACCGTACGCGAATACTAATGGCTATACTTCAAGCCCATCGAGTCAAAACGACAGAATCTGAAAATGATAAAATTACGCCATTTGTCATAGTTGAGGAACCTGAGTGTTTTCTACACCCATCAGCACAAGCAGAATTTGGAAGGATGCTTCGCTCTCTATCAACTGAATTTGGTATACAAATCATCGCAACAACACACAGTCCTTACATGCTAAATCAAAGTGACGGATCTGCCAATATACTACTTGCACGCGAATGCATTGGCTCAAAAACACGTGCAGCATGCGTAATAGACACATCTGACAAAAATTGGATGGCTCCCTTTGCTGAGCAACTTGGTGTATCTACTTCGGAATTTGAAGACTGGCTACCAGTACTTTCATCTTCACAGTCGCAAGTATTACTCGTAGAAGGTGAACTTGACAAAGAATACTTTGAATTCATTCGAGCAAACCAACTTGGAAAATATGTGTTAAAAACTGGGGTTGAAATTGTCCCTTATGGTGGTTGGACAGCACTTAAGAACACTGTACTCCTACAATTCGTGCTCAGAAAGTTTGACAAAGTATTCATAACATACGATCTTGATTGCGACAGTGAAGTTCAACGCAGCATGAGCAACCTTGGACTTCAGCGCAATATAGACTACCTACCCATAGGGATAAATCAACCAGGGAAAGATCGCTTGGAGGGACTCTTACCAAACACTATTTGGTCATCTGTATTTTCACAAGAAACTGACGTCGTCCTTAGCTTGAGTAGTAAATCAAAGGAAATCAGAGAAAGTGCCGAGAACAACCTAAAACAAAAAATGCTTGATGAATTTCGCAAACGCACTGACTACTCTAACGAAGAACTTGAGCAGTTCTCAAAAATATTCAAAATAATTAATAAAAAATTCAGTGAACCTAAAACATAACTTTCTTGTATCCATACAATATTCTGTGCATGGCCATGCATCCTAAACAATACGAGTAGGAACAAATGGAAAATCGCGACGATTTCAAACCTTCGACTAAAGAAGCACTTGCCCAACGCGCAGGCTATTGCTGTTCTTTTCCTGGGTGCCACATCCCGACATCTGGTCCAAGTAATGAATCTTCAACTGCAACAAGCAATTCAGGAATGGCATGCCATATTTCTGCGGCAGCCCCCGGAAGAGGTGCTCGTCGATATAATCCAAACATAACGGCTGAAGAACGAGCATCCATTCAAAATGGAATATGGCTTTGCTATCGTCATGGGAAAATCATCGACACAGACGAAACTAGGTACACCGTTGAACAATTAAAAAAATGGAAAGAACTCGCAGAACTGAGGGCACATTTGACTCAGACCTATGGAACTAACATTAATTTCCAAGAATATTTCTTCAATACGACAGAACTGCCAAATTACAGCACCGACATTTCAGGAAGTGATATTGACAATGACCTTATTAGCGATGCAATAGAAGATTCCTGCATGTCTCAAATATGGGGAAAGCACACGTCAAACGCAGTCTGTGATGCCGTTATTGAATTTTCACGAAATGCTTTTCAACATGGCAATGCATCATACTTCAGACTTACTATAGAGCCAAACAAAGTAATCCTTATTGACGATGGAAAAGATTTCAATCCTTGGCATTTTGTAAACCTTGAAGATAAGACAGGAGGAATTCTTGCCTTTAAAGAACTCATAAAACTACATGCGAATAATTTCATATTCATAGCTTCACGATCTGACAACAACAACGTATACGCCATCATACACCTAAAAAACGCCAATGAAATTCCACTTCTCACACCTTGTGCAATTGAAGTCAAACGTGAGAACTTAAAAGACCCTCAAATCCTATTCAAGGCACTAGAAACATGCAAAGCAATTTACATTCTCTTTCAAAGACAGCTCTGCATAAGTGACGGACGACTTTTCGCTGACATGATCAAGCTTCAGTCATACGAGAATCGACAGTTAATATTTATTGCTAAAGCATCAGAGACTACTTTTAGGGTTTTGCTTGATGCTCACCCCGGCTCACAATATATATCACTTTAATATTTCCACGTGCGTCACAAACCAACTATTTCAATACACTTAATATCTCCCCCCAAACCGTCGTAAACCTCGGCGACCTGTAATTCTGCCGCATGCTCCACTTCCTCTTTGTACCGGTAGACGCCACAAACAGCGTCTCCCGGCCCTATTTGGCATTCACCTTGTCCAGCACGCCCATCAGCTGCTTTCCCCGCTCGTCCGGCTCGCGAAGCAGCGACAACTGCGCCGTTCCCTCGTACTCGATGCCTGAGAGGGTGACGATCATCCCGACCTCCCCCCCCGGGCTGACGCCGGAACAGTGCGGCCATGCGCTCAAAGACATGGACCTGATGCTGGAGTAGATGCAGGACACCGGAGAAACCGAGCGCGGTAGAGTGCGGTATTGGCATTCCATGGGGAAAGGCATGAGAATTTGGTTTGGTGCGACTGGAAAATGAGTTTGCATGATCAACTCATTTCGGATATAAGGCATATATAGGCATCAGTGCACATACCAATGCCGGAAAGATCAACACAACGTTGCCACCGGCATAACAAATCATGTTGTTTCGGATGCTGACTTTAATACAGACACAACGAACTCCAACAATTTCAGGAAGCGTTTAGTCAAGCACCTATGTTAAGCGACAGCGATCGAATAGGGACTTCAGCACCCAGAAACGCACCAAATTTCTCAGAGGCACCCTGAGTATGGTAATTACACGTAATTTATTCATTAGCCATTCATGGTCGTATTCAAGCGACTACCAGCGCCTATTGGCTATCTTGGACAGGAGAAAGTATTTTTTTTACCGCAACCATTCTGTCCCACAAACCGACCCACTCGACTCAACAAAGGTCAGAGAATTAGAACTGGGCATTTTCAATCAGATGCGAAGTGTTCACGTAGTTGTCTTGTTGCTAGGAAAATATGCAACATATAGTAAATGGATCACTAAGGAAGTTAAGATAGCAAAACAATGGTACAAAACGCCAAAACCAATCCTGGGAATCAGACCGTACGGAAATCTTCAAGCATCATCCCTTCAATCACATTGCGACGTAGTCGTTTCTTGGCACACAGAATCCATCGTAAATGCGATCAGGAAACTCGGTTAAGATGCGGCGAGTTTAAGAAAATTTTAGTCGAGCAGTACAAGGAGTACGTCAAGTCAGCTGACAACTTAAGCTCTCGGAGAGGACAAGACAACAAATACTACATAACAGTCTTGTCATCGTTCGTAGCTGGAACATTTTATCTTTACAGTCACCAAGAGTTTTCACACAACAAAGGTGAGCTTGTTACGATATTGGGTTTACTTGGCTTACTGCTATCATTGTCCTGGAAACAGAGACTAATATCTTATCGTCAACTGAGCTCGGCAAAATATAAGGTGCTTCACGACATGGAACAACACCTCGGATTTCCATGTTTTAAGGATGAATGGAAACACATCTTATCTGCAGAAAAGAAATACAAAAACTTGACCTCTTCAGAAGAGAAACTTCCCTTCGCTTCAACAATGATCTTTTTTATTACTTCGTCACTTGGACTAATAGAGATAATCAATCAGAACAAGGAACATATATCTTTTGTCATCTCCAAAATACTCACTGCATATGCACACTATAAATAAATATTACATATCTACACTATAACACGCGACACAAGGTGGTATGACAATGACGCAAGAAAAAGTTTGCTTCGTAATAGCTCCCATAGGAAACGAAGGCACAGAAACACGAAAACGCTCAGACCAAGTGTTAAAGCACATCATCAAACCAGCTGCCTTAGAATGTGGGTACAAAGCTATCAGGGCAGATGAGATATCCGAACCAGGTCTGATCACCAGCCAAGCTATACAGCACATTGTAAACGCTCCCCTTGTAATAGCAGACCTAACAGAGCGAAACCCTAATGTTTTTTATGAACTAGCAGTTCGACATGCAACAAGAAAACCCCTTGTTCAGTTAATCAAAAAAGATGAGCAAGTTCCATTTGACGTAGCAGGAATGAGAACAATTTCTATTGACCATCACGATCTGGATCGTGTCGAGGAAGCCAAAATCGAGATCATTACACAAATCAGATCTATTGAGAAAAAGAAATCGGACGACATGGAAACACCAATATCTGCCTCTTTGGAGATTCAAATTCTTAAACAGAGCAAGAATCCCGAGCAGCGCTCACTTGCTGAATTAATATCATCGGTATCAGACATTCATAAAACACTAAATCTTCTCGCGCAAAAAATCGCAAACATGGAGGCACAGTCAGTAGTTTATTATGATTACCCTGCAGAGATCACCGGCACCTCCAAACTTCTTTCTTATCAACATAATCAATCCGCTGCCAAAAGGAAGCTCCTCGAAAAATTTGATAACATTAAAATGCAAAGAAAATCTCACACCGCATCAGCAAGTAAGGTCGAGGTCGTAGACGACGACATGTAATGCAGTCCGACTTCTCAATGCTCATCATTCGGTGTCTGCTTTAATTTTGACATGCGACCATATTGTGCATATCATATTATTCTGAACATTATGTGTTTGCATTGAGAATCTCCCCCCAAACCGTCGTAAACCTCGGCGACCTGAAGTTCTGCCGCATGCTCCACTTCCGCTCCGTGCCGGTAGACGCCACAAACAGCGTCTCCCGGCCCCATTTGGCATTCACCCTATCCAGCACCCCCATCAGCTGCTTGCCTCGCTCGTCCGGTTCGCGCAGCAGCGACAGCTGCGCCGTCCCCTCGAACTCGATGCCGGACAGCATCACCCCCACCTTCTTGTAGCGGAACCCTATCCGGAAGATCCGCTTCAGCGCCTCGCCGCCACGGCGCACGATCTCAGCCGTATGCGACGTGGGCGGCACCAGCGCCATGCTCGTGGCCTGGCAGTACTGCGGCTCCCCCTCGATGAAGGTGTTGGTCTGGATGAACACCAGGATGGAGTTGGCCTGCCCGCCCTGGCCGCGCAGCTTTTCGGCGGCGCGGCTGGCGTGCCGGGTCATGGCCTGCTCCATCTCTTCCAGCGTCGTGACGGGCCTTCCAAACGACCGTGAGGACACGATGGTCTTCTTGGGCGCTTCCGCATGCTGCATGGCGATACAGGGCACGCCGTGCAGCTCCAACCAGGTGTGCAGCCCGACCACCGTCATCTTCTTCTGCACCCATTCGCGCGACAGCCCCATGAAATCCAAGGCCGTCATCACGCCGCGCTCCTTCAGCCGCTTGGCGTGGCGATGCCCGATGCCCCAGACGTCCTCCACGTCCAGCGAGGCCAGGAGCGCGTCCATATCAGGCCGGTGCATCAGATCCAGCACGCCCTCGAACTCCGGGCGCTTCTTGGCCAGCTTGTTGGCGGCCTTGGCCAGGGTCTTGGTCGGCCCGACGCCGATGGACACCGGGATGCCCGTCCACTTGCGCACGGTTTCGCGGATATGCGCGGCATACCCGCGCACGTCCTCCTGGAGTCCGTCCAGAATCAGGAAGGCCTCGTCGATGGAGTAGATCTCCATGTCCGGCGTGAACATGGACAGCGTGGCCATCACCCGCGCGGAGAGATCCCCGTACAGGGCGTAGTTGGAGGAGAACACGGCCACGCCGTGGCGCTTGAGCCGCGCCCGCACCTGGAACTCCGGCTCGGCCATCTTGAAGCCCAGGGCCTTGGCCTCCGGGGAGCGGGCGATGATGCATCCGTCGTTGTTGGTCAGCACCACCACCGGGCGTCCGTTCAGGTGCGGGGCGAACACCCGCTCGCACGAGACGTAGAAATTGTTGCAGTCCACCAGGGCGAACACGGGCATGGCGGTCAGGCCTTGTGGATGATGAAGGTCACCACGCCCCACACCTCGAAATCCGTCTCTGGGGTGATCTCCACGGACTTGAAGGCATGGTTGGCGGGCTCAAGGAATATGCGCCCGTTCTTGCGGCGCAACCGTTTGACGGTGAAATCCCCGTCCACAACTGCTATGACGATCCTGCCGCTGACCGCATCCAGGGCGCGGTCCACCACCAGGATGTCCCCCGGCTGAATGTTGTCTCCGGCCATGGATTCGCCTACCACCCGGACGAAGAAGGTCGCAGCCGGGTGGGACACCAGGTGGTCGTTCAGGTCCAGATGCTGGTCGATGTAGTCCTCGGCAGGCGACGGAAAGCCAGCCGGGATCAGCGAGAGCAGAAGCGGCAACTCCAGCGGCGTGCCGGACTCACATCCCAGGACCTGGAAACTCGGATGGCGTTGCAGGGAGCTCATAGGGCTGCGATGTATCAGTGCGACTTTACATTGGCAAGATTCAGCTTACAAAGTATTGACGGGCAAGACACGATTTCCGAATCCAGGCCAGGGCTTAGATCATGAAAATTGTTCTGATGGCTAAGAGTGAGATCGCCAGGGAGGTGTTCGATGTGCGGACGATTCGCGCTGGGCATACCGCGTAAGCGCCTGCTGGAGCGCTTCGAGTTGGCAGAGGTGCCGCAGGCTCCGGCCCGCTACAACATCGCGCCCGGCCAGTTGGTGGAGGCGGTTGTGCAGACTCCAGAGCGAAGGGAGATGCGCCTGCTGAAGTGGGGGCTGATTCCCTCCTGGGCCAAGGACACGTCCATTGGCTACAAGATGATCAACGCCCGCGCGGAGACCGTGGCGGAGAAGCCGTCCTTCAAGGCCGCCATGCGGCGCAGGCGCTGCCTGATCCCGGCCCAGGGATTCTACGAATGGCACGAGGAGAACGGCCACCGCCAGCCCTGGTTCATCACATCCCGAACGCCGGAGGACGTCCTGGCTCTGGCCGGAATCTGGGAGCACTACGAGAGCCCGGAGGGCGAGATCATCGAAAGCGTGGCCATTATCACCTGCCAGGCCAACGAACTGGTCTCGCCGCTGCACGACCGCATGCCCGTGATCGTCTCACCGCAGGATGATGCCCGCTGGCTGGATCCGAAGCTGGGCGATCCAGCTCAGGTGGCGGACATCCTGGCAAGCCGCCCCTGGCCGGACATGCAGGCGTATCGCGTGAGCACCAGGGTGAATTCGCCCAAGAATGAAGATGCGGGGTTGGTGGAGCGGCTCCCGAATCATCTCGAATAAGCGAAAGCTCTACCAATGCCGATCCTGTACGATCCACGATGGAAGCACATGGGAGCTCAACAGGATAAGGTTCTGATCTACTTGCCAAGCCGTAAAACCCACATCAGGAATCGGTATCTGGCTCTGGTCCCATCACAAGTTCCCACGGGAAATCAACATGATTATGAAAGGCCCACACGCGGGCCTTGTTAAGTTCGGACTGGTATTTTTCGATGACGGCCAGATGCACGTCATTGGGGTAGGTGGCCAGGATGTGCAAGGCTGTCACAATTTTGTCACAACAATGTTTAGCGACATACAAATTTCCTTCTCTAAACACATTCCAAGCTTCCAATAGTGCACGTATTGACGTCTCTATACTACGCTTAGATTGTTTACGACTAGCTTTTGCCTCATAGATTGTGCCGATATTCAACGTTGCCCAGGCTTGAAGGTACTCTGACCCATAGGCCTTGAACAATTCCAGTGCAGACTTATTAGCAACAAGTGCATCTTCCATATCGCGCACACTGTTACTGACGACATAGCGCGTCCACAAAATATCTCCAGACAACATAACGTTATGCGCAAGTGCAAATTGACACAGTTTGATCTCCTGATGCTTAATTAATTCATTACACACTGACAACGCCTCATCCAATAAAATCGCATCTTTAGTGACTTCTCCACACCTTCGAAGTGCGTGCGCAAACCAATGACCAAACGAATGCCACCTAGCGGCATCGTTATCCTTGGTCACCACCAACAAAACTTGCCGAAAATTCTCAACTGATTCGCGCGGGAGCTCTTCTCCCCCAAATCGATAGGACAAATCATCTCGAACACGCGCAAGTAGCGCCAAGGTCAATGCCCACTGACGGGGAGCCATTTCAGGTGTCACAACCTCAAGAACCTCTTGATGAGTTGTGAGAGCATCGAGAAGGAGCTTATTATCGACCTCACGCTCACCCAAACGGTATAATGTTTCGCCTAAAGCATTATTTGACTCAGCCCATTCCAAGGGAACCCTGGCACGAGTTCGCACCTCGAGCGCCCCCCTGAGGGCCTGTGCTGATTCTTCAAATCGATTGATACTAACATCTCTAGCACCTATATTCCTGAGGATCACTCCCAATTCGTGTTTACTGTTGGCCCATTGTTGAGGATGTCGTTCGCGAGTCCATACCGCAAAAACTTCTTGCAGAACACGATAAGCATCCGCCAAAATAGACTCGCTCTCATCAGAAAAACGTTGAACAATATTAGCAGTTCCCAACAAAAACTTTATAGTGGCCCATTCTTCTGGATGTTGCTCCAGAGTAATATCCTCCAGCACTTCTCGAAGTAGATTGATTGCAGCGTTTATTGGAGCATATTCAAGATTGCGACCTCCAAGTTCAATTAGAGCCTGTGCCAAATGTGTCTGAGTTACGACCCATGGCACGAGCAAGGTGTCACGTGTCCGAATCTCGAGTGCGGTGCTAAACGCCGCAACTGCCTCTTTCAAACGATCTTGTTCAATCTCTTGTCGACCAAGCTCAAGAAGTGCGACTCCCAGGGAATCCTGCGCTTGAGCCCAGCGTTCAGGATCATCATCCCGCGAGACTTCTGCCAAATTCGCCTTCTGCAATTCTACAGCTTCCCCCAACAACCTGATAGTGTCGGTGTGTTGCGCAAGGGTACACAGAGTCTTAGCGAGATGTTGTCTGACATCTGCCCTCCGCGACGGCGGCAAGTATTCATTCCGTAAAAATTCGCGGCATGCCTTGGCGTGGGGTTCAACAAGGGATACCATCTCTTGTTTCTGAAGCTCCTGAAACATTGTATAGCGTGAGGTGATCGTCATTGCCAACACGTTGATCATGTCGCTGTAAAACTCTTCTTTGATGAATATTCCTTTCTCATAACGAAAAGGCTTTGGCTTCGCTTCGCCCTTTTCTCCTAAATGATCTATGAACAGCTCAAGTTCTTTTTCCTTCCCCGCAGTATGAACAAGACCCCATACAAGTACTTGCGCTTGTGTTTTCTCTAGATATCGATGAGCATTCTTTTGTGCTTTGGCTACAGAAGATGGCGTCCCCTTACCCATTCCATCAATTCTGCGATTGAGTCTTACAACTGTAACGCCTTCTGTCTTGCTAGCAATGGAAGAACGAAGGCCTGAAGCTCCAGCCCCATTTTTAGAATCATTTTCTAAGTCAGCCACCAAAACTCCGAACACACCAGGTTCAAATAAGGGTAGAGGAGCGCGCTTGAAAACGCCAACAAGCCACGAAACACCAGGGACTTTGACAACCTGCTTCCAAAATATCCAAAGAAATAACAACGTCATAACAACAGATAGAACAATGACACCTGGCAATCCGAAGTGAGCCTCCACCAAGTCCTTGACCTTCTGCAAAAGAAAATCGATATTTTGCTGTATGCTGTTCAAGTTATACTCCCGCATCATGAATGAGATAGAATTTTAGTAAAACAACACCCTCCGGTCACCAGCACCAATTACCATTTTCGCATGGACGTTTCATATTTCGAGAAAGGCTCCCAATGCAATTTCTTTTCTGAATGACGAAAGGGAGCCAGTTGGCTCCCTATCGTGTATGAATATCATCGAAAGCAATCTCACTCGTCCATGTGTGCGGTCAAGAACATCGACTTCTCCAATGACGCGAAAAACTGCTGATACGGTTCAGGATCTTCGACGGCTGTGATGTTGTACTGAGCGTTTGCGCGGACAAGCATCTGATTCTGAGCCTTGGGTCGGACGGTGACGGTCATGCGCAGACTGTAGCCACCAAGCTTAGTCCCGCTGACCGAGCCGAGCACCATGTCAGCTTTGTCGATGATGAACCCGAGATCCTGAAGCGTCGAGATGACGGTGCGCAAGGTCTTTTCTTTGTTTTCCGTCTCGAAACGACGGCTCTGGTAGTTGCGCAATTCCACCTGGGATGCAGAGGCAGCCATGATCTGATTCCTTGATGCAGCCTGACATCCGAACATGGACACCAGCATCACTGCGCCAAGAAGTAATGCGAGGCAACGGCTCATCTTCATATGTCGTGGGCCTCCAGAAAGATGGACTGGGCCAGCTTGTTGAAAAATTCCTGATAAATCTGCGGATCGTTGACGGTCTCCGCCTTGCTGACCATGTTCCGGTCATTCCAGACCACGCGCTGAATTGTCAGCCGCACCGCGACGCGGTCACTTTTCTCACCGACCGGCCTAGTCACAAGGGACGCACGAATTTTTTGTTCCTTATCGATCGGAACGGCTACTCCAAACAGAATGGCCACAACGACCGCACCGACGACCTGTCCGGTAACCACTGCGGAGCGGTTCTTCGAGCAGGTGACCAACCCGAGATCTGGGCAGCTTTCATCGAGGTTGAAACCAAGATCCTGCAACAAACCAGCCGAAGCGGAGAGGATCATCTTCTCATCAGTGGTTTCGAAAAACTTTGTCTGAAGCTGTTTGTTTGAAATGTCCTCAGGGGAGAGGTCCAGCGCCTGCTTGGGAACTTTGGCAGCAGTACACCCTGAGAGCATCACCAGGATCAGCGTGACGGCCGCACTCTTTCTAAACATGACCCCTCCCATTAGAAGCTGGACTGGCGATAGGCAAAATCGCGAACCTTTTGCTCGTTGTCGAACTTGACGACGACAGTC
>WSYE01000032.1:0-20699 GCA_009773665.1 Desulfovibrionaceae bacterium | reverse complement strand
GCTGGGAGCGAGACGCAGCTCCAGAGGCTACGCTGCCGCCGACAATGAGCAGTGTCCCGTAACCGCTACTGCCGGAATAACTGACCTCAGTTGAAATCTTGTCGTAAACCCACACCTCGCGACGCTGATCGTCGGTGGTGACCATGTTGGGCGACCCCAAGGCTGCCACGACATCCGCAGAACTCATGCCGACGCGGATCTCACGCTGGACAGTGCCGACCGAGATGCGGTCTGTTGTGTCATTCTGGACAGCGGCCTTATGACTGCCAGCTGAGCACCCCATGAGCGCCAGTGTCGAGAAAATCGCACACCAAATAAGAAGATTTTTCATGCAACACCCCAAAATTTTTTGTAAAATATCCATCCAACCTGGTAGGTGTCAATCTCGACTAGAGCTGTACACATGGAATGTAGGGAAACACGAAATTTTCAGCACAGCGACTGGCTGTATATCCAAACTTTGCGACGGGAATTCCATACATACTCCACCATATACGGACATATGATGTGTAAAATTAGACATGCCCATATGTGGGACTTTCGAGTTACGATGACTGATCCCTCAGATATAATCCAAAAATCTAAAAGGGTGGGCTCATTTCACAATGAACCCACCCTTAAATCCCTGTCATAAGAACCATCTATAACCCCAGTATCTCTTCCTTCCTCTCCGCCGTGATGTAGCCCTGGCTGGTCAGGTACTCCACGGCCCGGATGGTGCGCGGATCGTCCAGGCGGATCGAGTCCGCCGTGCGGTACTCCTCCCAGAACAGGCCAACGGTAGGGTCCGTGGTTTCGAGGGCCTTGAGGCTTACTTTCTCTTCGTCGGTGAACAGGGCCAGGAATTCGAGCTTGGAGTGTTCGACCTTCCGGGCCGGGGTCTCAGGCGATGGCGGGTTGTCCGCGAAGTCCAGGCAGTCAACCCAGGATTCCACGGGCGAATTCACCCGCACGCTCTCGCCGTCCTGGACCACAATGGCCGGGTAGGCGCTGAAGTTCGGGCAGGCGGCGACGGCCAGGGCGTGCTTGGAGATGACGCGGACTTCGCGTCCACCGGTGCAGATGACTTCCTCGGCGGAGTTCCACTGTGGATTGCCGCCAATCTCCTGGACAATGGCGCGCGAGGTCTCCACCTGGGCGCTGTGAAGCAGGATGATCTGCATGACTACCACCCCATGTCGCTGAAGTTTTTCGTGACCACCGATCCAGCGCCACCAGCGCCGCCACCGGAGCCGCCAGCACACTGGATAGTCCCACCGTTGGTTAGCGACGGCGTGATGATTGACACATGCCCCCCGCCAGAACCGCCTCCAGTGGAGTACCCCCCCGCGTTTCCAGGCATCCCATTGGCCTCAATCTTGCCACCCGACTGGACAGCTACAGCCCCCCGGCAAATGATTGTTAGTTTTCCGCCGCAACCGTCCCCGGCTCGAACGCCACTATGGTTTTTCCCTCCAGGATTCCCCGCACCGCCGCCACCGCCCATATAAGCCGGGCTCGAATCGTAGGTCAGAAGGACTTGGTACTCGGCAAACGCTCCACCATTGCCGCCCTGTCCAGAGTATTTGCTTTGCATAGGAGGCATTGATGTCCCTCCCCCGGTGTATGCCTGCCCGCCAGAGCCAGAACCACCAGAATACGGACAGCCTGCCCCTGCGGTGAAAGACATTCTGTAACCCCCATCGACCCACCCGGAAGCAGACGCCCCGCCCCCCATGCCGCCGTTGGCCCCAGCCCCTCCGGGGCCGCCAGGAATGGGAGTACCAACACCCAGATAGTATCCTGGACCGCCTGCACCACCCCCTGACGCCAGCATAAGCGCGACAGACCCGGCCAAGGACACCGCAGAGTTGAAACCATACAACCCGGCTACGAGGTGCTGGAAGGTCCCTATGTCCCACGGAGCGAGTCCGAGTGACTTGATAACGGCCATGGCTTGCGCCAGCGACATACGGTTGGAATCGAGGCTGATTTTGAACGGAATCTTGAAGTCCACGAACGGGAAGAACGGGTCGTCGTTGGTGAGCACTCGCGCCCCCCGTCCGGTCATGTGCAGGGTCGCGTTGGCCTTCACGGTGAGCGAGTCGCACAGAATCACGAGCCCCTTGCAGCGATGGGAGGCAGTAAGGCTCGTGGCCATCACGCCATCTCCGAGCGTGAGCGCGCCGTACCGCACGACCTTTTCGGGTCCGTCGAGCAGCGTGGGGATGGTGTGCGCTCCCGCCAGGGTCTTGTCGCCCAGCGAGTCATACAGGCCGAACAGACCGTCGCAGCCTTTTCCGGCCTCGGCCAGAGTGAGGACCTGGGACCAGGGCTGCATGGCCCCGCCCGCGCCTTTCTTGAGAGAATAAAGACTCATGCCATCCTCCTAGAGCGGCGCGCCTTCAAGGTGCAGCCAGATGGTTTTCGCGGCGGTGACGTTGGTCACAGGCATGACGAACAGACCCTCGGACGGTGCCAGGGCAAGAGATTCGCCCAGGTTCAGGTCCGCCAGGAGGTCTTTCCAGGCTACGCCCGCGCTATTGCCCGCGCCTGCTGGCACGGTGGCGCAGCCGATGCGGTAGTAGGTGCCGCCGATGTTGCGGGCGGCTATCAGGCTAACGCCCGCCGTGTCGTCGCTCACTGCGCGCAGACGCCCCACCAGAACGCCGGAGCCGTCGGCAGGAGCTTCGAGGATTTTCTTCCAGGCGGCGTTGTCGGCGCTTGAGAGCGTGACGCCCGCCGAGATCGGAGGCGTGGACGGGAAAGCGGGATGAGATGCCATAGTATGTTCTCCTAGTAGAGCAGGCAGGGGTACGTGTCGGAGAGGTAGAGGTCAGCCCCGACGCTGGGCGGAACGACAACTCCCAGCCGGATGCGCCGCTGGCCGTCGACCTCCACCACCTCCTTGGTCAGGTTGCCGGTGGTTTCGATGATGTCCGCCAACGCCGGTCCCAAGCTGGCCACGTAAGCCTCCACGTCTACAATCTTGAGGTCCGCCTCCGCGATCTTGGCCTCCATGGCGGCCAGCATGGCGGCAACGGCTGCGGCCTGATCCGCCTGGGCGGCCTGCCCCAGGGCGATCACGGCCTCCATGTCCGCGCGCAGGCCTTCCAGCAGCGGGGCCACGGCATCGTTTACCCTGGCCAGGCCGTGGTTCTGCACCTCCGTAACCGCCGCTTCCCAGTCCATCTTCAGCTGCTCCAGCTCGTGCAGGCGGCGCACAACGGCGTAAAAGCGCTGGTTCAGCTCCGCTGCCGAGAGAGGGGTCACCCCCTCCCGCATGGCGTATTTTTCCAGATCGAGCGTCATGTTTCCCCCTTACCGGGCCACGTCCATGCGCTGGGCCACATGGAAGCACTTGAGGGCCGTGGTGGTCGTTCCCTCGACCTGGATCTTGTAGGTGGAGACGCCCGTGGGCGCGTTCGGCGTGAAGGACACGGTGCGGCGGATGGTCTCGTCGCCCAGGTCCTCGTCCACCACCGTGCCGGTGTAGGTATTCCCGCCGGAGAGAAGCGAGACCTCGCACACGTGCTTGGCTGCGTCCCAGTTCTCCAGGCGCAGGATCACGTCGATGGAGTCGGAGGCATCCCCCAGGGTGCGCAGGGCGCTGATGTGCTTGAAAGAGGTACCGGGCCGGGCCGCGCGGAACTTGGAACCGGAAAGCCCCAGGCCGGGCATGATGTCCTGGCTGCCGTTGAACACGGCGCGCAGGCGGCACATGGCGGGCAGGCCAAGCAGCCCGTCCGTGGTGCCGCTGGTGATGGTCACCCATTCGCCGGTGCCGCTGGGCTGGTATTCCAGGCTCAGGCTGGTGGCGTCCGGGATGACGGCCTCGTGCAGGATGTCGAAGGCGGCGATGCCCTCCGCCAGGGAGACGGGCTTCAAGTCCACCACGGTGCGCGGGTTCTGGAAGCGCGCATAGTAGAGGGTCATCATCAGGTCCTTGGTGAAGTCGCCCTGGAAGTACTCGCCGTCCGTGGAGTAGAAGAGCGTCCCCTGCGAGTATTCGGTGCCCTCCACCAGGGCCACGGTGTGCGCGCCGCCGGTGACCAGCACGATGGCGTAGCGTTTGCCCGGCGAGAGGAACACGGGCTGCGGGAACTCGAAGATGGTCTCAGTAGTTCCGTCCGCCTTGATGTCAGCCGCCTCCACGGAGACGTTCGCCAGGGTGCGGTGAGGGTTCGGCAGGCCGTTGACGGTGTCGCAGAGCATCATGTGCACGGCCCCGTCGGCGGCCTTCTTGGTGAAGGTCAGGCCGATCCTGCGCAGCCAGCCATTCTGGGAGTTGAGGATGGTCTGGGCGTTGACCGAGCCGGAGATGGTGTTCTCGATGCTGTCCACCACCCAGTAGGTCTCCAGCCAGGTGTGAACCCAGACGTCGCGGGAATCGTAGACGTAGTGCGAGGGACCGCCGTTGTCCTGGACGAACCGGTCCTCGCGGTATTTGGAATCTCCCAGGGCCACTCCGGCGGGAATTACGCCCTCGAAGACCTCTTCAACAACGCTTCCCTGGTCCTGGTTGCCCCAGTTCGCGCCGTTGGTGCACCAACGCCAGGTGGGGGAATACTCGGTCCTACGGCGGGTGCGGGTCAGCTGCCTGCTGGTGAGCGTCTGGTACTGATACTGCGACAGGAGCAGCTCCCCGCTCAGGCCCGTGGTCTTGGTGCGCGCCACCACGTCGTGCGCGGGTAGCAGGAACCCGGAGAAGTTGCGCGCGGCGGTCTCGTAGGGGTTGAACAGGTCCATCTGCTGCTCGGTCTCGCCAGCCCAGGGGAAGCGTGCGCCCATCATCACCAGGGCGTGATACTCAGGGTTTGCGGTGTCGGATTTGACGGCGGAAAGCAGGTTGTCCGCGTCGTACTCGGAATAGACGGCGGGCAGGGAGAGCTTGTCGCGCAGCAGGGCCACTTCGGCGGCCAGATTGATCACCAGCCCTGCCGTGCCCATGCGTGCGATCTGCGCGGCCAGGTTGGCCACGTCGGACATGAGGCTGGAGAGCTTCTGGGAAGCGGCAGTGATCCAGACGGTGTTGGCCTTCATGCCCTGCCAAGTCTCGAACAGACGCATGAGCCGCTTGTTCTCGGCAAGCTCGATGGACACGATGCCCGACGCGTTCACCAGCACCATGGCGATGGTGGTGTAGCCGGTAGGGGCCTCGGGCTTCTGGGGAGCGGCGGACTCCAGGCCGGGCGTCACCTGCACGGCCACCACCCTGGCCGTCTCCATGGCCACGGCGCGCGGCTCGGTCTGGCCGGACTGCAGGTCGATCAGGAAATCGCGCGGCTGCACGTCCACGTCCTGCTCCTGCCCGAGCACGGAGAGGCACAGGTATTTCTGGTCCTGCACCGGCAGGTAGGAAAACACGGAAAGCACCTCGGCGGCGGCCTTCTGGTAAATCCTGCCCAGGTCTCCGGCCCACAGGCGGCCCGGCGCGATCTCCAGTTCGGTGGCCGACTTCAGGCTCACCTGGAGGCCGGAGAACATCCGTTCGCCGGTAAGGGCGTCCAGGATCAGAGCCTGGAATGTGGCGTCGGTGTACGCCTGAATGTTGGCGAGGTCGGCGGCCTGAACCTCCTGACGGTCGCGGAACAGCACGGATCGGATCATGAGTAGACCTCCAGACGGTATTCACCGGCGCGGACATCCCCGGCGTGAATGCCGGAGCTGGCCCGCACGGGCTTGCGGTTGGTGATGGAGACGAGGACCTTGTCTGAAAACCGCGCGGCCATGCGGCCAACGCGGAGCATGAGCGCCACCCACTCCCCGGCTCCCAGAGTGCTGGCATGCACGCCCGGAAACCCGCCGCAGAACATGGCCCTGGCAGGGGCCGGGCGGGCCATGTCCACGGCGATCTCCGCCGTGTGCGGCGGGAGCTGCCCCAGCCGGAACGCCCCGGCGAAGGTGCCGGAGGCGCTGCGGGGGAACACCACGCGGGAAGGATCGAACAGCTTGGTGCGACGGTAAATGCGATCCCCGGCTCCGGAGGAGGCCGCGAACACCCTGGCCAGGACGCGCCCGCCGCGCTGCGGGTAGACGTCCGTCCAGCGGTTGCCGGGGAAGAGCGCGAAGGGGCAGGCTGTGCCGGGCGTGGACACCGTATCCGAGCCCAGCCGGATGGGTTCCAGGCTGGGACGGGTGGAGAACGGACGGCGGCGCTCGACCTCATCGTTGTAGCCCACGGAGAGGTCCAGCTCGTAGATCCGCGAGGACGCCCCCAGGTTGACGGTGAAGCCCGCCAGGAAGCGACCGCAGCAGAGCGCCCTGCCCGTCTGGCCCGCTTGGCCAGGCAGGCGCACGGGGGTCTTCACCACTGCCATGGACTGCACGGTGTCGCGAGTGGTCTCCAGGCTGTCCAGAGCGGTCTCCTGGCCGGTGAGCGGATCGAACAGGCGCACCTGGTCCCCGATGCGCAGGAGCGCGTCCGAGCGGCCCGGCCAGAACGCGCCCAGGAAGTCGCGGGGGTAGGAAGCCTGCTTGGTCCCGGCATGCCGGAAGGGATAGACCCGCACTTCGGGATGCGGGGCCTCGAAGGCGGCGCGCTCCGCGCTGGTGAGCGAGGCCCCCAGGAAGCTCTTGTGGGGCGGCGAAGCGGCCAACAGGTCGCGCTTCAGGAAGGTGGAAAAGTACAGCTCGAAGCCGCGCCGCGTGCCCTTGAAACGGTGGTAATCGAAGAAGTTGCGCACCACGTGCAGGCGCTCGGCGCGGGTGGTGAGCAGGTCGTAACCCTCGATGTGAAATCCCCAGGCCACCAGATCAAGCGCCGCGCCCGGCAGGGCGTCCAGGGCCGGATAGATGAGCGTGCGCGGCACGTTTCCCGTGGCCGTGTGCAGCTCGCCGTCGGCGGCCTCGGCTGCGGCCATGAAAACCGGGTCCTGGCTCACCGGGGCCGGAACCAGGTCCAGAAGCCTCAGATCGTCCAGGGCGCTAGTCATCCTCGACTCCCGCGAAAATCACCGAGACCGAGGATTCCTGGGCCACCTGCCGGGGCTCCAGACGGGTGAAGGCCGGGCTGGCCACGTCCACCAGCTTGGCCCCGGCCTGCTCCATGAGGCTGGCCAGCTTGAGGGGGTTCACGTCGCGTCCCAGCTTCGCCCGCTGCCAGCTTACATACTTGTCCACGGCCCGGCGCACGGCCTGTTCGATGCCTGCGGCCAGGGCGGAGTCCGAGCGGGCCACCGTGAAGGAGACGGCCACGGCGTAGGGCACGGCCTCGGGAGGCTGCACCTGCCAGCGATCCGTGAGGGGCCGCATGGGCTGCGCCTCCACGGCGCGGCGCACCAGCCCGATGAGCTCCAGGCTCGGGATCTGGCCGCCGCGCATGAGAGGGCGGATGTCCACCTCGCCGGGCGCGGGGGTGATCACGGCCACGTCCGCGATGTCCTGGTGCGCGCTCATGGCCCAGTACAGCCAGGCCCCGGCAGGGCCAGCCGTTGAGAATCGCTCCGGGGAGAGGCGCACGCGCTCCCGGAAACGGGCGTCGTCCTCGTCGTCGGAGCCGCCCAGGCTCATGGCTGTGTTGGCCACGCGCACCACGTAAGGCAGCGGGTCCACCAGGCGGTTGATCTGGCCGGGGAGCAGGCCGTTGCCCGAGCTGCCGGGGATCAGGCACACGCAGGACACGTCACCGGAGAGCGCTCCTGCCGGAATCACACACTCGGCCTCCGCAGCCCAGAAGGTCAGGGCGTCCGCCGTGACCCGGATTCCCGCCGGAACCGTGACCGGAAACTCCAGCGGCCCGCCAAGCTCGAAGCGGATGGCCACTCGGGCCGGGGTGAGCCCCAGCCTGCGCGTGTCCACCAGCGCGCCCAGGTTATCCAGGTAGCCGCCCGTGCTGTAGGCCAGCAGGTTCTTTTTGGCCGTGTCATCGATGAGCAGGTTCTGCTGGGCGATGACGTAGGCCACGCCCTCCAGGAAGAGCCGCACCGGATCGCCAGGATAGAGCGTCACGCCCGCCACGGTCTCGTAGTCGGCGATGATCCGGGCCTCCACGGCGGAGGCGTCGGTCTCGCAGAAGCTCACGACGGGCAGGCCCGCCAGGAAATCAGACATCGCTCACCTCCACGAGGACCACGGGATAGAGGCGGCCTTCCATGGCGGCCGCCGTGTCTGGGGTAAAGTCCACGCGCAGAACAGCGGCGCGCGGCTCCCAGCGCCGCACCGCCTCCACGATCTCACCGGCCAGCAGCGCGCGGGCCTCGGGCATGGGCTTGTCCAGGAAGGTGGCGGACAGGCCGAACTCGCGGTCCAGCGGAACCGTGCCCCGGCGCACCGAGAGGATCAGGCGCACGTTCTGCAGCACGGCGCGCACGCCGGTCGCGCCCACGGTGAGCGCCTCGCGCCTGGAGAGGTCCACCAGATAGGCCATCAGGAGTACTCCTTCAGGGTGAGGGACAGAGCCGCACCGGCCAGCCTGCCGCCCTTGCCCAGAAAACGGTCATCCTCGGAGAGGTCCATGAGCAGGAAGCGCCCCAGGTTGCGCCCGCCCAGCACGAAGGCGTGGTGTTCGCCATCGGCCTGGATGCGCTCCAGGTCGGCGATGCGGGCCAGGGGATCGGAACAGAAGCCGGGATGGAGCTGGATGCGAAACGACATCTCCCACGGTCCCACGCCCATGAACTGGAGCTTGCAGGGCCTGGAGAGAACCTCGTGCACAGCCACGCGCGAGGGCCGCTTGCGGGTGAGCTCCCGCACGGTGAGAATCTCATCGGCGGATACCTGGAAGGCTACCGGGCCGAAGGACCCCAGGCCCGAAGAGCCGGTGGCGGCGTCCGCCGCAGGGAGGTCCTCCGCTGCGGGCAGCTGGGCGTTCTTGTCGCCCAACAGGGCCGAAGCGGCGGACAGGCCCGCCTTGGTCAGAACGCCCGCCGCGCCTTTCGCCGCTTCCGGGATGGGGAGTCCGGCGGAGAGGCCGTCCACCACCGAGGTGAGCACCTCCCCGCGCAGCTCGGCATCGGTCCAGAGCGCCCAGCCGGAGGGGCCGTCCCCCTCCATCAGCCGACCGGACATCACCTCGCCCACCGCCTGTTTTGCGTGGGGGAGCATGGACGTGGTCAGGCCCTTGACCATGGGCAGGTCCTTCATCAGCGCCCCGTACTCCTGTTCGGCCTGACGCACGAACGGATCCAGCCGCCCTCCAGCGACCTGGTCAGCAGCGCCAAGCACGCGCCCGGCAGTCTCGCGGATGCCCGAGGATTCGGCCCCGCCCTTGGCAAACCACTCGGTCACCAGCGCCTGTTTCAGTTCGGCAAGCATTCTAGTGCTCGTGGTGGTTGGTGTTGCCGCCGGTGTCCGTGACTGTGCCTGCGGCCTCCACGTCGCCGGAAAGCCGGTGACTGCCCTGCTGCTCGTAGTCGCCCTGGTGACGGAAGTTCCCGGCGAGGGCCATGTCACCCTGCCAGTCGGTCACGCAGGTTTCCCCGCCTGGGTAGGGGCCGATGGTGAAGCTCGCGGTGAGCACCTGGACGCCCTCCTTGCCCATGAGGGTGAGGATCTTCTTGGAATGGACGGTGGCTCCTTCCTGCGCCGTGGCCGTGAGAGACTTCTCCGTGGTGACTTCGGCGTCGCCCTTCACGTCTGCCACCAGCTTGTGCGCGGCCCGGTCGTAGGTGATGGAGGTTCCGTCCGCGAACTGCTTGGCGAAGACGTCCTGCCCGGCAGCCTCCGGCACGCCGTCCGCCTGGGAGAAGAGCGAGCCCAGGGCAAAGCCCTGCTCCTGGCCGTAGGGCAGAAACAGGGCCAGCATGTGCTCGCCCACGTCCGGCATCTGATAGTCCTTATCCTTCAGGGTTTTGCGCTGAAGCACGGGCAGATCGTGTGAGACCAGCTTGTCCGCGTCGCCCAGTTGCAGACGCACCGTGCCGCGCGCCGGGTCGGTGGACACCACCACGCCAGGGCGCAGCATCCCGGAAATCTGCTGCTCGAGCATGCGCACCCGGCGCTCCAGTTCAACCAGCTGACGCATCGCCGCCTCCCAGTGCCGTTTTCAGGGTTATCTCCACGGTGTAGCCGCCGCCGGAATCCAGCGAATGCCGCGCTGTGTCGATCAGGTAGGTGCGGTCGAAGCGCTTGAACCCGCCCACGGAGATGGTCAGCCCCGCGCGCAGCCCCGGATCGCCTACCAGGGTGAAACGCCCCTCGAATTCGGCGCGGTCGCGGTCGCGCACCGCCGTCTCGGCACGGTCCTGGCCGTTCTCCAGGGGGTCCACCCGGCGGTTCACCTGGAGCTTCTCGCCCTTGCCCTTGCCTGCGGCGACGTAGGTCCGCGTCTGCTTGGAGACGGCATCGTGGAAGGAGACCTCGCCACCACCGCCGAACGTGCCTTGCGTCTTCTGCTTGAGGGAGAAGGTCTTGATGTCCGAGCTGCCCCTGGTGAGCGTGCCGGACGGGGCCTGGGCGTCCAGCGTGTCGCCGGAGACGAGCACGAGCTTGTCCCCGGTGACCTTCAGGCGCATGCCGCGCGCTTCGGCCTGCTCGCGCAGGAAGCCCAGGTCGGAGATCTGGCGCTGGTCCATGCGCTGGAAGCGGTGTGCCGGGCCGTCGTAGTAGAGTTCCAGCCCGTGCTTTTTGGCGATGTCCCCGGCCACGGTTTCCAGGGAGGCGTTCTCCCAGGCGCGGCTCTTGTCCTCCTGGCGAAGCGAACGCGTCACCGAGGCGGACACGGCCTTGAGTTTCACCACGTCCGGCGGCCCATCGAGGTCGATCTCGTCCAGGGTGAAGGTGCCGCACTCCAGGACCATAGGCGCGGCAGCGTCGCCAGCCCAGTGCTCGCACTCCAGCCGGGCCGTGATCCTGGCCCCCTTCTCGGGATACCAGCCGCCCTTCCAGAGGTGCTCCCGGTCTTCTAGGGTCAGGGCGATCTCGTCGGACTTGCCGTGGGCGTTGTCCGTGAAGGAGAATCCGACCACGTAGGGAGCGATGTCCTGGGAGATGTCCCGGTTCTCGTAGACGATCACCAGCCGGGCGCGGCGGGCCTTCACCTCTGCCATGGCGGAACCTCCACGGGGGTGGTGATGCGCGCGATCACCGGCACGGTCAGGACCACGCCTGCCGGGAAGATCAGCGTGCGCTGGTGGGCGCGGTTGGCCTCCACCAGATGGTGGAACAGCGTCTCCACGCCCCACAGGCGGTAGGCCAGCATGTCCCAGGTTTCGCCCTGCAGGGTGGTGATGGTGCTAACCGGCATAGTTCACCCGCTGCTGGTCGTGCATGGCCGCTTCCAGGATGGAGGGCAGCTCGCGCTTGAGCTTGTCGATTGCGTCGGTGATGCCCTTCTCCACGGACTGCATGCCGGTGATAGTCAGGTTCACCGTGACGGACACCGGGCCGGAACCGCCGGAGAGCCCCGGAACTCCGGACGCTGCCGACATGCCGGGGGTAGCGCCGGGCGGCATGGCTCCGGCGAGATCCTTTTCCGCCTGGGCCATCTGGGCATCCATGTCTGGAGAAAGCGACGCGCCCGGTTCCGGCATGGACGCGGCCACCGCTCCGGGCTTGGGCATGCCCTGCGCAGCGCCATCCTCTCCTGCTGCGGGGGCCTCGTCCGAGCCGACGCCCATGATCTGCTTGAGCTTGTTCCAGCCCAGCTTGCCCGCGATGTTGGAAATCTTCTCCCACAGGCCGTCGATGAATTCCCTGAAGGGCTGGCAGGAGGAATAGAGCCAGGTGAACACGCCGCCCAGAGCCATGAGGCCCTTCACCAGCCAGCCCACGGGGTTGTTGGCCATCACCAGATTCAGGAGCTTCATGGCTCCCGTGGCCACCCAGACGGTTCCGGCCAGCATGCGTGAGCCCACGGCAGCGCCGATGGCCAGGGCGCGGTGCCAGGCCAGGGAGATGTTGGCGGCCAGCACCGAGGGCCGGAAAAAGTTGAATACCGCGCTGGCGGCCAGAAGGCCGTCCTTGAGAAACGTCAGGGCGAATCCTCCGCCCAGGGTCACCAGACGCAGGGTGACGAACCCCGCCGCAGCTCCGAACAGAAGCGAGGTCAGGCCCGGAAACTGCTGGGCCAGCCCGGCCACCCAGCCAGCGCCCACGGCCATGATGTTCAGAAGGCTCGTCAGCGGCGGCAGAACCGTGGCGCCCAGCACGATACCCAGGTTCCCGGCGGAGATGCGCAGGGCCTTCAGGCTTTCCGTGGCCGTCCTGCGCATGTTCTCGAAGTCCTTGTCCACCACGCCCGAGGCCCCCAGGGACTTGTCCTTGATGCGCCGGTAATCCTGCATGTTCTGGATCATGGGCATCAGGAATTGCTTCACCTGCATGTCCCCGAACAGCTCGCCCATCTTGAATGTGTCCCCGCCGGTCTTCTCGTTGATGAGCCCCACCAGGTACTCCAGGGGGTTCAGGCCCTTGGCCATGGCAGCCTTGAGGCTCTTCTCCAGGTTCACGCCGAACTTCTTCTGAAAGTTTGCCACGGTGTCCGGCGAGGTGGCCTTGGCCAGGAAGTTCTTGAGGTTTGTAGCCGCCTCCTCCGGATTGGCCGCGCCCTTCATGGCCACCTGCAGGGCGGACGCCAGAGAGGCTGCTCCCTCCTTGCCCTCCATGCCCAGGCCCTTCATGTAGGCGGTGAGGGCCGGAAAATGCTTGGCCATGTCTTTCAGCTCGAAGCTGCCCTCCTTGCCCGCCTGGGCCAGGATATCCATGACCGCAGGAAGATCGGCCTGGGCAACCTTCAGGTTGTCCATGAGCGAGAAGCTGGCGTTGGCGATGTCCTCGATGGAGGCCTGCGCGGCGGTGGCCGTCTTGCCGATGACGCTCATGGCCGCCTGGGCCTGGGTGGGGTCCATGCCCTTGGCCAGCATCACCTTGAAGCCGGTGAGCACCTCGTCGGTAGTCTGGTTGGTCTGGCGCGCGATGTCCCGCACGGAACCGCCCAGGCGGGCGATCTGGGCGTCGGAGAGGTCCGCGATGTTGCCGATATCGCGCAGGGTGTGCTGGAAATCCATGGCCTGCTTCACGGGCAGGGCCGCGCCGGCCACCATGCCCACCGTGCCCATGATCTCCGAGCCCTTTTCCTTGCGGACCCCGGACATCTGCTCGTGTCCGGCGGCCCGAGATTTGGCCAGCTTGGCCTGATCCATCAGGGTGGTCAGCGTTTTGTGCTGCCTGCCCACGCCAGCCAGGGACAGACCGTATTCGCGCGCCTCCCGGCGGGCATCCGCCCAGGAC
Source organism: Desulfovibrionaceae bacterium (assembly GCA_009773665.1). GTDB lineage: Bacteria > Desulfobacterota > Desulfovibrionia > Desulfovibrionales > Desulfovibrionaceae > Fundidesulfovibrio. Next base: position 7,550 of record WSYE01000032.1, on the reverse strand, counting down.
CTGGCCTGCCCCTTGAGAGCCTGGCCCAATGCCCCGGCGCGCTCCCGGTTGCCGGAACTCAGGGCCTCGCGGATGGCAGCCTTGTAGCTGTCCACTTCCCGCTGCGCGCCAGCCAGACCGCCGGAAACCGCAGTGGACTTGCCCAGGCGCTTGATGGTCTCGTCCAGTTCTTGCGTTTTGCTCTTGGCGGTCTTAAATACGCCGGTGAAGCCGCTGGCGAGAGTCGCTCCGAGAACCAGACCAAGAGTGAGTTTGGATGCCATGAAAACCGCCGTGTTCTGCCTGTCGTTTCTGGGTACCTGGGCCTACCGGGAACTCGCCGGGATGCCCGAGCCCGCCGGGATCGCCATGGGCGTGGCCTTCGTCTGGTGGCTGATGGCGCTGGTCGCGCAGGGCGTGTGGTATGTCGCCTCCCCGACCAAAGAGAGTTTCGACCGCATCTAGCCCTCCCCCGCTTTCCTTTTCGCCTCTTCCAGTTCCGCCCCCCAGAGTACCAGCTCCGCGCAGTCCAGGTTCATGATCTCAGCGAGGCCCCATCCCGTGGACAGGGACAGGGCCATCACCACCCTGCGCGCCTGGGGGCCGGTCAGGACAAAAAAGCCTTCTGGAACTCCCTGAGCACCGTGTTGTAATCAGCGAGGTCCATCTCCTGGAGTTCGTCGGGCTTCATGCCCAGAACCTTGGCGATCAGGACCAGCTCGCGCTCTGCATCAGTGGACGCCAGGTTGTGCGCCTCGATGGTGTCCTTGGCCTTGGGGCGGCGCTTGAAGCTCACCTCGGCGAACTCCACGCCGTGGACTTTGTAGGAATGCTTGAGGGTGATCGGCTCGCCCACCACGGGCGCGCCCTTGTCCGAATCCTGCGGGGCCTGCGCGGCCCCTTCGTTCTTCTCCGGCATGTTCATTCCTCCTTATTCGCCGATGCCCAGGTGGCCGCGCACGTCGGCCATCTGGTCCTCGCCGTTCACCTTGAAGACGAAGTTGAGCTTGTCGATTTCCAGGGCCTCGTCCTGATCGCCCACGGAGAGCTTCAGGTAGGTGCATTCCAGCTCCACCTCGGAGTCTCCGGGCTTGCCCACCTCGAACTTGCCCAGGGAGCTTTTCTTGGTGAGGCCGTGCACCACCAGCTTGGCAGCGTAGGGCTTGAACTCCGCGTCGGCGGCGTCGTAGGCCTGGATGGAGCCGCGCAGATCCAGCTTGTGGGTCTTGGCGGCAAGCAGGCCCACGCCGTCCTTGGTGATGGTGCGGAACTTGAGCTTCACGGCCAGGGACTTCATCTGGCCGAAGGCGGGAGCCTCGATCTCGCCCAGGATGCCCGCGCCGGAGAGGCCCTCGGTCATGTATTCGATGGCGGGCAGCTCCGCGTCGGCCACGCCGATCACGTCGTTGCCCTCGCTGTAGACCTTGAAGTTGATGAGTTTGTCGGGGACCGTGTTGATCTGGGCCATGTGTGTTCTCCTTTAGGCCCCGTACAGGGCGGTGACGTAGTCGGGGTCGTATTCCAGCAGGAAGGTGACGTCCTCGGCTGGAGACGGCGGCGTGAAGAACACATGGAAGCGCAGCTTGCCGTCCATGAGGTCCGTGACCGGGTTCTCGCCCTGCTGGAAGGTCACGCGCCCGCCCAGGATGAACTCCCTGGCCGCCAGCCCGTTGAACCAGACGTTGTTGGAATCCACGATGGAGTCGATAAGCCTGCGCCGCCTGATGGGGCTGTCCACCTTGTGCCACCAGGTGAGGATCAGGGTGTTGCCCACCCAGTTGAACATGCGCTGGATGGCAATGAAGCTGTCCTTCACGTCGGTGTTGTCCGGGTAGGCGCAGGTGCGGTTACCCCACAGGCGCAGCCCCCCCATGAAGTTGACCGCCGTGACGATGCCCATGGAGTTCAGGTAGTTTGCCTCATCCAGGCCCATGAGCACCTCCTGGCCGTCCACCACCATGCCCTCGCAACGAAGCCGCTTGTTGGAGGGGCTCTCGTAGGGGATGGACTCGTTGCCCCAGTCCACTTCGGCGGTGAGGGCTGCGGCGTGGGAGCTCATCCAGTGCGTCTTGCCGCCCAGGGTGAGGCGCGGCCAGCACAGGTTCATGAGCTCCGTGGTCAGGTTGTTCTGGGTCTTGTATTCGGGAACGGCGGAATACACGCCCAGGCTCTCGGGCGCGTCGATCCAGCAGATGCAGCGGAAGTGGCCGTTGATCATCACGGCCTTGGACTCAATGACGATGGCCACGGCGGGATCCTGCGAGAAGCCAGGAGCCACCAGCTGGCCGGGCAGCATGCCGAACTTGGGAAACACCTGGTTCACAAGCTCCAGGCCGGACTTGGCCCCGGTGACGGGTTCCACGCCGCCCACGATGTCCGCGCTGACCACCTTGGTGGGGTCGCCGTGGCTGTAGTCCAGCTTCACCGCGCCCAGGGCCGGGATCGTGCCGGTGGTCTTGCGCACGATCACGCCCAGGGCGGGATCCAGGGTGTAGTCCGTGCCAGCCGCGAACGTCTGGGAGCCGTCGGCGTTCTTCACCGCCAGATCCTGGATGTCGTACAGGCCAAGCGCGATGCGCCCCTTGGCGTCGAAGGCCTTGGCCTGGGCGGCGACGGTGCTCCGGTGCTCGGCAGGGTCATAGACGTTGACGAAGATCACCGGGGCCATGGAGTAGAGGCTCAGGTAGACGTAGGCGAACTCGCACAGGGTGTATTTTGAATAGTCCTCATCGTAGCCGAAGAGCTTCACGAACTCGTCGAAGCTCGAGCACATGGTCAGGCTGTTGACCGGGCGCTCCCCGGCGGCCAGACGGTCCACCGGGGCCGTGCCGAACACCACGGGCAGGGCCGAATCCACCCGGCGCACCGGGATCAGGTGCGTGGGCAGTTGCTGGGAATAGACGCCGTGACGAAACGCGATGGGCATGGCTTAGGCCCTCCTGGTCATGGTTTTGCGGACGTGGGCGGAGGCGCGGGCCAGCTCGGACACCGGGTCGGCCAGATCGCGCCGGGCCTGCCCCAGTTCCTCCATGGGCACGAAGAGGCTGGCGAACTCCTCGTCCGCTGCGCGGCGGGCCTCCACTGCCGGTGTGGCCTGCCCGCCCTTGAAGTTGGTGAACTGCGCCAGGAAGACCGCGCCGGTGAGCGTCGGTCCCACGTAACAAAGCGTGCCGGACTGGCCGCCCTGGGGCTGGGCCTGTTTCTTAGCCATGATGATCCTCCTCAAGATGCGACGTTCCCGGCATGGTCCAGCCGGTGTAAATTTGGGCCGCGTAGTACGGGGGTGCGGCAGGTTCGGCGCGTTTCCAGCGCGTCAGGTTGCCCTGGGAATCCTCCGTGAGGCGGTAGCGCTTCCCGTTTGGCCCCCCCAGGCAGTTGCGTTCGATCAGGGCGTGGCTCACGGCCATGGTCAGATTGAGCATTTCGGCCTCACCGGACTCGGGGTCCTCGGGCGCGTATGCGCCGCAGGTGAGGATCACATGGGCCACGTCCGTGCCGGAGAGGCCTTCCCCCCCCTCCACGCCCACGAGCACGTAGGGATAGGGGTCGGGGCCGTCCTGCTTCTTGGGCGGCAGGGACACGCCGATGAACACCTCGGGCGGGCGCTGGCGCTCGGCATGCCCCTTCCTGGCCGGGCAGGTGGAGGGCAGCGCCGCGAGCTGCTCCGTCAGGAATTCCTTGATGGCCAGGGCCAGCTCGTAGGACACGGCTACCTCCCGCTTTCCAGCGCCCAGCTCACCTCGTGGGCCACGTTCTTCTCCAGGCGCTCGGACGCCTTTTCCGTGAGCTGCTCGCGGACCTTGTCGTTCATGAAATAGAACTGCACCGAGGGAGCCTTGAGTTCGGCGATGGGCAGGCGCTTGTCGCCGACGCGCCGGAACACGCCGACATGACCGCTGCGCAACACGGCCACGAAAGCACCCGCCACGCGCGAGGCTCCGCCGGAGCGGTACTGCTGGTAGCGAAGCCCGGCCTTGGGGCGGCGTTTGGTGACACGCGAGGGCGTGGTCTTGTATTTGGTCATGGCCATGCGGCGGCTGTTGGGGTTGATCTCGGCCTTGACCTCGTCCCCGGCCCACCAGGCCTGACGCACGAAGATGGCCTGGCGCACGATGCCTGCCTTGAGGGTGGTCTCAGCGGTGATCAGGCGCACGGCGTCGGTGCGCGAACCTTTGATGGATTTGTTCACGGCGCGGGACAGGGCCTTCCTGGCCAGGGCCGGAGCCATATCGAACATGCCCACGGCCCGCTCGAAATCGCGGGTGGAGTACTGCACCGCGATCACGACTCGAACCTCCTGAGCACCAGCCGGGTCATGTGGACTCGCCGGGCGAAAGGGCCGGGCAGTCGGCGGTGGCCGCGTGGATCTCCCAGACCACGGCGTTGACGGAAGCGAAGTCGTTGATCTGGAAGTCGTGGCGTTCGGCAGGCTCCACCCGACACTCCGCCACGGCCTCCAGGCGCACGCCGCCCAGTTCGATCTCGCGGGCGAATTCGTCCCGGTTCAGGAACACCGCGCCCACGTCGGCGGCCATCTGGTCCTTGAGGTTCACAGGGACGCCTCCCAGGCGGCCTGACACTCAACGCAGCGCACGGCATCGGGAACGGATTTGAGCCGTGCCGCAGGGATAAGCTCGTCACAGTCCACGCAGATCACCGCGCCGGACTCGTCGCGGAGCTGCTCCTCCGTTGGCGCGATGCGGCGGGCGCGAACCGCCGCATCGAGAAAGGCGGCTTCGTGTTTCTGGGCTTCGTCGGCGGCGTCCATTACCGGGCCTCCGCAAAACGGATGACGGCGGAAAGCTGCGCCTGAAGGCCCCTGGCCCAGGCCCCGTAGTCGCGGGCGTGGGCCAACAGGTCTTCCGGTGAAACAGCCAGGGTCACGGATTTGACTGGAAGTACTCCGGGGCCAGCGGCTGGGGCGCTTCCGGCATCGTGGCCAGCTCTGCCGGTAGCGGCGTCTTCGGGCAGATCACCGACGCGGTAACCGAGGGCCTCGTTGTACAGGCGCACGAAATCAGGGCCAAAGCTGCAACCAGCAGCACCGGCTTGAGCGGCATGGCGTATCCTCCGGGTGATGACCTTGGTCTGGGCGGCGATCTCTTTCTTCACGCCCATGAGTTGCACGGCCAGCACATTGGCCCGCTGGGTTTCCTCTTCCAGGTGCTCGCGGGCCTTTTTCTCGGCTTTGGCGTGGGCTTCGGCGTATCCGGCGGTGAGGGTGGCCACCTCGGCTTCGCGGGCGGAGTCCGCGCGGGACCAGCCCGCCCAGTACCCGCCGCCGAAGATGGCCAGGGCCAAAAGGATGCTGGCCAGGGGGTTACTCAGGATCGGCATGGCACACTCCCCGGCCCCACCCGGCCTGGACGTACAGCGGTTCCAGCGTGTGCAGGATGCGGCGCGGATAGCCCCGGTTCTCCCGGAAAGCGGCTGCGTTGCGTCCTGCGTTGTGAAGCTCCACAGAATCGAACCATGTGGCGGGGTCCGTGCCGCGCTTGCGGGCAAGGGCTTTGTCGCGCTGCACCCAGCCCAGCCCGCCGTTGTAGGCGGACAGGACCATGGCCATGCGCTCGCAGGCGGATACGGCGTCCACTCGGTCCCAGAGCCATTTGTCGTAGGCGGCCAGAGCCCGGAGAGCCCAGCCGGGATTGAAGGGCTGATTGGCGACAAGCTCCGGGTCCACGTTCTTCATCCATGCGGACGTGGCAGGCATGAACTGGGTGAGGCCCTTGGCCCCCACCGGAGAGACCGCGTTCGGATTCCAACGGCTCTCCTGGTGGACCTGGGCGGCAAAGGTGGTCACTGGGGCCGGAAGGCCCCAGTGGATGCGCGCGCAGCGGATGAGGTCCGCCTTGAAGCGCGCCGCGTGTGGCGGGATGGTTTCGGCATGGACGTCGGCCACCAGGACGGCAGCCAACATCAATGCACAGGCGAGCAAGCGGAACACGGCTACAGCCCCATCCCCACGGCCAGCATGCACAGGCCCACGATGATGGCCCGGCGGATCAGGGCGGCGGCGAAGATCGTCTCGTAACCGAGCACGATCTCATGATCAGGCGCATCGGGTTTGAATCCCTGTTGCTCCTGCCAGTTGCGGCGCAGATAGCCGTCAGGCCGCGAGTAGGGAAAGAGCCAGACATCCATCCAGTAGCCCAGGTAGCCAGCCAGCAGAACCAGAGCCAGCTTGTACACGGTGACCGGGAGCTGCACCGGAGAGACGGCACCCACCAGGAAGAGGCAGCAAGCTGCGGCCACGCCGCAGATGACCATGCGGAAGGGGTTGGCGGAGGTCCTGCTGTCGAAGTAGGCGACGATTGCGGCCCGCTGCCACCATGCCAGGGCAGCCAGTACGATCAGGCCGACCATGGCCAGCAGCCAGAAGAACGACAAGGTAAGCATTTCATTCCACTCCGGGGGTTTCGTTGAGGATCTGTTCCTGCTTCTCCGGCGGGATGTCCTTATTGTGGACGATCAGGGCACGGAGCATGCGGAACTGGGTGAGGCTTTTTCTTCGCTGGTCTTCCTTGAATGCCTTGAGGTCTTCGCAGACGTCGCCGTGCAGCTCATGGCACTGACTCTGGCTCACGTACTTCTTGTCGCCGATGAGCCTGGAGGCGATGCCCACGACCAGAGACAGCCCGGCGGCGATCAGCACTGTTTCGAGGGGGGTGAACAACACTTCCCCCTCCCTTAGCTTTCGGCGTTGGCGGGTTCGGTGTTCTGGTCGGCGTTGCCTTCCGTGACGTCTCCCGCCAGCAGGCCATTACCCTCGGACTCATGGGGCGTCTTCACTTCGGGCGGAGTGACGACCACGTCGTACACGCGCTCCGCGAACCCGCCGTCTTCCAGTTCCTCGGCAACGTCCTCGGGGACCTCGATCAGGGTTCCGGGTTTGTGGGTTCTGCCCTGGTGGACCACGGACGTCCTGCACTCCATCTTGAGCGAGGGAGGCACGCCGGAAGTCGTTTTCTTCTTGGACATGGCGGTCACTCCTAGATGGGCGTGATGGTTGCGAAGGCGTCCACCTCGTGCGGAACCGGGATGGGGGCGGACTGGAGCATGACGTGCTTGCGGGAGGGGTTCTTCGTCTCAAAGATCGAGGGGAAGTAGTCCACGGCAGCAGAGAAGGCCTCGCCCATGGCGTCGAGGTCCTGGATGACGCCGTAATGCCGGGTGCATTCGGCGTTGGTGGAGCCCATGAGCATCTTGTTCGCGGGGATCATGGGCTGCTCTTCGTCCTCGTCGTCGATGAACCACTCGGCGTAGGTGTAGAAGGAGACGTTTTCCAGGTCGCCCAGGTAGGCCGCGCCGTTGGGCAGGTCCTGCGGGTTGATCTGCCCCAGCGTCACCCGGCGGTTGTCCAGGGCGTCCAGGAGCACCGGATTCTTCATGATGGCCTTGGCCACATCCGAGCCGACCACGGCCACGTTGGGCACGAGCCCGGAATCCTGGGCGATGATGAGTTTCCAGTCGCGGATGTTGCCCAGAGGGTCGGACGTGTCGGAGGTCCACTTGTCGCCCAGGGTCAGGGCGAAGGTGTGGGAGGGGTCGCGCAAGAAGTCGATGGTGGC
>WSYE01000031.1 GCA_009773665.1 Desulfovibrionaceae bacterium | reverse complement strand
TCTGCGCCACCGGGATCGATCACCCCTTGCGCGTGCCTCGGACGCCCATGTATCTTGATGCCCTGATCGGCTCTGAAGATGTGGTCGGCGGACTGACGCCCCGGATCGGAGGCCAGGAGGTGGTAGTCCTCGGGCTCGACGGCCTGCCACAAGAGAGTTGGCCAACCATGCTGTCGGTGTTGGACGGCCTCCAGCTCCAGTATCGCTTCTCGACCAGGTTCATCTGCCTGGATCAGTACGATGCCCAGAAGGAAATCAACTCCTACCGCAAGGGCTGGCAACAAGGCATTTTCAAGTTCTTCGACAAGCTCTTCAACAACACGGCCAACGCCCGGGCCAACCGTGACGCCGTGGCCATGGTTGAGGACGCCGAGGAAGCCCTCTCCGAAGTGCAAAGCGGCTATGTGGGCGCGGGCTACCTGACCTCCAACATCATCCTGATGGACCCGGACCGGGAGAACCTCCAGGAGTGGGCACGCGAGCTGCGCCGTGAACTCCTCTCCCTGGGGTTCGGGTGCCGGATCGAAACGATCAACGCCCTGGAGGCCTGGCTGGGATCGCTCCCGGGCAACTGGTTCGCCAACATCCGGCGACCGCTGGTCAACACCCTCAACCTGGCCGATCTGCTGCCTCTGTCCAGCGTCTGGGTCGGCGAGAAGCATTGTCCCTGCCCGTTCTATCCGCCTCGCTCCCCAGCGCTCATGGTCTGCACTACGCAGGGGTCCACGCCGACCTGGTTCAACCTGCATGTGGGGGACGTCGGCCATTCCTTGATCTTCGGCCCCATCGGAGCAGGCAAGTCCACCCTGCTGACACTGATCGCCGCGCAGTTCAGGCGCTATGAGCGGGCTCAAGTCTTCGCCTTCGACAAGGGCATGTCCATGTATGCCCTGTGCGCCGCCGTTGGAGGCACGCACCACGAACTCGGCCGGGGAACCGGACTGGCATTCGCGCCCCTTCAAAACATCGACGATCAGTCTGACATGGTCTGGGCGGAAGAATGGGTGGCCACCCTCCTGGAGCTTCAGGGCGTTGCCGTCGGTCCAGGCTACCGGAACGCGATTCACGCGGCCATGTCACTGCTGCGTAGCAATCCACGCAATATGCGCAGCCTGACCCACTTCGTAAACATGGTGCAGGACCACACCATCCGGGAGGGCTTGCAGCATTACACGAGGGACGGGGCCATGGGGCAGCTCCTTGATGCCGAGACCGACAACCTGGGAATCGCGTCATTCCTGGTCTTCGAGATCGAAGAGCTCATGAACCTCGGGGACAAGAACTTGATCCCCGTGCTCCTCTACATCTTCCGACGCATTGAGCGCTCCCTGCACGGTCAGCCGACCTTGCTGCTCTTGGATGAGGCCTGGCTGATGCTGGCCCATCACGTTTTTCGCGCGAAAATCCGCGAATGGCTGAAGGTGCTCCGCAAGGCGAACTGCTCCGTGGTGATGGCCACGCAAAGTCTTTCCGACGCGAAGGCCTCCGGCATAATGGATGTGCTGGTCGAGTCCTGCCAGACCAAGATCTTCCTCCCGAACATCACGGCCAGGCAGGAAGTGCAGGCTGAATTGTACCGGGGCATGGGCCTCAACAGCCGCCAGGTCGAAATCATCGCTTCGGCAACGCCGAAGCGGGACTACTACGTTGTTACGCCAAACGGAAGGCAACTAGTACAGTTGGCGTTGCAGCGAAACTCACTTTGTTTCCTTGGCGTCAGCGACAAGGAAAGCATTTCCAGAATCAAGGAACTTCAATCCATTCATGGAGCTGGATGGACAGACGCGTGGCTCAATGAGCGAGGAGGAATGGCGGCATGAAGAGGTTGCTCGTATTCGCCGTATTCCTAGTGATGTCGCTTGTCTTTTGTAATGCTTCCCATGCGCAATATGCCGTGTGGTGCACAAACTGTAGCGAGCAGTTCACACAGGCATTGGACAGGATCACAAACATTGAAAAGCTCCAGGAAGCATACAAGCAGGTAAGCGAAGCAATCAAGCAGACGGAACAACAGATTGAAATGGTTCAGCAAGGAATCAAGAAATATGAAAACATGGTCAGGAACACAATGAGTCTTCCAGGCCAGATGCGCGGTATGATGCAGGGAACATTCAGCCAGCTATCCTCTCTGACGCGAGTGCTCAACGTGAATCGTGGCGATGCACAGGCGCTGAGTCAGATTTTCAGGGAAGTGTACAAGAGTCGTGGGACAATCAGCGGCCTCTTCAAGTCTTCATCAGCAGAAGAGGGAAAGGCCATGACCGAAGAGGAACGCATGGAGTCTGAAGCGGCATTCCAGCGCATGCGCTTTAAGATCGAAGCCCAGAATGAGCAGGCGCAGGAGGCGGCGTTCCAGGAGTCCGGCAGCCAGATCAACGAAATCGAACAAAAGGCCGCTGAACTGGACAGCCAGTTGAACGACCTTTTGACGACCCCGGACGGTCAAATGAAAGCCTTGGAAGCCGGGAACCAGATTGCATCCTTGCAACTCAGGGAGTCCCAGCGCCTGCGGCAGCTTCTCGCCCTGTCTGTTCAGTCCTCAGTCCAAAGGGACATGAAGAACGAGAAGGAAAAGCAGATGCAGGAAGAAGCGTGGAAGTCAGTTTTGGCAACCGACAAACTTCAAACGATCATCAACAGTACTCCCGATGATCCCTTTTAAGTCTCAGAAGGGATCGGGATTCTTGCGACTCGCCTCCTTCAGTTTGTCGGCCGTGGACTTCAGGCCTTCAGAGGTATCTTTGGCCCATTTCTTTTGCGCCGCGTCTTTCTCGGCATCTTTCTTTGGTTTTTCAGCCTCAGGCTGTGCCTTTTCAGTTTCAAGACGCGATTTACCTGAATCGCAGCCAGACAACGTAAAAAGTGGCAGGAGTGCAATCATGAAAATGCAAAATACCCTTTTCATAGTGTTGTTACTCCTTTGCGCATGTTTTGGAGCGACACTGTTTCCTAAAGAATCAAATGCTGCGGTTGAGGATGTGATCCCAAAAATAATTGGTGAATTTCAAACAAAAACAGAAGCGTGGGGCAAGACGTTGCAGAGCTACGCTCTGAACTTGTTCAAACTATCTACGACGCTAACCATTGTGCTGTTTGGTGTCAAGGCTGCGTTAAATAGGGACAAGTTTGGTGATGTGATTGGTCAATTCGTGTCAACGTTGTTGTTTTGCTCGTTTGTTGCTGCCGTAATTGTTAATTATCAAGAGTGGTCCTGGAACATCATTCGCGGACTGGGAGGGATTGCAGAGGATTTGGGCGTTGGAAAGTTCAATTCAACCGATCCACTGATTGCAGGCATTAAAATCACAAGTGTTATTTTTGACAAATTGGATTTTGATGTGAAGACAATCGCATACCTGATTTGTGGCATAATAATACTGATAGCTTTCTCGCTTATGACGGCTCAGCTGGTGTTTGTGAAGTGTGAGGCGCTTGTTGCCATGAATGCCAGCATAATTTTGCTGGGTCTTGGAGGCGCGGTGATTCTCAAGGAGTACGCTATCAGTGTAATGAAATATGTTCTTTCTGTGGCGTTCAAACTTTACGTCTTACAGCTTGTAATGAGCTTGGGTTTGCAGTTTATTCAGGATTTATCAGTTGGCAACGGAGATATACAAGATTTCTTTATTGCGATTGCTGTCTCAATCATTCTCTTGGCTCTGGTCAAGAGCATTCCAGATGTCTGCGCCGGTATCATTAACGGCTCTCACGTCAGTAGCGGCGCTGCATTGGGCCAAGCCGTCACCACAACTGTTGCAGGTGCTGCTGCCGCAGTCGGCGGTGCAGTGGGGGCTGCGATGGGCAGCGGGCGGGGCATCGAAGCCACTCGCAAGGCTGCACAGATGGCCCACATGGATGGCGCTACAGGCCTGGGCAAGGTCGGTCACATGGCTGGTTCTCTCTGGCAGGCGCATAAGCAGGCCAAGGCCGAGGGTGGGAAGCTCTCCCACGGCGAACGCTTTGGTGCCGCTCTGAACTCAAGGCTCCAGGAAATGAAGATGCGAAACATTGGGCTTGCCGACGGTGCCAACCCCGAGGGCAAGGACAGGAGCGGCAATGGTTAGGCATAGTCAAAACCCGAAGAGCGATTTGACGCCTCGTCATTCAGCCAGTTGCTCTACCTTCACTCCCAGGGCGGCCGCGATCTTGACTAAAGTGGCCCGGCGAGGGTTGGCCTCCGGGGCTTCCATCTGCGCATATGCGCCACGCGAGATTCCAGCCTTGGCCGCAACTTCCTCCTGGGTGAGGCCTAAATGCTCGCGCCAGGCGCGCATCAGGCTCTTTTCTTCAAGGAGGGCTATTTCCGCGACCTCCACGGGGATGTTGGCGGACTTTCCCTGCTGGCCCGTCAGCTCCAGATACTCGGTGTACGGGACGAGCACAAAGAGAGGGTTCCCTCCGTGCTCGATCACTTGGTGTTTAGTAAGTGCGCTCATCTCTTTTCCTCACTTCCGTGACGGTGATGGCGTCATCATCCACGGTGAAAATGGCTCGATAGTCCCCCACGCGCAGACGGTAATCGCCCCGGTTCGTCAAGCTCTTCACATTCCGGCAGTCAGGCCAGTCTTTCAAGGCCTTCACGGCTTTGATGATGGCGGTCCGATCGGCCAGGGGAAGCTTGCGCATTTGTTTGAAGGCTTTCGGGGTGATTTCAACCGTTCGCATGCCCAGACTGTAAGTTTTTGAATGTTTTTAGTCAATCAAAACTAACAAAAATTAGCACACATCAGGTGGAGCCTGGGGCGAACGGTGGCCATGATCAATCAGTTTGGGCAGGGCAACTCATGACTCCCTCACTCCTGGAAGCCTAACCTCTAACCCTCCGGAGCGAGTGTATCGAATGCTTTGGAAATCAAAACCGGTCAATAATTCAGGTACGCGGGATCAGCATTCTCCGGTTATGACGTCCTGTTACGTGAGTGGACGTGAGGAATGGCTGGAACGCTACGGCAGCTACATCCAGCGGGCCAGACAGTGGCGTATGGCCACCATCATCGCACTTTTCATCACTGGCGTCTCGGTCGTGGGCAACGTTGTCCAGGCCACGCAATCCAAAGTGGTGCCCTACGTGGTCGAGGTGGACCAGCTGGGCCGGATAGCGTCCGTCGAAAGGGCCTCAGTCGCCGCGCCCGTGCCGACCCGCGTCGTCCAGGCTTCCTTGTCGGAGTTCGTAACCCAATGGCGTTCCGTCACGGCCGATCTCGATCTCCAGAAGCGGTTCATCGAACGGCTCTCGTTCTTCGTCGCCGGTGCTGCCCGGGGCCAGATGAAGCAGTGGTACGAACTCAACAACCCCTACGACCGGGCCAAGGACAAGCTCGTGCAGGTGAACATCAAAAGCCTGCCTGCCCAGGTGAGCGCCGATTCCTGGCGCGTCGAATGGACCGAAGTCACCCGGAATCACTCCGGCGTCCAGATCGGTGCCGAAGGTTTCCAGGCAACCCTGACCATCCAAATCCAGCCACCAACGACGGACACGCAAATCCTCCGGAATCCCGGCGGGGTATACATCACTTCCATGTCCAGCTCCAGCCTGATGGAACCCTCAGCAACTCCAAAGAAGTAGGCAGCATGATGAAGCGACTGTCCGTAACCGTTTTTCTGTTCGTCTGTCTTGCGCAGCCACTTTGGGCTGCTGACAAGCAGCAGCCCAAAGTGGTCGAGGGGAAAACCGGGTCTGTCCCGGAGGATTACAAGATGGGTACCCCGCCTGCGGCGCAGACAGGGAAAGGCAAGGGCGCTGGCTCGGAAACGATTCCGCCTCCTGACTACTTCAACCAGCAGGCCGTGCCCTTGAGTCCGAGGGAGCGCCAGGCGGTGAAGCTCGTGCAGGATTGGGAGTCCACCGGAGCCGCGCCCATCCAGGCCAATGGAAAGGTCATGTACGTGTACGGGGCTTCGTCTCCCACGGTCATCGGCGCGCCACTCCAGATTTGCGACGTGGAGCTGCAACCAGGCGAGGCTGTCAACGAAGTCATCGTGGGCGATTCGGCCCGCTGGATGCTCGAGATCGCCAAGTCCGGGGCCACGTCGCACATTCTCATCAAGCCCGTGGACGCGGGGCTCTCCACCAGCACCGTCATCACCACTGATCGGAGGGCCTATCACCTCAAGCTGGTGAGCCAGCGTACTGGCCACACGCCCCGGGTGGGCTTCCTCTATCCCGAGGACAACGCCGCGCGGCTCCGCGAGAAAGAGGCTAGGGACTCCAGGGAGAAGCAGTGGAACACTGCCGAGGTGGACGGCCAGCCCACGGACCTGAGCAAGCTGAACTTCGCCTACGAGATCAAGGGGGATGCCCCCTGGCGGCCTCTCCAAGTCTTCGACGACGGCAGGCAGACGTTCATCAAGCTCCCGCCTGCGGTCCAGTCCGGTGACGCGCCGATCCTCCTGGTCCGCAACGGGGGGCAGGACACCATGGCAAACTTCCGGCTGAAGAACCTGGCCATGGTCGTGGACAGCGTGTTCCCCGAAGCGATCCTGATTTCCGGCGTCGGCAGCAAGCAGCAGCGGATCACGATCCGCGCCAAAAAGTGAGGCTGGCGATGCGTCAGTTCTTCCTTTTCCTCCTGGTTCTCCTGCTCCCGGGCTGCGTCATGCAGACCCGTCACGCCGAGCCCTCCGGCCTGTCCTCCTATGACGGCGTGAGCGCGGACTTCCCCGGGGACGCCCAATATCTGGCCACCATGGCGTCCGGGGAGCTGGCCAACCGGTATCCCCCGGGGCGCACCACGCTGATTCTGGCCAGCACCAAGGCCGTCTTCGGCCAGGAGCTGGAATCGGCGTTGCGCCAGCTGGGCTTCGCGGTCTCGCAGCACCCGTCCCCGGAGGGCGTCAAGGTCGGCTACACCCTGGACGTCCTGCGCGACGAAAGCCCGCCCACCACCTGTTACCTCCAGGTCAGGACTTCCGATGGCCAGACCTTCGGCCGGGTTCGCACGCTGTCCATGGCCAGCCGCGAGGAGGCCGCTCCGGTCCGAGTCCCATCCCCTTCCCTGGAGTCATCCACCCTGACGGAGGTGGCTACGCCCCACTTCCCGTCCCCTGGGCAGCCCCATCCGGACCGCCTGATGCCGGGCTCCGGCGCGGGGGACAGGCCATCCCAGGAAGCGGCCGCTCCTCCGGCGCGAAACGACGGAACACCGGTCCGGAGCAAGGCCACGGCGGCGCGGATCGCCAGGCGCAACCATGTGCCTGTGGCTGACTTCTGCCGCTGGAACGGCGTGAAGCCGGAGACCGTCCTGGAGGCCGGGCGGTCGGTGCATCTGCGGGAGCCCGTCGCCGCATCTGCCTCTCCGGTCAAGGCGGAACCAGGTCAACAGTTCACCTCCAGGGCCGCGCAGCAGGATCGCCCGGTCCAGGCCACCGTCCCGGTCTCGTCCCCTGCACCAGCTCCGGTGCTTGCCTCGGCCCCGGCTCCGGTTCCTTCTCCGGTTCAGGTCCCGGCTTCGGCTCCTGCGCCAGCCCCATCCCCGGGTCCAGTCCCGGGTTCGGCGAAGGATGAACCGCCCACTCCCGCGCCAGGGTCAACCCCGACTTCCGCAGTCCACGAGGCCCTTGCCGAACTGTCTCCCCAAAGCCCTGCGGCGGAAGCGCCATCCATCGCCCCGGCGGTCCCGGCTCCAATCTGGTCCGTCAACCCGGGCGGTCTCCATGCCCAGCTCGAATCGTGGTCGTTCAAGGCTCAGTACCAGCTGGTCTGGAAAGCGAAGCATGACTTCGAACTGGAAACCAATGCGAATTTCTCCGGCGATTTCGTCTCGGCCATCAAGCAGCTTTTTGCTGGATTGCATCGTGGCGGACACGCCCTTCGGGTGACGGTCTATCAGGGAAACAACGTGATTGAAGTGGCGGAGGATTAGGATGTCGAGACGTGCAGTTCTGTTGTTTGTTTTAGTCCTCGCCGCCCTCAGCGGTTGCACCAAGAAGCACCCACAAATTGATGCCATCGAACACCAGGGACAACAGTTCCGGGATCAGGCCAGGTCCAGGGCTGTGGAGGTAACTCCTGAACCCTATCTCGGGGCCAAGGCGGTGGAGTTCCGAGGGGTCTCCAATCCTGTCCTGAACAAATACGTCACGCTCAAGCGCAAAGGATCGCTCCCCACCATCGCGGCGGCCATCAGCGAACTGACGTCCATGCCGGTCCAGATCGCCGCACAAGAGCCGGAGGAGCAGAAGCAGCAACCGCGTTCTGCTCTTCCGGGCTCCTCTCATGCTCAGGCTCCTGCTTCCACGCCTCATTCCGCTCCGGCGGGGGGTGTCAACATGGACCTGGAGGCCCTCCTGGCGGTGCCCGGCAGCACCTCGGCTGCGGCCGTAGGCGTCGGTGACTCCCGCCAGCTCTCGGTATCCTACGAAGGTCCCCTTCGTGGGCTCCTGGACCACGTGTCCATGCTCTCCGGGTACGGCTGGGACTACGACGCCAGCAGCGGCAACATCCTGTTCGCCCGGATGATGGTCAGGACCTTCACGATCCTGGGGGCTCCTGGGACGGTAACGTTCGAGAACAAGGTCACTAACAAATCCAAGGAAAACTCGACGTCGGCCCTCAGCGGATCGAACATCAACTCCACGGTCTCAAGCTCGGACACGGCTTCGCAGACGTCGCAGTCCACCGGTACGAAGCTGAGCTTCGACATCTTCTCGGACACCGAGAAGGGTGTGAAGGCGTTGCTCTCACCGAAGGGCTCGGTGGTGGTCAACCAGGCTGCGGGAACACTCACGGTCCGGGATACGCCGGACAGCATCAGGCGGGTTTCGAGCTTCGTTGAGGACATCAACGGCAGGCTCGGCCGTCAGGTGGCGCTCACGGTGCAGGTCTGGTCACTGAGCATCTCCGACAATACCGACGTGGGCTTCAACCTCCAGGCCATCTTCGAGGACAAGGACGTCTCGATCACGGCCGGAAGCCTTACGAACATCGGTACCCTCAACACGGCCGCCTCCACCATCGTGTCCGGCAAGCTCAAGGGCTCCTCGGCCGTGCTCCAGGCATTACGCCAATGGGGAAAGGCCTCCCAGGTGACGTCCGCTGGCGGCTTGGTGATGAGCAACCAGCCGGTGCCGGTCATGGCCATCGAGCGCCACGCCTACCTGGCCAGCGCCGGAGTTTCCACCACGAACTACCAGCAGACCACGGAGCTGACCCCGGGCGAAGTGACCACTGGCTTCGCCATGACCGTCATCCCGCACATCCTGGATCAGCGCCGGGTGATCCTCCAATACAACATCAACCTCTCGTCCCTGGAAGAGATGAAGGAGTTCGAGGCGTCGGACATCACGATCCAGCTGCCCCAGACCTCGACGCGGGCTTTCGCGCAACGCTCCACCATGCGGATGGGGCAGACCCTCGTGCTGTGCGGGTTCGAAAAGCAGTCCACCGAGGCAAGCACGTCGCTCGGAATCCCCTCTACCGGCAGGGTGTCCAAGGCGGGCAGGACGCTCCTGGTGATCACGATCCAGGTGGAATCGGCGGAGGTGTAGAGTGCGCCGGGTTTCCATCCACAAAAGGACCTGGGCCGTGGGCCTCCAGTGGTATTTGAGCAACGCTAGGCCGGGCGTGCTTGAGCTGCGCCGCCTGGCCCGGAAGGAAGATCCGAACCTCGACCTGGTGGCGTTCCGTCAACGCCAGCATGCTTTTGGCGTAAGCCAGGGCGATGTCCGAGCCTGGCGGGGCGTACGTGCCCTGGCGGCCTCGGTGAAGCTGGCCACGCCTTCCTTTCTTGGGCTTTTCTGCCTGGAGGATGACGAGGGCTCATACTGGTGGGTGTTCGCGCTGCACCAGGCGCTTGTGGTGGGCATGGGCGACCAGGTCTTCACAAGCCGTTCCGAAGCGGACTCGTGGATTCGGTCTCTACGCGGCCTCATGGATGAGGACTTCGAGGAGTCCGTGACGTGCGAGACCTTCCGGGAAAGCCTGGAATGGCTTTCCCCTCTGGTGCCTTCCATGCCGCTGTGGATCGCGGGCAAGCAGAGCGGCGCGCTGTTGCCGCTTCAGCCCGTGCCGTCCCAACGGCGCAACCAGGTCATCGGCGGGATCGTGGTGCTTCTCCTGCTGTCGGGAGGATACGTGCTCAAGCTCTTCCTGGAACACCAGGCCGGAAAGCGGGCCGTGGAAGCTGCCAGGACGGTCATGCTGGACAAGGAGCAGCGGCGTCGGGAGATCATGGCCAATCCGGAAGCCCATTTCCAGCGCCCCTGGCTGGAAGCGCCGGATGTGGCGGAAAGCATCCAGTCCGGCATCACCGCCATCCTGGGACTCCCGCTGGTGGCCAGCGGATGGGTCCTGGAGACGGCAACCTTCGACGGCCAGGCCGTCACGGTCTCCTGGGGCCATCGCCCTGGGGCCGATTTCTCGCAGCTCCCGCCTGGAGCGCGCATCGAGAATCCTCAAAAGGCCGTGTCCCGCTTCCCGGCCGGGAAGGTGTCCAGGCTCCAGGGCGCGGCAGCCCTGATCCCCCGCGAGGACTGCACCAGGCGCTTCTATCAAGGCACTCAACTCATGAGCGGACGTCTGAAGCTCCAGTTCCATGCGCAGGAGAAACGCGAAATCGAAGGAGTCGAAGTGATCTCTCCCTGGCAAAAGGGCCAGTGGGAGCTTGTCGATGTTCCTGCCGCCGTTGTGCTCGATGCGTCGTTTCCCGAAGGATTCACCGCAATGCCAGGGCTCATGTTGTCGAGCATAATCCAGGACAAAGGCTCTTGGTCGTTCAAGGGGGCTATCTATGCTGTTCCAAGGTAACAGAAGGCGAATCGTCTGGATCGTCGGCGGCGGGCTCGCCATGCTGTCCCTCCTCTTCATGGGCCACCTGGCCGTCAGCAAGTGGCTTGCGCCTCCACCGCCTCCAGTGCCGGTCGCCTCCAAGGCTCCCAAGGCCGCCAGGCCGCCCGCAGCACAGGCCACCCAGGCGAAGGGCGCGGCGGATACCCGGGAGTCCGGGGCCAAGTCCGAGGGGCAGCCTTCAGCCCCTCCGGCCACGGGTGCTGCCGTTCCCGGTGTCCCCGTGGCCGGGAACCTGGCCGTCATCACGACGCTTCGTGCCCAGCTCGAAGAGCTGCGCATCCAGGCGGCCATTGCCCAGGAGCGCGAGAAGATGCTTCCCAAGCCCGTTGCCGTGTCGGCCGCGCAGCCCAAGACCCTCGACCTGCCTGAAATCCCCACGCCTCAACTGGAGCAGAAGCCCAGGCGCACATCACCCGTGGTGGTGTCCGTCCAGGGCGTGGATGGCCAGTCCACGGCCACGATCCGGCTGCAATCGGGGGAGCTGGTTTCGGTCCGGCCCGGGGATCGCTTCAATGGCGGGGTGGTCGGCTCCGTCAGCAGGAGCGGCGTGACCATCCGGCGCGGCGGCGCGTCCACCACCCTGGCCTTCGAGTAGGGGGCCTGCACCATGGAATTCTCCACCTCCAGCTTCATCGAAGGGGTTCCCGAGGCCATGCGCGGCCGTGTCGCGCTGGTCGACGGCAAGCTGCACATGAGCGCCGAACTGAAGGGAAACCTGGAAATGGTCACGTTCGTGGGCATGATGCGCCGTCGCGGCATCATGTCCTACGAGTTCCATCCTCCCATGGTATTCGACACGAAGTATGCGAACTTCGCTTCCATCGCGGGACAGGGTGAGAACGAAGTACAGCAGTTCGCCATTGACCTTCTCGCCAAGGCCTACCTGACGAAGGCCACGGACATCCACATTGTGGACTTCGGTCCATACTCGATGATCCTGTTCCGGATTCTGGGCATCCTCTCGGACTACACGCAAGTGGAAGGGGAGTTCGGCCGCCAGCTCATCGCCTGCCTGTATCAGAAGCTGAGCCAGTCCGCCGATGCCTGCTTCAGCCCTTCCGAGCGCCAGGATGGCAGGATCGCCAAGCGGGACTACCTGCCGGTGCAGGTGCATTCGGTACGTGTGCACAGCGAGCCCGTGGAATGCGCGATGGCAGTCAATGGCGTCGGCACGTCCATGGCGCTTCGGCTGCTCTACGATTCCACGTCGGCCACGGGCAGCCTCCAGGAACGGATGTCGCGGCTGGGCTTCACGCCGGAGCAGTGCGAGACCGCGCTCTATCTGACCAGGCGCACCGGGTTGACCATCATCTCCGGCCCCACCGGCCACGGGAAATCCACCCTGCTCAAGCACATCATGGAAGCCCAGGTAGAGCGCAACCCGGGCAAGGCGTACTTCTCAATCGAGGACCCGCCCGAGTACCCGCTCAAGGGCGTCCGGCAGGTGCTGATCTCCAGCAACAACAAGGGGCGGCGGGCGGATGCCTACCGCGACGCCATCGCGGGGGCCATGCGCTCCGATCCCGACGTGCTGATGATCGGCGAAATCCGCTACACCGAAGCGGCCATAGCCGCCATCGACGCGGCGCTGACCGGCCATGCCGTGTGGGCCACGATCCACGCCAACAACGCCTTCGGCATCATCCCGCGCATGGTCAGCACGCTGGCCACGCACTACCGCAATCCGCTGGAACAGCTCTGCGATCACAACGTGCTGGCCGGGCTGGAGTACCAGCGCCTGCTGCCGGTGCTCTGTCCCGAGTGCAAGGTCCGGCTGCTTGATCTTGAGCCCGATGAGCGGCGTCAGTACGTCCCGGAGGATGTCCAGGACCGGCTCCGCCGCGTGCTCGACGACCGCGAGGGCGTCTTCGTGCGGGGCGGCGGCTGCGAAGCCTGCTCCCATCGCGGGCTCGTGGGTCAGACCGTGGCGGCGGAGATCATCGCCACGGACCAGGAAATGCTCGGATACCTGCGGGACGGGAAAACCCCGCGCGCGCATGAGTATTGGGTCAGGGAAAAGGGAGGACGCAGCTACGTCGAGCACGCGGTGGACCTGATCCAGTCCGGCCTAGTGGACCCGTACATCGCCGAAGAACGGCTGGGCGTCCCCCTGAACTTCACTCAGGTCTTCATCCAGGGAGGCCGGTCATGAGCCCCCCGACCGGCCTGCTGTGCCGGTTGAGCTTCAACTCCTCCGTGCGCATGCGCACGTGGAAAAAGCTGGCGGCCCAGACCCGCCATGGACTCAACCTGGATCAGAGCCTCAGGCAGATGCAGCACCGGGCCATGCTCAAGCGCTCGCCCACGGCCACGGTCTATTCCCGCGTCCTCGAATACCTGGGTCTGGGGCACAACCTGGGTGCAAGCCTGACGGGGTTCGCCTCCCCGGAAGAGGTCATGCTCATCAGCTCCGGCCAGCGCTCGGGGAATCTGCCGGAAGGCCTGGAGCTGGCGGCGAGCCTCCTGACCGCCCGGCGCTCCATCCTCCGGGCCGTGACCTCCGCCCTGGCGTACCCGGCATTCCTCCTGGCCATGTGCGTGGTGGTGCTCCTCATCGTCTCCATCATGGTCATGCCGAAGTTCGCCATACTCTCGGACCCGACCGCCTGGCACGGCGCGGCGGCGCTTCTCTACGGGGCGACCTCGTTCGTGACGTCCCCCCTGGGGGTGGCCACCCTGCTGGTCCTGCTCGGCTCCCTGGGGGCCGCCCTGTTCACCCTGCCTCTTTGGACCGGCAGGCTCCGGCTGTCCGTCGAAAAGCTCCCGCCCTGGTCCATCTACAGGCTCACCGTGGGCTGCGTATGGCTGTTCACGGTGGCCACGCTCATGCGCTCGGGCATGCAGCTCACGCACATCCTGGAGAACATGCTCAACGCGGATCATGTGACGCCCTACCTCCGTGAACGGATCATGGCCATCGCCCTGGAGACGGGCACGGGCAAGAACTTCGGCGAGGCCCTGCACGATTGCGGCATGGAATTCCCTGACTCCGAGATGGTGGACGATCTGCGCGTCTACGCCTCGCTCCCTGGCTTCCACAAGAAAATGAGCGAGTTGGCTGCCGAATGGATGGAGGATGGCGTGGAACTCGTGAAGCAGCAGGCGCGGGTTCTCAACGTCCTGGCCATCGTCGTCCTGACCGGCCTTGTGAGTCTCATCGCGGCGGCCATCGGTTCAATCCAATCCCAACTTCTTCCTTCCGGAGGTGCTTTCTAATGACTCTTCTCGAAACCCTCGGCGCGATCCTCGTGGGCCTCATCATTCTGGCCGGGGCGGCTCTCGGCCTGAACGCGGCGTTCTCGAACTCCAAGCTGGGCGAGACCGAACAGAACCTCATCACCATGCGGATGCAGATTCAGCAGATGTTCTCGGGCAGCTCGGACTACACCGGCCTGGACAACGAACTGGCGCTCCAAGCCGGGCTGGTGCCCAAGCCGTTCATCAAAGGCTCGTCCATCCGGAACTCCTTCGGCGGCGACATCACGCTGGCCCCGGTGACAGGTTCCAGCGCGTTCTCCATCACGCTGACCTCCATTCCGCAGGACGAATGCACCAAGCTGGCCAAGTTCCAGACCGACGCCTGGCTCTCGGTGAACGTCAACGGCACGGATACGACAGGTGGATCAGTGGCCGACATCGTGACCGCCTGTTCCTCGTCCAGCAACACCATCACCTTTACCGCGAGGTAGCCATGCAGTTGGGGGACCTGGTGTTTTCGGACCTCCTCCTTCTTCCGGACGGCAGCGCGCGGCTCAAGGGGTGCCCGGGCAGCGGGCAACAGCTGGTGGCGTTGCCTGGGGAATTCGAAGGTGAGATTCTCGATCTCCCCAAGCGGCTCATGGACGCCTTCTTGTCCATGCGCGAACTAGACCCAGCTACCGGTCTGCGGGTCGGCAGGTCCACGATCCGCTTCCAGCACGGTGGCGTTCAGTACCGCGTTGCGGACTTCCAGGATGTGGACGGCGGGCGAACCTGGTTCCTGCGCCGCCTGCCCGGCACGGTGCCTGACCTGGACTCGCTCGGGCTGCCTCCCTTCCTCTGCGAGTGGCTGCTGATGCCCAATCAGCGCCACGGGCTGGTACTGGTGGCCGGTGCCCAAGCCAGCGGCAAGACCACCACGGCCAGCGCCCTGGTGGCCGCCAAGCTGAGGCGGTTTGGCGGCCACGGGGTGACCTTCGAGAATCCGGCGGAGCTGCCCCTGGGCGGAAGCTGGGGGGAACACGGCCACTGCTTCCAGACGGAAATCCACGGCGAGCACCAACTGGCCGCGCACATCGAGCGAGCGCACCTCTACGCCAGCCCGAACGTAATCTTCATCGGGGAGATTCATACCAAATACGCGGCCATCGAATCGCTCCGGGTGGCCCTGGGCTCCCGGCAGCAGCTCGTGGTGGCCACCATCCACGGGTTTGATGTCCTGGCCGCCCTGGAGCGCCTCATCAACTGGGCTCAGGAGATCGACCGGGCCAACGCCTGTGAAAACCTAGCCAACAGCCTGCTGGCGATCATCCTGCAGGACCTCGAATGCGAGGAGCGGTTGCACAAGGTGCCGCAATGCCTCCTGCTCCCCTTTCCCTACGACGGGCAGCCCACGGACAGCCTCACGCGAACGAAAGGCATCCGGGCGAAACTGCGGGAAAACCAGCTCCATCCGCTCAACGACGACATGCGCCAGCTCAGGAACCTGATCAAGGACAATGGGTTGAAGGTTCTATGAAAGCCCTTGTTATTCTCACATTCCTACTGGGCGTCATGGCGATGATCCGCTTCGTCCCGATGGAGCCCGTGGACACGCAGCGGGCTCGGGCCATCGCAGTGAACTACGCCGCCTACCGCAACGCGGTGTATCTCCACGTGTTCAACGGCAATAAGTCGTCCGGCAGCATCGCCGCCGCATCCATGAACCTCCCTGCCGGGTTCGCCCTGCTGCGCTCCTGGCAGGCCCGGATCGATGCCGGTTGCCTCTACGTCTGGGGGCCTGCCTCCTCCGAGGAAATCGAGGCGACTCGTGACCTCTTCTGGGGCAGCCAAGCCGTGGGGCGTGCCGACGGCGGCAAGCTCGAACCCGGGCACGGGGGCACGACTCCCGTGCCGTCTTTCGTTCCTGACGGGTCCCTCGTCAGTGTGGTGGGGATCGACTGATGAAACTGATCGAAGTAATCGGCGGGATTGTCGTGCTGTTCATCCTGCTGCCGTCCCTGGCCAACCTCTGGATGATGGGCTCCGAAGAGATGGAGAAGCGCCAGGCGGCGGATCAACTCGTACAGGTGAGCCGGGCGGCGGCCGCCTACGTGCGCAAGCACCAGACAACCTTGCTGGGCCAGACCTCGGCTTCAAGCGGCCCTGTCATCACCACCGGCCCGCTCGTCACGGAAGAGTTTCTCCCGGCCGGATTCCAGGGGCAGAACGTCTGGGGGCAGACCTACCAAATCCACTTCCGGCAGCCGTCCACCAACACAATCCAGGCCGTGGTGCTGACCACGGGCGGGCGTGGCCACGAAACCGCGCGGCCGAAGTTCGGCACGGCCGTCGTGCCTTCGGCTGCCGCCATGGCGGGCGGCTCCGGAGCGTTCATCCCCACGGGCGACGTTCCCGGGCAGGCTGCCGGGACGCTTCGCGGTGCGTTCGGCGGATGGACCATCGATCTGGCCAGCCTGGGGATCGCATCTCCGGGGGCGGGCCACCTCGGGGCGCTCTCCACGTTCGATTCCACCAGCCTCGGCCAGGATTTCCTCTACCGGGTGTCCGTGCCAGGGCACGCGGAACTCAACGCCATGCAGACGGAACTGGACATGACGGACCACGCCATCCGGAACGTCCAGGAGGTGCAGTTCACCGCCCGGGCGCTGGGCACGGAAACCTGCGATGCGGACACGGAGGGCCGGGTATTCCTGGATGTGAACCAGGGCCTGTACATCTGTCGCAACGGGAAAATGGAAGTCCTGGCTGATACGGGCAACAGCACGCTGTTGAAGAGCGCCACCCTGGCAAAGGATGGCGATCTCGTCACGAAGCCCGTTTGCCCTCCCGGGACCAGCACGGTTCCGGAAATCTTCGTGGCTCCTTCCATCGTGTCCGCAGGTGCCGAGGCTCCCCCGCTCACGGCGTTCCAGGCCTGGGCCACCAGCGTCAGCACGACGCAGTGGCGCGTGAATCTGCGCCTCCTGACTACTGACGACAACCTGAGCTGGGTCAACCCTGCGTCGGATTTCGCCCGAATCATCGTGTGCACCACGTGCGCCAAAGAATGAGGTGAGCATGGCCAACGATCCCAATGAATTCATCCAGCCCGTGACGCTGCGGAAATGGCCAGCCTATGCGGTTATCGCCGTTGTTGTCGTAGCTCTCTCGGTCGTGGCCTATTCGATCCACTGGTCCCGGTCTGGCGGCAAAGAGGAGAAAGCCAAGCCGCAAGTGATCCTGCGCGACGACAAGCCCCTGGTGAGCGAGGGAGGCATGGGCCTGGCCACGCCGCCACCGCCTCCCCCCGCGTCGAAGAAGGAGTCCCCGGAGATTCCGCCCATCGTTGTTGTCACGAGCAATGAACCTCCGGAACTCAGGCGGGAACGTGAAGAACTGCGCCGCCAGAAGCACCAGGCCGCCATGACGGCCCTGGCGTCGCCCATGGTCATCCGCAAGGGCAAGGACGATGCGGGAGCCAAGGCGGTCGTAAGCCAAGCGGGCGCAAAGGAAGGCGAGGCCCGGGATTCCCGTGGAGCCCCCCAGTCGGATCGCCTCTCTGCGGCCCTGACCCGCGAGGGCGATTACAACCCAGCCTCCGACAAGGACAAGGAGGCATTCCTCGAACGCTCCAAGGCCTCGGACCGGCAGTGGCAAACTTCGAGCGTGCGCATGGCCGGGCAGCCCTTCGAGGTCAAGACCGGCTCGGTCATCCCGGCTGTGATGGTCGGGGGCATCAGCTCGGACCTCCCCGGGCAGATCATCGCCCAGGTGTCCCAGAACGTCTTCGACACGGCCGATGGCCGCCACCTGCTCATCCCCCAGGGCTCGAAGCTCTACGGCGTCTACGATTCCAGGATCGTCTACGGTCAATCCCGCGTGCTGGTGGCCTGGAACCGGATCATCTTCCCGGACGGGTCTGCCATCACGCTGGAATCCATGCCCGGCACGGACTCGGCGGGATTCGGCGGTTTCGAGGACCAGGCTAACAACCACTACTTCCGCATCTTCGGCACGGCCCTGCTCATGTCGCTCATCACGGGCGGAACCGCCTGGGCAGTGGACACCGTTACGCCAACCACCAGCGCCAGCGGGCTCACGGGGAACGCCTCCCCCTCCCTTCAGCAGCAGATGACGTCCGCTCTGGCCACTCAGCTCGGACAGACGACCGCGCAGGTGCTCTCCAAGGGGATGAACGTCAAGCCCACGCTCGAAATCCGGCCGGGCTACCGCTTCAACGTCGTGGTCACCAAAGACCTGGTTTTCAGGGAGCCCTATCGGGACCTCTAAAGAATGACGGAAAGAACGAAAACAAGAAATCGTGTTGAGACGAAAGGAAGATGTCGTGAAGAAGCAGCAGTACGGCCTCGGCGGGTCAGGCAGCACAAGAGACGCTTTCCGGTGGGGCTACCTGATATTCACCCCGTTCCTGGCGCTGGGGTCGATGATCCTGGCCACCCAGCAGGTGGCGGCCTATTTCGGCTACCAGCCAGCTCTGGGGCAGCCTCTGGCTGTCCTGGGCGGCGTTGCCTGGTACGCGCCCTGGAATATCTTCGACTGGCATTCCCTGGGGAGCCAGCACGAGGCCGTGCGCCAGGCGGTGTTCCACGGCCAGATGCTGTTCGTCGCTCCTCAGATGCTCATCCTGAGTTTCGCCCTCCTGTGGGCGCGCAAGCCCAAAGGGCACAGTGACCTGCACGGTTCGGCGCGCTGGGCCTCCGGAAAGGACATCATGCGGATGGGCCTCTTGCGGGGCAAGGGGGTCTACGTCGGCGGATGGGTCCAGCGCCACGAAGGCCTTCGGGCGTTCCTGAGGCAGCTCCGGAGCCAGCCCCAGGAGGTCCACCGGTACCTGCGCCACGACGGGCCGGAACACATGCTGCTCTATGCGCCCACCAGGTCGGGCAAGGGCGTGGGCATCATCCTGCCCACCCTGTTGTCCTATCCCGAATCCGTGGTGGTGCTCGACATCAAGGGTGAAAACTGGGCGCTCACGTCCGGCTGGCGATTCTCGCAAGGGCACAAGGTATTCCGGTTCGATCCCTCCGACGCCAGCGGCAAGTCGGCCTGCTTCAACCCGCTGGAGGAAGTCCGGCTGGACTCCCTTTCGGCCATCCCGGATGTCCAGAATATCGCTACCATGATCGTGGACCCGGAGGGCAAAGGCCTCCAGGACCATTGGAGCAAGGCCGCGTTTGCCTTCATCGCGGGAGTGCTCATGCATTGCCTTGTGATGATCCGCTTCACGCAGAAGCGCACGGCCACGCTGAACGATCTCGGAAACATGCTGGCCGACGCCAAGAAGACCATCGACAAGCTCTTCCAGGAGATGCTCGAAACGCCCCATGCGGAGTACGTGACGAAAAGCTTCCCCAACGGCACTACCGGCGGTGACCACATTCACAACTTCATCGCCAGCTCGGCCCGGGAGATGCTGAACAAGGCTCCCAACGAAAGTTCCGGCGTCGTCAGCTCCGCCCTGGTCAACCTGGCCCTCTACCGTGATCCCGTGGTGGCCATGAACACGGCTCGGTCCGACTTCCGCGTTCAGGACCTCATGCACCTACCCGTCCCGGCCAGCCTTTACCTGGTCGTGAGCCCGGCGGACATCAACCGCGTCCGGCCACTGATCCGGCTCATCCTAAACCTTATCATCTCCCGAATCTGCGAACGCATGGAGTTCGAGAACGGCGTCCAGGCCAAGCCTCCCCGCCGCCTGCTGATGCTCCTGGATGAGTTCACGTCCATCGGCAAGATGGACATCGTCAACCGGTCCATCGCCTACGCGGCCGGGTACGGCATCAGTTACCTGCTCGTGATCCAGAACGTCGAGCAGCTCAACGACACCTACGGCAAAGAGAACGGCGTCAAGGGCAACTGCCACATCCGGATCGCCTACGCGCCCAACACCCTGGAAACGGCCAAGGAACTCTCGGAGATGACGGGCAAGACTACCGTCCTGACCCAGAAGACTTCCGTGTCCGGGGCTCGCAGCGGCCACCTCAAAAACGCCTCGGTGAGCATCTCGGAAACGGCGCGGGCGTTGTTGACCCCTGACGAGTGCATGCGCCTTCCCGGACTCCAGAAGGAGGGGGAAAAGGCGACGAAGCCCGGCGACATGCTGATCTTCGTGGCCGGGCGCTCGCCTATCTACGGACGGCAGATTCTCTACTTCCTGGACCCCGTGTTTTCCGAACGGGCCAGGACCGCGCCCCTTGATCCCGCTGAATCCCCTTCACACGGGCCACATCCGGAGAAAATGCCGCCGCCAGCAGGGAAAACCTACGCCGACTATCTGAAACAGCAGGAGAAGGCAGGATGAAGAAACTCGTGGGGCTGTTCGTGGTCCTGATGCTGTCGATCGCGGCGCTCCTGTTCCTGGAGGGCTTCCGCTTCAATGCGACGGCTTCGATGCCCAAGGGCATCTATCAACTCGTCGTCGGCACGGCGTCGTTCCAGCACGGCGATCTGGTCAGCCTGTGTGTTGACGTGGAGCCCTTCGCCACGCTGGCCCGGGACCGGGACTATCTGCGCCCGGGTTCCTGCCCGGATGGCCTCCAGCCCCTGCTCAAGGTCGTGGCCGGGCTTCCCGGCGACATCCTGGAGATCGGTCCTGACGGCATCCGGATAAATGGGCGGTTGCAGCCAGGCACCAGAATAGCCGTGGCGGACAGCCACGCACGCCCCATGCCCGAGTCTCTCCTGGCTGCGGGCACGATCCCCGAGGGCATGGCCCTCGTGCTCTCCGGGGAGCACCCCGGGTCTTTCGACGGCCGGTATTTCGGCCTGGTTCCCCTGGCCTCGCTCAAGAGGGTCAGGCCTATCCGTATTTTCACCCCTTAGGAGAAGTATCATGGAAAAAGAGTATCTGACGGCGGCCGCCCGGGCGGTGGATGTTCAAGCCTCCGAAACTCCGAACCTCGGCATCCCGGTCGATCCCGAAGTGGCGGAATTCATGGGCGCGTTCCAGGAACAGGCGGTCACCCTGGACGACCTGGACGCCATGCTCTTCGACGAAGGGGGTGACGGCCATGGCCGTTGAGGCGGTTGCTCGCAAACCGCTCCACGAGGTGTTCGCCGAACAGATCATCGAGGACCTCAAGCTGGGTGTGGCCCCCTGGCAAAAGCCCTGGCTCCCGGGGCAGCTCTATCCCCCCATGAACCCCGTGTCCGGCACAATGTACAGCGGCATCAACCGTTTGATGCTCTCGCGCAAGGGGTATGCCGATCCCCGGTGGATGACCCTGCGGCAGGCGAACTCGATAGATTGCCGCGTCCGCAAGGGGGAGAAGTCCCAGCCGATCGTTTTCTGGCAGTTCACCAAGGATGTCCCGGCCACGGATGACCAGGGCAAGCCTGTCCTGGATGCCGATGGCAAGCAGGTCATGGAAACTGTCCAGCTGGCCAGGCCCATTGTCCGGTTCTCGTCGGTCTTCCATGTCAGCCAGTTCGAAGGAAATGTTCCGTCACTGGACGTTTCGACGCTCGTCCGATCCTGGGACCCGGACGAGAAAGCTGAAGCCATCCTGGCGAATTCCGGCGCGGTCATCAGGCACAACCAGCGCAACCGGGCATTCTACAGCCCGGCCAAGGACGAAATCTGTCTTCCTCCCATGGAGCGGTTCCCCACGCCCGGGAATTACTACTCCACCGCGATGCATGAGCTTGGCCACTGGACAGGGCATGAGTCGCGCATGGCGCGCGAATTCGGCCCCTTCGGGTCCGAGGTCTACGCCAGGGAGGAACTGAGGGCGGAGATCGCATCCTGGATGCTCGGCCAGGATTTGGGCATCGGCTACGATCCTGGGCAACACCTTTCCTACGTGAATTCGTGGATCAAGGTGCTGGAGCAGGACCCTTATGAAATCGTCCGGGCCTGCCGGGACGCTGAAAGGATCAAAGACTACGTACTCGCCATGGAACACAGGCAGGACCTCGGCAAAGGCCAGGAAGCTGCTTCACCAAGCCTCACCCTGCCCGAAGGTTGGAGCGAGTCCAGGCCCGGAGGCCTGGCGACGAACAAGGATCCCGTGAACGGCGGCATGGTGGACAAGGTCATGCTGTCCACACCGGAGGAGTGGTTCGCCATCCCCAATGACGATGGCCTCCTTGCGCAGTTCAAGGGCAAGTTCTTCTCGTCCCGCGCAGAAGCCTTTGCTGCCCTCAAGCATGCCGTGGAGCAGTCTCGGGATGGCATTACCCGTGACTATGATCCCTCCAAAGAGCCCGCCGCACCATCCCAAACGGCTACCGGGAAAGTATTCTTGGCCGTGCCCTTCCGTGAAAAGAACCAAGCCAAGGCTGCCGGGGCCAAGTGGGACGTGGAGGCCAAAATGTGGTTCGCTCCCGAAGGGGCCGACCTGGACAAGCTCAAAAGCTGGCTCTCCAAGGACAAGGCACCCGCTCCGCATAAGTCCATGCCGCCCATCGAGGAGTTCGCCCAGGCCCTGCGCGTGGCCGGGCTCGACCTCAAGGGCCAGTCCCCCATCATGGATGGCAAGATTCATCGTGTGCCCGTCCTGGGCGGCAAACCCCAGGCCCGGGACGGGGCCTATCAGGGACACCTCGATGGTGTTCCCAACGGGTGGTATCAGAACTACCTCACCGGCGAGAAAACGAGGTGGAAGGCCACCGGCCATACCCTGACCCTGGAGCAGAAGGCCGTCCTGCGGCAGGAAGCGGAACAGCGCCTCCAGCAGCGGGAGCGCGAGCGCGTGGAGCTTCAGGACCAGGCGGCCCGCATGTGCGCGGACAACTTCCACATCCTTCCGCCCATCAGGCCTATGGCGGCCATCGGCAACCCCTATCTGCTCCGCAAGGGCATTCTGCCGCTCGGGGACATCAAGGAATCGTCCGATTCCACGGTGCTCTTGGTCCCCCTGTACAATGCGGAAGGCCAGCTTCGAAACGTCCAGGAAATCGATTGGGGGGGCACCAAGCGTTTCCAGGCAGGGGCCGAGAAAATGGGGTGCTTCTGCCTGATCGACCAGGAGAAAAAGCTGGAACAGGGTGAAATCCTCCTCGCGGAAGGCTACGCCACGGGCGTCAGCCTGCACATGGCCACCGGCAAGCCCGTGGCTGTGGCCTTCGACGCCGGGAACCTGGAGCCGGTCGCCCGGAACCTTCGGGAGAAATTCCCCATGGCCAAGATCGTGGTCTGCGCCGACAACGATCATGCCCGGGAGCACGGCAACATCGGCGTGGAGAAGGCCAAGCAAACCGCCCAGGCCGTGGGCGGCTGCGTCATCGTGCCCGAGTTCACCAAGGAGGAACGGGTGGCGGGCCTGACCGACTGGAACGACGTCCACGGCAGCCGTGGCCTGGATGAGGTGGCCCGACAGCTGGATCGCGGCCTGTCCAGGGAGAAGTGCCAGGGGATAGAGCGATGAGGCTAGCCTTCGCCGTCGCGTTCTTCCTCATGACGTGCAACCAGGTCCTGGCCAGCCAGGACCTGGACGCCCTCTTCGACGCCCCTTGCGAACGCTATGGGGTCCCGAAGGCTCTGGCCCTGGCCATCGCCAGCCATGAGAGCGGCATGCGGCCGTGGGCCATGAACATCGAAGGCCGGTCCGTGCTGCACGCCGATCGGGATCAGGCCCTGGCGCTCAGCCAGGCCTGCCTCACGCGGGGCCTCTCCTTCGACATCGGGGTCATGCAGGTCAATTCGCAGTGGCTGCGGCGCTACAAGCTCCCGCTGGACGTCATGTTCGATCCTCGCGGCAACATCCAGGTGGGCGTATGGATTCTCGCGCAATGCATC
>WSYE01000030.1 GCA_009773665.1 Desulfovibrionaceae bacterium | reverse complement strand
ACCGGGTTCTGGCGGGCGGGCGACGAATCGTCTTCAAATCGGTTCTAGCCCGCCAGGACACGGGCGAGACAGCACCAAGCACCTGCCCCAGCCCATACTGCCGCCCCCGACGCGAAGCTAAGAGCCGGGTCCAGGGGAGGCTTCTCCCCTGGCGGGTGCAGGGCAGAGCCCTGCCGGGGTCTGGGGCGGAGCCCCAGCTTCTCCCCTACTTCAGCGCGTCAGCCAACGCCTTGGCCACGGCAAGCATGTTGGCGTTCCAGTCCGCCGCGAGGTCGTCAGCGGGCACGAGCTTGGCCCCGATGGCGTCGGCCAGAGTCTGCGCAGTCTTGCGGGAGAACTGCGGCTGCACGAAGATGGCCTTGGCCTTGGTTTCCTTGGCGTGCTTGATCAGTTCCTTGAGCTTTCTCGGGCTCGGTTCCTTGCCGCCGGATTCAATAGCGACCTCTTTGAGCCCGTATTCGCGCGCGAAATAGGCCCAGGCGGGGTGGAACACGATGAACTCCGACCCGGCGGGGACGCCTTTGAGCAAGGCGCGGATCTGCGAATCCAGGGCGGCGAGTTCGTCGGAAAAGGCCTTGAGGTTGCTGTTGTAGACCTGGGCGTTCTCGGGGTCGGCCTTGCCAAGCGCGTGCGCCATGGTCTCGGCCTGACGCTTCATGAGCGAAGGAGCGGTCCAGGTGTGAGGGTCCATCTCCAGCTCTTCGTGCTTGTCTTTGGCATGCTTGTCGTGGCCGTGGTCGTCGTGATGCTCTTCCATGGGCATGAGCTCGATGCCTTCCAGGGTGTTGACCACGGTCATGCCGGGGTTGGTCTTGGACAGTTTGGGCAGCCAGGCGTGCTCGAACTCCACGCCCTGGGCGAAGTAGAGCTTCGCCTTGGCGGCCTGGGCCATCTGGCTGGGCTTGGGCTCGAAGGTGTGGGCGTCCGCGCCGGGCGCGACCATCACGCTCACTTCCACCAGCGGCCCGGCCAGTTTTTCCAACACGTACTTCTGCGGCGCGACGCTGACCATCACGGGCAGCGGCCCGGCCAGCGCGGGGACCGCCCACAGGATGAGAACGAGAGCCAGAGCGGCTTGAAGGGGTTTCATGCAATCCTCCTGATCGTCGATACTGGCCTGTGATGCAACTTGGTTGCATACGTGTCAACGCCAAAATCACGTTGACAGTAACACGTAGCACCAATACTTGTGACGCGTCGATTGTTTATGTGAAATGACGTTTCAACTACCGCCCCTGAGCCCCCGAACCGGGATTGGACACAAGTCGGCGGCGTGAGCCTTGTCTTGAGAACCTCTTCACGGGCGCGGCGCTCGTGAGGCGAAAAAAAGCCGGACGTTGACCCGATGCACATTTCCGAAGGCGTTTTATCTGCTCCCGTTCTTGCTGGTGGAGCCGTGCTGGCGGTGGCCGGGATTGCCGTCGGGCTCAGGAAGCTCGAGGGCGAGGCCCTGGTGCGCACCGGCGTTCTCTCTGCTGCTTTTTTCGCCGCGAGTCTGGTGCATCTGCCCATTGGGCCGTCCAGCATCCACCTGGTGCTCTCGGGCCTGATGGGGGCCATGCTTGGGTTCGCGGCCTTTCCGGCAATCTTCGTGGGGCTTTTGCTCCAGGCGCTGCTGTTCCAGTTCGGCGGACTGACCGTGCTGGGCGTCAACGCCGTGGTCATGGGCCTTCCCGCCGTGATCTGCGGTCTGGCCGCGCGGCCCTTGCTGTCGCGCAGCGGCCCGGCCTTCGCCGTGGGCGCGTTCGCCTGCGGGGCGCTGTCCATCCTGGGGAGCCTGACTCTTCTCTATCTGGCCCTGGTGCTCTCCGGCGACGCCCTGTCCGTGTTCGCGGGGCTGTTCTTCTGGGCGCATCTGGCGCTCATGGGCATCGAGGGGGCCATCACCCTGGTGATCCTGGGATTTCTCAAGCGCATGCGTCCGGAGCTTTTTTGAGCGGCCAGTGCGCGCAGGAGGCTCAGCCTGGGCTTGACCCGCGCTCGCGCCTGCTGTGCGCCCTGGGCCTGTGCGTGGCTGTGGCCGTGTGCCGCTCCTGGCCCGCCGCCCTGGCCGGACTCGGCTTCGGCGCAGCCTGTCTGGCCCTGAACAGCGGGCGCTGGGGAGCACTTGCGCGCAGGCTGGCCCTGGTGAACGTCTTCTTTCTGGGGCTCATTGCCACCGTGCCCCTGGCTGTCCCTGGCGACCCGCTTCTGCGCCTGGGGTCGCTGGCCTTCACCCGCGAGGGCCTTATGCTGGCCCTGCACATGACCGCCAAGGGCAACGCCATCTTCCTGATCTTCTGGGGGCTGGTGCAGCCGCTGTCCCCGCCGCGCCTGGGGTCCGCCTTGTCGGCGCTGGGCGTGCCGGACAAGCTCTGCCTCATCCTGTCGCTCACCTTCCGCTATCTGGACCTCATGCGCCACGAGTGGGACCGGCTGGTCACTGCGGCGCGCCTTCGCGGCTTCACACCGGGCACGTCGCGCCGGGCCTGGGGCACGTACGGACTTCTGCTGGCGCTGCTTTTCATGCGCGCCATGGACAAATCAGCCGCCATTCACCAGGCCATGATCTGCCGGGGCTTCGACGGGCGCTTCAGGAGCCTGGGCGGCCTGCGCTGGCGCGCCGTCGATACGGCGCTCGGTGTCGCGGCCTGCGCCGGGATTGTGCTGGTGGCCGTTCTGGAAAGGGGAAGCGCATGACGCTGGTGGAACTGGAAGGGCTTACCTGCGGGTATCAGGACCGCGTGGTGCTGGCCGATCTGAATCTGCGCCTGGACGAGGGCCAGCGCCTGGGGCTGGCCGGGCACACCGGCAGCGGCAAGACCACCCTCCTGAAGGCCATCATGGGGCTGGTGACGCCTACCGGCGGCGTGGTGCGCATCCTGGGCAGCGAGTGCCGCCAAAATGGCGACTTCACCCAGGCCCGGCGCGTACTGGGGTATCTGTTTCAGAACTCCGACGATCAGCTTTTCTGTCCCACCGTGCTGGAAGACGTGGCCTTCGGTCCGCTGAACCTGGGCGCGTCGCAGGCCGAGGCTCGCGCCGTGGCGCTGGAGTGCCTGTCCATGGTGGGATTGTGCGGGTTCGAGGAGCGCCTGACGCACAGGCTCTCAGGCGGCGAGAAGCGCTTGACGTCGCTTGCCGGGGTGCTGGCCATGCGACCCAAGGCGCTTCTGCTGGACGAGCCCACCACCGGCCTGGACCCCGAGAGCAAGGCCCGCGTGGCCGAGGTGCTTCGCGGGCTGGACCTGGCGCTTCTGGTGGTGTCGCACGAGTGGGATTTCCTCACGCAGGTCACCAACCGGTACTTCACGCTGTCTCATGGCCATCTGCACGAGGCCGCCGAAGCCCCGCACCTGCACCATCACGTGCACAGCCTGGGCGACTTGCCGCACAGTCACGATTAGCGCCCGTTCTGGAGATTCAAATGAGAAGAGAGAGGCAGGAATATGCCTCCGAATAACATAAATCTGACTTGTTTAATGATTTTGAACACCATGCAGCCAGCACTCTAGCATAAAGCCCCAATCCCCTTGCGCTCCACTACATCGAGCAATCTTAATGATGGCCCACTAGGCTTTTTCAAACCACGTTCCCAATGTTCCACTGTCGTCGGCTGAACATGAAGCAACTTTGCAAACACTGTTCTACTCGTATTTGTATTTTCGCGGATACACTTAATCTGTTCCGGTGTGTATTTTTTGACCTCTGGAATACAAAGTGTCTCGATTTGCCTCAAGGTCAATTTATCCATAACGCCAACCTTATGGAGATCATGAGCCATTTCTAGCGCCGCATCAAGTATATCACTCATTGTAATTCACCTCCAAAATTTCAACAAGACCACCATCTTCAACCAACATATCCAATTCGTTGTCAGTAGCTCCCACTAAATGCTTGGCGATGACTCCAAGGACGTCAATTTCCGTGGAATTTATATTTGACTTGCTGCTTTTCGCAAATCCATAAACGAAAAACACCTTGTCAGAACTTGCGCTTTTAAAGGCAACAATGGTCCGGAATCCAGAGCTTTTCCCCTTTCCTGGCCGAGCAATTCGTTTCTTGAAGAGATACTGGCCTAGATTTGCTTCGGCATTTCCCGCCGCGACTTCTTTGGCGGCTTCCCGAATGGCTTGGTCAGCAAGCCCTTCTTTCTTAGCCCAGCGATCTACGCGCCTGCTCTTGAATACTCTCATGCAAAACCATCATACTCGGTAAGTGTCTTGTCAAGGTCGAAGCGGGTCGCCAAAGAAAGAAAGGCCCCCGCATGGACACGGGGGCCTTTTGTATCGGCGATTCCGGAGAGTCGCCGCCGGGGAGGCGAAGGGCGGAAGAAGCGAGGCCCCTTTACTGCGGGCCAGGGCCGGGACCGGGTCCTGGGGGCGGGCCGCCGGGGCCGCCGAAGAACAGGCCATCCGGCGGCGGAGGCGGAAGAGATCCCCCATGCGGACCCTGCTGCATCCTCTTGCGGAAGTCGCGCATGCGCTTGACGATCTCGTCCTGCTTCACCGCCT
Source organism: Desulfovibrionaceae bacterium (assembly GCA_009773665.1). Classification (GTDB taxonomy): domain Bacteria; phylum Desulfobacterota; class Desulfovibrionia; order Desulfovibrionales; family Desulfovibrionaceae; genus Fundidesulfovibrio. The sequence goes on along the minus strand of WSYE01000030.1, from coordinate 37,378 downwards.
GCGACTCCGAGAGGAGCTGGCGCACGCGAGCTTGGTATTCCTCGAAGATTGCCTCTTCCTGCTCCTGGATGGGGCGGCGAAGCTGGTCGATCTTGCCGATCATCTCCGTGATGACGGGCTCGATATCCTTTTTCTGCGCCTCGCTCAGCTTCAGATCGCTGCTCATGCGCTCCATGATGAAGCCCACCGGGCCTTTGCCCTCCAGATGCTTGAACGGGCCGCCACGGAGCACCCGGAATGCCTCCAGGCCGAACGCGCCTACCACGGCCCCGGTCAGGAAGATGACCAGCGCTATCAAAAGTCCTTTTCCCCTGCTCATGCTCATGGCGCCTCCTACAGAACCAGCCATTGCGTGACGGGGGAATTGGTCATCACCGAGGCCAGCATCTGCTGGCTGGAGCTGTCCTGCCCAGTAAGCACCACCAGCGCCAGCACGGCGGCGGCGGCCCAGCCGGTATACAGAATGGGCCTGGCAACGCTGCGAAGCACGTCCCACAGGGACAACTCGCGTCGCGCTTCCATAATCCGGGCCATGACGCGGCTCTCGAAGCCGGGCGTGGCCGACGAATCAACCCTCCCCGCAAATGTTTTCCCCAACAGTATGTCGAGGCGTTGGAAATCCTTTTCCGCGCTCATGGTTGCCTCCCTTTCCCGGCCTCGTCTCGCATGATCTCGGCCATCTTCTTTCTGGCCCGGTGCAGCCGGACCTTCACTTTTTCCACACTCCAGCCGAGCATCGTGGCGATCTCGGCTACTTCGTGTTCTTTTGCGTAATACAAACCAATCGCCACTCTGTCATCAGGCTTCAGATGCCCAAGCAGCCAGGTCACCACAGAGCTGGCCTCGCGCTTGCGCATGAAATCATCGTGGCGCTGGCGCGCGTCGTCGCCCATGAAGGCTTCCAGCCAGTCCTGCTCACCGTCGCCGCCCAGGTCCATGGACACTTCGCGCCTGCTCGAGACGTCGCGCCAGTAGCGGATGGCCCGCCTGAGCGCCATGGAGGACAACCAGGCCCGAAACGAGTCCGGTTCGCGCAGCTGCGAGAGTTTCTCGAACGCCTTGACGAAAGCGTCCTGTGCGGCCTCGGGCACCTCGGAAACAGGCAGGTGCCGCCTGAGAAGGCCGAACAGATAGTCCTGATGCCGCCTGACAAGCACGGCAAACGCCTCGGTCTGACCGTCCAGCACCTGCCGCACGGCCTGGGCGTCGCTCATGGCGTCGCCATCCTGGGTTCGTCTGTCCTTATTCATGCAACTCCCGACCGTGGAAGGGAACTCCCCTCCCCCTCGACGATCGTACGCAGCCACAACGCCGCTTCTATCGAAATAGCAGACTGCTGATAAGACAGTTATGTCCACCATGTCCGCGTTTATCCGGTTCTGGCAAGCCTCGAACGCGAGTTCGAAGCATTCGAGCTGCTCAAGGCGCAGACGCGGGGGCAAAAGCCCTCTCTCTTTAGGTCTGCATCCCGGCGCGACTGTCGGCCAGCCCTTTGACGATAACGTCCTTGCCCGGAAGTCCCCTGACGACTGGACCAAGCCTCCTGAACTGTTCATCCCGGAAGATCCGATCTGTTTGTTGTTAGCGTGGCGTCCATCCACGTGGGCGACACCTACTAGAGCGGGACCGGCGGGGTGAAGTTACACAGGCTACACAAAAGATCGCAAAGCAAAACCGCCCGGCTGGGGGAGCCGGGCGGTTTCAGTGGGAGTGAGGCGGGGTATCGTGAGCGATGGGTGTTTAGTGGAAGATCCGTATGCCTACCTGGAAGACCGCCACGGCCAGGGCGAAGGCCAGCGCAGTGTTGAAGACCATGGCGAAAGCAGCCCACTTGTAGGAGCCTGTCTCCTTGCCGATGGCCACCACTGTGGGGAAGCAGGGCGAGTAGAGCAGGATGAACACCATAAGCGCCAGGCCTGCCGCGAGGCTCATGCCTTCGGCGGTGAGCATCTCGGCCAGGGGCGCGGCTTCGTCCGATTTCACTTCGCCCAGGGAGTACGCTGTGCCCAGGGTGGAGATGATGACTTCCTTGGCCGCGAACCCACCCACCAGGGCGATGTTCATGCGCCAGTCGAACCCGGCCAGCTTGGATACGGGCTCCAGCAGCGTGCCGAGCCTGCCTGCCGCAGACAAGGCCAGGGTCTCGGCGGACTGTTTCTTCTCGAGCGCTTCGAGCTGTGCCTTCAGGTCGTCCAGAGGAGTGGCGGCGGCTTCGGCCTTTTCGCCAGCTTCAGGAGCAGCGGAGGCAGCGCCTGCGTCAGCGGTCTGGACGGCCTTGGGGGTAGCCTTGTCGGCTTCGGCACCGGCTTCAGCTCCGGCTGCGGGAGCCTCGGCGGCCTCAAGCGCCTCGATCTGCGCGGTGATGGCGGTCTTCTGGGCCTCGAAGGCGGCTTCCCTGTCCTCGGGCAGGCCGGGGAAGGTCATGGCCGCCCACACGATCACAGACACGGCCAGGATCATGGAACCGGCCTTCTTGATATACTGCCAGCTGCGCTCCCAGGTATGGATGAGAAGCCCGCGCATGGTGGGCAGGCGGTAGGGAGGCAGCTCCATGACGAAGGGGGTGGACTCGCCGCGCACGACCGTGGCGCGCAATATCCAGGAGACGCCAAGGGCCATCACCCAGCCCAAGAGCGTCATGCCGAACAGGGTCAGGGCCTGGTTGTCCGGGAAGAAAACCCCGGCCAGCAGGATGAACACCGGCAGCTTTGCGCCGCAGGTCATGAACGGGGCGGTGAGAATGGTGGCGATGCGCTCCTTGGGGCTGCGAAGGGTCCGGCTGGCCATGACGCCGGGCACAGCGCACCCGCCGCCGATGCCGCCGGAGATGATGAACGGCATCACCGAGCAGCCATGCAGGCCGAACAGCCTGAACACCCGGTCCAGCATGTAGGCAATGCGGGCCATGTAGCCTGAGTCCTCCAGGAAGGCGATCATCAGGAAGATGAGCATGACCAGGGGCAAAAATCCCATGACCCCACCCACGCCCGCAATGACGCCATCCACCAGCAGGGAGCGCAGCAGACCGTCCGGCATGGCTTCCTTCAACGTTTCACCGCACCAGGCGAACAGGTCTTGCAGCCAGGTCATGGGATATTCACCCAGGGTGAAGGTGATCTGGTACACCAGGAACAGCACCGCCAGCATGAGGATGGGACCCAGCAGCTTGTGCGTCAGGAGCATGTCCAGCTTGTCGGAGGTCTCCAGGCGCCCGCGCAGGTCGTCGCGGATAACTACGCCGCCCTTGAGCACGGAGGCGATGAACCCGTAGCGGAAATCCGCGATAATGGCTTCGGGGTAGGTGCCAAGCGTGGCGCGCAGGTGCGCGGCCACCTGATCGGAGCGCCCTTCCAGCCACGTGGCCAGCTCGGGGTCGGCCACGCGGCCCTGCTCCCTGATCTGGTCGTCGCTTTCCAGGTATTTGAGGGCCACCCAGCGGGCCGGATAGCGGTTGGCCAGGAAGGATTTGGCCATGATGCGCGTGGTCATCTCGGTAAGGGCCGGATCAAGGTCCGGGCCATAGGAGATGTCCACAGGCTTCCAGCGTCCCTGGCGCTCGGCGGCGAGCTTTGCGGCAGCAGCAGCCAGCTCGTTCACGCCGGTGCCCCTGCGGGCCACCAGCTCCACCACCGGGCAGTCCAGCACCTTGGAGAGGCGCTGGGAATCAACCTTCATGCCCATCTTGTGGGCCTCGTCCATCATATTCAGGCCCAGCACCACGGGGATGCCCAGCTCCAGGAGCTGCACCGCGAGGTACAGGTTGCGCTCCAGCGACCCCGCGTTCAGGACGTCCACCACGGCCTGTGGGCGCTCGTCCACCAGGAAGTCGCGCGCAACGAGCTCTTCAGCGGAATACGCCGTGAGGGAGTAGGTTCCGGGCAAGTCCACCAGGTTGAGGAGCGCCTCATCGGTGCGGAACTGGCCGACCTTCTTTTCCACGGTGATGCCGGGATAATTGCCAACATGAGCCCTTGCGCCGGTCATTGCGTTGAACAGCGTGGATTTGCCCGCGTTGGGGTTGCCCGCGAGGGCAATGGTGTAGGTTGGCAGGGCCGCCTGCCCGGAATGGGCCGGGCTCTGTGTCGAAGCGCTGTGCTGGGTCTGGGTGCTCACGTCTTAAGCCTCCGAGGGCGAAACCAGGATGAAGTCAGCCTCGTTGTTGCGAAGCGACAGGGTGAAGCCTTTCAGGCGGATAGCCACGGGATCCTTGAGGGGCGCGCGCCCCACGATCTCGATCTGCGCCCCAGGCACGAGGCCCATGTCGCGGATGCGGCGGCCGAGCTCTCCCTCGGCGTTGATGCGTTCGATGCTGGCCCGCTGGCCGACCCTGAGTGATCGCAGCGACTGGGGCGAGGTGTTGGGATGAGTCATGCCTTCTCCGAGAGTGATAGTCATTTTCAATTGAGTGCGTTAAAAAAAGGTCAGGACTTCCGCCCACAGCCGCAATCGCTGAAGTTCTTGATCTCGGTCTGTCCGCCGCCGCAGCATCCGCCAGAACTGCCGCATCCGCAGGACGAACTGCCTTTGCGCATGGCGCGGCGCACCATGTAGGCCACGGCCAGGGCGATCAGGGCCGCAACTATTATCTTCTCAAGCATCGTGATACTCCTTGAGCATTCCCTTTGTAATGCGTGTCCAAGGCAAATCCGTTGAACCCGGAAGGGCTCAGACCTGGGCCACCATGACCCTGTCGGCTAGGCCAGCCCCAAGGCTGATGTCTTCCCCGCGAACGGACAGACGGCAGCATGTCCCACCTTCCCGCACCTCTGCCTCCACGCCTGGGGTCAATCCCAGCGCGCACAAACGGCAGCGGCAACGGCGGTCTTCGCAGAGCTCGATGATGCGCACCTTGCTTCCACGGGGACACTCGCTCAGGGGAACCATGTTGCCTCCTTGTTCGCGTTCTACGCGCCAGGGATAATGCAATTGAAATTCATTGTCAACATGGCGGCGTAAATATCCACGGTAACCCGGAGTCTATGGTGCCCGGTTCCTCCCTGTGAGCACGCCACGCGAGCGTCGCGTGTGTTACAAACAAGAGGCTCCTGCAAAATTGCCCGTCCGCCGTCTTTCGAATAGACTGCCTGCGTGTAAAGGCATTAAATTACTGGTGATTCCAAATGGCGCAGCCCTTTGGCCGCCGGAGGCTTTCCCCTACTGCGAATGTTGCACGTTCCTCATTATCCTCAAAATAACCGTCCGCTCATGTGAGCACGGCCCACTAGGCCTGCTCTAATCCGGCGATGCAGTCCAGCAATGTTTCCCGCTCCACCGGCTTCACCAGATAGCCAGAGGCGTTGCCCTTGAAGAAGGCGTTGACCACGCTGTCCTTGTCATTGTGGGCCGTTATCATGAACACCTTGGCTTCCTGCCCGCTCGGCACCAGCAGGGACTTCTCCATCTCGCGGATGGCCCGCAGGGCCTCCAGACCGTTCATGACCGGCATCTCGATGTCCAGCAGGATCAACCGGTAGGGCTCTCCGTCCTTGTGGGCCTGCCGGAAAGCCTCCAGGGCTTCCTGCCCATTCACCACGACGTCGATCGGATGCAGGTCGCGCAAATAACGTTGCAGCAACAGGCGATTGGAAACTTCGTCTTCCACTATCAGTATACGCATGAATTCACCCGCTTGGCTCGACAGGATATCTCCCCTATTTTGTAGGGATTCCCATTCAAAATGTCAAACCAGGGCCGGGTCAGGGCCATTCTCTGGAAACAGCGCCTCCCCGGAAGTGAGCAGACGTTCCAGTGCCGCGTCGGACAAACGGAGGCGTTCGCGCAGGCGCTTCAACTCGCGGCCTGGGTCGAAGATGGGGTAGTCGCTGCCAAACAGCACCCGCTCCGGTGGGTGGCGGTCCAGGATGGCCCGCAGCAGGGAGTCGTCCAGGAAGGGAAGGCTCGAGGAGGTGTCCAGGTACACGTCGGTTCCCGCCAGATGCAAAAGCGCCTCGGCCCAGTGCAGATACCCGCCCAGGTGGGCCGCGATGATGCACAGTTGCGGGAAATCGCGGCGGATGGCCCTGAGCTTTGCCGGACAGGAGGGGTTCAGGTGTGGCGCCAGGCGGTCGCCCACGTGGAACATGGCGATGAAGCGGCCCTGCATGGCCTCCAGGATGGGCCAGAGTGCCGGGTCGTCCAGGCGGAAGCCCTGAAAGTCGGCGTGGATCTTGATGCCTTTGATGCCCGCGCGCTCCAGGCGGTCGAACTCAGCCTCGAAGTCCGCGAAGCCGGGATGGATGGTCCCGAAGGGGATAAGCCGGGGCTGAGTGCGGGCAAGCTCCATGGACCAGTTGTTGGCCGGGATGACCTGGGCCGGAGCCGTGGCCGCCGCGTGCACTGCCGCGCGCTCGATGCCCGCCGCGTCCAGGCGCGTAAGCAAGTGCTCCACAAGGCCCGTGCCCACGGGCGTAATGCCGTAGTGGCCTGTGAGTTGTTCGAGTACCTTGGAGGCGATCTTGGGGTGAAAGGCGTGGGTGTGGATGTCCAGGGTCACTTCAGGCAGATTTCCTTCAGCCAGCCGGGCACGGCCACCGGCTTTCCGTTTGCGTCCACGCAGGCGTGCTGCGTCGTGCCCAGGCACACCAGGCGTGAGTGCTCAGGCGGGCCGTACACCTGATAGGCGAAGGTCACAGAGGCGCGCCCCCACTGGCTTATGCCCGCGCGCACCACGATATGCTCGTCGTAGCGGGCCGGGGAGATATAGCGCACGGCCATCTCGCGCACGGGGAGCATCACCCCGCGCCGTTCGACTTCCGCGTAGGACAGGCCCCGCTCACGCAGATACTGCCCGCGCGAGCGCTCGAACCAGTGGGCGTAGTTGCCGTAGTACACCACGCCCATGGCGTCGGTCTCGCCGTAGGAAACATACAACTCGAAGCGGGTGTCAGCCTCCGGGAAGGGTTCGCCGGGCCGGATCACAGCCCGCCAGCCTTCTTGATGGCCCAGGAGAGCAGGTGGTGGCCGGGGTCCAGAGACAGGCCGGACGCCTTGGCTTGGGCTTCGCTGAAGCGCTGTCCCCCATCCGGCTCGATTCCCGCTCCCCAGAGCAGGAACGGCACCGGGTCGTCCACGTGGGTGCGCTTGGACACGGGGGTCAGGTGGTCGCAGGTGATGAGGAACACCGCGTCCGGGAAGGCTTCGCGCAGGGGTTTTACCACGCGCGCATCGAACCTGGCCACAGCCTCGGCTTTGCCTGGCGCATCGCCGCCGTGGCCGCACTCGTCCGGGCCTTCCAGGTGCACGAAGGCCATATCCCCGCCGTTCTTCAGGTATTCAACGGCTGCGGCCACCTTGCCCTCGTAATTGGTGTCCAGGAGCCCCGTGGCTCCTTCCACCTCAAGCACGTCCATGCCTGCGGCGCGCCCCAGGCCCTTGATCAGGTCCACGGCGGAGATCACCGCGCCCTTCAGGCCGAAGTTGTCCGCGAAGGACGGAAGCGTGAGCGCCCTGCCCTGCCCCCAGGGCCAGATGGCGTTGGCCTTGGTAGTGTTGCCGGGCTGCTCCAGCAGTCTGGCCGCGCAGCGGGTCAGGCTCCAGAGCAGGGGTACGGAGCGGTAGGATTCGATGTCCTGGCCGATGGGCTGGTCGGTGATGTCGTGCGGGGGACGGATGGCAAGCTTTGCCTCCGGGCTGTCCGCCGCGCCGCGCTGCACCAGCAGGTGGCGGTACTGCACGCCGGGGATCAGCTGGAAGGGGGCGAATTCGTCTGAGCAGCGGGCGCACTGGTCGTCCAGCTGCCGGATAAGCGGCGTGGAGGCTTCGGTGGTGATGTGGCCGGAGGAGTAGTCTAGCATGACGCCGTCCGAGGCGTACGTGCTGACCCTGACCAGGTTGCAGCGCCAGACCAGGTCGTTCTCGGCCAGTTCCAGGCCCTGGGCCGCAGCCTCGATGGGGCCGCGCCCGGTGTGGTGGCTGGCCGGGTCGAAGCCCAGGAGAGCCATGTTGGCCACGTCCGAACCAGGGGGCATCCCCGTCGGGATGGTGCGGGCCACGCCCAGCAAGCCTTCGCGGGCCATAGCGTCCATCACCGGGGTCTCGGCTGCTTCCATGGCCGTCAGGCCGTCCAGCTCTCCGGGCCAACCGCCCATGCCGTCAGCCACCAGAAACAGGAATTTGCGTCTCATGTGCTTGTCTCCCAGGCAAAGGCTGGTGGCTCATTTACGAAAAAATGTCAAAATCGGCCCGCCTGGGAACAAGCCCCTGACCGCCCTCTCCTATTTGGATATCCACAGGGCGGCACCCTCCAGCTTACGCAGGAGCGTCTGGCTGGTGGAGCCGAAGATGTTGCGCAGCCCGTCCGGCTTGCCCCCCGTGCGGCCCACGGCCACGGCGGCGAACTCCCCTTCCTGAGCCTGTTTGAGGATGAGCTCCGCCGGGTCCTTGGAGGACTTCACCAGGATGTCGATGCGCTCGTCCTCGATGCCGTTCTCCTTGAGCACCGCGATGGCCCCGGCCATGATGTACTCGATGCTCTGCCCCTCGGGCAGGCTGAGGGCGCGGTTGTGGAACACGGTCACGGAGTGCTCGGGTTCGTTTCGCAGCACGAATCCCACGTGGTCGGCCACGCGCAGGGACTGCTCGGAGCCGTCCACGCACAGCAGCACGTTCTTGCGGTGGCGCATGGGATTGCGGCAGACCCACAGCGGAAAGCTGATGGATTCCCAGAGCATGCGGTGGGTGATGGAGTCGTCGAAGATCTCGTCGAACCAGGAGAGGCCCCTGCGCCCGAGCACCACCGCGTCGTAGAGGCCGCGTTCGGCCTCGGCGGCGATGTCCTTGACCGTGCCGTACTTGGCCGGGGCGGAGCGCAGCTCAATCCTGTCGCCGGGAAAGCCCATGTCCAGGAGCCAGTCCCTGGCCGTGGTCAGGGTCTGGGGAGGGGTGCGGCAGGCGTTGCCAAAGCTTGATTCCTGCCCGGAGGCGCAGAAGGGCGCGCTTGAGTCGAAAGCTTCCGACCCCGGACGCGCCGAGACGTAGAAGAGCGTCAGGCGGACCAGATCGCGCCTGCTGAAAAAGCCGAAGACGTAACGCAGACCGAACAGCGCGTTGATGTCCTCGGAGATGGTCACCAGCAGGTGTTTTTCAAGTGTCTCGGCTGCCATGTCGGCTCAGTCCTGCCAGTGGATGCATTCCACGGGGCAGGTATCCATGGCTTCCTGGATGCATTCCTCGGCGCCGGTGGAGTCGGGGGTGACCTCGGCCTTGCCCTCGGCGTTCATCTGGAAGGCTTCCGCGCAAATCTGCACGCACGATTCACACCCGATGCATTCGTCCTGATCCACGTAAGCTTGAGGCATGTCCGTCTCTCCCTGGTTGATTGGGCTCGGGGCGAATATACGCCCATGCCTGAGAGATAAAGCGGATGGGTCGGGAAAAGTCAAGCCGGGCGAAAACCGGGGAGGGAAAAGGCGAAGGCGGTCAGGGAGCGGTCTTCAGCATGTTGTAGAGGATCTCCTTGCCGTCCACGCGGTAGCGCCCGAGCGCCACCTTGCGTTTGATCTCGGCCACGCGCAGAGCACGTTCCTCGGGGCTTTCCGAGGGGGCGTCGGCGCGGTCGCCGTTTGGGATCATGTTGTCGGACGTCATTGGAGTCACCTTGTTTCAGCGTGCAGACAAGATGATTATCGGCAGACTCGCCAGGGCCTTTAGCGGAGGCTCCCGAAAAGTAAGCCCTGCGACACTTCAAACTGGCGATATCCTGCGATTTCGAGCTTTTCCAATTTTCAATCCGTCTTCAATCCGGAGAGTGCCTGGGGGGTTCGACCCATGCTGAACCGGGCAGGACGCGGCATTTACAAGTGGATATGCACGGAATGTATACGATTCCTGCCGCAATTTTACAGTTGTGTGTCAGCCCTCGATGCGGTTCTGGATGAAGGCCAAGGTCTTTTCCGGCAGCGCCCTGGCCGTGGCGTCGTTGCCCAGCTCGGCCAGGTCTTCGGTGATGGTCAGCATCAGGTCGGTGAATCTGGTCTGGTTGCGCAGGCGCGCACGGGTGTCCTGGCTGAACCAGGCCTCCTTGAGCAGTTCCCCGGCATGGTGATGGATCATAAGTGCAATAGGCTTGGGCATGGTGGTGTAGTAGGAGAGCATGTTGCTCTTCATCTCGTCGATGCTGTCCAGGAATTCCTTGAACTGCATGGTCTGCCGCTGTTCTTCGAGGCGTATCCTGTTGCACTCTTCCTTGAAGCGGATTTCCATCTTGTCCAGGGACTGCTTCAGCTCCAGATTGGCCAGCGCCCTGTCATGCTTGAGCTTGTCCAGTTCCGGCAGGTTGGCTTTCTGCCACTCTGCCGACTCCGCCTTGACTGTGTAGAATATCCTGGAAATGAACTTCCCTATGTTTTCCGAGATGGCCATATTCGAGCTCCCGCTGGAGAAATTTGTCGAGTTCAACCGACACGCGCCCCTCGTCCGCTCTGGAGAGCAGGGCGTGCACGGCGTAGAGGTCATCAAAATCAAGTTCCGATACGGATTGTTTCACGAACAGCATCGTCTGGTGGTAGGTGCCCAGTTCGATGGACGCCCTCTTGCTTTTCAGCTGGTCCTTAACCAGGGCGGCGAGTTCCTTCATGTTGCCGCGCTGGCAGGACAACGCCAGCGATTCCCGGTCCTCGGATCCTTTCAGTCGGATGCGTGCCGCCTTTTTCCGGTGCTTTTCGGACCTTCGCGTGAGCCTCCACTCTTTCTTGTGGGCGAAGAAGATAAGCAGCAGTGCGGCCGCCAGGAAGACCCCGTAGACCACAACGGCGGGAACGACGAACAGGAGAGGGACGATGTCGGGGAATTCCATACTCATGGCCGTACAAATCCGTTCGGGGAGGTATTTCAGCCGCTTGGCTCGCGCGGGGGAGGATGCAGGCGAACCGTGATGCGCGTTCGCGGCTTGCCGGGAAGCCGCGCCGGACTCCGGGCGTCTACCCGGTTTGATTCCTATTCCCACGCCAGGGGTAATTGAACCCCCGGCACCCGTCAAGGCGGTCCGTTCTCCCCTCGTGCCACCTGCCTGAGCGGAAGCCGGACGATGAAGCAGGCCCCCTTGCCGGGCGAGGACTCCACTTCGATGAGGCCCCGGTGGTTCGAGGTGACGATGAAATACGAGACGGACAGGCCGAGCCCCGTGCCCACGCCCACGGGCTTGGTGGTGAAGAAGGGCTCGAACACGCGCTTGCGGACGTCCTCTTCCATGCCCGGCCCGTTGTCGGCCACCTCGATGCGGGCCATGCCGCCTTCCCGTGAGGTTTTCAGGCGGATCACGGGCTTCAGGCCGTTTCCGTGCCAGCCGCAGGCGGCCTGGGCCGCATTTCGCATGAGGTTCAGGACAACCTGCTCGATCTCGTTGGCCGCGCATTCCACAGGGGGCAGCGAGGGGTCGTACTCGCGCTCGATCCTGATCTGTCGGAAATCGTAATTCTTCCTCAGGTCGTAGTCCTGCCCGGCCAGCTCCACGGCCCGGTCCAGCAGGACCGCGATGTCGGCCCCCGAGGTCCTGCCGTCGTTCTTGCGGGCGAACTCCAACATGCTGGACACGATGCGGCCTGCCCTGCACCCGGCCTCCCGGACGCTCTCCAGTGAGGCCAGGATCTCGCGTTTCTCCATGAAGCATTGAATCGATTCCATGGAGCATCCCGACTCCGCCGCTGCCTGGATGTTGCTGTCCAGCTCCTCGGTGAGCCTGCGCAGGATGACCTGCACGTTCTGCAGGATTCCGCTCAGGGGATTGTTTATCTCGTGCGCCATGCCTGCGGCCAGCCCGCCAACGCTCAGCATCTTCTCCGTCTGGACCATCAGCTCGCGCATGCGCTTCATCTCGGTGAAATCTATGCCGATGCCGGTGAAGTAGTGTTTTCCCTCAAGGACAAGGGGCACGCCTGTGAAGTAGTACAGGCGTCTGCTGCCGTCCTTGTTGCGCAGGTTTCCCTCGGAGGTGGAGAAGCCGTCCACGGGTATCCTCGCCACGGCGGCCTGGATCTTGGCGATCTCTTCGGGGTCGTCCTTGTACCAGTCTAACAGGGTCATCCGGGAGAGTTCCTCGGAGGTGTAGCCGGTCAGCTCTTCGTGCTTTTTGTTCCAGCGCACCAGCCGGCCCTGTTCGTCGTACATGTAGATGAGGCCGGGGACGCTGTTCATGAGCGCTTCCGTGAAGGCTTTCTCGCGCAGGATCTCGTCCTGGGCCTGCTTGCGGTCGGAGACGTCCCTGACCGTCACCAGCACCCTGTCCGCGTTGTCCAGGCGCGCCACCCGCAGCGACACGTCCGCCCAGAACAACCCGCCGTCCTTCCTCCGGGCCTGCCACTCGAAATGCTGGGGGATGCCCTTGAAGGCCTCCCGGATGAGGGCAAAGGCGTGGGCCCGGTCGTAGGGTTCGATTCCCGAGCTCAGCATGCCCACGTCCAGCTGCAGAATCTCCTCGTGGGTGTAGCCGTAGACTTCGCTCACCCGCTGATTCACCTCCAGGATGGTCCCGGTCTGGGCGTCGTGCACGAAGATGCACTCGTTTATCGAGTCGAAGATGGTCCTGAACTTGTCCTCGCTCTGCCTGAGCTGTTCCTGGGACTCTTTCTGTTCGGTGACGTCGCGGGCGATGGCGTAGACCAAACCATCTTCCGGCACGGTGCTGGACACCCAGCTCAGCCAGCGCACGCCTCCGCCCTTGCAGCGGTAGCGGTTCTCGAAATGAAGGATCTGCTGGCCCTGGCGGATCTTCTCTTCCATGATGGCCACCGTCCTGCCCAGATCGTCGGGGTGGACGAACTCCAGGAAGGGCCTGCCAGTCAGCTCCTGTTCGGAGTATCCCAGCACCCTGGAGAAAGAGGGGTTCACCAGCAGGAAGGTAGCCGTGGCAATGTCGGCTATGCAGACCATGTCCCGGGAAAGATTGAAGAGCGTGGTGAAATCCGTGACCGTTACTGCGCGCACGTTCTCACTCTTCGAGATCGCTTCGGCCTCGGACGCGGCGGCCTCGTCCTGCCCGCCGATGCGCTGTTCCCTGGCCTTGTCGCAGTCGCTCATGGCAACTCCCGTAGTTCACATGCGCGTGGACTTCTTCCGTCTCCTGCTCCACCGGGTTGATGAGAACGAATCCTCATTACACAACCTCTGATTACCAACTCAAACCTTCCCGTGCAACACCGTTTCAATCGACTGGAAAGCACGATTGAAACACGTGATTGGATTTCTTTCTTGGTGGGATATTTTCACTGGAAGATTATGTGCAATCATGTAAACATAATCTGTATGACTATCCTGCCCTTTCAACGATCATTTAAAGTGGCTATCACTTTTTTCACTTGTCTGCTTCCACGAATCTGCCGTGCATTTTCCACCGGGTCGGTAGTGCTGTCGATTCTGTTTCTTTGCGGTGGGAAAGCACTGTGCGCAAGCAGCCCGCAACAGGTCCGCATCGGGGTTCTGGCCAACTGGGGCGTGGAAAAATGCGTCGAGGACTGGACTCCGATGATCCTCGCGCTGAGGCAGGCCCTGCCGCATGCCGACTTCACCCTTGTACCCCTGCCGTTCGAGGCCGTGGAAGACGCCGTGGCCGATGCGCAGATCGATTTCGCCGTGGTCAATCCAGCCATCTACGTGAATCTCGAAGTCACCCATGACGTCATCCGCATCGCCACGCTCATCAACCAGGCAGTTGGGCGGTCCTCCTCGAAATTCGGGGGGGTTTTCTTCACCAGGGCAGACAGGTTGGACATAACCTCCTTTGAGCATATCCGGGGAAAGCGCATGGCAGCAACGGAGGCCAGATCGCTGGGAGGCTGGCTCATGGGCGCCTACACCTTGCAGCAAAACGACATTGACCCGGCCAGGGACCTGTCGTCGCTGCACTTCCTGGGGGCGCACGACCAGGTTGTCCGCTCGGTGCTCGACGGCAGCGCCGATGTGGGCACGGCGCGAACCGACACCCTCGAGCGCATGGAGGCGGCCGGAAAGCTGCACCTGTCCGACTTGAGGATTCTGACCCCGCCCGGGTTCAGGCAGGACCCAACGTTCCCCTTCCTCCACAGCACCAGGCTGGTGCCGGAGTGGCCCTTCGCCAAGCTCCCCCACACCCCGGAGCCGCTGGCGAAAGCTGTGGCCGCCGCCCTCCTGCTGATGCAACCCCGCCCAGGCGAGCGGCCCACGCACGGAAGCCTGTGGACGGTGCCGCTTCCCTACGAATCCATCCACGAGATCATGCGCTCCCTGAAGGTGGCTCCCTACGAGCACTTCGGGCAGGTGCTGGTGGGGGATTTCATCACCCAGCACCCCAAGCTGGTGACGGCCATGGCCGTCATGCTGCTGGCCCTCCTGCTGCTGGTGGCCTACTTCCGCTCACTGAACCGGCGTCTTCACGCCGCGCTGCATCTGGTGCGGGAAACGGAGATCGAGCTCACCAGGCAGGCCAACACGGACGGGCTTACCGGCCTGTGCAACCGCAAGTGGTTCAACGAAGTCATAGAAACCGAGATAGGCCGGGCGCTGCGCTACAAACGCCCGCTGGCCATGATCCTCATGGACCTGGATCACTTCAAGACCATAAACGACAAGTTCGGCCATCCCGTGGGTGACGCGGTCCTTATCGCCGTGGCGGACAGAATCGGAATCAGCGTGCGGCGCGGCGACGTGGCGGCCAGGGTCGGCGGGGAGGAGTTCGCCATCCTGCTGCCTGAGACCAACATCGAGGCAGCAGCGCTCATGGCGGAGCGCATCCGGGTTACGCTGGCCGACACTGTCCTGGCACTTGCCGGGCAGACACCAGTGCGCTGCACCGTAAGCATCGGCGTGGCCGACGTCTGCCCCTCCATCCAGAACCATTCAGCTCTGTACACTGCGGTGGACGAAGCGCTCTACAAGGCCAAGCGGCTCGGGAGAAACCGCGTCGAGAAATCCGCCGCGTGCGCCTGGCAGGGAAACGACGCCTCGTCCTAGTGTCGCGATTTTGAAAAACATGAGGGACTTGCAAAATTCGCAGTAGAGGAACGCCTGCGGATTCCACCTGGATTGCGCCCTTTGGAATCCGCAGTTATCCCATCTCGTTACCGACTCGCCCTTCTGTTTGGGTGGCGGCAGACGATGATTTTTGCATGAGCCTCACATGAATATGTTTTTCAAATGGACGGATATTGCGGACACAACGCTAGCCGGGTAGCGGGTCGAGCGGCAGGCGAATGGTGAATGTGGTCCCTTCGCCGGGTGCGGATTCCACCTGGATTGCGCCCCGATGGTTCTGGGTGATGATGAAATAACTCACCGAGAGGCCCAGGCCCGTGCCCTCGCCCTGCATCTTGGTGGTGAAGAACGGATCGAAAACGCGCTTCCTGACCGACTCATCCATGCCGGGGCCGTTGTCGCCGATCTCGATGACCGCGTGTGCGCCCTCGCTCCGCAGGGACACCGTCAGCGTCGGACCCTGGGTAGAGTCCATGGCCTGCGCGGCGTTCTTGACGATGTTCAGCACCACCTGTTCCAGCTCCTGGGACGAGCAGGGGACCTGCGGCAGGGAAGGGTCGTAAAGCCTGGTGATGCGCATGCGCCGGAAATCATACTTGCGGTTCAGGTCGTAGTCGCTCTCGGCCAGCTCCAGGGCCGCGTCCACCACCTCGGCCAGATTCTGGCCCTCGTGGGTGCGTTTGCTGAGCCTGGAAAACTTGAGCATGTTGGCCACGATGCGCGCGGCCCGCTCCCCAGCAGAGCGCATCCCCACCAGTATCTCCGGAATGTCGCGCGCCTTGAGGTATGCTTCGAGCGCCGTCAGGTCTATCCCTGCCTCCCTGGCGGCCTTGTCGTTGGCCCGCAGGCCGCTGCTCAGCCTGCGCTGCATGCTTTGGGCGCTCTGGAGCACCCCGGCCAGGGGGTTGTTGATCTCGTGCGCCATCCCGGCGGCAAGACTGCCGAGCGACACCATCTTTTCCGTCTGGATCAGCACTTCCTCCAACTGGGCGCGCTGGGTCTCGTCATCCACGCGGATGACCACCCCGCCTCCCTGCTCAGCCAGGAGAGGATACACCACCAGATCCGCCGAGATTTCACCGCCCACCACCGGCAAGGTCAGGCGCTGGCGGGCCACGGGTTTGCGCTCTTCCAGGGCCTCGCGCACCATGTCCTGGTACTGGACCAGGGGAGCGAAGACCTCGCCCAGGGTGCGTCCCACGGCCTGTTCGGCGTTCATGCCGCTCATCTGTGCGGCCATGGCGTTAAAATGGGTTACCACCATGTCCCCGGACAGCCCGATGACCGCCGAAGGCATGGAATCGATGATGTTTCGCAGCGCCGCCCGCGTGGCCCGCACCTGCTTTTCCGCTTCTTCGCGCCGGTCGATCTCCTCGATCAGGCTCTCGTTGGCGGTCTTCAGCTCCTCGACCGAACCCAGCAGGTTGACGCGCATGGTTTCAAGCGCACCGCTCAACTGGTCCATCTCATCGGGATGAGCCTTGACGGACGGCTTACGGTCCAGCTCCAGGGGATATTCAAGGCCCGTCACGGTAAGCCCGGCGGCGTAGGAGGCCATGCGACGCAGATGCCGCCCCACCAGGGAATAGAAGATGAACAGCAGCGCCCCGCCCATGGCCAGGGTTCTGGCCGTCTCCAGGGCGATGGACAGCAGCGCGTCGCGCCAGAGCCTGTCCAGGCCCTTGTCCAGGCCGAGCACCACCCGCAGGTTTCCCAGCTGGCGCGCTTCGCCGCGCTGCTCGTAGTGCAGGGGGTAGATCCGCTCCAGCCTGCGCGCGCTCAATGCCTCGCCCAGAGAGGCCGCCACGGAAACACCGTCGCCCACCTCCACCAGCTCAACGTCGGGCATCTGGCGCAGCCCCTCCAGTTGCAGGAGGAGCGACCTCTGATCCAGGTTCCACAGGGCGTTTGCAAGGCTCGGCAGGTTCACTTCGCCTATGCCGTGGAGCTGGCGCTCCTTATCGGCGAGATAGTCGCGATGTTTGGCGTAGAGAAGAATGGAGGACATGGCCAGGGAAACGGCCAGGGAAAAGAACAGCACCCAGGCCGCAAGCCTGAAGGCCAGTCCGCGAAAATAGGGGATCTGGGACACCGCCACGTCAGCCCTTCCTTCTCCGGGAAGCGGACAAGAACCGGGCGCTACGGCGCGTTGGTGTCAGTTCCATGCTGAAACAGCCGGAGCGGAACACATTGCCACCGGCTTCCTCCTTCACGAACGACAGACTTTGCATCGGGCGGGGGCGCACGCGCCGACCAATCCGCCCATACGTAGCGGACTTTTATCCTCGGTTCGCCCGAATGGGAAGAGACAAGTTATGTTGCGCAGAGGGTATTTTCGAAAACACTCGTACTCCATGATTTCCATGGTTCAGCCGTGGCAAACGGTTTGTTTTCAAGGAGATGTTCGGACGGAGGACGCATCGTAAACTTATCGACAACTGTAATCAGCCAAGGCCTGGAGACTGCGTTGGGGTGTCACCGGACGGCCCGCACGGCATCACCGGCTTTTCTCCCCACGTTCTCCAAATGCTCCCGCATAGCCTCGCGGCAGGCTTCGGGATTCCCCTCTTCAATTGCCTTCAGGATTCGCAGATGGTCGCGCAGGGAGGCCTCCAGGCGGTCTTTGGTGATAAGAGACGCGACCCTGCTTTCCCCGGTCAGGTCGTGGAGCACGGCCGCCATCTCCCAGACAACCTCGTTTTGGGTGGCTCGTGCCAGGGCCATGTGGAATTTCGCGTCCAGCTCCGCATAGTCTTCCGGAGATGCCGTCTGTTGCCGCTCCACGAGATTGCGAAGGCGCGCAACGTCCCCCTCGGACCTGCGGGAGGCGGCAAGGGCCGCCACCCCAGGTTCCACAACGATACGAAATTCTACAACTTCTCGGACGCGCTCAGGCTTGGCCAGGAGCATCCGTTCAAAATATCCGGTCAGATTCTTGTCATCCAGCATACGCCCGCCAACAGACTTAATCGAGCTTGTCCATGGGGTAGGGCTCGTTGCGCCCGGCCACCTGCATGAACACCTTGCCGCCCTTCACGTAGAAGGTCGCTCCGTCCACGCCGGAGGTCATGGTGTCGCCGTCGATGTTGAAGGAAGCCCAACCCTTGAAGGAGTTCTTCCTGCGCGAATCATAGTTGTAGAACACGGCGTACTTGTCGCCGACCTTCACCAGCCAGTACTGGAACATCCAGGGCTTTTCGATGCCCTCGGGGTTCATCCTGCGCCAGTGACCCATGAGCTGCGGGTTGGGGGCTTTGACCACCGTGGCATAGGTGGTGGGTGTGCCGGACACGTCGGCCTGGGATATTCCCATGGAACTGACGCAGGCGGTAAGCAGAAGAAATACAGACAGCAGGGAGCATACAAGGGTGGAGCGAAGCATGGGCGGTCTCCTTGGTTTTATTCGGCCAAGGCTGGCCATTGGGTACTTCTCTCATATCTACATCACGACGCTACAACGCGCCATATGTATCGATTCTTCTGACCTCGTAAAAGAGAAGGGGGAGCATGCGCTCCCCCTTGGATTGGCTTTTACTGCGAGATTATCCTGTCCTGAGCCTCGGTGAGCAGGAACTCCCCTCGCTCGATCTTGGCCTTGAGTTCCTGGGCTATCTCCAGCGACAAGGCATAGCTGGTCAGCGGCACGGTGCGGATCACCTGCCCGTCCACCGTGATCTCACCCGATTTGAGCTCCTCGAAGTTGGGCTGGGCCAGCACGTTGTTCACCCCATTGGGGTAGTCGTTGCCGTAGTCGCGCACGGGCATGGTGATGTCCGAGTCGGCCACGCCCGTGAACCAGGCCATCTCCTCGTCCAGGATGGGGATGGGGATGCCCACACCCACGTTCAGCGAGCAGCCATAGCCCAGGATGGACACGCCGCGCACCCATTTGGGGCTCATGCCCTTCAGGTCGCCTTTGAGCATGAGGGTTCCGGCGGCGGTCAGGGGGATGCCGCGCTCGTTGCGGGCAGGCTTGGCGTTATGCTGCGTGCCCGCGCCGATCACCCAGCCCGTGCCGCCGCCCAGCCAGATCTTGGTGCCAAGACCTATTGTGCGCAGGAAGGGATCGTTAAAGAGCGGCGAGAGCTGGCCGGCCGTTGCGTAGTTGGCGTTTCGCATGCCGGGTTTGAGCGGGCCCATGTAGGTGTAAATCACCCGGCTTCCCGCGTTCACGGCCACGTTGTAGCTCTGGTAGCAGTTACGCGGGTTCAAAAGCTCCGCATATTTGAGGTCCGCAAGGGTCACGGACTTGTCAAGTTCGCGCCGGGGGTAGCAGTCCGTGCCGTAGGCGCCGCATTTGAGGCGCACAGCCTTGCCGCGCAGCAGGTCCTCGATGACGTGGCCGCCGCCGTAAAGGAAGCGTCCGGGGTAGACCTTGTTCAGGGGATCGTCTTCGCGGGGCTCGGTGCAGCCCAAGTAGGCGTCCACGGCAGCCAGGCCCGCGTAGCAGGGCACGCCGCCCAGCGACACCTGGGAAGCCTTGATGGTGGGCGGCTCCTGCCCGAAATTGAAGAGCATCCCCGAGGAGCACATGGGCGAGAAAGTTCCCGTGGTGACGACGTCCACGTCCCTGGCCGCTGCGGCTTTGCCCTTGCGGCGGACCTCTTCCACCATCTCCTCGGCAGTGAGGATGACGGCTTTGCCCTTTTTGATGCGCTCGTTGATGTCCTGAATGGTCTTTTTTATCTGAGCCATGGCTTGTTGGCCTCCTGAAGTCAAAAGAAGGGGCATCATGGACAAAAAATGCGGCCTTGGCAATACGGACAGCCCTCCATCCCCGGTGAAGCGCAAGGCAGGTTGGTCCGATTTGGTCTAGCCTGCGGGCATCACTCGTTCGCCCTGACCGTGCAAGCTCCCGTGCTCAAAGAACAGCTCCGCCGCCACCTCTTGCAGACCACCCCGGAACCGGACCTGACCCGCTGGTACGATCCCCTGGAGCTGCACCCCCTGCCCGACACGCTGGAAATCGTGGTGGAGTTTCCGCACGCCTTCTTCGCCCAGTGGTTCGACGCCCAGGTCAAGGACGCCTTCGAGAAACAGGTCAGCCTGTATCTCGGCCCCGGCTACGTGCTGCGCTACCGCAACCGCCTGGGCTCAACTCAGGGACTGACCACCCAGTCCGCCGACTTCACCGCCTCCAGCATCGATTTTCCCTTCGGCCATGAGTTCACCTTCGAGCAGTTCTTCACCAACCAGAAGAACCTCTTTCCCCTGGCCACGGCGCGCGACGTGGCCAAGAACCGCGAGGTGAAGTTCAACCCCTTGGTTATCCAGGGGGAGCAGGGTACCGGTAAAACCCACCTGCTGCGCTGCATGGCCAACGAGATCAGCAAGCACCAGGACAAGAACTTCATCTTCATGGGCACCGTGGACGAACTGGCCGCCATGTATCAGTCCGGCCCAAAGGACAACGTGTTCCAGGTCAGGACCCACCTCTCCGGCTTCCATTGCTTCTTCCTGGACGACCTGCACCGCCTGGGAGACTATCCACAGCTGGGGCGCGAACTGCTGACCCTGTTCAACACATTCCACGACGGCAAGCGCCAGATGGTGTTTTCCTCCTGCGCGCAGCTTTCCTCCTGCGAGGGAATCCCCCAGGACCTCAAGGCACGCCTGGACGGCGGCCTCATGGTGCAGCTGGCCAAGCCTGACCTGGATGTGCGTCTGAAATACGTCCAGGAGCACTGCCAGCGAAAAAAGATCAGCCTCTCAAAGGCCCAGATGCTCACCCTGGCCCAGCGCCACCACGATTTTCGAAGCCTGCACGGCCTGATGAACAAGTTCCGGGCTTTCCGGGAGCTGCTGAAAAAGGACATCTCTGAAGCCATCTTCGAGAACATCCTGGGCCGCAGTCAGGACGAACAGACTGCCAGGACCACGCCACAGGTGATCCTGGAGCAGGTGGCCAAGCGCTTCAACCTGGACGTGAAAGCCATCCTGGGCACCAAGCGACACAAGCAGGTGGTGCTGGCCAGGCAGGTGGCCATGCTGCTCTGCCGGGAGGAGCTGGGTTTGTCGTTTCCAGCCCTGGGCAAACTCTTTGGCGGCAAGGACCACTCCACGGTGCTGTATGCCGTCAATAAAATCAAACAAATTCAGAATGATAGTAACGATATGAAAGATTTAGTGATGACGTTGCGCAAAAACTGCCGTTTAGGAGGGGAGTGATCGCCTGTCGTGCGCATGGCTGCTCCCAGCGTTCGTTGTTCGCTCAAAACTATTTCTTAACTTTTCACATTATTTCAGAGTGATACCTGAGTCAGGAACAAGAGCACCCCCTCTACAAGGACAACAAGAAATCAAATTCTTATTGTATTGGAGTTAAGAGCATTGTGCCTTTCTTTCGGGAAGCGCCCAAGGTCGGACGGGCAAAGCCCGCGCCAGGCCCAGCCGTACAGGCCTTCAAGCCAGTAACCCGCGCCATTGCTTGATTTTACGGGTCTTGCCCTTTGCGGTTTTTTCCGTATAGTCCCCCGGTCACGCTGACACCACAAATACATCCCCGACCATCGACGCACACCGCCCAAGGAGACGACCCCATGTACGTGAAGGTCACCAGGAACGATATTATCGAAGGCCTCCAGAAATCGGCCAACATCATCCCGGCCAAGACCGGGGCGGCCTTTTTGCGCACCATATGGCTCTCGGCCGAGAACGGGGCGCTGCGCATCATGTCCACGGATTCTTCCCTCGAATTCGTAGGCAAGTACCGCGCCGAGGTTCTGGAAGAAGGCCTTTGCGGCGTTCAGGGCCGCTCCTTCTTCGATCTGGTGCGCAAACTTCCGGCGGGCGAGATCCAGCTGAAGCTCGATGCTGCCAGCCAGACGCTGCTGGTCACCCAGGCAGGGCGCCACTACAAGCTGCCCACCAGCGAGAAGAGCTGGTTCCAGCCCTTCGCGGAGTTCCCCCAGGGTGAGCACGTGATGTGGAGCGGAGATTTTCTGCAGGAGCTCATCGACCGGGTGTTTTTCTGCGTTTCCGACGAGGATACCATGGAGGCCATGGCCTGCATGTACCTGCGCGCCCTGGAGGACAAGGTTGAGGTCTGCGGCCTGAACGGACACCAGTTCGCCATGGCTGGGTTCTTGAATGACGACATCCGGGCCATGATCCCCGCCGAGGGTATCCTGATCCAGAAGAAGTACGTGCTGGAGCTCAAGAAGTGGCTCACCACGGACGAGATCGAGCTGGCCATCAGCCAGAAGCGTCTGTTCTTCCGCACCCAGGACCAGCGCGAGAGCTTCAGCCTGCCCCTGTCGTACTACCAGTACCCGGATTACAAGAACTTCGTGGGCAAGCTTTCTTCCCCCGAGGCCTCCGAACTTGCTGCCGAGAAGGGCGCACTGTCCGAGGCCCTGGACCGCATCTCCATTTTCAACACCGACAATAACCGCTGCACCTATTTTCAGCTGGACACGCCCGGACAGCTCACCTTGCAGTCGCAGGGCAACGACACCGGCGCAGCCACCGAAGCCATGGACGCCCAGTACGGCGGGGACTTAAAGAAGATCGCCTTCCCCACCCGCGACCTGCTGGAAATCCTCGGACACTTCAATTCCACCACGGTCCGCTTCACCATGACCGGCGCGGAAGGCCCCTGCGGCATCACCGGAGAGGACGACGCCGATTATTTGGTCATCATCATGCCCATGAAGATCGTGGAAGAGACGTATTATAGCGAGGAAGCCTCCGCATGACCCAGTCTTCGACGCCTCAGTCCTACAACGCCGATTCCATAACCGTCCTGGAGGGCCTTTCCGCAGTCCGGAAACGCCCGGCCATGTACATCGGCTCCACGGACGTGCGCGGCCTGCATCATCTGGTCTACGAGGTGGTGGACAACTCCATCGACGAGGCCATGGCCGGTTACTGCGACCGCATCCGCATCATCATCCACCTGGACAACTCGGTCACCATTTCCGACAACGGGCGCGGTATCCCCGTGGACATGCACCCCAAGGAAGGCCGTCCGGCAGTCGAAGTGGTCATGACCGTGCTGCACGCGGGCGGCAAGTTCGACAACGACGCCTATAAAGTTTCCGGCGGCCTGCACGGCGTGGGCGTCTCCTGCGTGAACGCCCTGTCAGAGTATCTGGAAGTGACCATCAAGCGTAACGGCAAGCGTTACCGCCAGCGCTACGAGCGCGGCGTCCCGGTCACCCCGGTGAACGAGATCGGAACGTCCGAAGGCACCGGCACCACCGTGCGCTTCATGCCCGACGAGACCATCTTCGAGACCGCCGACTTCATCCACGCCACCCTGTCCAAGCGCTTTGAGGAACTGGCCTACCTGAACTCCGGCCTCACCTTGGAATTCAAGGACGAGCGCAATCAGGAAGAGCAGGTTTACAGCTACGAGGGTGGCATCCGCCGTTTCGTGCAGGACTTGAACCAGGGTGACATGGGCGTGCACGAGATCGTGTCCGGTTCGGGCACCGTGGACAGCACCATCGTGGAGTTCGCGCTTCAGTACAACGCTGGCTACAAAGAGCAGATGCTCACCTTCGTCAACAACATCCGTACCCAGGAAGGTGGCACGCACCTGGCCGGATTCAAGACCGCTCTGACGAGGGCCATCAACAATTACATCGAGAAGTCCGGGCTTATAAAAAAGCTCAAGCAGAAGCTCACCGGCGATGACGTTCGCGAAGGTCTCACTGCCGTTCTTTCGGTCAAGATTCCCCAGCCCCAGTTCGAGGGCCAGACCAAGACCAAGCTCGGCAACTCCGAGGTGGCCGGACAGGTGGCCAAGGTGTGCGGCGACGTGCTGAACACCTACTTTGAGGAGCACCCCAAGGACGCCAAGCTCATCGTGGACAAGTCCGTGGACGCTGCCCGCGCCCGTGAGGCCGCCCGCAAGGCCAAGGATCTTGTTCGCCGCAAGGGCGCGCTGTCCGACAACTCCCTGCCCGGCAAGCTGGCCGACTGCCAGTCCAAGAGCCCTGAAGAGTCCGAACTGTTCATCGTCGAGGGCGACTCGGCAGGTGGCTCCGCCAAGCAGGGGCGTGATCCCAAGTTCCAGGCCATCCTGCCGCTTCGCGGCAAGATCCTGAACGTTGAGAAGACGCGCTTCGACAAGATGCTTGGCAACAAGGAAATCAGGGCGCTGATCACGGCCATGGGTCCGGGAATAGGCCAGGACGACGTGGATCTGGCCAAGCTGCGCTACCACAAGATCGTCATCATGACCGACGCCGACGTGGACGGGGCGCACATCCGCACCCTGCTGCTGACCTTCTTCTACCGCCAGTATCAGGAGCTCATCGACCGGGGCTATCTCTACATTGCCCAGCCCCCTCTGTACCGGGTGCACAAGGGCGACTGGGAGCGTTTCATCAAGGACGACAAGGAGCTCTCTGAGTTCCTGTTGTCGCGTGTTACCGAGGACCTTTCCGTGGCTGGCGAGAACGGTCAGTCCTTCGACAACGGCCCGCTGCGCGAGATGCTGCTGAAGATCCAGACTCTTCAGGGACGCTTCCTGGAAGCTCAGGGCTACGGCATACCCGAACCCCTGCTGTGGTGCTTCCTGAACGCGCCCAAGCGCATCCTGCCTGCCGACTTCGAGAGCGAGGACCTGGCCGCGCTGCAGGCGCACCTGAAGGCCAGCGAATATTCGCTTACCCTGGACGTGGAAGAGGACGAGATCGAGCGGCGCGCTTACGCGGTATTCATCAGTCGCAACGGCGTGAAGACCCGGCTCGGCCTGGAGTTCTTCGCGGCCCGCGTGTACCGCCAGTGCTGGACCGCCCTGGATGAGCTGCGCACTGCCTTCGGCGTGGGAGTGGCCAGGGAGGCCGAGTTGAGCGCCGCGCCCGCAGGCAGCGCCGACCGCTTCGTCATGACCCGCAAAGAGGTCCAGACTGAAGTGACCGGCATCTTCGAGCTGCTCCAGACCGTGCTGGACGAGGCCCACAAGGGGTTGAACATCCAGCGCTACAAGGGTCTTGGCGAGATGAACCCCATCCAGCTCTGGGAAACCACCATGAACCCCGAGAAGCGGACCTTCCTGCGCGTGTCCATAGAGGACGTGGCCCAGGCGGATGAGCACTTCTCCGACCTCATGGGCGACAACGTGGTCAAGCGCCGCGAGTTCATCGAACGAAACGCCCTGAACGTCCGGGAGCTTGATATTTAGGGTGATTTTGACGGGGTGGAAGCCTCCGGCGGCCAGAGGACTTCGTCCTCTGGACTCCTTAATGGGGAGCCCGGTTTCTACGCCATTGCTTTGGCACTAAGGCTGAACGCGATAATTTATACGGGATTCCAAAGGGACTTGTCCCTTTGGCCGCCGGAGGCTTTCTTCCGACGACTCTCCCTGCTCACTACACGAGGCATCACGTGCTCGACCAGAACGTAGACGACAAAAAGAATCAGATCACCATCGAGGAAGAACTCCAGAAATCCTACCTGGAGTACTCCCTGTCAGTCATTGTGGGCCGCGCCATCCCGGACGTGCGCGACGGACTCAAGCCCGTGCACAGGCGCGTTCTTTTCGCCATGCACGAGCTGTCCAACTCCTGGAACCGCCCCTACAAGAAGTCCGCCCGCATCGTCGGCGACGTGATCGGCAAATACCACCCGCACGGCGACCAGTCCGTGTACGACGCCCTGGTGCGCATGGCCCAGGAATTCTCCATGCGCGACCCCCTGGTGGATGGGCAGGGCAACTTTGGCTCCATCGACGGCGATGCCGCAGCTGCCATGCGTTACACTGAAGTGCGCATGTCCCGCCTT
Source organism: Desulfovibrionaceae bacterium (assembly GCA_009773665.1). Classification (GTDB taxonomy): domain Bacteria; phylum Desulfobacterota; class Desulfovibrionia; order Desulfovibrionales; family Desulfovibrionaceae; genus Fundidesulfovibrio. Next base: position 11,704 of record WSYE01000030.1, on the reverse strand, counting down.
ACCGGCGAGTTTTTGGCTGACATCGAGAAGGAAACCGTCGATTTCCGCCCCAACTACGATAACTCCATGCAGGAGCCCTCGGTCCTGCCCACCAAGGTGCCGAACCTCCTGCTGAACGGCAGCACCGGCATCGCGGTCGGTATGGCCACCAATATTCCGCCCCACAACCTGGGCGAGCTGTGTGACGCGCTGCTGCACATCATCGACGAGCCCAATTGCACCGTTGATTCGGTCATCTCGCGCGTTTCCGGCCCGGACTTCCCCACGTACGGCGCGATTTTCGGCGGACAGGGGCTCATCGACGCCTACCGCACCGGTCGCGGCTCCATCAAGATGCGCGGCAGGGTTGAGGTCGAGCAGTTCAAGAAGGACAAGGAGCTCGTGGTCATTCGCGAGATTCCCTACGCCCTGAACAAGTCGAGCCTGGTAGAGAAGATCGCCCAGCTGGTCAACGAGAAGAAGATCGACGGCGTGGTTGACCTGCGCGACGAGTCCGACCGCAAGGGCATCCGCATCGTGCTGGAGCTCAAGCGCGGCACCATCCCTGACATCGTCATCAACAGCCTGTACAAGTTCACGCCGCTGGAAACCTCGTTCGGCATCAACATGCTGGTGGTGGCCTCCAACCGCCCGGCGCTTCTGAACCTGAAGCAGATGCTGGAGCACTTCCTGGACCACCGCAAGGAAGTGATCATCCGTCGTTCGCGCTATGACCTGCGCAAGTCCGAGGAGCGCGCCCACATCCTGGAAGGCCTGCGCATCGCCCTGGACAACATCGACGAGGTGGTCCGCCTGATCCGCGCCTCCAAGACGCCCCTCGAAGCGAAAGAGCGGCTCATGGAGCGCTTCGAGCTCTCCGAGCGCCAGTCCCAGGCCATCCTGGACATGCGCTTGCAGCGCCTGACCAACCTGGAGCGCGAGAAGCTGCTGGAAGAATACGCGGCCCTCATGAAGCTCATTGAGTACCTGCGCTCCATCCTGGAGAGCGACGTGGTGCTGCTGGGCGTTGTGCGAGACGAAGTGGTCGAGCTTAAAGAGAAGTTTGCCACGCCGCGCCGCACTGAGATTCTCCAGAGCCTGGAAGGCATCGACATCGAGGACCTCATTCCTGATGAGAACGTGGTCATCACCTTGTCGCGCCGTGGCTACATCAAGCGCACGCCGCTGGACACCTACCAGCAGCAGCGCCGGGGCGGCAAAGGCATTGCCGGTGTGCACACTTCCGCCGAGGACTTCATCCAGAGCTTCTGCATCACCACCAACCATCAGTATCTGCTGCTGTTTACCAACCTGGGCAAGATGCACCAGCTGAAGGTGCACCAGATTCCCGAGGGGTCGCGCACTGCCAAGGGCCAGCATATCGCCAACCTGCTGCCCATGGACAAGGAAGAATTCATCACCACGGCGCTGACCATCCGTGAGTTCTCGCCTGACCGCTTCTTCCTGTTCGTCACTCGCCGGGGCATGGTCAAGCGTACCGCCCTGGACCTGTACAAGAACGTGCGCTCCGGCGGCATCCGCGCCGTGCTGCTGCACGAGAACGACGAGCTTCTGGACGTGAAGGAAGTCCCTGCCAACGCGGAGATTCTCCTGGCCACGGAGCTGGGCCTTGGCATCCGCTTCAACGTGGGCGACGTGCGCCCCATGGGCCGCAGCACCGCAGGCGTCAAGGGCATCGCCCTGGGCGAGCGCGACCGCGTGGCCTCGGGCGTTGTCTTCGGCGACCCGGACCGCACCCAGGTGCTCACCGTGTCCGCCAACGGTTTCGGCAAGCGCTCTGACGTTGACCTGTACCGCCTGCAAAGCCGCAGCGGTAAGGGTGTCATCAACATGAAGGTGACCGCAAAGACCGGCCACGTCATCGGCGCAACCTCCGTGAGCGAAACCGACGACATCCTGCTGCTGACTTCTGCCAACAAGATTATCCGCACCCCGGTTGGCTCCGTGCGCAACGTGGGCCGCGCGGCCCAGGGCGTTACCCTGGTGGACATGGAGAACGGCATCCAGGTGATGGGTTTCGACGTCGTTGAGGGAGCGATTCTCGAAGGCGACGCCACCAGCACAGGCGAGGAGAGCTAGACGGGTTCACGTACCTGTCCGTATTCGGCATTGTGCCGAAAGATTTGAGACGTCCCTGCCGACTGCGCGTAAGTGCACTTCCCAGGCAGATTGTTGCCCGGCAGCAATCTGCCTGTTTTTCATGTTGTGGGACAGAGCTGCGTCTTTCCGGCTAATCTGAAGTTTCCGGCACGTTGTTTCAGATCGTGGTACTTGGCCTGTTTGCAACGTTCAGCGTGATGAAATCCAGCCAGCCGTCCCCGGCAGACTGACAAAAACAGCAAGGCAGCCGTAATGGCCCGTAAACTGCTCTTAATCGCATTTGCAGGTGCTGCCGGGACCATGGCCCGGTTTTGGCTCTCAGGAGCTGTCTACAGGCTTCTGGGACCGGACTTCCCCTGGGGCACCTGGGCGGTAAACACCATAGGGTGTTTTCTGTTCGGTCTGGTCTGGGTTCTCTCCGAGGAACGCTTCGTCATAAGCGGCGAAACCCGCCTGATCGTGCTGGTGGGCTTCATGGGCGCATTCACCACGTTCTCGACTTATGTTTTCGAATCAGCGCAGCTTGCCTCCGGCGGTGAGTGGCTGCGCATGTCGCTCAACCTGCTCGGGCAGAACGTCGCGGGGTTCGCGGCCTTCATGCTGGGCGTTCTTTTGGGGAGGGTACTCTAAATGGCTTGGGAGACTCTTGAGCGGCTGCGCGTGTACACTGACGAATCGGACACTATCGACGGACGCAGCGCCTTTTCGCAGATCGTGGCGGCTGCGCACGAACACGGACTGGCCGGAGCCACCGTGTTTCGCGGCATGATGGGTTACGGCGGCAACAGCCGCATCCATACGGCTCGACTTTTGGATCTTTCCAGCGATCTTCCCGTCATGGTGGAGATCATCGACACTCCGGAGCGCATTGAGACATTCTGCTCCGTGGCGCTGCCCATGCTGAAGAAGGGCCTGATGACCCGTGAGCCTGTCACGGCGCACAGGCCCCCGAAACAGGGAGAGTAGGGGAGCTGTCAGTTGCGCTCAGGCGCGTTGCGTTCATGCCTGAACATGATCTTCATCACCAGAATGGCCAAAGTCAGGCCCAGGCTCACGCTGTTGGCGGCCACCACGGACACCGAATTGATCATAAGGCCGTACACCACCCACATGGCGATACCCACGCACAGGAGCAGGTACATCCGAAGCGAGATGTCCGACACTGACCGCGAACGGTAGGTGCGCACCACCTGGGGGATGAAAGAACAGGTGGTCATGAACCCGGCCGCAAGTCCCAGAACCTCGATCATGAATCCGTCCATCCTGACTCCTTGCCGTAACCTTCACCCAAACCTTTGACACAGGCCCCGGCCTCAAGCATGATCTGCCTATGCTGCCTACACACCTTTTATTCCCCATACACCACGGCATGCGCATTCAGCTGGGCGTAACCGGAAGCATCGCCGCCTACAAGGCCCTCGAACTGCTTAGGATGTTCGGCGAACTGGAGCTTCTCACCGGCGTGAGCCTCACCCAGGCAGCTGCCCGGTTTGTCACTCCGCTGGCCTTCGAATCTTTGGGCGCACAGCACGTCTACACCACCATGTGGGACGGCGAGGACAGCGCCTTCGGCCATCTGGAACCTGCCCAGGAGGCCCGCTGTCTGGTGGTGGCCCCTGCCACGGCTAATACCATAGCTAAGCTGGCCCACGGCTTGGCTGACGAGATCCTCTCCGCTCAGGCTCTGGCCTTTCAGGGTCCGGTCATCCTGGCCCCGGCCATGAACCCCCGCCTCTGGGACGCCCCGGCCACCCAGGCCAACCTGGAGACGCTTCGCTTACGCGGCGTGCGCGTGGTCGGTCCGGGCAGCGGAGCCATGGCCTGCGGCGAAACGGGCAAGGGCAGGCTCGCTCCCCTGGAAGCCATCGTGGCCCAGGTGCTCAAGTCTCTGACGCCCCAGGACATGGCCGGAACCCGCATCATGGTGTCGCTTGGCCCCACGCGTGAATATTTCGACCCGGCCCGCTACTGGTCCAACCCCTCCACGGGGCTTATGGGCGGCTGTCTGGCCATGGCTGCCTGGCTTCGCGGCGCGACGGTCACGGTGGTGCACGGCCCCGTGGATCTGTGGTTCCCCTGCGACGTGGCGCGCGTGCCTGTTCAGACCGCACGTGAGATGTTCACGGCCTGCACTGGCCTGTGGGCTGAGCAGGACCTGGGCCTCATGACTGCGGCGGTTTCCGACTTCTCCCCCGTTCCCCACGGCAGCGAGAAGTTCAAAAAGAGCAGCCTGACAGACGGCCCCATTCAGATCGAGTTCCAGACCAACCCAGACATCTTGAAGACCCTTGGCCAGAATAAGGCCCCAAACCAGAAGCTTCTTGGATTCTGCGCGGAAACCACCAACCTTGCCGAGTACGCTGCCCAAAAGCTCACCGCCAAGAACTGCGACCTGATGGTTGCCAACTCCATAGCAACTCCTGGCAGCGGTTTCGCGTCGGCCACAAACCAGGTCTATGTGGTGGACGCCGTGGGCCGGTCCGAACAGTGGCCACAGCTGACCAAACCTGAGGTTGCCTGGAGGCTCCTGGAATGGATCACGCATCTTTTGCCTTGAGGCAGCATTTGCTGGTGCTGCACCAGGCAGGCATCCGTCATCTTCTGGCCGCGCCTGCTGCCCCTGAGTGCGTTGACACGGCCAAAACGTGCCATCCAGCTGGTTCAGTTCTTGACCAGCAGCCTTGGGCCGGTTTTCTTGCCAAGATGCCCCAGGGAGTCCAGTCTGTGTGGACTTACGAAGGGCTCGGGCAGGACTTCTCCGGCCAGCCATCAGCTGAGCGCAGGCGCACTCTGGGCAGACTTCTGGCATCTGTGCGCCTGCCCAAGGGCTTTGTGGGCTTCTTCCCCTACTGCCTGCCGTCAGGAAACGCCTTGGTACAGCATCAGGACGTTTTTCTTGAAGCGCTCTCGCATGTGAACCCGTCCAGCGTTGTTTTGTTCGCTGACTCGCAGGATACTTCCCTTTCCCGGTTGCTTTCAGGTATGGATACTTCCACAGTTCTGCTTCAGGTTTCTTCCTTGGACGTTTTGTCCCGAATGAGCGATGATGAACTCAATTCCGAGGCAGCCACTTTGCGCACTTCAATTTTCCAGGGGCCGTGACAACCTGTCTTGACAAGATGTGACTCCGATAAGTACCAGCAATAAATTTTCACGAAACAACATCGAAAAGCTATCTAAGAAGATTACACAAAGGCATTTTCATGAAATTTCTGGTCACAGGCGCTGCCGGATTCATCGGCTTCCATCTCTGCAAGCGTCTTCTTGAGATGGGACATACCGTTGTCGGTCTGGATAATCTCAATGATTATTATTCCGTGTCCCTCAAAAAGGACCGCCTGAAAGTTCTTCAGCGCAACGACCAGTTCACTTTCTTCAAGATCGACCTCGCGGATCGCGAGGACATGGAATCTTTATTCGCCAACAACCAGTTCACCCATGTGGTGAACATGGCGGCTCAGGCCGGTGTGCGCTACAGCCTGGAAAACCCAATGGCCTACGTGCAGTCCAACATCGTGGGCTTCACCAACCTCCTGGAGGGCTGCCGACATGGCGGGGTGTCCCATCTGGTGTACGCTTCATCGAGTTCCGTGTACGGCCTGAACACGCCATTCCAACGTGGACCATCCCATCAGCCTGTACGCGGCATCCAAAAAGTCCAACGAGCTCATGGCGCACGCCTACAGCCACCTTTACGGGCTGCCCTGCACCGGACTTCGCTTCTTCACGGTGTACGGACCCTGGGGCAGACCGGACATGGCACTTTTCCTGTTCACAAAAGCTATCGTGGAAGATAGGCCCATACAGGTCTTCAACCACGGCAAGATGCGCCGGGACTTCACCTACATCGACGACATTGTCGAGGGTGTCGTGCGTTCCCTCATGCACATCCCCGAGCCTAACCCCGATTGGGACGGCCAGTCGCCCGATCCCGGCTCCAGTCCGGCTCCGTACCGCATATACAACATAGGAAACAACGATTGCGTCGAGCTTTCCGTGTATATTGAGGCTCTGGAAAAGGCTTTGGGTAAAACTGCCGAGAAGATCATGCTTCCCATGCAGCCCGGCGACGTTCCGGCCACCTACGCAGATGTCACCGATTTGATGCACGATGTGGGTTTCAAGCCCACCACCCCTATCCAATATGGCATTGAGCGCTTTATTTCCTGGTACAAGGAGTACTATCGGGTATAACGGCCTTGACAGGGTCTCACGCCTTACATAGTAACGCCTTGAAATTGAACCTCAACAAAGTCACCTTAAGGGTATACGGAGATGGATTTCCGCGCCTTAAAAGCATCCATGGACGAGGCATTTCAGAGCATCCTGGAGATTCTTCAGGATGGACAGGTTCCCGAGGAACAACTTGTCAATAAGTTTTCCAGGCTCTGCACACAACTTCATGTCCAGGCAGGAGACGATTGGGCAGGCGAAGCTGAAGATTTCGCCCATCTGGCCAACCAACTCCTTCAGGCAGTCAAGAAGGGGAAACGAGAAGACGCCATACGTCTGGTCGATTCCCTTCAGGACGCCCAGGACTACTGCCACCGGACCTACAAATCCTAGATTGTTTCACGTGAAACAATCCGGGACGAACCAGAGGAAAGTCCTATGGGCCGTTGTATCGTAGTAGCCAACCAGAAGGGCGGGGTGGGCAAAACCACCACGGCTGTCAATCTGGCGGCGGCTCTGGCCGTGATGGAAAAAAAAACCCTGCTGATCGACTGCGATCCGCAGGGTAACGCGTCCAGCGGCCTGGGCATCTACCAGGAGCAGGTCACGGAGAACCTCTATTCCGTCCTGTACGAGCCGGAGAACGCCAGCAAGGCCATCTACGAAACCTCGCTTCCGTTTTTGCAGGTGCTGCCCTCCACGTCTGATCTGGTGGCAGCCGACATCGAGCTGGTGGACAAGCAGGGCCGGGAAAACTACCTACGCGAAGTCGTCGCCACCTTGATTGACTCCTACGACTTCATTCTGCTGGACTGTCCTCCCTCCCTGGGGCTGGTCACGCTGAACGCCCTGTGCGCAGCAACGGAGCTGCTCGTTCCGCTCCAGTGCGAATACTACGCACTGGAGGGCATCGCCCAGCTGCTGAAAACCTACGATCTGGTGCGCAAGCGTTTCAATTCGCGCCTCTTGCTGCTTGGCGTGGTCCTGACCATGTACGACGGGCGCAATAAGCTGAACAGGCACGTAAAACGCGAGATCAGACGCTGCTTCCCCAAGCATCACTTCGAGACGCTCATCCCGCGCAACGTGCGGGTGTCCGAAGCGCCTAGCTATGGGCAGTCGGTCATTGGGTACGATGTGAAGTCCAAGGGGGCGGAAGCCTATCTGGGGCTGGCCAAGGAAGTGCTGTGCCGCATGCCGCTGTAGCGGCGCTGAATAGAATGGAAATGAAGGCAGGAGCCATGCGGCTCCTGCCTTTTATTTTTCGAGAAAGGGGCGGCACTCCACGTCGACATGCTTCTTGAAGTGCTTTTTAATGATGTGGGAACGGCAGCCCAGGCACTCAAAGTTGACCAGGCCAGCCAGGGTGGCGGAACAGAGCCGGAACTTCCGGGGCTCGTCCTTTGCCCAGTCGGGTGTCTCAGCGCCGCACTGTTTGCAGTGGACGTCCATAGGCATGGGATAGGCCCAGTCCCAGTATTGGGCCAGCATATCCCAGTCCTTCATGGGCTCAACCAGCTCTTTCTTGGGCTGGGGGGAAAGCTCTTCAAGGGCAATGTCGAAGGTGTCAGAAACAGCGGATTCGACCTTGGCCCAAAGCTGGGGGCTTATCCAGATGCCCAGGATGTTCTTGTCCTGGTCGTAAACCGGTTGAAAGTGGGTTTTCTCGGCGTTCAAAGAAGTCCTCCGGGGAAAATAGGATGCTAAACCGCCTGTGGCGGTTGCCTTCGTAACACGCTTGAGGGTAAGGAGTTCAGGAGTGATGTCAAGCAGTCTGCATGTCGGGCGGGAGGGAGCCAGGATGGCCGGAGCAAAAGGTTTGGGTCGCGGGTTGGATGTCTTGCTGAAAGGCATGGCTGTGGGCAAGGAACACCCTGAAGTGATCATGGTCCGCCTTGAGGACGTCAAGCCGAACCCGAGGCAGCCTCGTCTCGAATTCGACCCCCAGGCGCTTAATGATCTGGCCAACTCCATCCGGGAGCAGGGCGTCCTTCAGCCCATCATGGTCCGCCCTGTGTCAGGCAAGAGCCACGGCTACGAATTGGTGGCCGGAGAGCGCCGCCTGCGCGCCAGCAGGCTGGCCGGACTGGATGAGATTCCGGCTATCGTACGCGAGGTTACGGACGAGCAGAGCCTGGCTCTGGCGCTCATCGAGAACCTCCAACGCGAAAACCTGAACGCTCTGGAAGAGGCCAAGGGCTTCGACCAGCTGCTCAACTCCTTTTCCCTCAGCCAGGAGGCCCTGGCCCAGCGCGTGGGCAAGAGCCGCTCTGCCGTGGCCAACAGCCTGCGCCTGCTCCAGTTGCCCGGACCCATCCAGGAGAGCCTGTTCTCCGATGCCATCAGCGCGGGCCACGCACGGGCGCTTCTGGCCGTATCCGACGAGGCGGCCCGCGAAGAGCTGTGGAAGCGGATCACCGGACAGGGCCTCTCGGTGCGCGATGCCGAAGAGCTGGCCAGCTACTGGAAAGAGCACGGCAGCCTGCCTGAAGGCCCGGCTGTTTCGCACGAATCGGCGCAAAATTCCGCTGAACCCGCCCGCACCGGCGAAACGCGCCGCAAGCGGCCCCCCCAGCCCGAGGAAATGACCTTGTTGGCTTCGCGCCTGCGCGACAGGTTCCGCGCCAACGTCAAGCTTGGCGGCGATCAGGGCAGGGGCAAGATCACGTTTTCGTATTCCTCACAGGAAGAGCTCAAGGCGCTCCTGGATGAGTGGGGCGTTGGCGATGCCTAGTGCTCCGCCCTCAGCGCGGGACTTCGAGGGCGCGGTGGAGCGCCTGTCCGGAGTCGGCGTGCTGGTGGTCGGCGACGTGATGCTGGACCATTACCTCTCCGGGGACGCCGAGCGCATCTCCCCGGAAGCGCCCGTGCCGGTGGTGCACGTGCGCGAGGAACGCCACCTGCTGGGCGGCGCGGGCAACGTGGCCCGCAACATCGCTGCCCTGGGCGGCAGGCCGGAGCTGGTCAGCGTGGTCGGGGCGGACGATCCGGGGCGCATGCTCGGGGAGCTGCTGTCGCGCGAGAACCTCACCGGCCACCTGCTGGTGGAAAAGAACCGCACCACCACCATCAAGACCCGCATAATCGCCCGCAACCAGCAGATGATCCGGGTGGACCGCGAGGAATCGCGCCAGCTTTCAGGCCACAGCCTGGAGGCGCTGGATTCGCTGCTTCGCCGCGTGGCCAGGGGAATCCGGGTGATCGTGGTGTCGGACTACGGCAAGGGCGTGGTATGCAAGGCGGTCATGGACACCGTGCGGGCATTGCAGGCCGGTGGCGACGACGAATTGCCCCGCATCGTGCTGGTAGACCCCAAGGTGGTCAACGCGCCGTTGTACGCAGGGGTTGACCTGGTGACGCCCAACGCCAAGGAAGCATGTGAGATCACGGGCGTGGCCGCCTCGGGGCGCGAAGGCGTCATCAAGGCCGGGCTGGCCCTTTTCAAGAAGCTGCGCTGTCGTCAGGCCTGCATCACCCTGGGGGCCGAGGGCATGGCCGTGTTCGAGCGGCCAGGGGCTGTGCTGCACGTGCCCACCGTGGCTCGCAACGTGTTTGACGTCACTGGAGCGGGAGACACGGTCATTTCCGTGCTGGCACTGGCTTTGGGCGCAGGATTCAGCCTGCCCCAGGCCAGCATCCTGGCCAACCACGCGGCCGGAATCGTGGTGGGGCAGGTGGGCACGGCGGTAGCCACTCCGGAAAGCCTTCGCCGCGCGCTGATCGAGGACCCTGTCCCAAACATCGAAACCTGGCTTGACATCGAATGAGGTGAGCGTCCCATGCCCGAAGAAAAACAGACAGCCTGGACCGCGACGAAAGACACTGCCGCAGGCGCGGCCGTCATCGAGGGCGAGGTGGATTTCACCAATTCCCTGGAAGTGCGGCAATGGCTGAAGGATTATTGTGAGCAGACGCAGGGCGAGGTGAAGCTCGATCTGGCCAAACTGTCCTACATCGACAGCTCCGGGCTGGCAATTTTGATCGAGATACGAAAGCTCCTGAAGACACAGAACCGCTCAGTCGTGATCGTGGCGGTGTCCGGACAGGTGCAGAAGCTGTTCACCCTCACCCAGATCGGCGAACTTTTTGGAATCTGAGGCTGCACTGCGGACGGGCGCAGGATGAGGCTGGCCGGACGCCAGTCCGGGGAACCCGAGTTTCTCCAAGGCAGGTCCGTGGCGACGTCCAGGGAACCAGGGGACTGCTGAGACCATGGCCAGGGAATTCGATCAATTCATCTGGCTGGTGAACCGCCTGCTGGGGTGCGCCAGAAGACCCTTCACGGGCAAGCCCTACATGAGCTGGCAGACCTGGAGCCATTTCGCCTGGGTCGGGGCGGATTCGCTGCCAATTGTCAGCGTCATCGCCTCCTGCACGGGCATCATTCTGGCGCTGCAAGCCGCGTCGCAGCTGGAAAAAGTCGGGGCCATGTCCTACGTGGCCAACCTGGTGGGCATAAGCATCGTTGCGGAGCTTGGCCCGCTGCTCACCGCACTCATCCTCTCCGGCCGCGCAGGCGCAGCCTTCACAGCGGAAATCGCCACCATGAAGATCTCCGAGGAGATCGACGCCCTGGAAGTGATGGGCCTGGACTCGGTGCGCTATCTGGTGTGGCCCAAGTGCATCGCCATGATGGTCATGTCGCCGCTTCTGGCGTTGTGGGCCGATTTCACGGGCGTATTGTCCGGGGGTATCTTCTCTGTGATGGTGCTTGGGCTCTCGGCTCAGGGCTACTATGAGCAGACCGCCAATTTCATTACGCTTCGCATCTTCTTCTCCGGGCTGGTGAAGAGCTTCGCCTTCGGGCTGGCCATCACCCTCATCGGCTGCTGGCAGGGGTATCTGGCCAGGGAAGGCGCTCTGGACGTGGGCAGGCGCACCACCCGGTCGGTGGTGCAGTCCATCTTCCTGATCGTGCTGCTGGACCTGTTCTTCACCGGCCTCACCTACGTGTCGCGCTGATATGAGCCTGACCTGGACCACCACCCACGAGGCCCCGGAAATCCGCCTGGATGCGGTATCCGTGGGCTATTCCAACCGAATGGTGCTGAGCGGCGTCGACGCCGTGCTGCCAAGCGGCCAGATAAGCGTGATTCTGGGCGGTTCTGGCGGGGGAAAATCCACGCTGCTCAAAACCATTCTGGGCCTGCTGCCCCCGACAGAGGGGCGCGTGCTTATGGGCGATTCCGACCTGTACGCCCTGACCGGGGACGAACTGCGTGAGATCCGCCGCCGCATGGGCGTGCTGTTCCAGGACGGGGCGCTCCTGGGATCCATTCCCCTGGGCGAGAACATTGCGTTGCCGATGCGCGAACACACCAGATTGGACGAAGACATCATCGAGACCATTGTCCGGATGAAGCTCGGGCTGGTGGGGCTGGATGATTTCATGGACTATTTCCCAAACCAGCTCTCCGGGGGCATGCGAAAG
>WSYE01000029.1 GCA_009773665.1 Desulfovibrionaceae bacterium | reverse complement strand
GATGGCGGCGGTCAGCGTGGTCTTGCCGTGGTCGATATGACCGATGGTGCCGATGTTGACGTGCGGCTTATTGCGCTCGAATTTGGCCTTACCCATGGTAATCCCCCTCAAATGGTCGTTCTTGGTGGTGGCTGCCGCCACGTAAGATCTTGTTTGTGCTTGTATGTATGTGTGGAGCCCACGACCGGATTTGAACCGGTGACCTCTTCCTTACCAAGGAAGTGCTCTACCGACTGAGCTACGTGGGCCTTCTCAATGAAGCGAGGCCGGTGGGGACGTGACGTGGAGCGGGAAACGGGACTCGAACCCGCAACCCTCAGCTTGGAAGGCTGATGCTCTAGCCAATTGAGCTATTCCCGCGTCATATCCGCAGTCCGAACGACGATATATCCGTCTCCTGCGCTTCTTACAATCAACTCGTGGTGGTGGGGGGTGGATTTGAACCACCGAAGGCTGACGCCGACAGATTTACAGTCTGTTCCCTTTGGCCACTCGGGAACCCCACCATCTTTTTTCCTGGAGCTGGCGAAGGGACTTGAACCCGCAACCTGCTGATTACAAATCAGCTGCTCTACCAGTTGAGCTACGCCAGCGCCAAGACGGCGAGAGCTAGCCCAATCTCCAGTCTAACGCAAGGGTTATTTTCACAACCCCAGCGGGATTTGCCTTCCAATCTCAAAGAGCGACGGGTTAAATGCATCATGTCCGAAGACTTGTCAAGTTCCCGCATCCAATCTTTCAAAAATCTTTCTGCCGATCCTGTGCCTGAACAACTCTGGACGTGTCGTCCGTGTTCATCCAGGCGGCGAATGCGCCGCAGGAGAGGGCAAATGCCAGAACCGCCCAGTCAATGCAAGCAGGAAATGCGTTTCCTGGGTAAAAAGATTGAATTATTCCCGTCGACGACATCCTCCACCCCCCTGCCGTGACAAGCGTCAGCAGCGCTCCCACTACCCGGGGGACCTTTCCCACCACTCTGAAGAACACGCCGGAAACCAGCAGGGCCGTACCCCCGGCAACAAACGGGACGTCCCAGACTCCGTGCGCCAGCAGGTACCAGAGTCTCAACGGCTGTCCAGCCATGGCCAGATACAGGATCACGACCGTAACCAGCGCCCAGGTCCCCACGGCCCGTGAGCGCGCAAAGCCGGGCCGCCAACTTTCAGCCGCCTTCGGCCAGTACGCCAGGCAGCATCCCATGGCGGTCAGTACCGCAAGCCACCCCACTCTGACCGCAGCCATCCAGAGAGACGGTTGCCCGTCTGGACCAATCACCACGCCTCCAAGGCCCTGCGTCCAGACCGGAACCAGGGCGTACCAGCCAAGCGCCGCCAGCAGCACGGCGGCAAGCCAGGGCATCACGCTGGCCGTCATTTACCGCCTCGTACCCATGCGCGCCTGGTGACGTAATGCACCTGCGGCCCGGTCCCCTGCTCCGCCAGGAGGGCGAACGCCTCGCGCCCCCGCAGCAACGTGGCGATTTCGCCGAACTCGATGGCTCCGGTGGGGCAGGCCTGGGCGCAGGCGGTGACGAATCCGCCCGTTCCATCCTGCTCCCGCGCGCCAGATACGCCGGAATTGCCCAGCACAAGCCGGTGCGCGCAGAAGGTGCACTTCTCCACCACGCCCTTTGGCCGCACCGAGGCAAACGGCGTGAGCGTGGCGTCCATGCCACGGGGCCAGGACGGGTCCGTCCAGGTGAAGCGGCGGACTCCGTACGGGCAGGCCTTCATGCAGGCCCGGCATCCGATGCACCGGGCAGGATTCTGGCTCACGATACCGCCCTGCCCGCTCTTGACCGTGGCTCCCACGGGGCAGGCCGCTACGCATGGCGGATGCTCACAGTGCATACAGGGCTTGGGCAGAAACAGGGCGTCCGATTCGGGAAAGGCCTGGCCATTCACTTCGCGCGCCACTGAGATCCAGTCTGAATCGCGCCCCCCCTGCTGCGGCGGGATGTTGTTTTCCAGGCGGCAGGCGCTCTGGCAGACGCCGCACCCGGTGCAGCGGTCCAGATCGATGACCATGCCCCAGACCACACCGCTCATATGCGCTCCAGGCTGACCCGGCAGGCGGCCCAGGTCGAGCGTCCGCTCACGGGTTCCGGGGTGGTGGCCGTCAGCCGCTGGGCGTTGCCGCCCGGCTCGCCCTCACATTGGCCAAGGCCCAAAAGCAGGGCCACATGCCCGTCCATGACAGACTCGTCCAGATCCACCAGGGCCTCCATCCGTCCGGATGGCCCGGCCAAACGCACCGTGTCGCCCTGCCTGACGCGAACCAGCCGGGCCGTTGCACCGTTCATCCTGGCCACGGACAGCGCGCCGCGCGCCTCGTCTTTCCGGATAGCTGTAAGGCTCTGGAGCGGGACGCCCATGCCGGGAACGCCGGTGCGCTGAGTGGACTGAAGGGCCAGCGTGAGCGGCAGGGAAAGATCGATGGCTGCTGGGGCCGTGGCCTTGGCCAGAAAGGCCGCACCACAGGACAACGCGGGGACCGGAGCCTGCTCCGGCCTGACCCAAAGAGCCCCTTCAGACAGGGCCTTCCACAGATCGGCCTCCGGGGCGGGCTGGGGTGCTCCGGCCAGCACCTGCCAGGGCGCGACGCGCCCGGCCACATAGCCGCCCGAGCCTTCCAGCAACGCCACTCGCTCTCGAAGCATCTGCCGGAAGGAGGAATATTTCAGCGGACGCCCCAGGCGCGCAGAGAGGTCCAGGAGCACGTCGCCAGGGTGGCGCGCGTCGGCCCCGGCCCTGACCAGGGGCCGGGCCAGACCGTAGGTGGAAAATGCCAGCCCGTACGGCGTTTCGACGTCGTCCCAGCGCTCCAGGGGCATAGGCGCGGGCAGCACCAGATCGCACATTTTGGCCGACGCGTTCAGCACGGAGGTGAAGGCCACCCGGAATCCGGCTTTTTTCATGGCCCGGACAGCCAGATCGGTGCAGGGTAGCCCGGCGGCGGGGTCCGTTTCCATGAGCAGCAGCACCTCAGGCGCCTGGGCCAGCCCCAGGGCGATCTCCTTGAAGCGCTCCGGGAGCCCCACGACGCTGGCCCGCGTTGCGGCGCGCTCCCCTGCTTCCCCTGTCAAATACACGCCGCCGGAACGATTCACGCGTCCGGCCAGCACCGAGAGCGCAAGCCCCGCCACCATAGGGGCCAGTCCTGCGCCCTGCCCTGCCGGAGAACCCGGCACGGCCAGCGCCCCCTGGGCGACCTGCATGGCTACCAGCCGGAGCGCCTGGGGGGGCAGCCCTGTCTCGCGCTCCACCTCGGCGGGTCCGAACCGCTGTCGCACCAGGGCCAGAAATTCGCGCAGGTCCGGTATCCGCGCCGCGTCCCCGCCCAGGCGGCCCAGGTCCGCAAGATGCCAGGCCAGGCCCAGGGCTACGTGGGATTCGCGACCGCTGGCCAGGGGCAGCCACTCCTGGCAGAGGGCCGCGCTCGCGCCGTGAACCGGGCCGAAGAAGCAGGAAAACTCCTGCGCTTTCTGCCCCCAGGTTTTACGAAAATGCACAGACGCAGGCATGGAGTCGAACGCGTCCGCTCCCAGCAGCACAAGGCCTGGAGCATTATCCAGGTCGTATCCCGGCTGGCCTGCGCCCCCCATGAGGGCCAGCGCGGCCCGCGCCGTGTCCGCCTCGCAAGGCATGCGCAAGTATCCACCGGAACCGCCGGGGCCGCCTCCGTCTCCGAATCCGGCCATGAACTCGGCAAGCAGGTTCTGAAGCGTCCCCTCGCGTGCCGGACCTACGGCCAGCACTCCCCCACCCGCCGCCTTGAGCCGTTCAGTCAGCAACTCCAGGGCCGCAGCCCAGGACACTGGCTCGAGCGCTCCGGCCGCGTTTCGCTTAAGTGGCCCGGCCACACGCCGGGGATGATACAGCGAGTACGCCTCGGCCTGGGCTGCCGGGCTCAGTGCGCCACGGCTCAGGGGATGCTCCGGGTTGCCGCGCACGATGAGCGGGCGTCCCTGCGCGGCCAGCACGGTGATACCTGGCGCGCCGGGACAGGCCAGGCTGGTGGTCGTGGCCTCGAGAAGTTGCCCCTTGGGCAGCGAGGCCAACCAGGGCGGGTCCTGGCTCTGGCGGGTCAGGTCGCGCGCCAGACGCCAGGAGGCGGGGCTGAGCGCCAACCCTGCCGCCAATCCCGCCGATATGCCCAGAAATTCCCTTCGCCCAAAGCCCATGCGCCCTACCTGTGGCACGAGACGCAATCCACGGAGGCCGACTGCTGCCGATGGCAGGTCTGGCAGCGCTCCATGGACATGGTCCAGTTGCGGTAACCGGAAACCCGGTTTTGTCTGAGTTCGGGATAATCCTGGTGGGACATGTCCGGGTGGCAGGCCGGACAGCCGAAGCGAAGATGCGGCCCGTGGTCGAAGAGCACGTGGTCCGGCTGGCGCGCCAGGGACAGCCAGGGGACGGCCTTTTTGCCGCGCACGTACTCCACCACCAGCTTGTCGGCCTCTTTTTCGTCTTCGGAGCGCCCTCCCGTAGGCTCGGCGTGGCAGGAGGCGCACACGCCGATGTCCGGGAAGCCGTTGAAGGTCCCGTCGGGACCTTCGAAATGACAGGTCCGGCAGGCCACGTCCTGCTTGGCGTGGGCCGAATGGCTGAAGCGGATGGGCTGCGTCAGGACCACCGACGTAAGCCTGGGATACCCGAGCCACCCGGCTGCAAGCCCGGCGATCAGACCCAGGGCCGCACACAACGCCCAGAGCTCACGGGAGCCGCGCCGGAAGCGCCCTCCCGACGGGATTTCGCTCGCGGCGCGTTCATGCGTCACGGACATACGTTTCTGCAAATCACCAAGACCGACCAGCCTATGTCTCGCACCCAGGTTTCTTGTTGCGCCCGTAGACATCCTCGAAGCGGACGATGTCGTCCTCCTCCAGGTACGGCCCGGTCTGGATCTCGATGATCTCCACCGGGACCTTGCCGGGGTTGGACAGCCTGTGCGTGGCGGTCTTGGGGATGTCGATGGACTGGTTCTCGGTGAGCAGCATTTCCTTGTCGTTCACCTGCACCAGTGCCGTGCCGGACACCACCACCCAGTGCTCGGAGCGGTGATGATGCATCTGAAGCGACAGCTTGCCGCCTGCGGGCACCTCAATGCGCTTGATCTTGTAGTGGGGGCCGCCCTCCAGCACCGTGTAGCTGCCCCAGGGACGGCGCACCGTGACGTGGGCGTTGACCAACTGGCTGCCCTCGTCTTTCAGCGCCGTGACCAGATCCTTGACCTTCTGGGACTCGCTGCGCGGACAAACCAGGGTGGCGTCGCGGGTCTGGACCACGATCATGTCCTCAAGGCCCACGCAGGCCAGCTTCCCGCCCTGCGATATCAGCAGGTTGTCCCGGCAGCCCTGGGCCAGCACGTCGCCCTGCACAGCGTTGCCGCCCTGGTCCTTGTGGCCCATGCGGTAGATGGCTTCCCAGTTGCCCAGGTCGTCCCAGTCGAAGCGCGCCTCCACCATGGCCTGGCGGGTCATCTTCTCGACCACCGCGTAGTCCACGGAGATGTCGGGCAGGCTTGCGTAGCCGCAGCCCAGCGGAGCCTCCTTGCGGCGCTCCCACCACCCCCAGAACACGGGCTGAAGGGTGCGCACCGCGTCCAGGAAGGCCTGGGCGGAGAACACGAACATGCCGCTGTTCCAGTAGTATTCGCCGCTTTGCAGATAGACGGCGGCGGTAGCTGCGTCCGGCTTCTCCACGAAAGAACGCACGTCGAACGCGCCGGGGCCAAGGGGCTCGCCCTTGCGGATGTAGCCGTAGCCGGTTTCGGGCTTGGTGGGCTTTATGCCAAACGTCACCAGGCGACCGTCGCGGGCCAGGGGCAGCGCGTCGGCCAGGGTGTCCAGCCAGCCGCCGTTGGATTCGATCAGGTGGTCGGAGGGGAACACGGCCACCAGAGCTTCAGGGTCCTGGTCCACGATCTTGTCCAGAGCCAGGAGGATGGCCGGGAGGGTGTTTCTGCCCATGGGCTCGGCCAGAGCGCCCTTTTCCAGCGCCGGATTGACCTCGCGCAGCTGCCCCCGGACCTCGAAGACGTGCTCCTCGTTGGTGACCACCCAGACGTGTCCGGGGTCGAAGGCCTCCAGGGCGCGCGACACGGTGCGCTTGAGCAGAGTCTGCCCGCCGTCCAGCGACAGGAGCTGCTTGGGCAGCAGCGTGCGCGACATGGGCCAGAGCCGGGTGCCGGAGCCTCCGGCCAGAATCACGGCGTGGCAGGTGGCGAACAGGTCCTTGCGGTCAGGGGAGCCGGTCATGTTAGCCTCTCGTGTGGGTTCAGCCTTCGAACTCGAAGGGTGACTGAAAGTCCTTGAAGCGGCCCTGCTGGGCGTCCTTGGGCGACAGGATCGGGTTGGCAACGCCCCACTCGATGCCCAAGTCAGGATCGTTCCAGGCGATGCCGCTGTCGTGGGCCGGGAAATAGACGTCGTCAACCTTATAGAGGAACTCCACGTCGGGGGTCAGCGTCAGGTAGCCGTGGGCGAACCCCTTGGGCACGAGCAGCTGGAGAAAATTCGACTCGGAGAGCACGAAGGATTTCCACTGGCCATACGTCGGGGAACCCCGGCGTAGGTCCACCACCACGTCCAGCACTTCGCCGCGCGTCACGCGCACAAGCTTGGTCTGAGCCCTGGGCGGATTCTGGAAGTGCAGACCGCGCAACACGCCCTGGCTGCGCGAGAGCGCATGGTTGTCCTGGATGAACGCAAGCGCCAGGCCCTGAGCCTCGAACGTGGCCTGATTGTAGCTCTCCATGAAGAAGCCCCGGTCGTCCTTGAAGACCTTGGGGGCATACAGCCAGAGTCCTGGCATGCCTGTAGCCTGAAACCCCACTGCGTCACCTCCTCGTGATGCTGATGAAACTGGCGGTTTGTATCCCATACGCCTCCTCCCGGCAACCGGGCCGGGCGGATCGAAACAAGGCTGGCGCAACGATTTTGAAAACCATGAACATGTTTTTCAAAATCAAAACTCATGGTTCCCTTCTGCTGGTTCGCAGCCGTACGGGCGGGCAGCCGGGAGGCTACGCGCCCAGGAGCGCCTTGGCGTCGTGGCTGGAGCGGACCAGAGGCCCGCAGTACATCACCGGGATGCCCAAGCACCGGCCGAGTTCCGCGATCTCGTCGAATTCGACGGGCTCCACGTAGCGCACGACTGGGAGGTTGCGCCGCGACGGGCGCAGGTACTGCCCCACGGTGACCATGTCGCAGCCCACGCGGGCCAGATCTTCAAGTACCCGCGTCAGTTGTTCGCGCGTCTCCCCCAGGCCCAGCATCAGCCCGCTCTTGGACTTGACCGGGGCACCTGCCTTCGCGAAGGCCTTGACCCGCGCCAGAAGCTCCAGGCTCTGTTCGTAGCGCGCCTGGGGGCGCACCGTGGAATAGAGCTCGGGCACGGTCTCCAGGTTGTGGTTCAACACGTCCGGCGCAGCGTCCAGCACGGCGCCCAGGGCCTGCGCGTCGCCCTGAAAATCGGGAATGAGCACCTCGACAGAGGCCTGCGGCAATTCGCCGCGCACGGCGCGGATGGTCTGCGCGAACAGCTGCGCCCCGCCGTCCGGCAGGTCGTCGCGGGTCACGGAGGTGATCACCACATGCTTCAGACCGAGTTTTGCGGCTGCGGCGGAGACGCGCCGAGGCTCGTCGGGGTCCGGCGGCCCCGAGGGGGTGCCTGGCGTGATGTTGCAGAACCCACAGGAGCGGCTGCACACGCCTCCCAATATAAGGAACGTGGCCACGCCCTTGCCGAAGCACTCGGCCATGTTGGGGCAGCGGGCCTGACGGCAGACGGTGTGCAGCTCCTGCCCGGCCACCACCGACGCGGTGCGGGAGAACTCCTCGCCCTGGGGCGGCTTCACCTTGAGCCAGGCTGGAAGACGCGGGCTACTGTTCATGGGCCTGATCTCGCGCGCCGTCCAGGAAGGCCCGGACCAGCGCGTCTTTCATGGTCTGCATGTCCGCCTGTGCGGCGGGTTTTCCCGCCCGTTCCAGTTCCAGCGCGGCGGAAGTCATCTGCACGCCGGGCAGACCGCAGGCGGTTATCATGGAAAAGAGCGACAGGTCCGGCCCCACGTTCAGGGCCAGCCCGTGATAGCTCACCCAGCGGCGCACGCCCACGCCCACGCTTGCGATCTTGCGCGGCCCAACCCACACGCCCGGACGGCCCGGCGAACGCCCGGCCTGGATGCCAAGCCCCTCAAGCGCCGTGATGGCGGTCTGCTCCAGAGAGTCGAAAAAGCTTTTCAGCCCGCCCGGCCTGCCGGACAGGCGCGTCACCGGATAGAGGACCGCCTGCCCCGGAAAGTGGCAGGTGACGCTCCCGCCACGCGTGGCCTTGGCGCAGTCCACGCCCTGGGCGCGTAGCTCGTCCGGAGTGAAGCGCAGAAAGGCCTCGCCCCCGTGTCGGCCAAAGGTGACCACCGGAGTGTGCTCCAGCACGAACAGGCGCTCCTCGCCACCGTCCAGCACGTCCTGCACGGCGGCCTCCTGCAGCGCCAGGGCGTCAGCAAAGGAGATCAGCCCGAGATCAACGACCCGCATCGCCGCGTCCGTCCCGGATGGGTGTGAGCCAAGTACCGGTCTTGGCGTCGCGCTGCTTGGGCACGGGCAGCCCGGCCTCCAGAAGCGCCCCGGACACCATGCCGCGCGGCGCCGCCGGGAAGGTCAGCAGGCGAAGCCCGGTGTGGTCGCAGGCGTAGGCCCCAAGCCCGGAGGGCAGCGTGAAACGGTGCGACACCACGCGGGAGCTGGTGTCTTCGTGGTGCGGCTCGTCGGCGCTCATGTGCATAAAGCTCAGGCTGGCGCGGTCCTTGTCTAGCCCGGACACGCGGGTCAGGTTGACCAGCCACTCGGGCGCGCCGTCGGACGGGAACACGAAGTGACACCAGGAGCGCCAGCGCGGGGCCAGCATGGGGCACGGCTCCGCGTGGGTGCAGGGAGCCAGGGGGGAGAGCCCCTCCTCCATAAGCATCTCGCGCAGCCGCGACAGCAGCTTGCCGCCCAGGCGCGTGCCCGGTTCCACCAGCAGAAGCTGCGCATTGTGGGCCATGCGCCCGGTGAGCATCTCGGCCATGCGCTCCATGGCGTGGTGGCCCTCCTCGCCGCGCCCCCTGGCCAGCTCGTTCAAGGCGTTGGCAGCGGCCACCACCTGGAAGGGTCCGCCGGGAGCCTTGTGGGCCGGGGCCTGCACGATGTCGATGGTCCAGTTGCGGCCCGCCTCGCCGGTGAGCGCTTCAAAGAGCGCGAGCCCGGCCCGCATGGCCTGCCCGGTCTGGTCCACGCAGACAAGACGCAGCCTGCGCTCACGCAGGTGCGGCCTTGCGAGCCATAACGCCTGGGCCAGGGTCAGCGGGCCGCAGCCCAGATCCAGGAGTGAGTCGCCGTCCTTCATGTCGAAGTTGAGCCCCGTGAGCAGGCGCGACAGGCGGTAGATGTTCCAGGGCAGGAAGTAATAGAGGTATGCGGACAGGTTGGCCGGGTTGGCCAGATAGTTGGTCTGGGGGCCGGGGCCTCGCTCGGCGGTCAGGGCCAGGGAGAGGCGCTTCACGTCCTGGGGCAGGCCCGCGCGGTGCTTTCCTTTAAGAGGATGCACGGAGTCCAGCACCTTGCGGTAGGCGGTCAGGGCCTCGGCCAGGGCGGGAGCGGGCTTGGAAAAGAGCGGCACTGCGTCGCGCAGGATGCCTGTCTGGTCATCGGACATGGGAAAACCTCATGGAATCGAGATACATCGTCTGAAAATCGGGCACGGCCACAATGTCGACCAGCTGCGCCCTGGCAGCAAGCCCGCCGAGCCAGCGCCGCACGTCCTGACTGCCCGCAGCCAGACAGGCTCCGTCCAGGGATGAGTTGCCCACGGCCTGGACCTTGCCCGCGCCTCCCGGAGGCAAAAACCCCAGGACCTCAAGATCGGGCGACGAAACGTGCTCCCCGAGAGAGCCCGCCAGCAGCACGGCGTGCAGGTCCGAAAACGCGAGGCCCGCCTCGGCCAGTAAAATTGTCACGGCAGCTCCGAAAGCGGCCTTCACTTTCAGGAGTGCTTCCACATCCGAAGCGAACAATGCGGCCCCGCCGACATCCAAGCAGGGTTCGCCGTCCTGTTCGCCAAGTCCGGCCAGCACCCGCGCAGCCAGCGGCGATGCAGCCCCGCGCTCGAAACGACCGCTTTGTGAGACCACCCCGAGCGTGATCAACCGGGCCAGCAGGCTCAGGTAGCCGGTGCCGGAGATGCCCTTCACGGACGCGCCCGAAGCGTCAGCAGCAAAGAGCACCGGTTCAAGCCCGCGCGGCGACAGGGCGTAGGCCACTGCCGCGCCCGGTCCGGCCAGCATGCCCCGGCGCATGCCGACGCCCTCAAGGGCTGGCCCCATGGGGACGCTGGCCAGCAGAAAGCGCCCGTCCGGCAGGGCCAGGGCAAATTCGCCGTTGGTGCCAAGATCTGCCAGCAGGTAGGGAGGCGTGGGTTTGCGGTCGGAAAATTCCAGGGCGGCCAGTCCGGCGCTGATGTCGCCCCCCACAAAGGGCGCGAGCAGCGGCGGGATGTAGACCTGCGGGAGCACCTCGTCAAGGGTCGCCACAGCGTCTCCCGCCCAGTCCACCCGGTAGGGCGCGGCGGCCAGGCCGGAAACGTCCAGGCCCAGGGCCAGAAAGGTCATGCAGGTATTGCCCGCCAGGCAGATGCTCTCCGGGATGCAGCCCGCGTCTTTCAATATAGTATAGACGGCCTGGGCGGCAGCCTGCCTGAGCCGCGCGGCTCCGTCGGGATGTGCGGCCAGGGCCAGACGCGACATGACCTCCGAACCGGCCCCGAGCTGCGGGTTGTGGAAGCTGCCGGACAGCGCGCGGGAGTCCGACTCGAAACGCCAGTGTATAGATGTGGTTCCCAGGTCGATACCGAGGCAACCCTTTGGGCACCCGCCGGGCAGCGTTTCCGGCAGGAGTGTCGGCGTCGTCAGAGCTGCCTCCACCGACGATCCCGGTTCAGGCTGGCGCACGCAGGAGAGCCTCCAGCCACGCTCCAGACGTTCGGAAGAGATGCGCAGCAGTTCCATCGGCAGAGGCACGGGCGCGTCGGAGATGAAGCGGACCTGGCACAGTCCGCACCGTCCGGCTCCCGAGCAGAGCGGACGCGAGGAGAACGCCCCTGCGAGATAAAGATGCTGGGCCAGGCTCAATCCACCCCGCACGGGCGACAGAACCTGTTCGCCTCCCCCTTTGGGGGTGATCCAAAATGTGTTCATGGCAGGCTTGCAGGATGCGTTCAGCCCAGGAAAAGCGCAAGAAGTTTCCCTATCGGGTCGATTTTAGAACAAATATATATTCCTATCACAAGTGAACAAGAATGCAACAAAACTTTGTCATTTCATTCAGGGCATTTAGGAAAAACACCGAAAAAAAGCCCGAAAAACTCTGGACATAAATTTTCCCTGTGACTAGAAATCGACCTCACGGAGGGACACCAGCGAGGCTCCCGGCAGGGTTTTTGATCCCCATACACGCCGCCCCCGCACACGCGCCCACCCCGTAGCGAGCAAATATCTCGCCGGGCGCGACACACGAAAGTCCTTCCGAATGCCCTGAGAGTTTTCGAATGAACTAATAAGCCGCATGTGCGGTTAGATCTGGATTCGTATCGAAACTGTCCGAATCGGCCAACAATGAACAAGGAGACGAGGAAGAGATGCCACGCACCACACCCCTTGCCCCCTGGATGACCGTACGCACCATGCTGGTGCTCGCCATCCTGCTCACCACCACCGCTTGCGGTTCAAAACAGTCTGCCTCACGTCAAAACCTCGCTGAAAACGCTGCCGCACCCGAAGCCGCCGCAACCGAATTTGAACCGACCTCGCCGTTTTTGCACTTCACCGGTGCGAAATTCTGCACGCTGCCCGTGCCGAGCGTGGTCGCTGGCTCCAAGAATCCCTTCGAACTCACCGGATTCACCGGCAGCAAGCATGACCAGCGCCTCGTCACCCTGGCCTTCAGCCAGATCGGCACCCTGTACCGCTCCGGCGGCACCGAACCCGGCACCGGTTTCGACTGCTCCGGCTTCACCACCTGGGTGTACAGCAAGCTCGGCGTGAACCTGCCCCGCAGTTCCCGCGAACAGTTCCAGGAAGGCAAAGTGATCGCCAAGGCCCAGCTCCGCAAAGGCGACCTGGTATTCTTCGGCAGCAAGAAACGCATCACCCACGTCGGCATCTACCTGGAAGACAACAAGTTCATCCACAGCTCCAGCTCCGGCGACACCGTCAAGATATCCAGCCTGGACGAGCCCGTGTGGGAACGCAAGTACACAGGAGCACGCAGGGTTTTCTAGATCCAGCGCGAGACGGCGCATCCTGGCCAGTCCCAGCGATGCCGCCATTCCGGTTTCTCAAGTTCAAGGGCGGAAGCAGCAGGCTCCCGCCCTTTTCTTTTGACGCTCCATCAGTTAGAATATGAAAAATTCAGTGTGACGGACTCAGCGTTATGCCTACGCCTAAGAAGAGCAGGAACAAATCCCCCCGAGCCAGACTGGCTACGGCTTTCGTCGCAGGAATAGCCTTGCCGGTCTGTCTCGCCGCCGGTTGGCACGCGGCCTACGGCCAGCAGGACATTCCCCCGGCCCCGCCGCCCCCGAATGTCCGGGTCACCCAGGCCTCGCTTTCACAGGAAAGCGTCGGCCAGTCCGCGTCGCTCCATCCTCAGGAGGAGCTGGCTCAGATGCGCGCCATCTTCCAGCAGGGCGTACGCAAGCCCACCCTCGACCGGCTGGAGCGCACCAAGAAAATGTGGGCCAGCGCCCCGAAGATCCAACAGATCATTGAGCAGCGCCGCCACCGCCTGGAGCAACTGGACCAGGCCTACTTCGACTTCGCCCGCAAGGATGTGGTCGCGCAGATGGCCAAGGCGGGCCTGAACTTCTCCGGCACCCAGTATTTCGCCTACGCCGACCGCAACCCCCAGACCCAGTTCATCCTGGTGGGCCTCTATGACTCCTCCAGCGACCGCATCGAGTTCCTCGGGGCGGACCTCATTTCCTCGGGGAACATCGAGAAGGGCGGCGACTATTTCGTCACCCCCACCGGAGTCTTCGAAAACGCCCTGGAGAACTTCTCCTACCGCGCCATGGGCACCCCCAACCAGGACGGCTGGCGCGGGCTGGGCTCCAAGGACAGCCGCGTCTGGGACTTCGGCGACCAGAAAAGCCTCAAGAAATATAAGGCTGGCGAGACCATCAGCCAGATGCGCCTGCTCATGCACTCCACCGATCCCGACAAGGGTGAGCCTCGCCTCGGGAGAACCGACTCCAAGGGATGCGTGCGCATTTCCCAGGGGCTCAACAAGTTCCTGGACACCTACGCCATCCTGGACCGCAACTATGAGGAATGGGCCAAGACCCGCCCGGACTCGTGGCTTCTCAAGAAAGACCGCAAGCCCGTGACGTATCCTGGCCGCTTCCTCATCATCGGGGATTCCGCCCCGCAGATGCAAGCCCAGGCCAAGCCTTGACCTGCTCCGTCATGGAAACGCACGTGCCAACGACAGCAGAACTCGGGCAGCGCAAACTGCGGATTCTCTGCGTCGATGACGCAGCCGCCATCCGCAGAGCCATCGCGGCCTATCTCGGGGATCTGGGGCATACCGTGGATCAGGCCCAGGACGGCACGGTCGGGCTGGAGCACATCAACGCAAACACCTACGACGCCGTCCTTCTCGACCTGGCCATGCCCGGCATCTCCGGCCTGGACGTTCTGCGCTCGGTATCCCAGTCGCACCCGGACCTCCCGGTGATCGTCATTTCCGGCACAGGGGCCATCCAGGACGTCATCGCCGCCCTGCGCCTCGGGGCTTGGGATTTCATCACCAAGCCCATTGAGGACATGGCCATTCTGGAATACGCCCTTGCCAGGGCGCTGGAGCGCGTGGCGCTCATCAAGGAAAACCAGCTCCATCGCGAACGCCTGGAAGCCCAGGTGCGCAAACGCACCGCCAAGCTGCGCGCAGAGATCATCGAACGCCAGAACGTGGAAACCGCCCTGCGCACCTCCCTCTCCGAAAAGGAGGTTTTGCTTAAGGAAGTCCACCACCGGGTCAAAAACAACCTCCAGGTGGTCACCAGCCTCCTTTCGCTCCAGGCGCTGCGCTTCGAGGACCCGCTCCTGTCCGCCGCCTTCCAGGACAGCCAGGCGCGGGTGCGGGCCATGGCCCTGGTTCACGAAAAACTCTACCGCTCCAAGGATCTGTGCCGCATTGATTTTGCCAGCTACCTGAACGAACTGACCGTTTTCCTTATCCAGGCGTACAGCCCCAAGCACCTGAACGTCACGCCGGACATCCACTGCGAGGAGTTCTACCTGTCCGTGGACAGCGCCATCCCCTGCGGACTGATTCTGAACGAGCTGGTCACCAACAGTCTCAAGCACGCCTTCACGGGGCGCACCACCGGCATCATCCGCCCCCACGCCTGGACGGAAAACAACCATGCGGTCCTGTGCGTCAGGGATAACGGTATAGGCCTGCCTCCTGGCTTTGACGTGAACCAGGCCGACACCCTTGGCCTGCAACTGGTCTCCAACCTCGCCCGTCAACTCCACGGCGCCCTGGAAGTCGAGACCGGCCCTGAGGGGACCGCCTTCACAATCCGTTTTCCTCTGCCGGACAACTTGTCCTGCGGCCCTCTGGACGACTCACTCGCCTCCGCCAGCACCTGACACGCTCCCGCATTCCCGGCATGCTGCGAAAGCTTTGACATCGCGCATTATTGCAGGCACGTAGACAGCTTGGAGGGCCTGCAATGCCAAGCATTTCCGACGACTCCTCCCGGCATGTGGTCATTGATTCGCGGCCTGGGCATTACATCTGCTTCCCCGACGTGCGCCGCACCGGCGACGGACGCCTTCTCTGCGTCTACCGCCAGTCCGACCAGCACGTGGCCAGCAGGGCCGACCTGCTGTACTCGTCCAGCCTGGACCTGGGCAAGACCTGGAGCCCGCCGCGCTACCTGAATCCCGCCGTCGGGCATTGCGCCAGGATCACCCTGCTGGAGGACGCGCGAGTACTGGTCATCGACGACCACTCCCAAAGCCAGTTCTGGAGCCTGGACCACGGCGAGACCTTCAGCCGCGCCCCCTACTCCGGCGCGTACATGCCCATCCCCGACCGGGTGTTGCAGATACGTCCAGACCATTTCCTGACCACGGCGCACACGCATCGCGGCGAAGTCGGCTCGCCCAAAATCCGCCAGGCTCCGTCTGAGCAGCTGATCTACGCTTCGGGCAACCAGGGGTGCACCTGGCGTCCCTATTCCGTGCTGGCCTTTGATCCCAATCTCGTGCTGTGCGAGGCCTCCATGACCACCCTGCCGGACGGCAGGCTCCTGGCCATCCTTCGAGAGAACTCGTTCGTATTCGAGCCCATGTACATATGCCTCTCCGAGGACCAGGGAGCCACCTGGAGCCTGCCCAGACCGACGCCAATTCCAGGGCATCGCCCGACCATCGGGGTCACCCCGTCCGGCAAACTACTAGTGACCTACCGCAACGTGGGTCCCGACGGCGGTACCGCCGCATGGCTGGGCAGCTTGGAGGAGCTCGACCGCGACTACGAGGTCCACGGGCTGCATCCCGCACCGGACAACCCCACGTTGACGCCGGATGGTCTGCTCATCGAGAACGAAACAGGCCTGGACCACACGGTGCGCTACGCCCTGCGCCCCATGACTGATCCGGAACGGGCCAGGGCGCAACTGAGCGCCGAAGTCCTGGTGGAAGAAGCCCAGGAAAAAGCCTGCGCCATTCATTTCGGCGGCTGGTGGCGGTTTACGCCGGACAGCGTCCTGCCTCCGGCCAAGGACGCCGAGCCTATCCCCGTGCCCAAAGGACAGCCGATTTCCATCACGCTTCGCTACACGCCGGGCAGCGTGGAGGCTGTCGTCAACGGGGTGCCAGCCGGGACCTACCCTGCGGACAGGCTCCAGGCGGAGACCCGCGCCGTGCTTTTCGGCAACGCAGCCACCCAGGAGCAAAACGGCGGCAGGCATCTGTGGCGCTCCGTCTCCCTGGCCATCCAGGAGCCGCGCTACGAGCGGGACTATATCTGGAACTGGACCCACTCCATGGGCCACCCCGACGCCTACGCCCGCGCCCGCGTCCTGGAGCTGGCCAACGACCGCCGCGCCAACTCCGGCGACTACGGCTACTCCGGCTGGGACGCCCTGCCGGATGGCAGCTATTTCTGCGCCTACCACCACGGAGGAGGCGACCAGCCGGACTATCAGCCAAGCCGGAGCAGCATCGTGCGCGGCACGTGGTTCTCCGATTCCGACTTCGAAACCCCCAACCCGTGAGGCCCCATGAGCACCCAAGCACCCGCCAAAAAGAAGACGCTGGGCCAGATCGAGGTCATGCGCGTTTTGGCCATGACCGGAATCTTTCTGTATCATCTCTGGTCCGACGTTCCCAAGGCAGGCACCGAGAACCCCATGGGTCCCGCATTCGGAGCCATCCTCAGCCAGGGCTGGCTTGGCGTGATTCTCTTCAACATCGTCACCGGCTTCGTGCTCACCCTGCCCTTCGCCGGCCCCACCGGCAGGCCCGTGCCCAAGTATCTAGACTTCCTGCGCCACCGCCTGCTGCGCATCTGTCCCAACTACTACGTCAGCCTCCTGTTCTGGAGCGCGGTCGCGCTGATCATGGGCAAGGCTGGGGCGGACTTCATAAGCTCCTTTCTGCAACACGTTTTTTTCGTACACACGCTCAATCCCGCCGTGTTCTTTGATATCGTCCCGGCCTACTGGTGGATGGGCCTTCTGGCGCAGTTCTACCTGGCCTTCCCGCTACTCTTCAAACTGTTCACGAAGCTCGGCCCCAAGCGCGCGGCGTTGTGGCTGTGCGGCGGCTGCTGGGTTTTCTGGGCGATTCTTGAGGTGCTGGCCAAGCTGATGCCCGGTTCCCTTTTCGCCATGGGCAACTACCTGTTCTACTTCAACCTGCCCTTCCGTTTGGGCGAATTCGCCCTGGGCATGTTCCTGGCCTGCCTCTGGCGCGATCCAGCCGCCAACCCGGTGCTCGGGCAGGGCCTGTCGATCGGCGCAGCCTTCGGCGGCAAACGCAAGGCGGCCTGGGCAGGACTCATCGGGCTGACCCTCTGGGGGCTGCTGTTCGGCATCCCCGGCCCTGTGCTCCTGATCACGCACATGTACTGGCTGTCCGTGGTCTTCTGCGCTGGCTTGGTGATCTTCTTCTCGGACACCATGGACCGCTTCGGCACCTGGGGGCCGGTAGCCAAGTTCGCGGCAGCCTCCTACAGCATCTACCTCATGCACCAGCCCATCCTGGGGTACGCCGCAGGTTGGACAGTGCCACACATGGAGCCGTTCCCGGCGTTCATTTTCCTGACTGGCGTCTGCGGTCTTCTGTCCGTGTGGTCGGCCACGGTGGTCGATTCCATTGTGGCCAAGATTAACGCGAAGATTGGCTAAATCGCCATTCGGAACCAGAAGACTGAACAGGCCTGACCCTGCGCAGCCACAACGAAACGCCCGGCCTGCCCTGCTTGAATGCAGGACAGGCCGGGCGTTTCGCCGTTCAGACGCTCCGCTCGGAGCAGAAACGTCGAATCGAGAGAGTTCTCAGGCCGCGCGCGCTCCGACCACTCCTGGGACAGCTGTAATGAGAATCGGATTACCATGGGCACGGACGGGCTGCACAAGCCCGGTGAGCAGGGAGTCCATCTCGCCAGGGCTTCCGGGCATGCCGATCACGCCAAGGTGGGGCAGCAGCAGTGAATAGGACTTAAAGGCGTACGTGCGAAGCGGAGTCAGCACATCGGCCCGGCGCGTGCGGAAAGGATCTTCCCCCCTGGAGCAGGCCCGCCCGAACACCACAAGCTGCCGACAGGACAGAAAGCGCATGGGATAGGCGGCGCAGACGCCGTCCATCAGAAGCGGGCAACCCTCGTCGTCGGCTTCGTCCGGTCCGTTCCCGCACAGGCGGTCCAGCGCAGCCAGGCTGCGCGGAGACGATTCGCGCCTCAGATGCCACGCAGCCCCTGCTATTTCCAGGGAGGTGGCTGCCATGTGCCTGGAGGAGCAGCAGCCCGCACATTTTTCGCGGCAGGCTGGGGTTTCGCCGCGCACGGCGGACTCATGCCGGATCGCCAGGCGGACGCCCACGTCCATTATGGCCTGGGCCTTGATGAGGCTCGGCAGCCACAGATGCGTCAAAGAGCTGTCAGGCAGTGCGTCGAACATAAGCGAATCCTCCGTTCCCGGCCTGTTTCCGACCGTTCTGGAGGAAGCACAGCAATCTTCGTTCCAGGCCAGGGGATCGCGCGCGGCCAAATCGGCGGACGCAGGCAATCCCGAGCGTCCATCAACGCCTGAAGCGCTGCGGATGCACGCTTCATGGGCAGTGAGGCGACAGTCCCTTTATGAGGTTTTTGGCGATTAACGTCAAAAACGGCATTTTACTCCCGAGGGGCATTAATTTGGATATTGGGGGAGGCAAAGCCGGAAATCAGCTCTCGGACAGGCCTAGCAGCCACTCTGGA
Source organism: Desulfovibrionaceae bacterium (assembly GCA_009773665.1). Taxonomy (GTDB): domain Bacteria; phylum Desulfobacterota; class Desulfovibrionia; order Desulfovibrionales; family Desulfovibrionaceae; genus Fundidesulfovibrio. The sequence goes on along the minus strand of WSYE01000029.1, from coordinate 34,002 downwards.
GCAACGCCAAACCCCCATTTTTCGAAAAAAGAAGCTCCCGAAGCAGATTTTCCACTTTTGCCTTCTTTACATTTCCTAGCGACCAATTTACATTATTGAAAATGCAGACAGCAAAAGAAGGAGCGCGACGCCTGATGGCCTCAAGGAATCAACGCATTCCACAATTTTGCGCCATTCATGCGCCCAGCACCCCGACAACGCTCCTGCACAGCCTTTTCGGACGGAGCAGCCAGGCGCCCTCGCGCCCCGGCGGTTCCCCCTGGAACACTCCGGCTTCGCGGCCCTCTTGCCATGCAGGAAAGGCCGCGTCACACCATCTCGAATCTCAACCCATTATGGAGATCGCCCTATGAGTGGAATCAAGGCTCGCCTGGACGCCATTTCGGCCATCATCAATTACCAGCCGACTCACGCGCCCCTCAACTTTCACGACACCAAGCCCACCGACGTGTTCGGCTCCAACGTCTTCAACGACAAGGTCATGTCCGAGCGCCTGCCCAAGGGTGTGTACAAGTCCGTGAAGAAGACCATCGCCTTCGGCGAGAAGCTCGATCCCTCCGTTGCCGACGTCGTCGCCAACGCCATGAAGGACTGGGCCATCGAGAAGGGTGCGACCCACTTCACGCACGTCTTCTACCCCCTGACCGGCCAGACCGCCGAAAAGCACGACGCCTTCCTGGTACCCGACGGCAAGGGCGGCGCTGTCGCCGAATTCTCGGGCAAGATGCTCATCCAGGGCGAGCCCGACGCCTCCAGCTTCCCCTCCGGCGGCCTGCGCGCCACCTTCGAAGCTCGCGGCTACACCGCCTGGGACGTCACCAGCCCCGCCTACATCTATGAGAACCCCAATGGCACCTTCCTGTGCATCCCCACCGCGTTCGTCTCCTGGACCGGCGAGGCCCTGGACAAGAAGACCCCGCTGCTGCGTTCGCTCCAGTCGCTGAACAAGCAGGCCAAGCGCGTGCTGAAGCTGTTCGGAGTTGCCACCAAGTCGCCCGTGACCTCCTTCGCCGGTGCAGAGCAGGAATACTTCCTGATCGACCGCAACTTCGTGTTCTCGCGCCCTGACATCCTCATCTCCGGCCGTTCGCTGTTCGGCGCCAAGCCTGCCAAGGGTCAGGAGTTCGAGGACCAGTACTTCGGCGTGGTTCCCCGCCGCGTGCTGAGCTTCATGATGGAAGTTGAGCGCGAGCTCTACAAGCTGGGCGTTCCCGTCAAGACCCGCCACAACGAAGTGGCCCCCAGCCAGTTCGAGATCGCCCCCATCTTCGAGCCGGGCAACCTGGCCACCGACCACAACCAGCTGATCATGACCACCATGCGCACCGTGGCCAAGCGCTACGGCATGATCTGCCTGCTGCACGAGAAGCCCTTCGCGGGTATCAACGGCTCGGGCAAGCACCTGAACTACTCCCTGGGCAACGACGAGCTGGGCAGTCTGTTCGATCCGGGCGACACTCCCCACTCCAACGCCCAGTTCCTGGTGTTCTGCGCCGCCGCCATCCGCGCCCTGCACAAGTACGGCGCACTGCTGCGCGCCACCGTGGCTTCCGCCTCCAACGACCATCGCCTGGGCGCCAACGAGGCCCCGCCCGCCATCATGAGCGCCTACCTGGGCGAACAGCTGGCCGACGTGTTCGAGCAGCATCGGCGTGGACACCCTGCCCCCGCTGCCCATGGATCCGGGCGACCGCAACCGCACCAGCCCCTTCGCCTTCACCGGCAACCGCTTCGAGTTCCGCGCTGTGGGCTCCTCCCACTCCATCGCCGGAGCCCAGGTGGCCCTGAATGCCATGATGACCGAATCCCTGGACTACATCGCCACCGAGCTCGAGAAGCTGGGCAAGGTCAACAAGACCCAGTTCAACGAAGGCGTCCAGAAGGTTCTGCAGAAGATCATGCAGGATCATGACGCGGTCATCTTCAACGGCGACGGCTACTCCGACGCCTGGCACAAGGAAGCGGCCAAGCGCGGCCTGCCCAACCTGAAGACCACCCCCGAAGCCCTGCCCGTGCTCTCCAGCAAGGAAGTGGTGGAGCTCTTCACCAAGTACGGCATCTTCTCCGAGGCCGAGCTGAAGTCCCGCCAGGAGATCTACCTGGAGCAGTACGTGAAGACCCTGGCCACCGAAGGCAACCTGGTGGTCCGCATGGCCCGCACGGTCATCTTCCCCGCCGCCATGCGCTATCAGGGCGAACTGGCCGGCGCCTGCGCCAACCTGAAGGCCATCGGACACGACTTCAAGATGGCAACTCTGGAAGACGTGACCGCCAAGCTGCGCTCCATGCAGGCTGAAGTGGACAAGCTGGAGAAGCTCCTGGAGCACGAAGGCGGAGACACACTGGCCCACGCCACGTTCATGTGCGAGAAGGTCCTGCCCGGAATGAACGCCGTGCGCGCCTACGCCGACGCCCTGGAAGCCGTGGTGGCCGACGACCTGTGGCCCCTGCCCTCCTACCAGGAAATGCTGTTCATCCGCTAACGCGGCCTGGACATCCATAAAACGCGAGGCCGCTCCCGGAAGGGGGCGGCCTTTTGTTGGGCTGACCGGCCGCATTCGCTTTCATGAGCGGGGGAGCGGGGCCGCCTGATCCGCCGCCACGGATACACTTTGCGATTTGTGGTCGGAGGTTTTGTCCCCGCCTATACGCCAAGAGCATCCGGACGCGAGCAGGAGGATCATCATTCCCCCCAGAATGAAACGGCAACAGAAATGATCGCTGAGACGCATGGAACTCTCCTTTGTTGCACGAAGGGGTTGCGTTAAGGGTAAAGACTGCTTTCGGCATTGTCCGGAAGCCTGCGATTCTTTTCCTTGTAACCTCCGTGGACACTTCCGGCAACGCCTAATTCATTTTCGCTGGAGCATTCTTCACGTTCTCAGAACGGGAGCCACGGGAGTGAGTCAACTTTCCCGGCGGAGTTCCTCAAGCGGCACGTCGCTGCCGTCTGCCGACCGTGCGCGGCTTCATCGGCGCACCGGAGCGTGGCGACCCTGCCCCCCGTACCTTGCCCTAAAGGCGGATGCTGTTCATCCGCTAACGCGGCCTGGACATCCATAAAACGCGAGGCCGCTCCCGGAAGGGAGCGGCCTTATCTTTGGCCCATAGCTTGGAGCAGTCGGAAGGAGGGAGTCAGCGGCGAGGCGTTATCTGTAAAATATTCCGGCATCATGTTGGGAGACCATACAGACCGGTGCACGCCAGAACACACCAACACACTAAAATTTAAGGATTTTCATAAAGGCCTGCGGTTTGCAAGCAGTGCTTCTCGATACAACGGGAGGCCCCATGACACTGAAGACCCTCGCCCTTCTGAGTATAATCGCAGTCGTGCTTCTCACTTGGCAGGCCAACGGCTTCATCCCCTGATGCGGCAAACCGTCGGTGCGTCACGCATGCCACCACGTCGAGCGAGCCTGACCATATCCCGGCTATTTTTGAGCCAGTTCATCAGTCATTAAGACCGAATCTTCGGTTACTCCCCGATGATTTTCACCAGCACCCGCTTTTTCCTGCGTCCGTCGAACTCGCCGTAGAAGATCCGCTCCCAGGTTCCAAAGTCCAGACGCCCCTCGGTAATGGCCACCACGACCTCGCGCCCCATGATCTGGCGCTTCATGTGGGCGTCGGCGTTGTCCTCGCCCACGTTGTGCCTGTAGCCGGAAACGGGCTCGTGCGGGGCGAGTTTTTCCAGCCACACCTCATAGTCGTGATGCAGGCCTGACTCGTCGTCGTTAATGAACACACTTGCGGTGATGTGCATGGCGTTCACCAGCACCAGCCCTTCACGCACGCCTGATTCTCGCAGGCAGGCTTCCACGTCCTGGGTGATGTTCACGAAGCCCCTTCGCGCGGGCACGGTGAACCAGAGTTCCTTGCGGTAGCTTTTCATAGCGACTCCCTCAGATAGAATGACCCATCACAGTAGCTGTACCCCGAAAAATCCGTCCTGACCAAGTGCTCACCCAGGCACCTGCATACCTGCCAAACGGTGATTCATAAAGCCGCATGTCCCCCATCGGCAGCGATTCAACAACATAGCCCTCTGACGAAGCCAAGCCCGATGCCTCTTTCCGACGCGGATGCCCTCCCCACTGGTCGCGGAGCATGATTTCGAAGAACAGCCTTACGACGCAACCGTAGGCACTTCCCTAGCCAACTTTCCGAGCACGCCACCCGAACAATGCCGGGCTCAAAACCGACGGTGAATATTTTCTGCACAAATCCATAGCAATACCAATTTATTATTATTTAGTATCTGTTCTACGTATTATATTGTATTGTTAGATTGACATATCCAGAGAATGGTTCGAACCTGACCTGGCAGTCTCGGTCTTACGGAACCAGCTGTACCATTCCCTCGACCTGGGCTGCACAGCCACAGGCAGCGCGTCAGCGACTTTGTGCAACCATTACAGGAGGAAGAAGGTCGTGATTCGGTCACATTCTGGATTTTCTCAGGACGGCGTGTTCAGAACAATGACGAGAGGCGTATTCGCACTTGCTATATTGATTGCAGCATTACTGCCTCAGATGGCGAAAGCGGATACGGTCTACAACTTGTCAGACGATTTCAGCACGACCTCAAACCCCAACGGGCCTTGGCAATTTGGCTGGGTTTCAACGATGGGAGGCTCCCTGAACCTGTTTGATTCCATGCTGTACCCAGTCTACGGAGGGGACAGGTGGAACGACTCCACCATATCGAACATGTACTGGATTCCCCAGGTCTGGAAAAACAACTCCGACACGACCCTGTTCAACTGGGTTGAGCCCGGAGACGTTGCCCTCCACCCTGGCCCGTCCGGTGAACTGGCCACTGTCCGTTTCACTGCGCCAGTCGACGGAACGTATACCCTCAGCGGTTACTTCGACAGCTACAACAGGGCATACATGAGCAAATACATCTACAGCTCCGGGTCGACAGCGGGGCTGCTGCTCACTGAAAACAACTCCTGGTACAATGACTTCAGTATTATCGGTCTGGCAATGCAGGTCGGCGACTTCCTGGACTTTGTCGTAGGGCCGACCGCATGGAACAGCATAGCAGGAGGCGACACCATCCTCTCGCTAAACATCACCGGCAGCTTCGACACCCCCAATCCTCCCGTAGCCACGCCGGAACCCGGCACCGTAATGCTTCTGGGCCTCGGCTTCGTGGGGCTGGCGTACATCCGCAGGATCAGGGCGTAAGGATAGAAACGGCAACGGCCCGACCGGTTTCCCGGTCGGGCCGCTTATGCAACGTTCCAAGTATGTCGTTCCCAGAATGCATCATACCGTGTGGTTCCAAACCAAGAGAACCATGTTCTTAGTTCGTGAAAAACATATTCATGTTTTTCACGAACACGACACTACAGGTCTTTATACTTGACGGGAATCTTCAGCTTGGGGTTCATCTTCTTGGCCATGGCGAAATCTTCCTTGGCCTTGTCGGGCTGCGGGGGCAGCATGCCCATGTAGCTCACGCCACGGTTGTAATGATACCCGGCCGTGATGATGCTGGGCTGGGACATGCCGATGACCTTGTTCAGGTCGGCAACTGCTTCGGCGTGTTTGCCCTGCATGGCGAACACGCGAGCGCGTTCGTACAGCGCGGTGGCAAGGTCGGGGTTTATTTCCAGGGCCTTGTTGAAATCGGCCATGGCCAGATCGTAGCTCTTCTTGTTGGAGTATGCCGCGCCGCGGTTAGCCAGAGCGTTGGACAGGATGTCCTTTGTGGTTTTGGGGTTGTCGATAACCGTGGTCAGGGTGGCAATGCCCGCGTTCCACTGGCGGCTTGCCACCTGATCGACGCCCTTCATGTACGTCGCGCTGATCGCGCTCGCTTCACTCACCGCAGCTTTCTTGGCGGCCTGAACAGGGGCCACGCCAATGGTGAGAGCGGCCACGAGAGCTAAAACGAAAATCCTGATTCCCATACTTTCCTCCTGAATGGTTGAAAAGTGAGCTATACGTAATCATATGCATGGCTTTGCATTACTTAGCAAGGGAAAAACAGGCCAGAGGCCGCTTTTTAAAGCAGGCCTGCGAGGGAAGTCCTGACGCGCTCTCACCGCGCATCCAAGCTGCCCGCCTGCCCCGCCTTCGGGAAAAGCCGGCCCCATGCGGGCTTCCGAACATTCCAGATGGTGACGACGAGTCCGCGCCAGTCTCCGATCATTGACCCCTCAAGTCCGCTGGCGTAGAGATGGCATACTTTCAAACGACTTTTCATGAGCCTCACACCATGACGCCTCCGACCTCCTCCGCATCGTTGTCCCACAAGCCCGCGTCAGCGGGGTTAGCCGTCACGCTCTCAGGGCGGCTCGATGCTGACGGCGTGTCCGGCATCTGGGACGAAGCAGTGCGCTTGGCCGCAAATCCAGGCCAAAGACTCACGGTGGACGCCCAGGCCGTGGACTATTGCGACGGGGCGGGCCTGGCCCTGCTGGTGGAGCTGCGTCGAGGCGCCGAGGCGGCGCGGGCCGAGTTCCAGCTGGACGGACTGAACCAGCGGTTCCGCGACCTCTACGACCAGTTCTCCCCGCAGGACCTTCTGCCGCCCCCCTCCCACAAAGAGAAACCCAGCCTGCCCGAGGAGGTGGGCCGCAAGGCCGCTATCCTCATCGACGACATCTATGCCCTCATCGCCTTCATCGGCGAATTCGCCGTGGCCCTGGTCCGCGCGGCTGCCAACCCGCGCAGGGTCCGCTGGCGCGACGCCGTGAACGTGGCCGAAACCGCCGGGGTCAACGCTTTTCCCATCATCGTGCTTATTGGCTTTCTCATGGGCCTGATCATGGCCTTCCAGTCAGCCATACCGCTCAAGCAGTTTGGAGCGGAGATCTTCGTGGCCAACTTGTTGGCCCTGTCGCTCCTGCGTGAGCTCGGCCCGCTGGTCACGGCCATCATCCTGGCGGGGCGCTCCGGCTCGGCCTTCGCCGCCGAGATAGGCACCATGACCGTCAACGAGGAGATAAACGCCCTGAGAACCATGGGCCTGGACCCGGTACGTTTCCTGGTGGTCAGCCGGGTTCTGGCGACCATGGCCATGACGCCCATGCTGACGCTGTTCTTCAGCCTGGCAGGACTGGTGGGCGGCGCACTGGTGATGCTCTCGCTTGGGTACCCGCTGGTGGCCTTCGTCAATCAGGTGCAGATGTCGGTCACCCTGGGCGACATGCTGGGCGGGCTAGTCAAGGCCAGCGTCTTCAGCCTGCTGGTGTGCGCCATCGGTTGCCAGCGCGGCCTGCGCACGCGCGGTGGGGCCAGCTCAGTGGGCCAGTCCACCACCAGCGCGGTGGTGTCTGGCATCGTCCTCATCGCCGTGGCGGACGGGGTTTTCGCCGTGGTGTTCTACGTGATGGACTGGTGATGCAGGCTCCGGTCATCGAGGTGTCGGGGCTGACCATGGGCTACGGCGAGAACGTCGTGCTCAGGGACATAAGCTTCAGCGTGCAGCCCGGCGAGGTTTTCGTCATCCTGGGGGGCTCGGGCTGCGGCAAGTCCACCCTGCTCAAAAACATGATCGGCCTGTTCCCGCCCATGTCCGGAACGGTGTCCATCCAGGGGCGAAACATCGTGGGCGCGCACGGGCGCAAGCTCCGCGAGATTCTCCGTTCCTTCGGGGTTATGTACCAATCCGGAGCGCTTTTCGGGTCGTTGACGCTTCTGGAGAACATCTGCCTGCCCCTGGAAGAGTTCACCCGCCTGCCGCGCGACGCCCGCGAGGCCGTGGCACGCCTGAAGCTTAAGCTCGTAGGGCTGGCCGGTTCCGAGGACAAGCTGCCTTCGGAGCTGTCGGGCGGCATGCAGAAGCGCGCGGCCATCGCCCGCGCCATGGCCCTGGACCCGGCCATTCTGTTTCTGGACGAACCCCAGGCAGGGCTCGACCCCGTCACCTCGGCGGGGATTGACGAACTGGTGTTGACCCTGGCCGCAAGCCTTGGCATCACATTCGTCATCGTCAGCCACGAGCTTGCCAGCATTTTCGCCGTGGCAGACAGGGTCATCATGCTCGACCCGCAGACCAAGGGCATCATCGCCCAAGGCCCGCCCGCCGAACTGCGCGACCATTCGGACAACCCAAAGGTCCGCCAATTCTTCAACCGGGAGGCTTGAGGTCGTTTCATGAGCCTGAAAACCAACTACTTCAAGCTCGGCCTGTTCATCATCTGCGCGACCGTGCTGCTGCTCCTCATTCTGGTCTTTTTCGGGCTCGGCGCCCTGAACAAGGACAAGATCATGCTGGAGAGCTACTTCGACGAGTCCGTGCAGGGGCTGGACATCGGCTCGCCACTCAAGTTCAAGGGCGTAAAGATCGGTTCCGTGCAGCGAATCCGGTTCGTGTTCAACAAATACCACGACATAAAGGACGTCCCCTTCCGCTACGTGCTGGTGGAGATGGCCCTGGACCCCGAGTCAGCCATCGCCCTGAAAAGCCGCGAGGACTTAAAGGATGCCATCTGGAGCGAGGTGGAGAACGGCCTGCGGGTTCGCATCGCCCCTCAGGGCCTCACCGGCACGGGCTACCTGGAGATGGACTACGTCAACCCGCGCGCCAACAAGCCCCTGCCCATCAGCTGGACCCCCGAATACTACTACGTGCCCTCCGCCCCAAGCACCATAGCCCGCCTGGAAGAGACCTTCGAGAACTTTTCCAAGCTTTTGCGCAAGATTGACGACGCGGGTGTGGACGTGGCCGTTCAGAACATCAACGCCTTGCTGGTGGTCATGCGCGACGCCGTGAAGGACGCCAACGTCCCCGGACTCTCGGACAACGTGAACAGCCTGATTGCGGACCTGCGCAAGACCAACGAGCATCTGAACGACATCATGGCCAGCAAGGACGCACGGGAGGCCCTCAAGAATCTGGGGCAGACCCTGGCCAACCTGAAGACCGGCACCGAGAACCTGCCCCAGACCATCGCCGATCTGCGCAAGCTCCTGCGCGAGGTGAACTCCCTGGTGGCCAGCCAGCGTGACGAGGTGCAGGGACTGCTCCAGCAGAGCAAACAGGTGTTCGAGAACCTGAACGACCTGACCGGCGACGCCAAGCGCAATCCCTCGCGCCTGTTCTTTGGCGCGCCCCCGGCCAAGGTGAACCCGGAGAAGAGATGACACGCCCCGTGACCGACCCCGTACGCTGCCTGCTGGCCGTGCTGGCCCTGTGCCTGCTCGGCGCGTGCGCCACGCCCCTGTCGCGCCCCGCGCCGGAGCGCAAGCTCTACAACATCACGGCCCAGCGCCTGGAGTCGCTCCCGGCGGCAACGGACAAGTCGGTGCTCAAGGTGCGCCCCTTGCAGGTCAGCCCCGCCTACCAGAGCAAGGAGATGGCCTACCGCCTGGGCGAGACCGAGTTCGAGTCCGACTACTACAATTCTTTCTTCGTGCAGCCTGCCCAGAACCTGACCCAGCTGACCGAACAGTGGATCGGGCGCACGGGTATATTCTCCAACGTGGTGGACTCCACCAGCCAGGTGATGGACACCCACCTCCTGGAGGGCATGGTCAACGCCCTGTACGGGGACTACCGGGACCGCGCCGCGCCCAAGGCAGTGCTGGAAGTGCAGTTCTTCCTGCTCAAAAACAGGAACGAGACGTACGGCGTGGTGTTCTCCAAGAGCTATCGCAAGGCAGTTCCCTTCACGGCTGGCGGCAAGGATGCTTCTCCGCTGGCCGCAGCCTATAATCAGGCGCTGACCGAGATTCTGGTGGAACTGGAACAGGATTTGAGAGGCGTGAAATAGGCGCGCCCTTCAGACGGCACCGGCCTGGCTCCGAGTTGCGTTGTTGAAGGATGTCCACGAGTTTCGACAACACGGGAATGACTCTCCATGTCGATGTCCATGCATTGGCATGAAAGGTGTTTCAGCAGGCAACGCAAGGGCTGGACCGGGCCAGGGAGCGATGCGCCACCCCGCTTCTGGGCGTGGCGTGAGCGGTATTGCATGCCGTGATTGGTGCATGATGTATCGGGCGGTTGGCAGCCTCACGATCGAGGAGCAGTTCATGCGTGTGATGATTTTTCTTCTGTTGACGGCCCTTCTCGCCGCCAACCCAGCCTTCGCGCTGACCATCGCCACGGAGGACTCCCCTCCCTCCACCATCGTCAAGGGCGACGCCCTCTCTGGCGTGAGCGTGGAAATCATCCGGGAAATACAGAAGCGCATCGGCGATACCACCCACATCGACGTATTCCCCTGGGCCAGAGCGTATTCCATGGCCACCACCACGCCTGACTTCATTCTTTTCGCCACCACGCGCACCCCGGAGCGCGAGTCGTTGTTTCGATGGATCGGCCCCATCTTCAGCATCAAGTGGGGTTTCTTTGCCATGAGAAACAAGGCCAAGCCCCTTCTCAGCCTGGAGGAAGCCAAAGCTGACGTCATCATCGGAACCTACAAGGACGACGCGCGCGAACAGTTCCTGAAGAGCCAGGGATTCACGAACCTGGATAGCTCCAGCAGCCAGATGCTCAACATCAGGAAGCTCAAAGCTGGGCGGATCGACCTTCTGGTGTCCACCAACATCGGAGTCGCCACCACGCCGGAATCCGCCGGGCTGAAACCGGGAGACATGGTGAACGTGTTCACTTTCAAGGAAGTGGAGCTCTACATCGCCTTTTCCAAAGGCAGCGACGAGGCGACAGTGGCGGCGTGGCAAAAGGCTTTCGACGAAATGCGGGGCGACGACACCCTGGAGGCAATCCAGAAGCGATGGCTGCCCCAGGAGGCTTCGACCGGGAAGTGAAGATACGCTAGCCTTCGGCCAGCAGCGCCTTCACCGCTTCCCGCAATTCTTCTGGCGTCTGGGGCATCATGGGCGCGCCGAAAGTCACCGACAGCTTATGGCGGCGCAGCTTCCCCCCCACGGGCCAGGCCTCGAAAGTCCCGTTGACCGCTGCTGGCACCACGGGCACGCCGAGTTCCTTCGAGAGGGTCACCGGTCCCTGCCTGAACTGCTGGAGCGTCCCGGTCACGGTGCGCGCGCCCTCCGGGAACACGCACAGCAGTTTGCCGTGGCGCAGCACGTAGGACGAAAAGCGCATGGTCTCGGATATGCGCCCGGCGTCCACGGCGATCAGTCTGAACCGCGCGGCCAGCCTGCCCACCAGGGGAGCATCGAAAAACCTGGCCAGCCCAAGGAAATACAGGCGTATGCGGTGCCTGCGTGGCGTGGCCGAGAGCACCACGAAGCCGTCCAGGAAGCTGGCGTGGTTGCAGCAGATGATGGCCGCGCCCTCGGGGATGTTCTGCGCCCCCCGCACTGTGAGGCCAAATCCCAGCCGGATGGCTGCGGTCAGAAACCCGCCCACCGCCGCAGTGGCCAGCCGGTCCAGCGCGCCGAAATCCAGGCGCACCCGATCCGCCAGTTCGGGCGGCATGTCACCGTGCAAGCCGGTGCCCGCCCCGGCTGTGCGCCCTTCAGACGAACCGGCCCCGGCACCGTTTTCGACATCGGAGTCCTTGCCCGATTCCAGGGACAACTCGCGGGCCAGGGCCACTACCTCTGCCACCGTGGCCAGACGCTGGAAGCGCTCCTCTTCCACGGGGCGACCGAGCGCGTCCTCCAGAAGCGTCAGCAGCTCCAGCCGTTTGAGCGAATCAAGCCCCAGATCCAGCTCCAGATGCGAGGTCGGCGAGATGCCAGCGCCAGCACTCAGACCCGCAGCTTTCCGGATGGCGGCCAGGGCTGACTCCCCGGCCTGGCCCAGTTCCGGCCACTGCGCCTCGCCGCCCTCTTCGGCTGACGTTCCGTCCTGGCCCTCGGCCAGCATCTTTTCCACCAGATGGCGCTTCACCTTGCCCAGGCGCGTTTTGGGAAGCTCCGCCGAGATGACCACGAAATTGCCCACCCGCTTGTATGGAGGCAACTCGCGCGAGAGCACCTCCAGGTCCCAGCGGATGTTCTGGCGCAGGTCCGTGGAGTCGGTGGTCCTGAAGAATTCCGAGTCCGGGGTGATGACCGCCCGCAACGAGCCGTCCGGGCCGGGAAGCACACAGATTTCCCCCACGCTTGGGGCCTGGCGGTAATGGTTTTCGATCTCTTCGGCGGGAAACTTCTTGCCGCTTTGCAGCACGATGATGTCGCGTTCACGCCCGCGCACGAAGATGGCCCCGTCGGGGTCCATGCGCCCCTGGTCGCCGGTGTGGAACCAGCCGTCTTGCAGGGCCTTGGCCGAAGCGTCCGGGTCCTCGAAATAACCGGGCATCACGTTCGCGCCCCGTATGAGTATCTCTCCGTAGCCCTCGGCGTCGGGCCGGTCGATGCGGACCTCCACGCCGGGCAGCGCCTGCCCAACGCTGCCGGGCCTGCCTGTGTCCGGCTTATTGATGCTCACCAGGGGGGCGGTCTCGGAGAGGCCGTAGCCTTCCAGCACCCCGATGCCCAGCGCCTCCATGCCGGAAATCACTTCCGGATCGCACTTGGCCCCGCCGGTGACGAAGAAGCGGAAATTCGGACCGACTCCCTTGCGCACGGCCCGGCGCAGCACTCCGAGCAGGTCCGGACGCATCTTTGCCGTAGCCTTGAGCACGGCGGCCAGCAGCTTGCCGAGGCCCAGAGGCAGGTCCTCGAAGCGCTTGAGAATGCGCCGATAAAACACGCCCACGTACTGTGGGGTCAGCACCAGAATGCTCACGCCTGCGGTCTTGAGCGCCCCCAGGATGGCTTCGGGTTTCAGGGTCTCCACAAAAGTGGTGCGCGCCCCCAGCAGCAGCGGAACCAGCAGGTTCACCATGCAGGGGTAGGCGTGGTGCAGGGGCAGCACAGCCAGCAGATTATCGCCGGGCAGCAGAAGCCCGCACTGGGCCACGCTGTCCACGTTGGCCAGCAGGTTGGCGTGGGTGAGCCGCACCGCCTTGGGCCTGCCGGTTGTGCCGGAGGTGAAGATCAGCACGGCCAGCTCGTCCGGAGCGGCGGGATGGACGGCTTCGCCCGCAAACGGCTCGTGCGCCAAGGCGGCGTCCAGGTTGTGGGCCAGCAGGCAGCCCTTGGGCAAATCCGCTGCGAACAGGTCCGGGCGGGAACACAGCACCAGCCGGGCGCGCGTCTTTTCCAGGGTGTAGGCGGCGTCGGACGGAACGGACGCGATGTCCACGGGCACGGCCACGCCTCCGGCCAGCAGGACGGCGAAGTAGGCCGCTCCCCAGGCCGGGGAGTTCTCCAGGCATAGGATCACCCGGTCGCCGGGAGCCACACCCACGGAGCGCATCCAGGCTGCCGCGCGCAGGGCCATGTCCAGAAAACGGCGGCGGTCCATATCCTGAAAGGAACCGTCAGCCAGGACCACGCGCAGGCACCAGTCCGTGCCGTAGCGGTCGGTAGCGGCCAGCAGGCCTTCGCAAAGCGTGTTGCCGGGGGAGGTGGACATGTGGCGTTTCGCTGCCCTGGAGGTTGGACGTTGGGTCGTGACCGCTTCACGCGGGGATGCCCGAGCGGGCCATACGCGTCATTTCCAGAAGGCCAGCACCTGCTTAAGGGTCTCGCGCATCTTGAGGACGCGCATTCTGCCCCCTTCAAGGCCCAGCACCACGGGCATCTGGCGGCTGTTGTAGCGCGACCACATGGCCATGGTATAGGCCCCGGCGTCTAGAAATACCAGGAAGTCTCCAGGCGACAGGTCGGGCAGCAGGCGGGACTTCGCCGGGAAATCTCCCGAAAAGCACAGCGGCCCGGCCACGTTCCAAGGGCCGTGCGTTCCAGACTTCAGTGCGCCGTCCGGCCCTGCGGCCACGATCTCATGCCTCCAGGTTTCGGGCGCGTAGCAGGGGCGCAGGAACATGTCCGCCCCCAGGTGCACCACGGCGGTGCGGTACCCCGGCTGCTCCTTGACGTACTCCACCCGGCTGGCCGCGAAGGCCTGGTTGGCGAAGACCCAGCGCCCGAACTCGGTGAACACCCGCAGGCCGGCCTCGAACAGTTCCGGGCACTCCCGGCGAAGAGCGGCGGCGTAGTCGCCCATGGACGGAACATCCTGGTCCGGCGCGTAGCGCACGGGGAGCCCCCCGCCGATGTCCAGACGGGTAATCCGCTCGTGTCCGCAGGCGGCGTGGATGTCGCGCCGAAGATCCAGGAGGATGCGTGCCGCGCGCGTGAACAGTTCCAGGCCGCAGCCCTGGGAGCCCACGTGCATGTGCAGCCCCGTGAGCCAGGGGCGGCGCACGAAGGCTTCGATGATTTCCCCGCGCTTGGACACAGGTTCGCCGAACTTGGAGTATTCCCCGGCCACGCTGGTGGCGGCGATGCTGCCAACACCCACCTGGGGATTCACCCGCAGGCCCAGGCTTCCAGGCCCTGGAAAGGGCAGGGTGACGATCCCGTCCAGGCGTTTTAGTTCCTGAAAATTGTCGGCGTTCAGATGCACGCCGAGCCGTACGGCTTCGCGCAGCTCGCTGCTGGTCTTGGCCGGGGAGTCGAACACGATGCGCTCAGGCGGGCACCCTGCCGCAAGAGCCATATGCAGCTCCGGTAGCGAGGCAGCCTCGAGCCCGGCCCCTTGCGAGACGAGGCGCTCAAGCAGCGCGGCCATGGGAGCTGCCTTCACGGCCACGGCGTGCAGCGATCCGGGGGGAAAACTGTCGCATATCAACTGGAATCGAGTGTCCAGACCGTCCAGGTCGTAGACCACGACGGCGGAGTCCTCCTCGCCCAGGAGCCCGGAGGACAAAGCCGAGGAAAGCGCGTCACAGGCCTTGCGGGCCGCTTCGCCGTACGAAGGCTCTTCGAAGCCGGTCTCCATGCCTCTAGGCCCGCCCTTGCGCCTCGAAGGTGAAGCTTCCCGATTCGAAGAGCTCAATGCAGGTGTCCACAACGGCTGGATCGTAGAGCACGTCGCGGTTGCGCCTGATCTCTTCCAGGGCGCGCGCCAGACCCAGCGACGCCCGGTAGGGACGGTGCGAGCTCATGGCTTCCACCACGTCGGCCACAGCCAGGATGCGCGACTCTTCCAGGAGCTGATCGTCCTTCAGCCCGGCGGGATACCCCGTGCCATTGATGCGCTCATGGTGCTGCAACACCATGTCTGCCACGGGCCAGGGGAAGGGGATGTTCTTGAGGATCTCGTGCCCCACCTCGGAGTGGGTCTTGATGAGCCCCATCTCAATAGAGGTCAGCACCGAGGGTTTGGCGAGGATTTCCGCCGGGATGTAGATTTTCCCGATGTCGTGGAGAAGTCCGGCCACACGCAGCCCCTCCAGACGCTCATCGTCCATGCCCTGAGCTGCGGCGATGGCCTGGGCCAGGGCGGCCACGCGCTGCTGGTGCCCCGCAGTGTAGGGGTCACGCTTTTCGGCGGTCACGGCCAGGGCTTCCACGGTCGCAGCCAGGGTGCCGCGCAGGCTGGCCACGTAGCGCTGGAGGTTCTCCTCGTTCTTCACCCGCTCCGAAATATCGCGGAAGACCAGCACCTTGCCGATGTTGTTCCCCCAGTCGTCGATGATCGGAGACACGTTGGCCTCCACGGGCACGGATGCCCCCGCCGAGGTGTCCATGCGGCAGGAGTGGCTGCCGAGCTTGGTGAGGCATCCGTTGTTCTGCGGGAAGACCTCCTGAATGGTCCGCCCGATGACCCCATCCACGTCGATGCCCAGGAAGGTTTCGGCCACGGGGTTGATGAACTGGATGCTTCCGTCCTCTCCAGTGGTCACCACGGCTTCGCCCAGGCTCTTGAGGGTGGTGGCCAGCCAGCGCTCGGAGAGCACCAGCTTGCGGTCGGTCTCGAACTTGTAGACGGCCATCTCGATGGTGGTCTGGAGCTCACGGTCCTCGAAGGGCTTTATGATATATCCGAAAGAATTGGTGATTTTGGCGCGTTCCAGGGTATTCTGGTCGGCGTAGGCGGTCAGGTAGATTACGGGGATGCCGAAGTTCTCGTTGATGATGCCTGCGGCCTCGATACCGTCCATGCCGCCTTCCAGCATGATGTCCATGAGGATGATGTCCGGCTTCAGCTTCCCGGACTTGTCCACGGCTTCCTCGCCCGTAGCGCAGACGCCCACGGTTTCGTAGCCCATGTGCCTCAGGCGGTTCCGAATATCCAACGCGACGATGGCCTCGTCTTCGACAACCAGTATTCTGCGCGAATTCATTGCGTCTCCAGAGGTTGTGTTCGGGAACGGACCATCCCGGTACGGGACGTCAGATTCCCCGGCGGACACTCTCGGGAATGGCCGCCTACGCGAACAAATCCTTGAGCGCCGGACCCAGCCTGGGATGGCTGAAGTCGAAGCCCATCTCCACGAGGCGCTTGGGGAAGGCTCGGCAACCGGTCAGCAGGAGTTCGTCGGCCATTTCTCCAAATGCAAGGCGGAGCATGGCTGCTGGGGCTGCCAGGCCGCAGGGCCTGGACATGGCCTCGCCAAGACGCCTGCAAAATTCAAGATTGGATACCGTTTCAGGCGCTGTGAGGTTGAAGGCTCCGGCGGCGTCCCCGCGCTCCATGAGGAAGACCATGGCGCGAACTTCGTCGTCCACATGAATCCAGGGAAACCCCTGGCTGCCGTCGCCAAGCGGCCCGCCCAGAAACATCTTGAAGGGAGTGAGCATTTTCTGCAGCACACCACCCCCACGCCCGAGCACCAGACCGGTGCGCGCCACCACGCGGCGCACGCCCATGTCCTCCACCGAGCCGGTGGACTGCTCCCAGCGCAGGCATACTTCCGTCAGAAATCCCTTCCCAGGGGGCGAGGATTCGTCCACCGCGTCCTGGCCTGTGTCACCGTAATAGCCAACGGCGGACGCCTGGACCAGCACTTGCGGCTTTACCGCAGCCTGGGCCACGGCCTGTGTCATGGCTTCGCCAGCCAAGACCCTGCTTTGCAGGATGGCGCGTTTGCGTTCCGGGGTCCAGCGCCCGTCGCCGATGCTCTCCCCGGCCAGATTCACCAGCGCGAAGGCTCCATCCGCGAGGTGCCCCCAGCCCTGCGCGCTGCGACCGTCCCAGGTGTGCATTTCAGGCGTGCCTGTCCCTGCTGGGCGGGCAACTCCACGGGTGAGCACGCTCACCCGGTATCCCCTGGCCAGCAGGGCGCGGCAGAGCGGTCGGCCGATAAAGCCGTTTCCGCCAGCCACCACCACGCGCCGAGCGTCTGCATCCATTGTAGGGTCCTCCAACATTGAGCAGACTAGGTGACAACCAGCAACAAGGTCAAGGTCTGCGGAAGAAAGATTCCCGATCGGCGATATTTCAGGCGGATAGAAGACTATCTTGTTTCCCGACAGGTCCGGACGATGACCAGGAATCGCATTGTATCACGAACTCCGCAGCCATGTGGGCACAAACAAGAATGACTGGCAAGACAAAGAAGAGTAAATCAGTAGGAAAAGTCCAGTTGATACTTGACCGGAGGAACCGCATCAAAATTCCAGAAGAACAGCGCGCCTTTGAGCCATTCGGACACGTCCTGGCGGACCATCCTGATCTCCAGGGTCAGGGAGTAGGAACCACCCCGCTCCAGCGACTCCCAGGAGCCCAGGTCCAGGGTCATCGCCCCCCAGGCCTCCTTCATCACCAGCGCCAGGTCGCGCCCCCGGTAGCGCTCCTGCCTGCCCACGGGGAGGAGGATCTCAAAGGGGCCGCCCTCGTGCAGCGTGAGGCGGCTGATCGTTTCCGCATCGGACACATGGGTATTCCAGGTATAGTCCCGCTTGCGCGACAACCGGGCCTTGCACTCCAGCGCCAGGGTGTCGCCAGCCTGGAGGGCCTCGCGCACCGCGTCCACGGCTTTTATGTCCACGCCGTAGCGCACTTTGACGCGCCCCTCCTGGTTGTCCACCACCAAATTGCTGAGCCCGATGCGCTGGGCATGGGCCTGCCAGGGCAGGACCAGTGCGAACAGGAATGGGATGAGGAAAAACGCGCGGCGCATGTGGGTTCCTTGGCTCGAATGCCCATTATTGCCTACAGCATGACCAGGGCTTTGACAACTGCCAAGGCTGGGGATAGCGTAGCTTCGGCAATGAATCGGATACGGCTTGTCTTTGTCGGGGACGTGAAGGCCCCCTGGGCCGTGGAGGCCTGCCGCCACTACACCCAAGCCCTGGAACGCTTCGTGCGGTGCGACGTCGCCCTGGTGCGCGACGCCAAGGACGCCAGGGACCCGGTGTTGCGCTGCCGCAAGGAGGGCCAGAACCTCCTGGGCGTGCTTGGTCCCAAGGACCGCGTCGTCGGGTTGGACGTAGGGGGCAAGGCTTACGGCTCCGAAGGGTTGGCCGCGAAGCTTTCCACATGGCTGGACGATCCGGGCCGCGCGCCGTGCTTCGTCATCGGCGGCCCTTACGGCTTCAGCCCCGAGGCCAGGACACGTTTCGATGAAAGCATGAGCCTCGGTCCGTATACTTTGCCGCACGAACTGGCGCGCGTGGTGCTTTTGGAGCAGCTTTTCCGGGGGATGAGCATCCTCGCGGGGCATCCGTATCACCATGCATGAGGGGTTAGGCCGCAATCTCCCCTCGACTTTTTTCGCGGAACGTGTTTTCAAGCGCGTTCGCCCAAACGGTATCGCGAACAGCGGACCCGGTCGCGAGAGCAGCTTTCTTTTCAACGCGTGGAGCTGACATGCCCTTTCCTTCCCTCAGTATTGGCGACCTTACTGTCCGAACCCCCATCGTCCAGGGAGGCATGGGCGTGGGCATATCCCTATCCGGGCTGGCTTCGGCGGTTGCCGAAGCAGGCGGCATCGGCGTCATCGCCGCCGCAGGCATCGGAATGGGCAGGCCCGGATATGCCACCAATTTCATCGAGACCAACAACGAGGCCCTGCGCGACGAGATCCGCGCCACCAGAGCCAAGACCTCCGGCGCGGTCGGGGTCAACATCATGGTGGCCCTGACCAACTACGCGGACCTCGTGACCACCGCCGTGAAGGAAGGCATCGACGCCATCTTCTCCGGTGCTGGCCTGCCCCTGGACATGCCCGCCCACCTGCCTGAGGGCGCGAAAACCAAGCTTGTCCCCATCGTCTCCTCCGCCCGCGCGGCGGTGATCCTGTGCAAGAAGTGGCTGTCGCGCTTTGGCCGGGTCCCCGACGCCTTCGTGGTGGAAGGCCCCATGGCGGGCGGACACCTGGGCTTCAAGCGCGATCAGATTACCGACCCTGCGCACTCCCTGGAGACCGTGGTCCCCGAAGTCATCGAGGCAGTGAAGCCCTACACCGCCCCAGGCGGCGGCCCCATTCCGGTGATCGCGGGGGGCGGCGTCTACACCGGCGCGGACATCCTCAAGTACCTGCGCATGGGCGCTGCCGGAGTCCAGATGGGCACCCGCTTCGTGGCCACCCACGAATGCGACGCGGACGACGCCTTCAAGCAGACCTACCTGAAGGCCAAAGAGAAGGACATTGTCATCATCCAGAGCCCGGTGGGGCTGCCCGGCAGGGCAATCGCCAACACCTTTCTGGAAGAAGCCGCGCGCGGCGAACGCCACCCCAAGACCTGCCCCTTCAACTGCGTGCACTCCTGCGACCACAAAACCACGCCCTACTGCATCATGATGGCCCTGATGAACGCCAAGAAGGGCAACCTCTCCCACGGCTTCGCCTTCGCCGGTCAGAACGCCTGGCGCGTGGAGGAGATCATCTCGGTCAGGCAGCTGATGGACAGCCTGGAAGCGCAGTACGACGCGGCCCTGGCCCTGGAGGCGGTAGCGTAGGGTTTCCCCGCGCTCCCGACGAGACGCCTTGGCGCTTCTGGACCACGCCTACCTGGAGAAGCTGGAGGCCTACTTCGCCTCCGGCGACCTGGAGCAGGATTTCGAGTTCGCGGACGAGGAAAAGCGTATGGCCATCCTCGAATTCCTGGAAAAGCTGATGGATCTGGCCGACATTGCCGACGAACAGGCCACAAAGCTCATCTTCAAAGGTCAGCTGGAGCAGATGCTCGGCGGGAACACCCAGAAATAGCCCGTTTTCCCACGGCTGGGGTAGGTGGTAACAGCCGCCGCCCCGAAGCCTTCCGGCACTGCCGCCTCCGGCTGCGCCTCGTTCGAGAACACCACCACCGCAGATTTTCTTCCGCAATCCGCACCTGCGCGTAGAAACAGCCTGGACGTCTCCAGGAACTCCCGCCAGGGCTGAAACGCCCGCGACAGGCACACGTCTGCCTTTTCGCGCACGTCTTCTGCGCGTCCCTCGAACACCTCAGTCCCCGTAAGGCGCATCATGGCCGCGCACTGGCGCAGAAATCCCGCCCGCTTGGCTCTGGGCTCTATCATCACGTAGCGCCCGGTCTTCCAGAACACGCGAAGCGGCAACCCCGGAATGCCCGCACCGGCTCCGAAGTCAAACGTCACGCAGTCGTCCGGCAGGTCGAGCGACTCCAGCAGGTCCGCCAGATGCCAGCTGTCCGCCACCAGCTCCGAGAGCATCTCCGGCCAGGCGCGCGGCCCCACCAGATTTGTCTTGCGGTTCCAGGATTCCAGGAGCCCCAGGTACGCGGCCAGCCCTGCGGCCTGCTCGGGGGTCTGCTCACGGCCCAGTGCCAGGGCGGCGCGGGCGACATTTTCAGGTGTGGGATTGCCAGTTGTCATGGGTCGCGGTATGGCCCAAGAATTGACGCCCGTCAAAGGATGCTCTACCAACGCGGCGGAAACGACAATCCCACCTTGCAAGGAGCCTTCACCCGTGACCACGAACGCTCACACCGTGGCCGTGCTTTTCCCCGGCCAGGGTTCCCAGGAAAAAGGCATGGGCCGCGATCTGGCCGAGGCCAGCGCCGACGCCATGGATCTCTGGAAGCTGGCCGAGAAAATCTCCGGCCTCCCGCTTCGCAATATATATTGGGACGGCGACGACGCCTCCATGGCCGACACCCGCAACCTCCAGCCCGCCATGACTGTCACCACCCTGAACCTGTGGCAGGCTGTGAAACCCCGCATCGCCCCCATGGGCATGGCCGGACACAGCCTGGGTGAGTATGCCGCTCTGGCCGCATCCGAGGCGCTGCCCATCCGGCAGGTGCTGGATCTGGTCAGCCTGCGCGGCAGGCTCATGGCCGAAGCGGGCGGCAAGGGCACTGACGAGGGCGCCATGGCTGCCATCCTCAAGGTTTCCCTGGAGAACGTGGAAGCCATCGTGGCCAAGGCCGCCGAGGCTACCGGCGGAACGCTCATCGTGGCCAACTACAACACCCCCGGCCAGTACGTGATCTCTGGCCGCAAGGACGCCGTGGACCAGGCCGCCGGGCTGTGCAAGGAAGTGAAGGGCCGGGCCATCCCCCTGGCCGTAAGCGGCGCGTTCCACTCTCCCCTCATGGCCGAGCCCGCTGCCGAGATCGAAAAGGTCCTCAAGAAGGCCGACTGGCGCGCCCCGTCCGTGCCGGTTTTCGCCAACGTCACCGGCCAGGGCGAGGCCGACCCGGACAAGCTGCTCGGGCTTTTGTCGCGCCAGATGACCTCCTCGGTGCGCTGGATCGACACCATGGCCGCCCTGTACGAAGCCGGAGCCCGGACCTTCGTGGAGATCGGCCCCAAGGGCGTTTTGACCAAGATGGTCAAGCCCAACCTGGACGGCAAGGACGACGCCGTGGCTGTGAACGTGGCCACGAAAGAGGCCGCCGACGCCTTCGCGCTGCCCTAGCGCGGGACATGCTGCCGTTTAGGAAGCCTCCGGCGGCGGACGGGGTGAGAGCCCCAGACCGTCCGACGGAACTTGATTTTTCTATCGCTTAAGAAGCCTCCGGCGGCCAAAGGGCTCCGCCCTTTGGAAACCCATATAGGGGGCTTGGCAAGTTTGCCGGACATGTGTTGCGGCAGGATATAATCGCTCAGAAAAGCAAGCGGGACTGAACATCATGCGCGCGTTGACTCATCTGCGGAGCCTCCTGGGCTCCATCCTGGAAAAGAAAGGGGCCGCCTGGCCCGACAAGGCCACCATCGAGCCCCCCAAGGACAAACAGTTCGGCGACATGGCCTGCAACGTAGCCATGCTCACGGCGGGCAAGCTCGGCATGAAGCCCCGCGATCTGGCCGAAGAACTGAAGAAGGATCTTCTGGCCGCCGACCCCGCCCTGTCCAAAGTGGAAGTCGCCGGACCGGGCTTTTTGAACGTCACCTTCGCTCCGGCCTTCTGGCAGAAGACCGTGGAAGAGGTGCTGGAAGTCAAACAGTGCTTCGGCAAGTTCAACCTGGGCCGGGGCCGCAAGGTGCAAGTGGAGTTCGTGTCCGCCAACCCCACCGGCCCCCTGCACATCGGGCACGGACGCGGCGCGGCCGTGGGCGACTGCGTGGCGCGCATCCTGCGGGCCATGGATTACGAAGTCTCCACCGAATACTACATCAACGACGCTGGCCGCCAGATGCGCCTTCTGGGCGAATCCATCTGGGTGCGCTGCCTGGAACTTCTGAAGAAGCCCGTGGCCTATCCCGAGGACTGGTACAAGGGCGAATACATCATCGATCTGGCGCGCGAGCTCCTCACCCTCAAGGGCAGCGCCCTGTGCGACCTGCCCCCGGCAGAGGGCCAGGACATCTGCTACGAGTACGGAATGAAGTCCATCCTGGCTGGCATCCAGAAGGATCTGGCCGATTTCCGCGTGGAGCATCAGGTGTGGTTTTCGGAGAAGTCCCTGGTGGCCGCCGGTGCCGTTGAGCGCACCCTTGAGGACCTGAAGTCGCGCGGGCTGGCCTACGAAGAAGAAGGCGCGGCCTGGATGGACACCACCCGCTACGGCGACGACAAGAACCGCGTGCTGCGCAAATCCACCGGTGAGCTGACCTACTTCGCCTCGGACATCGCCTACCATGCCGACAAGTACGCGCGCGGCTTCAACACCGTCGTGGACATCTGGGGCGCAGACCATCACGGCTACGTCCCGCGCATGAAGGCCGCTGTCCAGGCTCTGGGCCGCGACGCAGACGACCTCAAGGTCATCCTGGTGCAGCTGGTGAATCTCCTGCGCGGCGGTGAGCAGATCGCCATGTCCACCCGCGCCGGGCAGTTCGAGACCCTGTCCGACGTGTGCGCCGAGGTGGGCGTGGACGCGGCCCGCTTCATGTTCCTCTCGCGCAAATCCGACAGCCACCTGGACTTCGACCTCGATCTGGTCAAGCAGCAGTCCATGGACAACCCGGTGTACTACGTGCAGTACGCCCACGCCCGCATCTGTTCGCTGTTCGCCAAGGCCGCCGAGCGCGGCGTGGCCATGCCGGAGTGTTCCCAGGCATTGCTGGCCCAGTTGGACACCCCTGAGGACCTTGACCTGATGCGCCTCATGGAGCAGTATCCCGACACGCTGGCCAATGCCGCGCAGACGCTGAGCCCCCATGTGGTCAGCTTCTACCTGCGCGAACTGGCGGGCCTGCTGCACCGGTACTATTCGGCCAACCCCGTGCTGGCCGCGCCAGACGAGGACCTCATGCGCGCCCGCATGCTCATGCTTGCGGCAGTGGGCGAGGTGGTCCGAAGCGGGCTGGAGCTGTTGGGAGTGAGCGCCCCGGAAAAGATGTAGCGTCTTATCCGGGCGTTATAATACTATCGTCACCATTTACGGCGGCCCGCCACCATCCGCGCATTCGGGGTGACGACGGGCCGCAACGCCGCCTCAGCCGGAGAACCGCATGAAGGTCGTGGACCGCTTCAACGTCAGCAAGCCTCCTGAAGGCCCCCGGAAATTCAGCTTCGAGTTCACCGGCCCCGGACTTATCTCCGTGGTTGTGGTGGGGGTGCTTGGCATTGTGTGGGTGTTCATCCTGGGGGTGCTGGTCGGGCGCGGCTACAAGCCGGAAAACGCCGTCCCCCAGGTGGCGCAGATCATGCCCTCCACGGCGCCCTCCGCGCAGCAGGAGAATCGGGAGCCGCCCACGGTGCTCAAACCCGAAGACCTCCAGTTCCAGGACACCCTCCAGGGCAGGAAGCCTCAGGAAACCGTCACCGTGGACTCCGCCAAGAAGCCCGGTGACGCGCCCGGTGCCGCAACGCTTCAGGGAGGCTCCGCGCCCGTGAACTCGCTGGCTCCGACTGCTGGAGCGCCCGGTTCAGCAGGTGCGACGGTTCCCACAACGTCGCTGGAGAAGACCCCGGCCCCCCTGCCCAAGGGCCAGGTGGCCACGTCCCCGGCCCAGCCGGACCGCAAGACGCCCAAGGCTGATCCGGCCAAGCCCTCAGATCCCAAGGACCCCAAGGACCCCAAAGCGGCCAAGGATTCGAAGGACTCCAAGGACGCCAAGGCCGCAAAAGACACGAAATCGCCAAAAATCCAGGCTACCTACCAGGTCGCCGCCCTGGACAAGCAGTCCCAGGCCCAGGCCGAGGTGGACCGTCTGGCCAAGAAGGGCGTGAAAGCCTCCGTGGAGGAGGCTAAAGTGGATGGGAAAACCCTGTACCGGGTCATCGTCCAGGTGAAGGGAACCGATGCGGAGATCAAGCAGACCCTGGAAAAAGCAGGGGCAAAAAAGCCTATACTTCGCGACAAAAAATCTTTATGACTCGTTTCCCCCGCAAGGCGGGGAGGCACTCCCACGGAGGACTTCCAATGTTCGGACAAACGTTCGTCCCGACCAAAGCCTTCTTCACCCGAGGCCTTGGCCGTCACAAGAATAAGCTGCAATCCTTCGAGCTCGCCCTTCGCGATGCCGGAATCGAAAAGCTGAACCTGGTGTACGTGTCGAGCATCTATCCCCCCAACTGCACTCTCCTCACCATGGAAGAGGGCACGCAGTTGCTCAACCCAGGTCAGATCACCTTCTGCGTGATGGCCCGCAACGCCACTGACGAGAAGGGCCGTTTGGTCGGTTCCGCCGTGGGCATGGCCTTCCCCGCCAGCAAGGACCACTACGGATACATTTCCGAGCACACCTCCTTCGGCAAGGAAGAGAAGGAAATCGGCGACTTCGCCGAGGACCTGGCCTCCACCATGCTGGCCACCACTCTGGGCATCGACTTCGATCCCGAGACCGCCTACGACGAACGCCGCGAGATCTACATGATGTCCGGCAAGATCATCGAATCCACCTCGTGGCCCAGCGTCACCCAGGGCGTCTCCGGCATGTGGACCACCACCATCTCCGCCGTGGTGTTCCTGCCGTAAGCGCAGCTGCAAATCGATCAAAAAAGCCCCGCTCATGCGGGGCTTTTTTTGTGGTCCGGCTTGCCTGGAGGCGTCCGGGGAATTATCCGGACGGAGCGCTTCGCAAACATTCGGCAAAGACGGTCGTCATGCAGCAGTTCATTCAGAGATTTTTCGCACGCTTCATCCCAGGGGACGGTGCCGCGACCGGCCCGGCCTGTTCGGGTGTATCGAGCGCAAATCGCGCGCGCCCCTATCCGCATTCCGATCACTTCGACGGCCAGCGATTCCATACGCCATGGCCCACCGAGGACCGGAATGTCGCGGACCTGCTCCGCTGGAAGTTCACCTCGCGCTCCACACCCTGGCCCGCCCATGTGCCGAACACCCGGCAGGACATCCCGCCCGAGCGCGTTCATGGCGACGAACTGCGCATCACGTATATCGGCCACTCCACGACGCTCATCCAGACCGCCGGGGTGAACGTCCTCACCGATCCGGTCTGGTCTGACCGCACCGGCCCGCTTCTCATAGGTCCCAAACGCGCGCGAAAGCCCGGCCTCCCCCTGGACATGCTGCCGCCCATCGACGCGGTGCTGGTCAGCCACAACCACTACGACCACCTGGACCTGCCCACGCTCACCGCCCTGTGGAAGCGCCACCGCCCGCGCATTATCGCGCCCCTTGGCAACGCCGCGCTCATCGACCGGGCGCTGGGACGGCGCGTGTGCGAGGAGCTCGACTGGTGGGACTGCGCGAATTTTGGAGCGTCCCTGCGGGTTCATGCCGCCCCGGCGCACCACTGGTCGGCCAGGGGCGTGTTCGACCGTCGCAAGGCCCTGTGGTGCTCTTTCGTGCTGGAAGCCCCCGGCGGCGCCGTCGGCTTTTTCGGCGACACGGGCTACGGCGCGGGCGAGGCTTTCCGGCTGATCCGCTCGCGCTTCGGGACCATGCGCGTGGCGATCTTGCCAATAGGGGCTTATGAGCCGCGCTGGTTCATGGCCCCTGCCCACATGAACCCCGAGGAGGCCGTCCTGGCCATGCGCGACCTGGGCGCGCACCACGCTGTGGCCACTCACCACGGAGTGTTCAAGCTGACCGACGAGGGCATCGACACGCCCCTGTATGATCTGGCCAAGGCGCGCTGCGAACAGGGCGTCTCCCAGGAGGCTTTCCGCGTGATGGACGTGGGCGAGGGGTGGCAGACTCCCTGAGACGGAAAGCGTTCGTGTTCCACAACATTGCTCCCCGCCCGGCTTTCGGCTATCCCACCGGGCATGACGTCAACCGAACGCGCCCCCATCATCTTCGCGCGCCTGCGCCTCAGATATCCCAAGACCGCCCCTGCCCTGGACCACGCCAACGCCTGGGAGCTCCTGGTGGCCACCGTGCTGGCCGCCCAATGCACCGACGCGCGCGTGAACATGGTCACGCCGAACCTCTTCGCCCGCTGGCCCGGCTTGTCCGCTCCACCGGGTTCTACCACAACAAAGCCAAGAACCTTATCGGCGCGGCCAAGCGCGTGATGGACGTGTTCGGCGGTGAGGTGCCCCGCACCCTGGCGGAGCTTGTCACCCTGCCCGGCGTGGCCCGCAAGACCGCCAACATCGTGATGTCCAACTCGTTCGGCATACACGAGGGCATCGCGGTGGACACCCACGTGACCCGGCTGGCCTACCGCCTGGGCCTCACCGACGCCAAGGACGCCGTGAAGATCGAGCGCGACCTGATGCCGCTTTACCCGCGTGAACACTGGGGCGAGATCAACAACATGCTGGTCTACTTCGGTCGCGAGGTCTGCCCGGCCAGAACGCCCAAGTGCCCGTCCTGCGAACTGGAAGACATCTGCCCCAAGTGCGGCGTGGCCGGGAAGTAAGCGATATGAATACCCTCGACACTTCCGCCATGTCCCATGCCCCTGCTGACGCCAAGGCCCCAGGAACTTTCACCATCCAGGCCACCGACGGCCCCGCCCGCCTGGGCGAGCTGCACACCGCCCACGGCGTGGTGCGCACCCCGGCTTTCATGCCCGTGGGCACAGTGGGCACGGTGAAATCCCTGTGCCCGCAGGACCTGAAAGACGCAGGCTCCCAGATCATCCTGGGCAACACCTACCACCTGTACCTGCGCCCCGGCGACGAGCTGGTCGCGCGCAGGGGCGGCCTGCATAAATTCATGGGCTGGGACCGCCCCATCCTCACGGATTCGGGCGGCTATCAGGTGTTCTCCCTGTCCGAGCTGCGCAAATTGAAGCCAGACGGCGTGGAATTCCGCTCACACCTGGACGGCTCCAAACACTTTTTCACGCCCGAGAAGGTCCTGGACATCCAGCGCAATCTCGGCTCGGACATCATGATGGTGCTGGACGAGTGCGTGCCCTACGGCGCGGACCACGCCTACACCGAAAAATCCCTGGACCTGACCCACGCCTGGGCGGCGCGCTCGCGCGATAATCACGAGCCGGGCCGTAACGGCCAGTTGGTGTTCGGCATCGTGCAGGGCGGCTTCTTCAAGGACCTTCGCGCCAGAAGCGCCGAGGCCATCTGCTCCATGGGCTTCGAAGGCCACGCCATCGGCGGCCTGTCCGTGGGCGAGTCCACGCCGGAGATGTACGATCTCATGGGCCACACCGCGCCGCTTTTGCCCGCAGAAAAGCCGCGCTACCTCATGGGCGTGGGCAAGCCCCTGGACATCCTGGAGGGCATCGCCAACGGCATCGACATGTTCGATTGCGTGCTGCCAACGCGAAACGCCCGCAACGGCACGCTCTACACCAGCAGAGGCCAGGTGAACATCAAGCGTGTGGAATACAGGGAGGACGACTCCCCCCTGGACCCGGACTGCACCTGCTACACCTGCCGCACCTTCTCCAAGGCCTACCTGTGCCACCTCTTCCGGGCGCAGGAACTGCTCTCCTACCGGCTGAACACCATCCACAACGTGCACTTCTTCCTGGAGCTGACCCGGGGCGCGCGCGAGGCCATCGCCCAGGGACGTTTCGCGGCCTACAAGTCGCACTACCAGGAGGTGTTCGCACCGAGGACAACGCCATGATGCGCACCAGCCTGAAAGCCGTGGTCCATGTCGGCGAACACCTGCTGCTGGCCGCCGTGGTCATCGGCGTAGGGCTTCTGCTCTCGGCGGGTTACTGGCTCCAGACCGGCGACCCGCCCGTACGCAGCGACGCCATGGTGGTGCTGGGCGGCAACTTCAACCGCGCGGCCTACGGCGCGGAACTCTACCAACTGGGCATGGCCAAGAAGGTGTATATCGGGCGTGTGGCCCGTTGGCCCAGTGAGCGCGTGCTGGACCAGAACCACATCGCCTTCCCCAGGCGCGAGGAGCTCTACAAGTCCATCCTGCGCAAGAAGGGCGTCCCGGACGAGGCCATGGAATACTTCGGGGACGACCTGCTCAGCACCGCCCAGGAGGCCGAGGCGCTGACCGCGCAACTGGGCAAGGAACCGGGGTCGCTGCTGGTGGTCACCTCGCCCTACCACGTGCGCCGCGCGCGCATGGTCTTCACCGACGCCCTGCCCGGCTGGCAGATACGCGTGGTGGGCACTCCCTCGGAGAGGATCGCCACCGCCTGGTGGAAGAACCAGGAATCGGCCAGGATCGTGCTGCTGGAGATTCCCAAGACCATTTTCTACATGCTGGGCGGGCGGTTCCGTTCCGCTCCTGCCGTCAACTAGCGTCGCGTTTGCGAAAAACACGAACATATTTTTCGCAAACAAAACAACTGGTTCTCTTGGTTTAGGCGTGCAACCTGTGTGAGTGTTTTTTGAGACGCCGCACGAGAACACTCTCGTTTCTCTGAAAGGATTTCCCCATGAACAAGACCGCAGTCGTCACCGGCGGAAACAAGGGCATCGGCCTGGAAGCGACCCGGATGCTTCTGGACAAGGGCTTTAACGTGTGCGTTGTCGCGCGCGACTTTTCTGGCTTTCCCCTGGCCTCGCACACGGGCGTCAGGACCATCGTCTTCGACCTTTCGCGTATAGAGGACATCCCGGCCCTGGTGGCGGACATCGGCGACATCGACGTGCTCTTGAACAACGCTGGCATCATGTACGCCCTGCCCTACACCGATTATCCGCGCGAGAAGTCCGACATGCTGATGCGCATAAACGTCGAGGCCCCGGTGGCCCTCATGCGCGAGGCAAGCGCGTCCATGGTGCAGAACGGCGGCGGCAGGATCGTGAACAACGCCTCCGTGGCCGCACACACCGGGCACCCGGACGTCTGGTACGGCATCAGCAAGGCGGCGCTGGTAAACGCCACCAAGAGCTTCGCCAAGCTGCTCGGGGGCAAGGGCGTGGTGGTAAACGCCGTAGCCGCAGGCCCCGTGGAGACGGACATGCTCCACACCATCCCGTTGGAACGCCGCAAGGCCATCCTGCAGGCCGTGTACACCGGGCGCTTTGCGCGTGCGGACGAAGTGGCCGAGGCCATGGTCTGGCTGGCCACGGACTGCCCGGAGTATATCAACGGCACCTGCATCGATATCAATAACGGGGCGTTGCCCAGATAGAGCGGACTTGATGAAACCGGACATCCCGGCGAGGAAGGAGATAGCCCGGACGCGCGTGCGTCTGGGCAGAGAGAGGGCGGCTACTGCCTGGGGAAGGATGACGAGCTGTCGTCCAGGACGACTCCATCGGCGAACCAGAAGCTGTTCTTGCCCCGGCCCTTGGCTCGGTACATGGCCCTGTCGGCGTGGTTGAGCAGCAGGGAGCCTTCCAGACCGTCTTCGGGATAGACCGCGATGCCGATGCTCACCCCGATGCGGACCAGCTTTCCCGACAGGTCGAACGGCTCGGCCACCGACTCCAGCATGCGCGAGGCGATGCTGGCCGCCTCGGCCGGGTCCTTCAGGTCCATGAGCACGGCCACGAACTCGTCTCCGGCGTAGCGGGCCAGGGTGTCGTTGGAGCGCAGGCACGCGCTCAGCCGTTTGCCCGTCTGCCTGAGCAGCTCGTCACCCACCTTGTGGCCGAAGGTGTCGTTGACCCGCTTGAAATCGTCCAGATCCACAAAAAGCACCCCCACCTTGGAGTTGTTGCGGTCCGCAGTGGCAATGGCCTGCTCCAGGCGGTCCGCCAGCAGCAGCCGGTTGGGCAGGCGGGTCAACGAGTCGTGGAAGGCCAGGTCACGGATGCGCTCCTCGGCCTGGATCTTCTCGGTGACGTCCAGCACCATGAGCAGGAACCCTTTGGCCTCCCTGCGCCCCTGGATCATGGAGAAGGACAGTTCGAACCGGCCCGGAACACCCGGCAGGGTGCTGGTCAGCTTGAAGCGCCCTGAGCCTTTGAGCGTCAGGATGGTGGGCCAATCCTCGGGCGCGCTCTCCCCCATGGCCAGGATCTCACGCCATGGTCTTCCCAGGGCCTCCTCGCGCAGCACGCGGAAAAGATCTTCGGCCACGCGGTTCACGCGCAGTATCTTGCCCTCACCATCCAGCACCAGCACGGCTTCCTGCACGGACGAGAAGGTACGCTCCCAGTCCTCGGCTGCGGTTCGCAGGGAGGACAAGGTCTGCTTCAGCCGCACGGACAATTGGAAGAAGGCCCGCGCCAGCCTGCCGATCTCGTCGGAGGAGCGCATGGTCCGCAGGGCGTCCAGGGCGCTTGAGGCGAACGGCCTGGTGAGGGCTCCCTCCGCCTTGCGCAGGTCCTGGCTGATGATCAGCGCCGCGTGCTCCAGCGCCTCAAGCGGTTTGACGATCCTGCGCATGGCGAAAAAGCCCACCGGCAGCACCACGGTCAGCGCCGCGAAAAAGAATATACCCACGGCCGCCAGACCGTTGCGCGTGGTGGCAAGAGCTTCCTTCTGGGGGAGTTGCGCCAGCACGACCCAACCCAGCGCAGGCAATTGCCGCGAAGCGATCAGCACCGGCACGCCCATGCTGTTCACCGTCTCCCCCCCGCCCTCATACCCCTGCACCGCCCTGTCCAGGAATGGGTTGCGGCCCGCCTCCAGTGAGCGCAGGATCTTGGATTTGTCGGGGTGCATCAGAAACTGGCGGTTGCGGTCCACCATGTACACGTACCCGCTCTGGCCGATCTTGCGCTGTTGCTGCTCACCCAGCGCCCAGGGCGACAGAAGGTTCACCGACGCCCCCAGCACCGCCAGCAACTGTCCCGACGGGGAGAAAATGGGAGCCGTGAAGGTGAGGACGGGCAGTCCGGTACGCGTCGACACGTACGGATCGCCGATCACGCCCCGCGCGCGCGCCCTGGTGCGCTGGAAGTAGTCCCGGTGGGCGAAGGGCTGGCCTTGAAGTTCCGGATGATAGGGATAGTCGGTGAGGAAGTTGCCGTTCTCGTCCAGCAGGAACAGACCGTTCTCGAATTTCGGATAAAAGGACGCCTGCCGGGCTAGGTGGTCGCGCACGGCTTCAAGGTCACCTGAGGCGAGGGGGGCTCGGGGGATGTTCCCTGCTATCGCCCTCGTGTCGTTCAAGTTCTCATCTACGAAACTGCGTATTTCGCGCGCAAGCGTCGTCGCTTCCGATTCCAGATCCTGCTTGATGACAATGGTAATCGCACGCTGCTGGTAGTCCAGCAGGAACAGGCTGGTCGCCCCGATAACCGCGAGGACCAGTCCTGAAAGGAGAAATGAGGCTTTTACGCTGAGCTTCATACACTTTTTCCAATTTGATACTATACCACCCCCCTCAAGAAAACCACTAGGAGAAACACGAATTTTTCTGGTTTGCAGGCACGAAATGGTCTATCCGGTCCCGAAGACCAAAGCCCGGAGGCAGCATGCCCGACCACGCCAACGCCCTGATCCACGAGAAAAGCCCCTACCTTCTCCAGCACGCCCGCAATCCCGTGGACTGGCTTCCCTGGGGAGACGCGGCCTTCGCCAAAGCCAAAGCCGAGAACAAGCCCCTCTTTCTCTCCATCGGCTACTCCACCTGCCACTGGTGCCACGTCATGGAACGCGAATGCTTCGAGGACCACGACGCCGCCGCGCTCCTGAACGCCACCGCCGTGCCCGTGAAGATCGACCGCGAGGAACGCCCCGACCTGGACAACATCTACATGACCGCCTGCCAGCTCATGACCGGCGCTGGCGGCTGGCCCCTGTCCGTGTTCATCGACCATCAGGGACGCCCCTTCTTCGCCGCCACCTACATCCCCAAGCACACCCGCTTCGGACGCATGGGGCTCATGGACCTCTTGCCCAAGATCAGCGAGGTCTGGACGCGCCGCCCAGCCGAGGTGGAACAGGCAGCCGCCAACGTGCTGAACGCCCTGGCCGAGCACCAGCGCGCCACGCCCGCCCAGGAAGGCCCCGGCCCCAAGACTCTGGACACCGCCTACCGCCAGCTGGCCTCCCGCTTCGACCCGGACCACGGCGGCTTCGGCCAGTCTCCCAAGTTCCCCTCGCCGCACCAGCTGCTCTTTCTCCTGCGCCACCACAAGCGCACCGGTGAGCCCCTGGCCCTGGACATGGCCGCCCGGACCCTCACCGCCATGCGCCTGGGCGGCCTGTTCGACCACGTCGGCCTGGGCTTCCACCGCTACTCCACCGATCAGCACTGGCTTTTGCCCCACTTCGAAAAGATGCTCTACGATCAGGCCATGCTGCTCATGGCTTACGCCGAGGGCTTCCAGGCCACGGGCGATCCGCTGTTCAAGCGCACCGCCCAGGAGATCGCCCGCTACGTGCTGCGCGACATGACCAGCCCCGAGGGCGCGTTCTTCAGCGCCGAGGACGCCGACAGCGAAGGCGAGGAAGGGAAATTCTACGTCTGGAGCATCGACGAAGCGCGCGCCGTGCTCTCCGAAGAAGACACGAGCCTCTTCGTGCGCCTCTTCGGCCTGCTGCCGGACGGCAACTTCGTCGAGGAGTCCACCCAGGAAAAGACCGGCTCCAACATCCCCCACTTGGCCGCGCCGCCCCCGCCCCAGTTGGCCGAACGCCTGGAGGACATCCGCGCCCGCCTCTTCGCGGCCCGCGAAAAGCGTGTGCATCCCCACAAGGACGACAAGATCCTCACCGACTGGAACGGCCTGATGATCGCCGCCCTGGCCCAGGCCGCCCGCATCCTGGACGAGCCTGCCCTCGCCGGCGCCGCAGGCCGGGCCGCCGACTTCCTGCTGGCGCGTCTGCGCGATTCGTCCGGCAACCTCCTGCACCGCTACCGCGACGGCGAGGCCCGCATCGCCGCCAATCTGGACGACCACGCCTTTCTGGCCTGGGGGCTTCTGGAACTCTATCAGGCCACCTTCGACCTGGGCTGGCTGCAAGCCTCCCTGGACCTGACCGACCAGATGATCGAACGCTTCCAGGACGCCGAAAACGGCGGGTTCTTCTTCACCGCCCACGACGCCGAGACCCTGCTGGTGCGCCAGAAGGAATTCATTGACGCCGCCATCCCCTCGGGAAACTCCGTGGCCATGCTGGTGCTCACCAAGCTCTCGCGCCTCGCTTCCCGTCATGATTTGGCCGAGCAGGCGTCGCTTCTGTCGCGCAGCCTGGGCCAGACCGTGGAGCGCGCACCGTCCGGCTTCACCATGCTGCTCTGCGGGCTGGACTTCGCCTTCGCGCCCGGCGCGGACGTGGTGCTCTCCGGCCCGGACGACGCCTCCCTGGAGCCGTTCCTGGCCGCCGTCCGCTCGCGCTATCTGCCCTCCACCCTTATTCTCAAGCGCGACCAGAGCGGCGAACTGGCCTCGCTCGCCGCCTACACAGCAGGCATGTGCCCCCTGGACGGCAAGGCCACTGCCTTCGTCTGCCGAGACGGCAGGTGCGAACCACCCACGACAGACCCGGCGAAGATGCTGAATATGCTTGGATAAGAGAGAGGGAGCTGATCGGGCTCCGCCCGAACCCGGCAGGGCTCTGCCCTGCACCCGCTGGGGGAGAAGCCTCCCCCAGACCCGGCTTTTCGCTTCGCGTCGTGCGCGGCAATTCGGGCTGGAGGTTGGAGTTGCTGGGATCAACTGGGGTCCGCCAGACCCGGCTCTCAGCTTCGCGTCGTGCGTGGCAGTTCGGCTT
>WSYE01000028.1 GCA_009773665.1 Desulfovibrionaceae bacterium | reverse complement strand
TGATCTGCTCTTCGCTGAACCTGCTCTTCCTCATGTTCGTGGTCTCCTTCGCCGGAGTCACAAACTTATAGCTGGGATACTAAACGGGGGGAAGGTCACGAACACCTATCGACCTCGCCTGTGCCTCTTCGAGCTTAAGTACGGGGACAGTGCGCTTGGCGGAAAATCTGGAATGGTGGACCACCTCGAAAAGGCGCTGCAGTTCTGTAAGGCCCAGACCCTGGAGGAACTCAAGGATGAGATGGTTAAGCTTTTCAGCCAGAAGCGAAAATTACAGCTTGTCCATTTCGCCAAAACTGGCGCTCCTGGAGAAATCGTTGAGTTGGACGCACGCCCTATGTTCATCTTCCTTCTTGCCAACCACAACCCGAGGAGTACGGTCCTGGGGAGAGTATTGGACAGCCTAGAATTCAAGAACGCTCATGCCGAGTTGAGCAAGCACATGGACATACGCTTTGGGGTGGCTAGCTTTTTGGGCTATGGGCTTTATGAAGAGCACCATATGTTGACACTTGAGAAGTTCCGCAGTCTGCTGGTGGTCTAATGGAGTTGGTCATCCACCGAGGCACTGATGAGATTGGCGCGTCCTGCGTTGAAGTACGCGGAGCGGGACGGCGAATCTTTCTCGACGCGGGCCTTCCTTTGGATGACGCAGTAGACGCCCCAGCCTGTTTGCCATCACGCTTGCCCGGAGGACTCTCGGGGGCTGACGCTTTGTTCATAAGCCACAGTCACCTGGACCATTGTGGCCTCCTGGACCAAGTTCCAGAGAACATACCAGTTTACATGAGCGAGACGGCCCGACAACTCGTGGACACGAGCCGCATGTTCAATCGAAAGCCCTTGCTCAATCGCCCAATTCTGCCACTCACACTAGGTAATGAAGTTCGTCTGGGCGAGATTGTTGTAACCCCCAGGCTCATGGACCATTCCGCCCCGGATGCTTTAGGCTTCCACGTCCAGGCTGATGGCCAGGGTATCTTCTACACTGGGGACTTCCGCAGCCATGGGCGCAAGGGCAAGGCCTTCGAACATCTGCTCCAGCATCCCCCTAAGCCGTTAGGCGCGCTGTTGATGGAAGGCACTTTGCTGGACCGAAGCAACGTTACCTACCCCGACGAAACCAGCGTGGAAAAGGCCATGGCCAAGGCCTTCCGCGATGAGCCTGGACTCTCCTGCGTGGTCTGTTCTGGTCAAAACATCGACCGCCTTGTTTCCGTATACCGTGCGACCAGGAAGGCAGGCCGCGACCTGGTTCTTGACCTATACACCGCCTGGGTGCTGGAGGTTTTTGGGCGAACCCATGCGAGCACCCCTCGCATGGAGTGGGATGGTGTCCGTGTGCTGGCTCATGGGCGCTGGGCCTCGCGACACTATGGAGTCATCTCAAACGCTCCAGACTTCTTTGGTGACTTCCGTCAGCGGGTCTACGCTCCTGGTGTCGCCATCCGCCCAGAAAAACTGACGGCTAGGCCAGGGAACTTCGTGGTTAAGACAAGTCGCCCGTTCGCCCTGGTTGAGGAATTCAAGTCTGCTTCGGTCACCACCGTCTATTCTCTCTGGGCAGGTAATCTGGACCCAACCCGCAGGAGGCGAGAAGCTGAGGAGTATGCTGCCCTTGAGGCTAGACCTGGGTCACACCTTCTGCACATCCATACCAGCGGTCATGCTGACCTTGAGACTCTGAGACGGTTGAATGAAGCTCTTCGCCCGAAGGTGCTCATACCTATGCACACGGAGCACAAACATAAGTTTCCAACCCATTTCCCCAATGCGCTGGTCCTGGAAGACGGTCAGGTGCATACACTGTGAACCCTGTCCAAGCACAAGGAGAGGACGCTAATGATATCTGAGATGAGCAGACCGAATGCTACGGAATCACTTCGCATCGTTATTGACTGGGACACCTTGGAGCCGCAACGCCTCTTGGTTGAAGAGGCAAAGGCCTACCAACTAGGCGCGTGACCTTTTGCCCGGTGACGCGGACGCGGTGCTAGCTAGCTAGCGTGTCCCTGACCAGAGCGGCTGTCGCGCGCCAGGGGCCGAAGCCCGCCAGCCCACAGAAACCCCTTTCCGCCCACGCGCATCTGCGCTAGGGAGGGGGCCATGCAAACTCCGCACACCGCCATCCTCCTCGCGGCCTTTGGCTCACGCCTGCCGGACGCCTCGGGAGCCCTGGAGCGCATGCGCGAACGCACGAGCATCCTGTACCCGGACTTCCGCGTGGAGACGGCCCTGACCTCGGGCGCCGTGCGCCGCCACAAGGGCCTCTTAAGCCGCCACGGGCGCTCGCCCGAGGACATCTTGCAGGCCCTGCGCCAGGACGGCGTGCGCCGCCTGGCCGTGCAGTCCCTGCACGTCATCCCGGGCGACGAGTACCGCAGCCTGGAGCGCCTGGTGGACTCCCTGCGCGGCGGCGGTTTCGAGCAGATCGAGCTGGGCCGCCCGCTTTTGGGCAACCGCGAGGACATCCGCCGCGTGGCCCGGACCATCCTCACCGTGCTGCCCAAGGACCGCGCGCCGGGCGAGGCCGTGCTGCTCATGGGCCACGGCACGCGCGGCAAGGCCAACGGCGTGTACCTGGACCTGGCCAACGAGCTGCGCGCCCTGGACCCGCTCGTGCTCATCGGCGCGCTGGAGGCCGAGCCGGGCCTTTCGACCAAGGTGGACGAGCTGCGCGGGTTGGGCGCGGCCAAGGTCCACCTCATGCCCCTGCTCTTCGCGCGCGGGGTCCACGCTCTCCGCGACATGGCGGGCGACATGGCCGGTGCGGGCAAGAACTCCTGGCAGGCCGGGCTGACCAGGGCGGGCTTCGCCTGCGCGTCCCACGTCAAGGGCGCGGGCGAGCACGAGGCTTTGGCCGAGATCTGGCTGGACCACCTGCGCGAGGCCGTGGGCCGACTGCACGAAGCCGTGGCCCGGCTCAGCGCCCCAAGGCCCGGCGGCGGCGGCTGAATCCCGGCCCGCCCCCTCGACGAAAGCCCGGTGATGTGGCATGGAGCCGGACAGAACATGCAGGACGCACGAACGGAAACGGAACAAGGAGCGGACATGAGCGAGGAAATCAAGGTGCTCGTGGTGGACGACGAAGAGCGCTTCCGCAACACCCTGGGCAAGCTCCTGACCTCCCACGGCATGACCGTGACCACCGCCGACAGCGGGGCCGCGGCCCTGGACATCCTGCGGCGCGAGCCCCACGACATCGTGCTGCTGGACGTGAAGATGCCGGGCATGAGCGGCCAGCAGACCCTGCCGGAGATCAAGAAGATCGACCCGGACATCGAGGTCATCATCCTGACCGGCCACGCCTCGGTGGACATCGCCGCCGAGATGATGACCCACGGCGGCTCGGACTACCTGCTCAAGCCCTACCCCATGGACGAACTGCTGGGCATCATCCACATCGCCTATGACCGCCGCAAGACGGCCAAGGGCCTGTAGGACAGCCGTATGCGCATCATCCGCGTCCGCCACAGAGACCAGGCCTTCTATGCCGCCATCGTCAGCCCGGAGAGCGTGCGGCCGCTGAACCGCGAAGGCGGCACGCCCGAGGAGATCCCCCTGGCCGAGGTGGAGCTGCTTCCCCTGGTGCGCCCCGGCAAGATCGTCTGCGTGGGCCTGAACTACCACGACCACGCCCGGGAGATGGGCCAGCCCGTGCCCGAGGAGCCCATCCTGTTCCTCAAGCCGCCCTCCTCGGTCATCGGCGCGGGCGACGCCATCGTGCTGCCGGCCTGCTCCGAGCGGGTGGACTACGAGGCCGAGCTGGCCGTGGTCATGGGCCGCAGCGCGCGCTTCATAACCGAGGCCGACGCCCCCCGGCACATCTTCGGCTTCACCTGCGCCAACGACGTCACCGCCCGCGACCTGCAGAAGAAGGACGGCCAGTGGACGCGCGCCAAGGGCTTCGACACCTTCTGCCCGGTGGGGCCGTGGGTCGAAACCGACCCCGGCGACCTGCGCTCCTTGAGCCTGCGCGCGGTGGTCAACGGCGTGGTGCGCCAGGAGGGCAGCACGGCCAACATGATCTTCCCGCCGCACCAGCTGGTGAGCTTCATCTCCCGCGTCATGACCCTGCACCCCGGCGACGTGATCCTGACCGGCACCCCGGCGGGCATCGGCCCCCTTCAGGCCGGGGACGAGGTCAGCGTGGAGATCGACCGCGTGGGCTTTTTGCTCAACCCCGTCCTCAGCGAAGGCCCAAACGGCCCCTCCGCCATGCAGTAGCCCCCTGGCGGGGCTAATTTTCCCCTTGCCAAGCGCCGCTGCCCGGCGTAAAAGCACACGTTTCACAATTCGCACGCCCTGGCCATATACTGGGTGCCTCGGACGGTCCGAGGATTTACCAAGCGCCAGGGCGGAGGAAAAACCCAGGAGGATTTATGGCTTACGTCACCATGAAGCAGATGCTGGAGACCGGCGTCCACTTCGGGCACCAGACCCGTCGCTGGAATCCCAAGATGCGCACCTTTATTTTCGGCGCGCGCAACGGCATCCACATCATCGACCTGCAGCAGACCGTGAAGCTGTTCCAAAAGGCCCACGACTTCATCGTGGAGTCCGTGTCTTCCGGCGGCAAGATCCTGTTCATCGGCACCAAGCGCCAGGCCCAGGAGGCCATCAAGGCCGAGGTGGAGCGCTGCGGCATGTATTTCGTGACCCAGCGCTGGATGGGCGGCACCCTCACCAACTTCCAGACCATCAAGAAGAGCATCGACCGTCTGAAGACCCTGGAGACCATGTTCGCCGACGGCACCATCAACAAGTTCCCCAAGAAGGAAATCGTGCAGATGGGCCGCGAGGTGGTCAAGCTGAACGACGCCCTGGGCGGCATCAAGGACATGACCGAAGCCCCCAAGGCCGCCTTCATCATCGACCCCAACCGCGAGCACATCGCCGTGAAGGAATGCCGCAAGCTGGGCATCCCCGTGGTGGCCGTGGTCGACACCAACTGCGATCCGGACCTGATCGACTTTGTCATCCCCGGCAACGATGACGCCATCCGCGCCATCAAGCTGTTCGCCACGCACATCGCCGACGCCTGCCTCGAAGGCGCTGCGGCCCTGAAGGACAACGCCCCCGGCGGTGCCAAGAACGCCCCGGCCAAGGACACCGAAATCGACGCGGCCGCCGAGAAAGCCGCCGCCGAAGAGGAGTAGATCATGGCTGAAATCAGTGCCAATGCGGTGAAAATCCTGCGCGAGAAGACCGGCGTAGGCATGATGGATTGCAAGAAGGCCCTTGTGGAGTGCGGCGGCGTTGAGGAAAAGGCCATCGCCTACCTGCGCGAGAAGGGCCTGGCCAAGGCCGCCAAGAAGGCCGGCCGCGCCACCAGCCAGGGCATCATCGGCTCCTACATCCACAACAACGGCAAGATCGGCGTCATGGTCGAGCTCAAATGCGAGACCGACTTCGTGGCCAAGAGCGACAAGTTCAAGGAGTTCGCCAAGGACCTGGCCATGCAGATCGCCGCAGCCTCCCCGATATGCGTGAGCCCCGACCAGGTGCCCCAGAACCTG
This sequence comes from Desulfovibrionaceae bacterium, assembly GCA_009773665.1. Classification (GTDB taxonomy): domain Bacteria; phylum Desulfobacterota; class Desulfovibrionia; order Desulfovibrionales; family Desulfovibrionaceae; genus Fundidesulfovibrio. Next base: position 50,104 of record WSYE01000028.1, on the reverse strand, counting down.
CTGGCCGCCGAGCGCGAGATCTTCAAGAACCAGGCCATGGAAGAGGGCAAGCCCGAAGCCATTGCCGAGAAGATCGTGGAAGGCCGCGTGAAGAAGTACTACGCCGAGGTCTGCCTGCTGGAGCAGCCCTTCATCAAGGACGACAAGAAGAAGATTCAGGACCTCCTGAACGAGCTCATCGGCGTGCTGGGCGAGAACATGCAAATCGGGCGCTTTACGCGCATGGTCCTGGGCGAAGGCGCCGAGGCCGAAGCAACCGAGGAATAGGAAATCGGGAACGGGCCGCAAGGCCCGTTTCTTTTGCCAGCGCCGCGGCCCAAGGCCAGGAAGAACCCGCAAACGCCAGGAGAGGACATGGACAGGCTGCGCTACTCACGGATACTCCTCAAGCTCAGCGGCGAGGCCCTGGCCGGGGAGCAGAAGTTCGGCATCGAGCCCAAGGCCAGCGGCATCTTCTGCGGCGAGATCGCGGACATCGCCAGCCTGGGCGTGCAGGTGGCCCTGGTCATCGGCGGGGGCAACATCTTCCGGGGCATGGCCGCCAGCGAGCAGGGCATGGACCGCGCCCAGGCCGACTACATGGGCATGCTGGCCACGGTGATGAACGCCCTGGCCGTGCAGGACGCGCTTGAGAAGCTCGGCTGCGACACCCGGGTCATGACCGCCATCTCCATGAAGGAGGTGGCCGAGCCGTACATCCGCCGCCGGGCCGTGCGGCACCTGGAAAAGGGCCGGGTGGTCATCTGCGCCGCCGGCACGGGCAACCCCTACTTCACCACAGACACCGCCGCCGCCCTGCGCGCCATGGAGCTCAAGTGCGAGGCCATTTTGAAGGCCACCAAGGTGGACGGCGTGTACGACAAGGACCCCCGGAAGTTCCCGGACGCCGTGCGCTACGAGTCCGTGACCTACCTGGAGACCCTGGAGAAGCGCCTGGGCGTCATGGACGCCACGGCCATCTCGCTGGCGCGCGACAACCGCCTGCCCATCATCGTCTTCAACCTGTTCGAGCAGGGCAACATCCGCCGGGTCATCCAGGGCGAAACAGTCGGAACCATCGTCGAGGGAGGGAACTGATATGCATGCTGTGATCGAAGACGGGAAAAAGCGCATGAGCGGGGCTCTCTCGAGCCTGGCCAAGGAATTTGCGCGGCTGCGCACGGGCCGGGCCTCGGTGTCCCTGATCGAGCCCATCATGGCCGACTACTACGGCACGCCCACGGCCATCAGCCAGATCGCCTCGCTCTCCGTGCCCGACGCCCGCACCATCACCATCCAGCCCTGGGACAAGGCGGCCTTTGGCGCCGTGGAAAAGGCCATCCTCAAGAGCGACCTGGGCCTGAACCCGGTCAATGACGGCAAGCTCATCCGCATCAGCATCCCGCCCCTGACCGAGGACCGCCGCAAGGACCTGGTGAAGGTGGCCAAGAAGTTCAACGAGGAAGCCAAGGTCGCCGTGCGCAACGTCCGCCGCGACTTAAACGAGATCCTGAAGAAGCTCCAGAAGGACAAGAACATCACCGAGGACGAGCAGCGCAAGCTCACCGAGGATGTGCAGAAGCTCACCGACGACACCATCAAGAAGTGCGACGAGACCTTCGCGGCCAAGGAAAAGGAAATTCTGGAGCTGTAGCCGCATGCCCGAATCCACTGGCGTGCCCGCGCACGTCGCCATCATCATGGACGGCAATGGCCGCTGGGCCACCAGCCGGAACCTGCCGCGCAGCGAGGGCCACCGCGCCGGCACCCGCACGGCCAAGGCCATCGTCACCCGCTGCCGCGAGCTGGGCGTGCGCCACCTCACCCTGTACACCTTCTCGCGCGAGAACTGGTCCAGGCCCAAGGACGAGGTGGCCCTGCTCTTCGACTTGCTCGTGGACTACATGAAGGGCGAGCTCCAGAACCTGCTGGACCAGGACATCCGCCTGAGGGTGCTGGGGGAGATGGACGGCCTGCCCTTCATGGTCCGGCAGGCGCTCAGCCACGTCATGCAGAAGACCGCGGGCTGCCGGACCATGACCCTGAACCTGGCCCTCAACTACTCCGGCCGGGAGGAAATCCTGCGCGCTGCCCGCGCCCTGGCGGCCAGGGGCCTCACGGCCGCGGCCATCAGCGAGGAGGCCTTTGCTGCGGAGCTGTACACCGCAGGCCAGCCCGACCCGGACCTGATCATCCGCACCAGCGGGGAGCTCCGGCTGTCCAACTACCTGCTCTTCCAGGCCGCCTACTCCGAGTTCTACTTCACCGAGACCCTCTGGCCGGACTTCGGGCCCGAGGAGCTGGAGCGCGCCCTGGCCGACTTCCAGGGCCGCCAGCGGCGCTTCGGCAAGACCGCCCAGCAGCTGGAAGCCGACACCTAACGCCCCAAACCCGGCGGAGGCTTTGGTGACGCACCGCATGCCCCCCTGCCCCGTGCCGCTCCCCGCCTGGGGCCTGGCCTGCTGCATGCTGCTCTGCGCGGCTCCGGCCAGCGCGAGCCCCCGCGCCGACGCCAGCCCGCCCCTCGTCTTCGAAGCCAATGTGGCCGTGCCCATGCGCGACGGCGTCGTGCTGCGCGCAGACATCTGGCGGCCCGCCGGTGGCGGCCCGTTCCCGGCGCTGGTCTGCCGCACGCCCTATGGCAAGAGCTCGGACCCTGACGAGCTGCGCTTCGCCCGGAGCGCCGTGGCGCGCGGCTATGCCGTGCTCATCCAGGACGTGCGCGGCCGCTTCGCCTCCGGCGGCGAGTTCGTCCCGCACGTCAGCGAGGGCCGCGACGGCTTTGACACCATCGAGTGGACCGCGCGCCAAAGCTGGTGCGACGGCCGCGTGGGCGCCTTCGGCCTGTCCTACCCCGGCACGGCCCAGTGGTTCGCGGCCCTGGAGCAGCCCCCGCACCTCCTGGCCATGGCCCCGGCCATGAGCTTCTCCAGCCTGCGCGAAGGCATCTACCCCGGCGGCGTCTTTGACCTGGACTGGGCGCGCTGGGCCCTGGTGGCCATGGCCCCGGACACGCGGGCGCGCAAGGGCCTGCCCGGCCCCAAGACAGGGCGCGCGGCCTGGGCCGACTGGAAGCGGCGCGGACCCACCGAGATCCAGGCCCACCTGCCCCTGCTCACCCTGCCCGACCTGGACCCTGCGGTGTCCTTCTACGCCGAGTGGCTGCGCCACCCGCCGGACGACCCCTGGTGGGACTACGGCGACTTCGCGGGCCGCTACGGCCAGGTCACAGCGGCGGTGCTCAACCTCTCGGGCTGGCACGACGATTCCTTCGGCGTGCAGGGGGCCATCGCCAACCACCTGGGCCTGCTGGCGGCGCGGAAAAGCCAGGCCTCCACGCGTGGGAACCAGGCCGACCCGCGCTCCCTGCTCGTGCTCGGCCCCTGGTCCCACGGCATCAACGCCATCACCGGCGATGTGGACTACGGCGCCCGCGAGTTCGGCCCCCAGGCCCACCTGGACTACGACGGGCTGGTGCTCGACTTCATGGACCGCCATGTGCGCGGCCAAGACAACCATCTGGCCCAGGCCAAACCCGTGCACTATTTCATCATGGGCGCAAACCAGTGGCGCGAGGACGACGCCTGGCCGCCCAGGGGCACACAGCCCTACGCCATCCACCTCGGCCCACGGCGCGAGGGCCGCGCCCCCAGCCGCCTGAGCCACGCCGCCCCGGCCCCTGGCCCCTCGTCCAGCACCTTTACGGCCGACCCGGCCAACCCGGTGCGCGAGATCCCCGGCTCAGACCTCGGGCCAATGGACCAGCGCGAGCTGACCCCGCACAACGGCCTGCTGCTCTTCGAGACCCGGCCGCTGAAGCGGGACATGACCGTGGCCGGGCACATCCGCGCGGAGATCTACCTGTCCGCCGACGCCCCGGACCTGGACCTGTACGTCAAGCTGCTGGACGTGACTGCGGACGGCACTGCCTACAACCTCATGGACGCCGGGGCCGAGGTGCGGCGCGCCAGCCTGCGCGGGCAGGCTCGCCAGAGGAGCCTGCTTGAGCCGGGCCGGGTGTACCGCCTGGACCTGGACACCCTGCTCACGGCCAACACCTTCCACAAGGGCGACCGCATCCGCGTGGTGCTCTGCGCCAGCTGGTTCCCCGGCATGTCGCGCAACCTCCAGACCGGGGCCAGCGAGGCCGTGTCCGCAACCACGCGCCCGGCCCGCGTCACCGTGCACCACGACGCCGCCCACCCCAGCCGGCTCATCCTGCCGGTGCTGCCCTAGGCCCTGGCCGCGCGCCTGGCTGGTCTCGGCGGGTCTTGCCTTCCGCGCCGATCCATGTTTGCCTGAAATAAACACCGGAGGCTGTATGCGCCGCATCCTGTTTGCATTGGTCCTGAGCTTCAGTCTCGTTGCCCCGGCCCTGGCCGCAGTGGCCCAAGCGCCCAGAGACGTCCCCCGCCTGGAGGACGTGCTCGCCTACATCGACCTGTTCGGCTACCGCGAAATGATGGAGCTCTCCGTGGACCGCCAGCTGTCCGCCATCGTGGAGTACGCCCGCGCCCAGCGCGGGGAGCTGCCGCCGCAGTCCCTGGCCATCATCCAGCAGGAGCTGCGCCGCGAGCTGAAGGCGGCCACGGAACGCTCCCTGCGCGACATGGCCAAGGTCTTCCAGAGCCACCTGAGCCAGGCCGACGTGGCCTACCTCATCACTGTGGGCCGCGACCCGCGCATGCAGAAGGTGGTGAAGCTGCAACCCAAGCTGGCCGTGGAACTGGAGAAGGTCGGCGAGGGCCTGGCCGAGGACGTGTACCGCCGGGCCGCGCCCAGGATCGAGGAGCGGCTGACGAAGTTGGAGGGCGGGGAGAAGACCTGAGGGGCTGGGATTACAGCCCCGCCGCCGCAACGCGCTTCCGCAGCGCGGCCGGGATGCCCTTTTCGCAGGGCACGCCGGTCTGGCACAGGCCGCAAGCGTTGGCCTTGCAGCCCAGGAGGTTGGCCTCCACGTAGAGCGAGGTGACGCTGCGGATATAGGCCTTGCACTTTACCTTGTCGTGGCCTGCGGGCGAAAGCGCCCCGGCCGGGCAACGCTTGATGCAGGCCCCGCAGCGGCCCGTGGCAAAGAACAGGCACCAGTCGCGGTGCCCCTTGTAGGGCCGCGGGGTGGCTGGCCAGTCGGCCTGGGCCACTATGGAGCCCACGCGAATGGACTTGCCCAGCCGCGTGATGAGCCCGTCGCACAGGCCGAAGGTGCCGAGCCCTGCGGCGTGGGCCGCGTGCCGCTCGGACCAGGTGGAGGCGAAGACAAAGGGGCCGCCCTCCACACGGGCCCACTCCTTAAGCTGCACCGGCGCGCAGGCCGGAATGCCCGACGCGCAAAGACGGGCGGCCACGTGGGCGCGCAGGGCGGCGTTGATCTCCTCCCCGAACTTGCGCGTCAACGCCCAGCGGCGGCTTGGCAGCTCCCTCTCGCGGCGCTGGTCCTGGCGCACCCGCGCCGTCTGCGGCAGAATCCAGGCCAGGACAACGAGGTCCGCAGCCGTGGCGGCCGTTTCGGGGAAGGCCAGGCAAAAGGCCTCCAGCGGGGTCCAGTGGTGCGGGTCCACGTGCTCGCGGTACGACTCGAAGAGGGGATCATCGCCGCGCGCAAAGCCCACCAGCGGGGCATCCCAGGCGCGCTCATCGCTGCCCGGCTCAATGCGGTTGTGGGCCGGTTCGTCCAGATAGCTGCGGACCAGCGCCTCGGCGGAGTGGTGATCGGAAAAGGGGGTGCTGCACGTCATGCGGCCTCCTGCCAGAAGGACGGCGTTCCCTGCGCGGCCCAGGCCGCCAGGTCAAGACAGCCCGGGGGCTACAGAAACCCCGCCTCCTGAAAGCTGAAATGGCTGCCCTCGCAGACCACCAGGTGGTCCAGCACCCGCAAACCCAGTTCCTGGGCCGCGCGGTTGATGCGCCGGGTCAGGTCCAGGTCCGCCTGGGAAGGCTTGGGGTCGCCGCCAGGATGGTTGTGGGCCAGGATCACGCCCGAGGCCGAGTGCTTGAGGGCCAGGGCCAGCACCTCGCGCGGGTACACCGTGGTCTGGTCCACCGTACCCCGGCCCACGCGCTCCCAGGCCATGAGCCGGTTCTTGTTGTCCACCAGGGCCACCCAGAACTCCTCCACCGGCAGATGCCCGATGCGCGCCCGGGCGGCCTCGGCCACCAGCTCCGGCCCGGAGAAGACCTGCTTTTCCCGCACCGAGGCCTCGCCCAAACGGGCGAACACCTCGCGCAAGAGCGCCCAGTGCCCGGCCAGGGCCTCGCCAAAGCCCTTGACCGCGCACAGCGCCTCGGGCGCGGCCTGGATGACCTCGCGCAGGGAGCCGAAGCGGGCCACCAGCTCCTTGGCCAGGGGCTTGGTGTCGCGCCGGGGCAGCACCTGCCCCAGCAGCAGCTCCAGCAGCTCGTAGTCGGCCAGGGCCTTGGGCTCGGCCAAAAGCTTCTCGCGCTGGCGCTGGCGGTGCCCCAGATAGTGCGGCGGGGCGCTCTCGGCGGCCTTGAGCGCAGTGGCCGCAGGGTGTTTCTTGGCCGGGCTCATGCGCGCCGCCCTTGAGCAGCACCTGACGCGACGCCCGGGCCGGAATCAGGCCCGCCGCCGCCCATCAGCGCCGCCAGCTCGGCCACGTAGGACTCCAGGGCGTCGTCCGGACGCCTGGTGCCGCCGATGACCCCGAGGTTGGCGTCCAGGGTCAGCTCGATGATCCGCGCGATGCCAGCGCGGCCCAGGCGCTGGGCCAGCTTCATCATGGCGGGCTTGTCGCTCGGGCGCACAGCATCCACAGCTGGCGCGCCTGCCAGGCCATGTAGCCCAAAAGCTGGAACAGGATCTTGTCGCCCGAGGGCCGCAGGTGGTCGTCCAGCACGCGCGCCCAGACCTCGCGGGCGGCCTGGGGGCTGCGTGCCGATTCGGACAGCGCATGCATGAAGTCGAAAAACTCCATGTCGCCGTGGGGGGCCACCAGGGCGGCCAGCTCGGCCGTGATGACGCGCCCGTCGCGTCCAGCAGGCGAGGCTGCGCCTGCGGCCAGCTCGATCTTGTCCAGCTCCAGCCCGGCGGCCAGGCCGTCGCGCGGCAGGGCGGCGGCGAGCGCCTTCCGCGCCGCAGGGTCCATGCTCAGGCCGCGCTCGGCAGCCCAGGCCTCGAGAAATTTCGGCATGGCGGCGTCGGTGAGGCCAGGGGACTGCCATACCCATTTCTGCTGCTCGGCGGTGGACCACAGGGCGCGGCGGGGCAGGAAGTGCGGCACCGCAGGCTTGCCCTCCTTCCAGGCGCCCTCCAGGCAGAACACCGGCAGCACCGTGCTGGCCGTGTTCTTCAGCACCTCGCCGATGCGGTCCCAGACCTCGGCCTTGAGGGCCTCGGCCCGGCGCAGCAAAAGCACCGTGGGCGTGGAGAAGAGATTCTGGGTGGTCAGCTCGCCCCAGTAGGCCGGGGGGAAGGGCTCGTCATCGCCCCAGAAGACCTTGCGGGCCACAGCCACGCCGGGGCCGCTGCCGAGGCCGACAGCCAGCTCCGCAGCCTGACGGCGGAGCAGCTCGGCGTCCGGGCAGACGAGGAAGCGGTAGCCGTGGCGGCCCGATGGTGGGTTGGCCGTGGGTCGGAGCATGGACGGGCCCCTAGTAGTTCTGGGTCATCAGGTCGGTCAGGCGGCGCACCGCCAGGTCCGTAATGCGCAGGTCCGCGCCATCGGAGTCGCCGGGGAAGAACGATTCGCTCTGGCTCACCTCTCCAGAGTCCCAGAGGATTGCGCCGTCGCCCGCGCGGTGCACCCGGAAGATCAGGGTGAGCCCGGTGCTGAGCTTCAGGGACTGGTCCTGCTGACCGGCCACGGAGGTCGAACGCGTGTATCTCTTGACGACCACCGTGAGCAGGGACGCGGCCTTGTCCTTGTCCGTCCAGCTGACGAACCTGCGGCGGGTGAACTCGTCACGGATCAGGGAGCGCAGGCGGGGCTCCAGCCAGGGCTCGATGGTGGGGTTCTCCACGCGCACCAGGGCCATGGTGCGGAAGGCCGGGTCCAGGCGCGAGGCCGTCTCCGCGTCGACCGCCTGGCCGGTGAAGGTGTAGCCGCAGCCGCCCAGGGCCAGAGTCGCGGCAAAAAGCAGGGCCAGGCCCAGATACCGCATCAACGCGCGCATACTCCCCCCCCCCTTGCTTTTTGATCTTAGCCAGCCACCACGTTCACCAGCTTGCCCGGCACCACGATGAGCTTCCTGATGCTCTTGCCCTCCAGGTGCCGCAGCACGTTCTCGTGCGTCATGGCCACCTGGCGCACGGCCTCCTGGTCGGCACTGGCCGGCACCATGAGCCTGCCGCGCACCTTGCCGTTGACCTGCACCACCAGCTCGATCTCGTCCTGGGCCAGGGCCGACTCGTCATAGCCCGGCCAGGACAGGGTGGCCAGCTGCTCCCTGTGTCCCATGTGGCTCCAGAGCTCCTCGCACAGGTGCGGGGCCACGGGCGAGAGCAGGGTCAGCACCGTGGACAGGGCCGAGGACAGCACGGCCGCGCCCTGGGGCGAGCCTTTGAGCCCGTCCTTCAGGGTGTACATCTCGTTCACCAGCTCCATCAGCGCGGCGATGGCCGTGTTGAACTGGAACTTGTTCTCCATGGCCCGGGTGACCTTGCGCACCGAGTCGTGCTCCTTGCGGCGCAGATCCTTGGCCGCAGAGGACAGCTCGCCCGGCTCCTGCGTCAGCTCGGAAACCGGAACGCAGGGGCCCACGGCCTTGAGCGCGCCCGCAGCGGCCAGCTCCTCGGCCAGACGCCAGACGCGGTTCAGAAAGCGGTACGCGCCCTCGATGCCCGCGTCGCTCCACTCCAGGTCCTTTTCCGGCGGCGAGGCGAACAGGATGAACAGGCGCGTGGCGTCGGCCCCGTAGCGCTCGATCATGGAGTTCGGGTCCACCACGTTGCCCTTGCTCTTGGACATCTTGGCCCCGTCCTTCAGCACCATGCCCTGGGTCAGCAGGTTCTGGAAGGGCTCGGAGAGCTCGGTGTAGCCGCAGTCGCGCAGGGCCTTGACGTAGAAGCGCGAGTACAAAAGGTGCAGGATGGCGTGCTCGATGCCGCCGATGTACTGGTCCACGGGCATCCAGTACTTCAGCGCCAGAGGGTCGAAGGGGCCGTCGTCCTTGCGGGCGGATGTGTAGCGCATGAAGTACCAGCTGGACTCCATGAAGGTGTCCATGGTGTCGGTTTCGCGCTTGCCCGGGCCGCCGCACTTGGGGCAGGCGGTGTTGACAAAGGATTCCAGCATGGGCAGAGGCGAGCGGCCGTCGGCGCGGGCCTGGGCGTCCTCGGGCAGGCGCACGGGCAACTGGTCATCAGGCACGGGCACGATGCCGCAGGCGGCGCAGTGGACCACCGGGATGGGCGCGCCCCAGAAGCGCTGGCGCGAGATGCCCCAGTCGCGCAGGCGGTAGTTCACCGTGGCCTGGGCCAGGTTGTTCTGGGCCAGGTGCTCGATGATGGTGCCCTTGGCGGCCTGGTTGTCCAGGCCGTCGAACTGGCCGGAGTGCACCAGCACGCCGGGGTCCACGTAGGCCGCGGTCATGGTGGAGAGGTCGAGGGTTTCGCCTTTAGGCTGGATGACCACCTGCATGGGCAGGTCGTACTTCTTGGCAAACTCGAAGTCGCGCTGGTCGTGGGCGGGCACGGCCATGACCGCGCCGGTGCCGTAGCCCATGAGCACGAAATTGGCCACGTGGATGGGCATGTCCTGGCCCGTGAGCGGATTCACGCAGTACGCGCCGGTGAACACGCCCTCCTTCTCCAGGTCATCGGCCCCGCGCCGGATGCGGTCCATGTTGGCCACGTCGCGGCAGAAGGCGCGCACCCCTTCAGCCTCGGGACGGCCTTTGATGAGCGTCTCCACCATGGGGTGCTCGGCGGCCAGGCTCATGAAGGTGGCCCCGCACAGGGTGTCGGGCCGGGTGGTGAAGACCTCGATGGTCTGGTCCAGACCCTTCACCTGGAAGCGCAGCTGCGCGCCCACGCTCTTGCCGATCCAGTTCTGCTGCATGGTGATGACGCGCTCGGGCCAGCTGCCGTCCAGCAGCTTCAAATCGTCGATGAGCTGCTCGGCATAGGCCGTGATCCTGAGGAACCACTGCTCCAGCTGCTTCTGCTCAACCTCGCCGTCGCAGCGCCAGCAGCGGCCCTCCTCCACCTGCTCGTTGGCCAGCACTGTCGTGCAGCCCTCGCACCAGTTCACAGGCGAGTTCTTGCGGTACACCAGCCCCTTTTCCAGGAGCTTGAGGAAAAACTGCTGCTCCCACTTGTAGTATTCCGGGCGGCAGGTGGCGATTTCGCGCCGCCAGTCGTAGGAGTAGCCCAGGCGCCGGAGCTGGGTGCGCATCTCCGCGATGTTGGCGTAGGTCCAGGCCGCCGGGTGGGTCTTGTTCTTGATGGCCGCGTTCTCGGCGGGCAGGCCGAAGGCGTCCCAGCCCATGGGGTGCAGCACGTTCATGCCGCGCATGCGCTTGTAGCGCGCCACCACGTCGCCGATGGAGTAGTTGCGCACATGGCCCATGTGGATCTTGCCCGAGGGGTAGGGGAACATCTCCAGCACGTAGTACTTGGGACGGGAGGGATCGACCTCCACCTCAAAGCAGCGGGACTCGTCCCAGTTCTTCTGCCACTTCTGCTCAACCTGCTGCGGATCGTATTTGCCGAAGCCCATGCGTGCTACTCCTGGAAAACAGGCGGCTACTTGGCCGCCCTGGTCTTCGTGTCCGTGGCTGTGCCCTGTTTCCCGTCGGTCTTCTTGTCCATTTTTTTCTCAATGCCGAAGCGGCCCTCGTCCACGGCCCGGGCCACGGCGTCCAGGATGCCGTTGACAAAGGAGCGCGAGCTCTCGTCGCCAAAGCCCTTGGCCAGCTCGATGGCCTCGTTGATGGCCACCTTGAGCGGGATGTCCGAGCGGTGCAGAATCTCGAAAAGCGAGAGCCTGAGGATGGCCAGCTCGACCTTGCCGATGCGCCCGATCTTCCAGTGGTCCGAGTGCTTGCCGATGACCTTGTCGATCTGGGCCAGGTTGTCGCACACGCCCTGCACGAGCTGCGAGGCAAAGCCCCGGGCGTCCTCCAGCTCGCATTCCAGAACCGCAGGGTTGCGGTCAAAGGCGCGGCGCACGTTGGTCTCGCCCTCCTGGGGGTCGAAGCCCAGGCCGAAGAGAACCTGAAAGGCCAGGGTGCGGCCCTGCCTGCGCGAGCCCTTGCTCTTGTCCATTGCTGCCACCAATAACTCCGGGCGCGCTAGAGCTGCGCGAGAACGCGGGCGGTCTCGAGCATGGCCATGGCGGCGTCGACGCCCTTGTTGCCGGCCTTGGAGCCAGCGCGTTCGATGGCCTGCTCCAGGTTGTCCGTGGTCAGCACGCCGAAGCCCAGCGGGATGGAGTGCTCCAGGCTGACCTGAGCCAGGCCCTTGGCGCACTCGTTGGCCACGAAGTCAAAGTGCGGGGTGGCGCCGCGGATCACGGCGCCCAGGCAGACCAGTCCGTCGTACTTCTTGGAGGCCGCCAGGCGCTGGGCCACCAGGGGCATCTCAAAGGCGCCGGGGATGCGCACGATGGTCAGGTCCTCGCGGCTGGCGCCGTGCCGGACCAGGGCATCCACGGCCCCGCCCACCAGCTTGTCCACGATGAAATCGTTGAAGCGGCTGGCCAGGATGGCCACTTTCAGTCCCTTGGCGTCCAGGAGTCCTTCGACTGTCTTGATATGCGGCATGGTTGTCCTCCGTTCGGGAAGTGTCGTGCGTAGAGTCTGGGGCCGCGCTAGTTCTGGGCGTCGCCCAGGGTCAGCATGTGGCCCATCTTGTCCTTCTTGGTCTGCAGGTAGCGCTCGTTCAGCGCGCAGGAGGCCATCTCAATGGGCACGCGCTCCACCACCTTCAGGCCGTAGCCCTCAAGCCCCACGATCTTCTTGGGGTTGTTGGTGATGAGCCGCATCTGCGACACGCCGAGCGAGACCAGGATCTGCGCGCCGGTGCCGTACTCGCGCAGGTCGGCCTTGAAGCCGAGCTTGGCGTTGGCCTCCACCGTGTCGTAGCCCTCGTCCTGCAGGTGGTAGGCCTTGATCTTGTTGCCCAGGCCGATGCCCCGGCCCTCCTGGCGCATGTAGAGCACCACGCCAGCGCCCTCTTTCTCGATCATGCACATGGCCGCGGCCAGCTGGTCGCCGCAGTCGCAGCGCACGGAGCCGAACACGTCGCCGGTCAGGCACTCGCTGTGCACGCGCACGAGCACGGGCGTGTCCGGGCCGATGTCGCCCTTGAACAGGGCGATGTGGGTGCGGTGGTCGGCCTCGGAGGTGAAGGCCGCGGTCTTGAACTGGCCCCAGCGGGTAGGCAGCTCGGCCTCGGCGATCTTGGTCACGGCCTTGCCGCCGAACTTCATGCGGTGCTGGATGAGCCCGGCCACGGAGCAGATCTTGAGCCCGTGCTCGGTCGCGAAGACTTCCAGATCCGGCAGCCGGGCCATCTGGCCGTCGTCGCGCATGATCTCGCAGATGACCCCGGCGGGCTTGCACCCGGCCAGGCGCGCGATGTCCACGCTGCCCTCGGTCTGCCCGGCGCGCACCAGCACGCCGCCGCTGCGCGCGCGCAGGGGGAAGATGTGGCCGGGGGTGACGATGTCCGTGGCCTTCACGCCATCGGCCACGGCGCTGAGGATGGTATGGCTGCGGTCAAAGGCCGAGATGCCGGTGGTGACACCCTCCCGCGCCTCGATGGACACGGTGAAGTTGGTGCCGAACTTGGACTCGTTGGACTGCGCCATGAGCGGCAGCTCAAGCCGGTCGATCATGGCCGGCTCCATGGCCAGACAGATCAGCCCGCGTCCGAACCTGGCCATGAAATTGATGGCCTCGGGCGTTGTTTTTTCGGCGGCGATGACGAGGTCGCCCTCGTTCTCGCGGTCCTCGTCGTCCACCATGATGACCATCCGGCCCTGCCGGATGTCCTCGATGGCTTCCTCAATGCTGCACAGGGGCATGGGCGGTCCTCGCTCTTGGGCCGTGGGGGCATGCGCCCGCCAGGCCGGATTCTCAAACATCAGAACCAACCCATTTACCCCAAAACCGGGCGGTGGGGAAAGCGCTTTTTTCTGCCTTAAAAAACGGGATGTTGCACGATAAGCGGAGAAAATGGCGGCGGCTGGCAAGAAGAGGTGCGCGGCTTCAGCCGACTCCGTTCTCGGCCACCTCCACGCAGTTGCGGCCGTTGTTCTTGGCCCGGTACAGGGCCTCGTCCGCGCGCTGCACCAGCGACTTCACGCTGTCGCCCTGGCTGAAGGCCGCCACGCCGAAGCTGGAGGTGACCTGCCCCACCAGGGGGAAGTCCGTGCTGGCGAATTCCAGCCGCAGCCGCTCGGCCAGGGCCGCCACCACCTGAATCTCCGTCTCCGGGCAGACCAGCAAAAACTCCTCGCCGCCAAAGCGGCCCACCACGTCGGTCTCGCGCGCCGTGCGCGTGAGCACCCCGGCAATGGCGATGAGCACGTTGTCCCCGGCCTGGTGGCCGTAGCGGTCGTTGATGCTCTTGAAGTGGTCGATGTCGAGCAGGATGATGGAGAAGAGCTTGCCATAGCGCCGGGCGCGCAGCACTTCCGTCTGCAGGGACTCCTCCAGCCTGCGCCGGTTGGCCAGGCCGGTGAGGCGCTCGGTGCGGGTCAGGACATTCAGGGCCTGGTTCTTTTCGTCCAGCTCCCGCACGGCCTGCTCCAGCTTGTCGTTGGCCGAGCCCAGCTCCTCGGTGCGCTGGGCCACATTGGCCTCAAGGTTGCCCACCAGATCCTGCATGCGCGCGGCCATGTCGTTGAAGGTGGCGGCCAGCACGCCGATCTCGTCGCCGCTCTGCACCTGGGTCCGGGCGTTCAGGTTGCCTGCGTGCAGCTCCTCGGCGGTCTGGGTCAGGGCCATGATCTTGCGGGTCACGCTGGCGTGGATCAGGCCCGCCACGGCCAGGGCAAAGGCCAGACCGGTCAGGGCCGTGGCGATGATGGCCACGCTGGCCAGCCGGCGGGCGCCGTCGATGCGCCCCCTGGCCCGCTCCACCTCCAGGGCGGCCAGGGCCTTGAGGTCGCGGGAGATGGGGTCCACGGCCTGGGCCTGCAGGGCAAAGTCGTTGAAGCGGCCGCGGATCTGCACGTCGATGTCCGGAATGCGCCCGGCCACGGTCAGATAGTCGCGCAGCAACAGCCGGGCCTCGTCCCGGCGGCCGGGCTCCAGGCCCGGCGCGGAACGGAGCAGCCGCTCCAGCTCAAAGCCCGTGTTCAGGGCCATCTGCAGGTGCGGCCGCTGCCTGGTGATGAGGTACTCGTGCACATGCCGCTCCATTTCCAGAAAGACCAGCTGGGCCTCTGTGGAGCCGCGCACAGCCTTGGCCAAGCCCTCGTTCAGGGGAGCCAGCTGGCCCAGGAGGCCATTGCCCGGCGCGGCCAAAACCGTCACCAGGCTCACCAGCTCCTCGAAGATCTCCGCAAAACGCTGGGCCGAGGACAGGTACAGGGTGATGTCCTTGTTGCGTTCGCGCAGGGTCACGCTGACGTTGGAGGCCGCCACGAGCTGGCGCAGGTCGTCGCTGACGGCCACCACGCGGGCGATGACCGCCTTGGCGGGCAGAAAGTACTGCTCGTGGGCCTTGGCAAAGCCGATCTCGGGGTACTTGAGAAAAAAGTCGCGGTGCAGGCGGCGGGCCTTTTCCAGCTCGCCGTCCATCTCAAAGACCCGCTGGCGGATCTCCACGCTGGTCAGGATCTCGGACTCGGCCTTCAGGGACGCATTCAGGGCGGCATAGCCCACCAGCGCCTCCAGCGCCAGCAGGGCCAAAAGCAGGGAGAAAGCAAAACCGAATTTGACGGTGATGCTCTGGTTGCGCCAGTGGCGAGAAAGTGTGCTCAGGCGGTTCATTGTCCAGGGGCAAAGGTGAAGACCACGTTGCCCTTGAGCCCCTCAACGCCCGCCGCGGGGTCCGTCAAGCGCAGGACATTGAAGCTCTGGGCCGCGCAGTCGCCAAATTCGTTGCAGGTGAGCTGGCCGGACAGGCCGGGATGGTTCGCCGTGGCGTACAGGGCGTCGCGCAGGGCCTGGCGGCCGATGCGCAGCCAGCCGTCCTTGCCCTTCACGGCCACCTTCTCGATGGCCGCAAGCAGGATGTTCGCGGCGTCAAAGGCGCTGATGTAGTAGATGGTCGGCGCGGGCATGGCGTAGCGGGCCTGGTACTCGGCGGCCAGCGTCTCCAGCCCGGGCGACTTGGCGGGCGGGGTCGGCCCCACGAAGTACATGCCGATGGCGGCCTCCTTCACGGCCTCGATGAAGCTGCCCTCGATGAGGGAGCCGTCGCTCATGAGCACGGTCTTGGCCAGGGATGGCATCTTCCTGGCCTGGAGCAGCACGTGGTTGCCCTCGGGCTGGAACAGCGGGAAGAACAGCAGGTCGGCCTTGGCGTTGACCACGGCCGTGAGCACGGGCTCCATGTTGATGTCGTTCTTGTTCACCGTGGCGTCCAGCACGACCCGGCCGCCCAGCTTCTCGAACTCCTGGCGGAAGCCCTCGGTGAGGCCCCGGGTGTAGATGTCGCCGTCGTTGATGGTGGCGGCCTTGCGGATGCCCAGCTGCACAAAGGCGTGGCGCGCTGCGGCGGGGCCTGCGGACTCCTCGTTGGGAGCGGTGCGCAGATACCCGGCGGCCCACTTGGGCGCGCGCTGGCCGCCGATGGACGTAAGGAATGGAGCGCTGTTGTTGCCGGAGATCATGCTCAGCCCGGCCTTGGACATGACCTCGGCCGCAGTGGCGGCGTCGCCGGAGCAGGTGGTGCCGAAGATGGCCACAACCTTGGGGTCGGCCACGACCTTCAGGGCCGCATTGGCCCCGCCCTCGGGCCTGCAGCCGGTGTCCTCGGTCAAAAGCTGCACCTTGTGCCCCAGGACCAGGTCGCCGCGCCGGGCCAGGGCCAGCTCCAGGCCGCGCACCTGCTCCTGGCCCAGGCTGGCCACCTTGCCGGTGAGGGCCTGGATGACGCCGAGCTTCAGGGGCTCGCCCGGGCCGATGTCCACGCAGCCCAGCTTGTCCGGACAGGGCTCCGGCGCGGGCGCGCAGCCGCTCCACAAAAAGATGGCGCCCAAGAGCGCACACGGCAGGATCAAGCGAGCAGCCAGATGCATGGGAACACCTCCAAAACACTTCGACAATACGTATTACCGTGCAACGCAATCCGCGTAAAGCCCTGCCCTGCACTTTTCTCACGGGGAGCCTTTCCAGAACCAGCTCCCGCTCTCCACGTGCCCCCTGGTCCGCCTGAACAAACAGGCCGCAACCCTTGCGGATTGCGGCCTTGTCTTTGACGCCGAGGGGAAACCTTTGTGCGTGTCAGTTGCCTTCTACAGAAGCAACGCTCCGCAGGCTCTTCAGCTCAGCGGTGAGCGACAGCAATACTTTGCGGTGTTCAGGCTATTTCCCGTCGCCGCCGCCACCACCGCCACCGCCGGTGCTCGGGGCAGAGGCCGTTCAAGCCTGCTGGCGGAGGAATGCGCAGACCCTGCTTGCCACTGTCTGGCCCGTCATGCATGCTGGCAAAATATGTTCGGCAGGAGCGCATCGTCAAGACCGACGACATCGACAGTGCAAAGGAGTGCAAGCATTGGCTGAAAATGCAGCGACAAAACAGCGTGGCAAGCCCTTTCCCAAGGGCACCAGCGGCAACCCCAAGGGCAAACCCGTAGGAACGCGCCACAAGGCCACACGCGCCGCCCTGGCACTCTTGGAAGGTGAAGGCGAGGCGTTGACCAGGAAGGCCGTGGAAATGGCGCTGGCTGGCGACACCACGGCCCTGCGCTTATGCCTGGAGCGCATCGCGCCCCCGGCAAAGGATAGGACCATAGACCCGGACGCCGTGGAACTGCCCGAACTGCTACCGGAAAATATGATAGCGGCAAGCGCCGCAGTACTCCGCTCTGTGGTGGCCGGGAAGCTGACGCCACTCGAAGGCGTGGCCCTCGCTGGACTCATTGAAGGGCATCGCAAGACGATTGAGATTGTGGATCTGGAGACACGTCTGGCCGCCTTGGAAGCGGCGCAACGGGAGAAAAAACGATGAGTAAGGGGCTGAACCGTCGCATCCATGCTCTTGAGGCCAAAGAAGCAGCCAAGCCCCTGATACATCACCTTGTAATGTACATGACCCACGACCCCCAGGTGGTTTATGTCAACGGGGTGGCCGTCCACCGCCTTGAAGGCGAGAACACAAAAGACTTCAAGGATCGTGTGTTGGCGTTGTGTCCCAAATCGAAAAATTATATCTCGATCATCACCACTGACCCACCCGACGCTGTCGGTGAAGCAGCTGAGCTGGAAGCCGAGTAGCCCATCATCGCCGATACAAGGTTAATAACCTCCCAAGAAAACAGCCTTGCAGCGTCAGTTCGATGACGAGAACCTCAGCGAATGGCTCAAGACTAAAGACGATATCAAATATAGTATTGCCTAATGCATGGAATGGTTTTATACCTTCGCCGAATATTCGCGAATGGGCCTTCATGCCCTAACAAGTGAGCAATGGGAGCTGATCGCGCCCCTGATTCCTACCCCCCAATGTCTGGGAGGACGGCAAGGCAGACCCGCCCGAGACCCACGCGAGGTGATTGGCGGCATCCTTTGGATTCTCAGGACGGAAGCGCCCTGAAGCCAACCCAGAGTCTCTACTCCTAGCTGTCCCTAAAACAGGGGACTTTACAATGTTGGGAATAATGAAGTTGAAGACTAGCGTAAATACCGTGAGATTGCGATAAATCGATCTAGCATGGTCCTTCGATGGAATATTTTAGATAGCTGCTCATCGATCTGTTTAACGTCAGGAAAGTCACCAACGCGAATTGAGTTAAGCGCAGTTGTGATTATATCGCTGTGTGACTGGTTTGCAAAATAGTGCCATTCCAGCATACTCCTTGCCTTTGTGTTGCCAAAGCAGCGCCAGGCATTCTTTGCTAGAACTGGTCGATACCAGTCATTATACTGACGTAACGAGTAAGCTTTCCAAACGCGTAGTAGACGCTCATCGTTGGCTATTATATAAGAAAGCATGTCGACCGATGCTGTGATCGCGCGAACAGAAGCAGAGGTTGCGCCTTCAAAAAAGTTCGTCGTATTATTAAACTTGTATGGGATGACTTTGCATGTTGGTGGTGATCCTTTACGAAAAGAAACACCTATAAGTAACCCCTCACCCCAGCGCTGTGGAGGATTTTTTCCTGTGTAGTTAAATAGAAAATTACCAAGACCATAGTAGATTTGTCCACTCTTGTACGTTTCAAATCCTCCGAACGTGTGTGTGTGGTGGCATATGACAAGCGAAGCGCCTTGGTCAACGGCAGATCTACAAAAAGACTTAATCCTCGGACTAGGCAAAGGGTAGTGCTCAGATCCACAATGTGCAGACACAACAACAAAGTCAGAAAATGATTTGGCCTCTGGGATGGTGTTGGTCAAAAAATAGGCGTCCATGGGAGCACATCCAGCGCTTTCACCGTTTGCGATGTTGAATTCTGTCTCA
The DNA here is from genome assembly GCA_009773665.1 of Desulfovibrionaceae bacterium. Lineage (GTDB taxonomy): Bacteria > Desulfobacterota > Desulfovibrionia > Desulfovibrionales > Desulfovibrionaceae > Fundidesulfovibrio. The sequence continues at coordinate 31,587 of WSYE01000028.1, read as the reverse complement.
GCACATGAAGCAAAAGCAATTGTAATTTCGTTTTCAGTAACGTAAATAGGCTTACGCGCTTCGTCTATGTTTGTTCCAGCACCAACGTGTTTTATTCCAATGGAGTTCAATAAATTGATTGTGTCTCTAAAGCCAGTGACACCATAGTCCATGATGTGGTTGTTTGAAATATTGACAATCTTAACATTGCATTCACGCAGGAGCACTGCCGTCACTGGGTGTGCTTTGATATTAGGGCCAATCTTACAAATTTTCGATTTAGATTCAGTCACTGGACATTCAAGATTCACCATGACTATATCTGCATCTATCAGGTGATCTTTTATATTTGTAAAAATTCGCGATTGTTTGCCTTCTATGCAAGCATTATAGATATTCCCCCCAGCTGGGCAGAAGTCTCCCGCAAACAAGACGTCCAAAGTATCTTTGGAAATGTCAACTCGCCTTTGTTTCCCCTTCATTTTTGTGCCTATCCTCCTGTTGCTTTGCGTTTTTGCTTCATTATCCACAAAACGGCATCCGTCGGAAGAAATACATTTAAAATTGACCAGAACAAATAAGGCAACAGATGTACTACAAATGCAATATGTCCAATAATTACTTTCTGCCTCAATGTAGTTGCATGGTAAATAGTCCTAATGTTGTTGGCATATTTGACATCAAAAAATGTGAGCAAGACGGCTATTCGTCCTTGTGTGCCGATGACGTGATAGAAGCTAGAGTCTGAACCATCAGTAATAATGATGCTCTCTGGCACAACTGTATTCTTAAATCCAAAAGATTTTACTCGGCAAAAAAAGTCAATATCAGAATAATTGTGGATGAAATGTTTTGTGTCAATAAGGCCTACTTTCGAAATAACTTGGATCGGAATTAATGTTGATTTTGTTGAAAGAGTGTCGACATGTATATGCTTTGCACCATTAGTGTAACACCCTTTTATACTGTGGCAGCTTTTCAGTTTTTTAAATATCCCTGTAATCATCCACCCAGCAAGAATAGTATCCCCCTTGTCATTAACAAAGAGTGAACTGCATACCATATCTTGTCGACCGCATAAGGAGTCATGCAGAACCCGTAGGGCGTTTGGTCGTATTGCGATATCATTGTTGACCGTATACACGTGTGTATAGCCATTCTTGGCGGCGTACACAAATCCTATATTGATTGACCCTCCCCACCATAGCTGTCCGTCACCATGTTTCAGAATAACCATCGGGAAATTTTTCATTATGGCTTCAGAGGTGCCATCTGTGGAACCATCATCGACTACCAATATATCGAGTTGAAAATTTATCGCCTCTAACTCCAGCAAATTACTTAATACTTTAAGTGTCATTTCTACCCGATTATGAACAGGTACAACAGCAAGAATTTTATCCATTACGCCTCACAAGACTTAGTTGCATGTATTTACTATGCTAATGTCTTTTAGACCCTGTTTCGATGAGCGACAAGCGGGATGCCACGCCTGTCCAGCAAGACATGCAGATCAATTATATCTTGTCCTCTGGCCCCATTGGGTTTTGTCCAACGGATTTTAACAACAAGGAAGCCTTGACCATTGAGCCACCGTTTTTTGCCACTTCCAGGCGATGCCTCCCCTGTCGTCGTGTTCTGATAACTCAATCCACCAGAGTTGCAAAGAATTTTGAGCGCATCTCAAAAATGCCCCAGGTAGGATAGGACGTAGCCGAGTATAAGCATGGCCAGGAAATTCTCGACATGATGCTCGTAGCGAACCACCAACCGGCGAAAGCCCCGCAGCTAGGCGAACTGAGCTAAGACAAGCCCCTCACCTTGTCACAAGCAATGGATCAAGAGTCTCGACCTCTGGAGTACTGAAAAGTTTACCAACAACTAAATCGATTTGAGCTGAACTAAGACCTGAACAAAGTGGAGCGAACGGCTTCATGCAATTCGAAGGAAAGCTCGTAAGCTCGCCAACTCTTATCATATCGTTGAACGAATACAGATCAACACGGATAAACACAAACGGTTTTGAAAGTATAGCTGCGACGTATAACATTTCTTCAAAGTTCTCAGGCATTACCTGTAGAAAATCAGATGGGAGAGCCTCAACTGTAAAACCTAGTGGTTCCCATTTACTATTAAAGAACGTGCGAAGGTGAGATCCAAATCTACCCGAATCGACCTGAACAAAGATTGGCCTGCCATGAAAACAAAAAAATTTATAATCATTAGGGATGGTGCCAGATTCTGTTTCAAGCATTTCCTCTACGATCACCTTTGGTTGCAGATACCGATAGTTAGGTTCTCTATATTCCTTGTAGTAGTTGACACTAAACCATTTGCAAATCCTCATCAGATCAAGAGTCTCATCAGCTGATTTGCGCAAAATCACTTCCGCACTCATGTGTGTAGGCTTAATTACACACTTATCCTGAAATTTATATGAATATACATCGTTGGCACAAGTCAAAATAGCAATTGTCTTTATATTGTAACTATCCCCGACACGAGAACTAACAAAATCTTTAACAAACTCTTTGTCACAAATAAATTGCCGTAGCGGGTTATAACTTTCTGGGCCAATCTTAATACATAGCAATAATTCGTTAAACGTCTGTGGGTGCAGAATGTTAGGAAAACGCTTTTGCTTTAGAACAAAATATAGAATTGACAGAAAGCAGTCAAAAAAGGCACCGCACGGCAAAAAACACAACACACTTTGAATATATTTTCCTAATATTTTTGACATATGGTTCTCCCTCGAAGACATGTACAGCCAGGAGCTTCTTTAGGTGTGTTAGAGTTGCCCCTTCTACATCTGCCGCAACCGCTTCACCTCATCGGCACTCAGACCGCTAAAGCGTTCCGCGAAGTGTAAATAATCTGCTCCGCCGATGTCGTTCTTCTTGGCGACCTCAGCCACCGGCTCGCGGTCAGCCTCTCGCAGGATATTCACCATCTGCTCCTCAGAAAAATCGCCCTTCATTACTCCCCTTCATTTCTGGGGGAAAGTGGCCTGCCCGAACTCCCCCCGTGAAATGCTGTAGGCATTTGTGGAATTCTCAGGCCAGCTCCCCATGGAATGACAGTGCGACATCGCACACGACAACGACGGCCTGGACTAGCGCTTGCGACAGGATTGGGCACAGGATTGATCGCCCCCCCCCAAAAAAAAGGGGGCAGGGAGAGAAACGACTTAAGACGGCCGGATTCTGCGTCGCCACCGGCAGTGATAAAAAAAAACGTTGTTCTTCGAATAGTTGCATAGTCTTCGCCGTTTTGTTTTCCGCTATGAGAAACATGTCGAGAATTTCCTGGCGAGGGTTATGGTTAACGTGGATGCGTCCTTATCCGGCTGAGGTGTTCTTGAGATGCACTCTAGTCTTGCAGCACTCCCGTAGCCGGGGCGCAGGCCTTGATCTCGCTTCGCCCGACTCTGTCGAGCACCTCCACATAGTGGGGCCGCCAGAAGAGCAGAAAGCCTTTGGTGACAGTGGCCCGGACAAAATACTCTCGGCCTGCTTCGACATCCAGGGTCAGGGAACCCTTGGTCATGAACTTCGACCACACCTCAATTTCCCCTGGCTCGACTTTGACGCTACAGTATTCCCCATCTTTCAGGTTGCACACCTTATTACTGTCTGCATAAACGTCAAAGTAGACACCCAGCCCAGCAGCGGATTGTGGTCGATAGACATGGATTGTTCCTGTCTTTTGATTTACATCTACAGCATCAGAAGCCAGGCCCACAGCGCATAGGGCAAGCTGCAAACACAGAGACAAGGCGATTGTCGATAGAAAATGGAACAAGGCTCCCCCAAATCACGTTCTGGTATTCAGCGGACCGCATGCTTTTCCCAAAAGTCCTCATCACGAAGCATCTGGTTCTCAATATTCACCTTGAGCGCATCCAGGCATTGGACCCTTCCTTCGGAGTTGTCCACTGCGCCAGAGAATATTGAACGGTAGGACTCTTTTACGCAGGCTGCGCGGTAGGTGGCGAGCTCTTTGCCATCCCTGGAAATCTTAAGAATGGAATAGGCCAGCACCTTGTCCATGCCTGTGGGCGTGCCGAGAATATAGGACGGGAGCATAGAGAGAGCCACCTCATATTCCGCCTTGGTCCCCGTGTAGTCCTGCTCATGCAGGAACTCAATCATATATTGGTTCTCTTGAGCAGCTTCACAAGCGGAGACTGTCGATGGGAGATAGCGCTTGTTTCCGCTGTACTTGATGTCCCCGCATGCCATGACATAGGCAGGCTTTGTGGACTCCGCATAGGGCTTGACGCGGACATTGCTATAGCACCCTGCGACGAGAAAAAGCGCCACACTCAATAGTGCAAGCCTGCTCACATGGGTACAGCATATTTTTAACGAAGCAAACATGCTTTATCCTGGCTGTCTGGGGAATAGAACTGCACTGTGTTCAGCCGTAAGCCTGACATGTCGCAACACTCACTCATGAAAACGAATCCAGCAGCCCTAAAATCTCACCGGTGCGTCCTTCCATTAACGGCCTGTCTCCCCGCGACTCGACATTGAGCCGCAACAGGCTCTCAGTGTTCGAGCTGCGCAGGTTGAAGCGCCAGGCCCCAAAATCCATGGAGAGCCCATCAATCCGGCTCTCCTTTGGCGCCAGCGGAGCAAAGTGCTCCTGCACGGCCAGGATCGTCCGGTCAGCGTCCGCGACCTTTCTGTTGATCTCGCCGCTGCACGGGTAGGCGCGCATGCGTTCCTTCACCAAGGCCGAAAGCGGGCGTTGTGTCGCGCTCATGAGCGAGGTCAAGAGCAGCCAGGGGATCATGCCGCTGTCGCAATACGCAAAATCACGAAAGTAATGGTGCGCGCTCATCTCGCCACCGTAGACAGCGTCTTCGGCGCGCATGCGTTCCTTGATAAAGGCATGCCCCGTTTTGCATTCAATGGGCACCCCTCCCGCTGCACGAACAAGGTCAATAGTGTTCCACGAGAGCCGTGGATCGTGGATGATTTTGCTGCCTGGGCAGTGGGCAAGTATGGACTCTGCCAGCAAGCCGACGAGGTAATAGCCCTCAATAAAGCTGCCGGTTTCATCAAAGAAGAAGCACCGGTCGAAATCTCCGTCCCAGGCGATGCCCAGGTCAGCCCTTGTGGCGAGAACGGCCTTGGCAGTATCGGCGCGGCGTTCTGGCAGGAGTGGATTCGGCACTCCGTTGGGAAACGAGCCGTCCGGCTCAGCGTTGATGAACTGCACGGAAAACGGCAGCCCCTCGCAGAGCAGCTTGACCACCGGGCCAGCGCAGCCATTCCCCGGATTGGCCAGGATCTTCAGGGGCGCCAGCGCGGAAACATCCACATAGCCGAGCACGTGGCGCACATATTCATCCCGGAAGGTCTTCTCGATCCGCTCACCGCGCCTCGCTGCTGGAGGAGGAAAGTCACCCGACAGAACCCGGTCGCGGATGGCAAAGAGCCCAGAATCTCCACTGATCGGCACGGCCCCACGGCGCACAAGCTTCAGGCCGTTGCAGTGCGCAGGGTTGTGGCTGCCGGTGACGGCGATGCCGCCGTCCAGCCCCTGGCTGAACGTGGCGAAATAGACTTCCTCGGTTCCGCTCAGGCCAAGATCGATCACGTCGACGCCACCAGCCATCAACCCGTCAGCAAGGGCATCCGCCAGACTGGGGCTGGAGAGCCGTATGTCCCGGCCCACGGCAACATTTTTCGGCTTAAGTTCTGCCGCATAGGCCCGGCCGATACGCCAGGCCAAGTCTGCATTCAATTCCTCAGGAACTTCACCGCGAATGTCATATGCTTTGAAACAGGACATCTTCCGCCCCCAGTGCGTACTCAAAATGCAAAGAGTGCAAAGTATTCAATCATGTACTGGCTATATCCGGCCGTAGGTGTCTTCCATGCGCACAATGTCATCCTCTCCAAGATACGAGCCTGTCTGTACCTCGATAATCTCAAGAGGTATGCGCCCTGGGTTTTCGAGCCGGTGCACTGTTCCAAGAGGAATATACGTTGATTCGTCTTCACCGAGCAGCAGCACTTCATCGCCGACAGTCACCCGTGCCGTCCCACTGACTACGATCCAGTGCTCTGCTCTGTGGTAGTGCATCTGAAGGGAGAGCACAGCCTTCTCATTGACGACGATCTGGAAGTGCACGCCACACACAAGGACTTCATACGACCCCCAGGGACGGTAGACCTTGATGTGCGTGTTGGCCTCACACCGGGAGCCTGCCCTGAGGGTATTCAGCAAATCCTTTACGCTTTGGGACTTGCTCCTATCCATAACAAGGAGCGCATCTGCTGTTTCCACAATTGCCAGATCCTTGACGCCCAAGGTGGCGACCAGGCGGCCCGTGGCGTGAACATAGCAACCTTGCGTCTCCCGGGCAATGACGTCGCCCACGAGAACGTTCTGTGCGGCGTCATGAGGTGCTGCATCATAAAAAGAGTCCCAGGAGCCGAGATCATTCCAACTTGCAGCCAGAGGCATGACATAGGAGTGTTTCGTATGCTCCATGACAGCGTAGTCAATGGATGTGGACGGTGCTGAGGCAAAGGCATCGGCGCCAACCCGGACAAAGTTGAGATCCCGGCTATGGCTCGCCCAGGCAGCCGTGCAGGCAGCCAATATCTCCGGGGCATGGTGCTCCAGCTCTTTCAGGTAGGTCGAGGCGTGAAAGAGAAAAATTCCGCTGTTCCAGAGGTTGCCGCCTTCCTTCAGCAAACGCTCCGCCTCCGCCAGGGGCGGCTTTTCCACAAACCGCTGCACGCGAAACAGGTCCGCTGCGACCTCTTCCCCGCACTGGACATAGCCAAAGCCGGTATCCGGCCGTGTCGGGGTGACGCCAAAAGTGACAAGCATGTCAGCAGCAAGAGCACTGGCGGCGCGGTTGATAACGTCATGAAAGGCCGCTGCCGGCTCAATGATATGGTCTGAGGGCAAAACGAGCAACAGGGGGTCGTCACCATTCTCCCTGGCGGCCAGTGCCGCGAGCGCGATGGCCGGACCGGTGTTGCGGGACTTCGGCTCAAGAACCACCTCAGCTTCGATGCCAAGCTCCTGCATGATTCCTGCTGCGAAGAAGCGGTGCTCCTCATTGCAGACCACAATGGGCAACCCGAGCCCCTGTAGCCCGACAACACGCTGCAAGGTCTTCCCAAAGAGGGTTCCCGTCCCCAGCTCCATGAACTGTTTGGGGTACAATTCCCTTGAAAGGGGCCAGAGCCGCGTGCCGCTTCCCCCACAGAGAATCACCGGTCGAATCGTGTACATCCGTCCCCTCCCTCTTTGCTCTCGCGAAGCGGCAGCCTGCACGGCAGCTCGATGCGCTGAATCGTTCAGCTTGGCTTCTGTGGTTGTCGTCAGTTCTTGGCCGCTGCCACTGGCCTTAACTCGGACTCCCTCATGGTTGCCTGGGGGGCGTTTCCTTGCAATGCCAGGCCCAGGCCGTGGCCAGAATCTCGCGGATGTCGGGATACTCCGGCCGCCAACCCAGCACTGCCTTGGCCTTGCCCGCATCCCCCACCAGGCGCGGCGAATCCCCGGCCCGCCGCTGCGCCACGCTGACGGGAATCTCGCACCCTGTGACGGCGCGGGCGGCATCCAGAACCTCGCGGACGGAATAGCCCTGCCCGTTGCCCAGATTGAATGCGCCAGAGTCCCCGCCCGCGTCCAGGTAGTGCAGCGCGAGGATGTGCGCGTCGGCCAGATCCTGGACATGGATATAGTCGCGGATGCAGGTGCCGTCGGGCGTGGGGTAGTCGTCGCCCATGACATTCAGCAGGGGCCGCTGCCCCAGGGCCACCTGGAGCACCAGGGGGATCAGGTGGGTCTCCGGGAAGTGGCGTTCCCCCACCTCAACCTCCGGGTCCGCACCGGCGGCGTTGAAATAGCGCATGCAGGCATGTCTGAGCCCGAAGGCCTGGGCGCAGTCCTGCAACATCAGCTCGATCATGTATTTCGTGCGGGCGTATGGCGAGAGGGGGCCGAACGGGTGGTCCTCGCGCAGGAGCCCGTCGAAATGTGGGCTGTAGACCGCGCAGGAGGAGGAGAACACCAGGCTCGACACCCCGTGCCGCCGCATGGCCTGCAACAGCTGCACGGTGTTGGCCACGTTGTTCTCGTAGTAGGCCAGGGGTTCGTCCACGGACTCGCCCACAGCGATGGAGGCCGCGAAGTGGATCACCGCATCGATCTTGTGCGCGGTGAACACGTCATCTAGGACATCGGCCTTGCCCAGATCGCCCTGGGCAAAGGCGCCCCAGCGCAGGAAGTCCCTGTGCCCGGTGGAAAGGTTGTCCAAGACCACCGTCTCATACCCACGCGCGGCGAGGCGCTTCACGGTATGCGACCCGATGTATCCGGCTCCGCCAGTGACAAGGATCTTCTTCATGAACGGGCAACTCCAGCTGGAACGTATCTAGCCGTTTTTACAAGAAAACATGAATTTAAAGGCACGCGACGGAACCGGCACGGCATTTCAGCAATGCCTCTCCGTCTCTGCCGGTAGACTGCTTAACCGTCCAGCTTACATGCCCTTGTGAGGCAGTATCGGCCGTCTCTCCACAAAACTGAACCCTCCGGCGGGTAAGCCGAGTGGCGGAGAAAAAAGCTTCACCATGTACAGCCCCGCAAAAATGCCAAACATATTACAGGCCCCGTCAACCAGTGAGCCTTCACGCCCAGGAACATACAATTGCATCACTTCGATGGCCCAACCCAGAACAAACATGCTCCAAAAAGCCCAGAAGCCGCCATTGGGACGAGGCAGGGAGAGCCTCCCCAGTGCCGCGAGCCAGAAATAGGCGCCAGCATGGATAACCTTGTCACTCCACGTTACTCCCGTGTCTAAAGGCAGTTGGATTGGAACGATGGACCCCCAGAGGACCGCTGCGATGGAGACGGCCCATAGTGTTCTCACCGCGACCAAGCGGGCCAGAGGCAAACCATTAAGGCCGCCGCGCGCCACACATTTCCCTGCTTCCATGGCCAGACCCTATGCCCTGTGTTGGGCAGACTTCATGCTGCGTGCTGAAATGCCTCCACATAGTGGAAGGCGAAACATCTTGCGCCTCGCATAAGTAATTGACCTGATGGTGTCAACGAGACGGACCGGGCAGTGGCTGGTGACCTGGATGGAGTTGCCCCTGCTAAATCGGACACCCTGCGGTTGCTGACGAGCGGATGAATTCTCTTGGCGACTTCATCCGCAGCCCCTTGTGGGGATGCCTCTCGTTGTAGTCCTCGAACCAGCCGGGAAGCTGGGCCAGGACCGTTGCCGCATCGGGATGAGCGTGGACACGCACATAATCCCGCTTGAAGGTGTTCACAAAGGCCTCGGCCATGCCGTTGCTCTCAGGGCTGCGCACCGGCGTGAACCGTGAGAGCAGGCCGAGCATGGAGGCGAAGGCCACCGTCTCCTTGGCCGTGTAGCAGGAGCCGTTGTCCGAGAGCCATTCGACAGGGTGAGGGGCCTTCAGCGCTCCAAACCGCTTCTCCACGCACTCCAGCATCAAATCCTGCACCATCTGGCCGCTGATGCCCGCTGTGGTCGCAATGGCCCCCATGGCTTCACGGTCACAGCAATCAAGGGCGAAGACCACACGCACCACTTCGCCGTTGTCGCAATGGATTTCGAACCCGTCGGAACACCAGCGAAGATTGCTTTTGAGAGTGATGACCTTGCCATATTGGCTGCGGTCTGGCCGGTAGCCCTTGTGTCTGGCCAAAAGCAGGCCGTAAAGGCGCATAATCCGATACTCCCGTTTGTGGTTGACCCCAGCGAGTCCCTCTTGGCGCAGATGGCGGTTCAGCACCGCGCAGACCCGGCGATAGCCGTAGGTCAGGCGGTGGTCGATGATGTCGTGAATCATCGGCAGCAGAGCCTCGTCCTCGGCCTTGGAGTAACGAGGAGGACGCCCTTGTGTTGGCTCTTTCAAACGCTCCGCCAGCCTGGAGCGCGAGACCGTCAATGCCTCAGCGACACGCTTCACCGGGAACCGTCCTCCCAAGGCAACGGAGTGCGCGAGAGCAGTTATTTTTCGCGCGCAATCTCCATGGCCTCCTGAAGGATTTCGACCTCCATGGTCTTCTTGCCCAGCATCCGCTCCAGGTCTCGTATGCGCTTCTTGAGCGCCCGGACTTCACCGGCGCCGACAACCTGCTCGTCAGCCTGGACAGCGGCCTTGCCTCCGTCGCTCATGAGCTTCCTCCAGCGAAACAACAGGCTTGGAGAAATGCCGTGCTTGCGGGCGACGTACGAGACGTTCATGCCCGGCTGCAACGACTCCTGGACCAGCTGAACCTTCTCGGCCACTGTCCACCGTCGACGGTGGACAGTGGTCAGCACCTCCACCACTGCTTCCCCGTTAGCACTAGGTCTGGACATAGGGCTAGACCTATCTCCTATGGTGGGCGGGATGTCCGGTCGAAACGGGGGCTACTCCACTGGACATCATCTGCGAAACATGCTTTGTGGAAGTTGTTCGTGGACATCCAGCCCTCTACCTGATGACTGGTGCAGGGGGAGTTCGACCCTGTCTAATAACATGCAAATACGGCATGATACACAACAATATTTGTGTTTCCAGGTGGGTTAGTCCCTCAGATATAGGATTAAGTTTATCCGCGTTGCCCTAACGGCGCACAGCTAGCACGGTTGTTGCCAAATCACCTGCCGTGTCGTCTCATTTTCGGAAGCACACTCCTCCACGAGAGGTTGGACACTGAGGTTTACCCTGTACTCTCCCGGCGATTTCCTGTAAGTAGTCACGCGGGGGCTTGCTGGCCGTCGCCGGTGCAGATCGCCAAGAAGAGCATGTCCCGGAGTGCTCACATCTGTCCTAAAGGTTTTATGGTCATCTTTTAGTGACATTGAAATCAGAAATTTTCCGTGAGAGAGGGTGAAATGTCCAAGAAAGTTGCGTTGATTACTGGGATCACGGGGCAGGACGGGTCTCTGCTTGCGGACCTCCTGCTCTCGAAAGATTACATTGTGCACGGCATCAAGCGCCGCTCCTCGTCATTCAACACCACGCGCATCGACCATATTTACCAGGACCCCCACGAGAAGGAGCGCAGGTTTGTGCTCCACTACGGAGACCTCACAGATAGTGCCAACCTGTTTCGCATTATCCAAAAGTCACAGCCGGATGAAATTTACAACTTGGCCGCCATGAGCCATGTGGCTGTTAGTTTTGAGATGCCTGAATATACTGCCGATGCGAATGCTCTGGGCACTCTCCGCATCCTGGAGGCCATCCGGACCCTCGGATTGGAGAAGAAAACGCGTTTCTACCAGGCCTCCACCAGTGAACTTTTTGGCCAGGTCCGCGAGATTCCGCAGAGGGAAAGCACGCCCTTTTACCCACGCAGCCCGTATGCCGTGTCCAAGCTTTTCGCCTACTGGATTACCGTCAACTACCGCGAGGCGTATGGCCTCTACGCATGCAATGGAATCCTGTTCAATCATGAATCGCCGCTCCGTGGCGAAACATTCGTGACCCGCAAGATCACACGCGCCCTGGCGCGGATCAAGCTTGGGTTGCAGGACTGCCTGTACCTCGGGAACCTGGACGCCTTGCGCGATTGGGGGCATGCCAAGGATTACGTCGAAATGCAGTGGTTGATGCTGCAGCAGGAAGCTCCTGAGGACTATGTCATTGCGACTGGGGTGCAGTACAGTGTGCGCGACTTCGTCGATGCCGCAGCCAAAGCCCTGGGCATGGCCATTGCTTGGACTGGCAAGGGCCTGGAGGAGACTGGGACGGATGACAAGGGCCAGGTCATCGTCCGTGTGGACCCGAGGTACTTCCGCCCCACCGAAGTCGAGACCTTGCTGGGAGATCCCTCGCGTGCGCGGAGTGAGCTTGGCTGGGTCCCCAAGATCACGTTCCTGGAGATGGTGGCGGAGATGGCCCATGAGGACCTGAAGGCGGCAAAGCGCGACGACTTGGTGAAACGGAGCGGCTACACCACCTATGACTTTAACGAGTAGGCGCACTGAAGATGAAAAAAGACGCGCGGATATACGTTGCTGGGCATAGGGGGCTGGTCGGTTCCGCCATTGTGCGGCAGCTTGAGTCCCAGGGCTACACGAATCTCGTCACGCGCACGCACGCAGAGCTTGACTTGGTCGACGGTGCGCAAGTCCGCGCCTTTTTCGAAGAGGTGAAGCCGGAGTACGTGGTGCTTGCCGCAGCCAAGGTCGGTGGCATTATCGCGAACAGCACCTACCCGGCTGAGTTCATCTACTTGAACCTCGCCATTCAGATCAACGTCATCCACAATACCTATCTTCAGGGTGTCAAACGGCTGCTCTTCCTCGGGTCCTCTTGCATCTACCCGCGGCATGCCCCGCAGCCCATGAAGGAAGAGCATCTGCTCACGGGATCCTTGGAACCCACGAACAGGCCGTATGCGTTAGCAAAGATTTCGGGAATCGAAATGTGCTGGAGCTACAACAGGCAGTACGGAACCCGCTCGCTTGCCGTGATGCCAACCAACCTCTACGGCCCTGGCGACAACTACCACCCCCAGAACAGCCACGTCATCCCGGCGCTTATCCGAAGGTTCCACGAGGCCAAGGAGCGTGGAGACGCGAGTGTTACGGTTTGGGGGACAGGCACACCACGGCGTGAATTCCTGTACAGCGATGACATGGCAGAGGCCTGCGTCTACGTATTGAATCTGCCGCAGGAACGCTACGAGACTCTGCTTGGCAGTGACGACACCAAGACCGGCTGCTTTGAGCCACCGTTGGTGAATATCGGTGTCGGGTATGACATCTCGATCAAGGAACTTGCGGAGTTGGTGAAGCAAACCGTGGGCTACCAGGGAGAGATTGCGTTTGACGTGTCCAAGCCGGATGGCACGCCGGTCAAGCTGCTGGATGTCTCTCGCTTAAACCAGGCTGGGTGGAAGGCCAAGACATCTCTGCAAGATGGGATGGTGGCAGCGTATGAGGACTTTAAAAAGAGCCTTGTTCATGCCATTTGATATAAATATTTTCTTGATTATTATTGATACAGCCGAGTTTGGGGGAGCATGAACGTTTGTATCGTCGGCACCGGCTACGTGGGCCTGGTCGCTGCGGCCGGCCTCTCGGACTCGTCACAAAAGACGTTCCTGCTTGCGCCATCGCGGCGGGATCTCCCGCAAAGGCGCTACGACACAGGTTCCCGCCTGAAACCATCGGACTCTTCCTTGAAACCAGTTGAAGCCAGATGGTGGGACTGGCCGGAATGGTTGATACGCGTGGCCGCACCGATCCTGATGTCACCCGACATTGACTACTTTCGCGCCCTCCATGAGCGCATCGCGCGCGATGAGGCCTTCACCGCGAGATACGGAGGGCGTGTCGGCTCTGCAGACCTCATCTACATCATCAACCACATCATGTAGATATGCGGCGACAATCATACGCTGATGACAAACTTTGCCTACAGCATTACTGCATTTTCGAATTTTAGTCTGCGCCGCGCTTTTTCAGCGCGCAAGAGGTAATGCTTCCCAGCACTAACTCCTTGACAAGTGCCTTGAAGAAGTCACACTGCAGGAGAATAGGATCAGACAAGTCCAAATTGTACGACGCATGGCACTCATATATCTCTTGCTCTAGTGCAGCACTCCACGTGAATCCCCAACAATGCTTTTAACCGGTGCCAAATGCAAAGAGCCGGACATTTCCACCCTAGGACCGCACGCTACCCCGCCTTCCTGCTTTCAGGGCTGGGTGTCAATCCCACTGGAGCGGGGTCTGCAGACAGCATGGGCGAGCCCCCAACCAGCTCCCGCCGGGCCGTATGATGCATGTTCTGCACTGTCGGATTCAGCATTGCGCACCTTGCCACAGGGCACGTTATGCGCTAATGTTGCGTTGTGCCGGAAGAACGCCCCGCACTAGGCCGACCGCATACGTGGTGCTCCGCGCCGGACTAGGCACCCCAGTAGCAGCGCCAAGACCAACCCAACCGCTGTCATGCTGACTGCATGAACAGGAGGCACGTAAGCATGCGTCACGCCCTTGTCACCCTTGCGTTGGCCCTCATAACTTGCCTCGCTGCCATCGTGCCAGCCCAGGGGCTTGCGTCCGACATCCTGCGCGGCACTGTGGAACTGAAGGCCGTTAGCGGAAAGACTATCCCGCTTATGCTTATTGGCACAAACCTGCATGTCTGGAATGAATTGGATATCGACAAGAAGCCCAGGCAGAATCATATGCTGAAGATGGGCCAGGGCATGACGCCTCAACTGAACCAAGCTCTGCTCGCTCGCTGCCGCGAGATGTCTCTGCACATCCTCCGCTTTCCCGGTGGCAACACGAGCGACCACTATCACTGGCGCTTCGGCGTGGGTCCGCTTGGCAGGCGAGTGAACAACACGGACGAATTCGGCCGCAAGTTCAGGAACTTCTTCGGAACGCTGGAGTTTGAAGCAGTGGCCGGGGTCCTAAACACCGAGAAGATCATCACCGTCAACTACAAGAGCGGGACCCCGCAGGAGGCCGCCAACTGGGTCGAATACTGCAACGTGTCCGCGCCATTGGCCCAGCCCAACTGGACCGAGACCGCCTTCCAGGGCGGCGACGCGGCCCCTGCCGGGTATTTCGCTTGGCTCCGCGCCCAGCACGGCCTCAAAAAGCCGATGCAGGTGAAATATTGGGAGGTGGGCAACGAGATCAATATGCTCCGCGACAAGAACTACCTTCCTAAGGCTGTTGAATACAGCAAGGCCATGAAGGCCAGGGATCCCTCCATCAAGGTTGGCCTCGTGGGAGACTCCTTCCTATATATGAACGAACAGCAAATACGCGCCCTGGATATCCAAGCGAAGCATTTCGACTTCCTCGTCATGCACTACTACAGCAACGTCGACACGCTGAAGCCGATGACTCGATTCTGGAGCAACGCGGAGAGCACCCGCACCTTCGATTGGCCCGCTGACGGGCCATGTGACATCACCATCGAGGCGCGCGGTGACAAGGCCCTTGAGTGGCCGCTGATGCAAGTCATTGTGAACGGCGCCCTTACGCAGCAAATTAGTGTCTCCTCGGCCAGCCTCGCCCCGTTCACAAGCCGAGCCACGCTGCGAAAAGGCCAGAACACCATCACCCTCAAATACGTCAACGACAGGAGCCTCCCCGGCATCGGAGACTGCAACCTCTTCGTGAAGTCTGTGTGGGTCGCCGGGGCGGGCCGCAAGGTCGTGGACGTGTGGCAGAGTCCCGAGCTTGAGTACAACTGGCTCTTCGCCAACAACCGCCTCATCGAGGAGCATATCGCCCTGTTGCGCAAGATCTTCCCCGACCTCCCCATCGCCGTTACCGAGAGCAACACCGGATATGGCGTCTCGACTGAGGCCCAGGCGGACGCCAACGAATCTCGGAAGCTCAAGGCCGCGCTCTGGATGGCAAGCCACATGAACGCTCTGGTGCGCAAGGAAGTCCTCCTGTTCACGCATTGGGTCCTATACGGGGGGGGGGTTATGGGTTTCGCGTTGGTATACCCCGACGGGCACCTGTCCCCAACGTTTTACGTGCTTCAAATGTATGCAGTCCATGCGGGCCGGGCGAGGGTGGAACTGAGCATTGGCTCGCCGACCTTCGACACCTCGCTTCTGCAAACCACGCCCTTCGGGAAAGCTACGTCCGGCAACCCTTATCTGGACGGGATCGCCAGCTACGACCCGGTCGGCAAGGAGCTTGCTTTGACCCTCGTGAACCGGCACCCGAAGGCCGCCATCGCCACGCGTATCGCCGTGGGTAGGTTCAAGGCTGCGGGTGGCGTGGCGACCCTGGAGGTACTGAACGCCAAAAACGCCGATGGGAT
Organism: Desulfovibrionaceae bacterium; assembly: GCA_009773665.1. Classification (GTDB taxonomy): domain Bacteria; phylum Desulfobacterota; class Desulfovibrionia; order Desulfovibrionales; family Desulfovibrionaceae; genus Fundidesulfovibrio. The sequence goes on along the minus strand of WSYE01000028.1, from coordinate 15,787 downwards.
GGAGGCGGACAACGAGAAGGATCCGGGGAACGTCGCTGTTCGGGTGAAGAAGATCTCGCTGAAGGACAACACAGAAGTCACCCTGGAACCCCACAGCATCACGACCATCAGGTACGGTGGTCAGTAGCCGCAACCGTCCTTCGCCCAGCCCACGACAACGGAGTGTTTATGGCCCCAAGCCCACAATGCACAGGCGAGAAGCCTTCCCTCTCCGCTCCGGCGCGGTTGCTCTTCCTCGGCGACGCGGGGCGGAGCGAGTGCCTGGAAGCCCTGTTCCGGGGACGCTGGGCGCGCGTGGAGTACCGCATCGCTGAGACCTCCATACGCAAGGGCTCCCTGCACCGGCACGCCAGCTATCTCCGCATCGCTGAGCTCGGGATTTTCCTGCGGCGCAGGCACAACTTCATCTTCGTCTGGCAGCAGTGCATCGCCCTCTACCTGTCCCTGCTCTCCCTCCTGTGGCCCTTTGCACGACGACTCATGTTGGTGGTCTACGTCATCTTCAAGCCGAGCTCCCAGGCGCGACTCACCCGCCTGAAGCAATGGCTCATGCTGCGTATGATCCGCGCGGACGAGGTCCACAAAGTCTTCTTCATGAGTTCGCGGGACGGGCTGTACGCCCCCACGCCGCCGGAAAAGAGCGTCGTGCTCACCAGCTTTTCCACCCATAGCGAGCACGTTGAGGCTCGTATGGCCGCCTCCCCGGAACCGGGGAGCTACTACTTATCCTACGGAGCGAGCAACCGCAACTACCCGCTGCTCAAGGCCCTGGCGCTACGGATGCCCCAGAAGGAATTCCGCATCGCTTGCCTGCCCCAGGCTGCGGCCGAACTCGCCCCCCTGCCCCCCAACCTGCACACGGTGACGGACGCCTATGGCAAGGACTTCGAGAACTTACTCATGGGGGCCAAGGCCGTGCTGCTGCCCCTGCATGACGCGCAGGTCGTCTCCGGGCAGTTGGTGTGCCTTCAGGCCATGCAGGCCAGCATCCCAATCTTCATAACTAAGAACGACTTTTTGAATGAATGGGTTCTCCGAGCGGACCAGCTGAGCTTCTTAGCGTCCTTCCGGGATCTGGCGGATTTGCAGGCCCAGCTTTCGGTCCTGACCCGAGAGGAGCTCCTAAGCCGGGGGTGCTCGGCACGGAAGCATTTCATAGAAAAGCTCACCGAAGAGGCATTCTACGAGCAGCTGGCAGGCGTCATCGCAGACGTGCGGCGCGAGTTGGAGCTCGCTTTCGGGCAGGGGCACATGTGCGGATAATCCTCTCCAACTACCGCTACTTCATCTCCGGCGGACCGGAAAAATACCTGTTCGCTATCAAGCCCATGCTGGAGGCCAACGGACACGAGGTACTGCCCTTCTCAGTGCGCTCAGCCAGAAACGTCCCGAATCCCTTCGAGAAACGCTTCCTCTCGCCCATCGCTGACGAGCACAGCGTATACGCCCACGAGTACCGCAAGACCCCCATGACGATCCTCCGACTGCTTTCCCGGCAGTTCTACTGCCCGGAGGCCTTCCTCAAGGCCCGCGCCTTCGCCGACTTCGCCCGGGCGGACATCGCCTACTCCCTGCAGTTCATGAACAAGATGTCCCCCGCTGTGCTGGACGGTTTCAAGTCCAGGGGCCTGCCGGTGGTGCTGCGCGTGTCAGACTTCAGCCTCATCTGCCCGCAGGGGCACCTCTTCGACGGTGAGCAGGTCTGCCAACTTTGCCTCGGCGGAGGGTTCGGCAACGCGGTGTGCAAGCGCTGCGTCAACCAGTCCGTCCTCGGCAGCTCAATAAAGGCGGCGGCCCTGGCCATGCACCGGCTGCTGCGCTGCCGCGACCGCATCGACGCCTTCGCCTTTCCGGCCCGGTTCACGCTGGAGCGCTTCGCTGAAGCGGGCTTCCCCCGCGAAAAGCTGCACCTGCTCCCCACCTTCACCGATGCGAGCCGCGTGGAGCCGAGCTACGGCGAGGGCGGGCACATCCTGTACTTCGGCCGTTTCGTTGTCGAAAAGGGCGTACACCACCTCCTACAGGCCTACTCCACTATCCGGGGAGACAAGCCCAAGCTCGTACTCGTCGGCGGGCAAGGCGAGACCGAATACGCCCGCTCCCTGCAGCGGCAGTTGACTCCCGACATGGAGCTTCACGAGTTCATGACCAAGGAGGAGCTTGCGGGGCACATCCGCGCCTCCCGCTGCGTGGTGATCCCCTCCATCTGGTACGACAACCTGCCTAACGTTCTGCTGGAGGCTTATGCCCACGGCAAGCCGGTTATCGCCCCGGACCACGGCTGCTTCTCCGAACTGGTGCGCGACGGGCAGACCGGGCTGCTGTACAAGGCCGCTGACGTCGGCGACCTTCGCGAGAAGCTCATCTGGGCCATGGAACACCCTGCGCAACTGGCGCAGCTGGGCAGGAAGGCCCGCGAGCATCTGGACACGGAGTTCTCGCCCAAGGCGCATTATGACACGCTCATGACGATCTTGCGCTCGGTACTGAAGACAAGCTGGGGGGGATAGTGTCTTGAAGTTGGAACACCTCGACTCTTGCCCTACTTGCGCCGGTGGAAATAATTTTTTATATATCCACGCTAAGGATACACTGCATGACCTTGCGGGACAGTTCAGGGTTGCTCGCTGCCTCGACTGCACGGGATGCTTTCTCGCCATCCATCCTACGCCTGAAGCTATGGGAGAGTACTACCCCAAACAGTACTACACGCACACCCTGGACAGTGGCGACACCCTGGCCTCCAAGATGCAGGAACGCATCTGCCGCTGGTGCTATGGATTGAGCAGGAGCCCAGCAGACCAGGCCCTGCACTGGCTGCTCCATCCGCAGGTCAACATGTTCCCACCGCTACGGAGGCCTGGAGCGACGATGCTCGATTTCGGCTGCGGAAACGGCAGGCTCCTCCGTCAATTCATCCGTTTCTGCTTCATCATGGACGGCTTCGAAGTGGACGTCGAGTCCACGCGACTGGCCGCCCAGAGCGCCAGGCGTGTCTACACCGGCGGCCTTGCCAGTCTAGCGCCCCCGGAGCCGTACGACGTGAAAATCTTGAACCAAGTGCTGGAGCACCTGCACACCCCGCGGCAGACCCTAGATTTCCTGAAGGGCCTTCTGGCGGACGACGGCACCCTGATCATCTCCGTGGCCTGCAATGAGTGCCTAGACTTTTACTTACTAAAATACTGCTGGTACGCCTTCCAGGCCCCCACGCACCTCGTCCACCTTAACAGTAGGGCCTTGCGGGTGCTGGCGAAATCCTGTGGCTTCATCATATTCAAGGAGGAGCACGCCTCGCCCCTGAAGGCCTTGAGCCCAGGTCGATTGCACAAGCACCTACTAAACCTGCGACGCAGGCACGGGGGCATCCCCTGGGGTACCGCTGCAGCGTATGTTCTTTCAAGCCTCCTGGCCCTGGTTCCCGGCGTCAACCGCCTCAAGTCTGACCACATTACCGTGTACCTCAAGAAGAGCCCAGCCAAGGAGAGCCTCCAGTGACCCGAGTGCTGTCCATCGCCCTCATCGGAACTCGAGGAGTACCGGCAAAGTACGGCGGGTTCGAGACCTGCGTGCACGAGATCGGTCGGCGCCTAGCCCAAAGGGGACACTCAGTCACCGTTTACTGCCGCTGCAGCTATTATATGGAGCGCACCCCAGAATGGGAGGGCGTTCGGCGCATCTTTCTGCCCAACATCCGAATGAAGACTCTAGACACGTTGTCCCACACGTTCCTGAGCTGCTGGCACGCCCTCTTCATGCAGTACGACGTGCACATGGTGTTCAACGCCGCAAACAGCCTTATGCTGTTCCCCTTGCGCCTGTTCGGCAAACGCATCGCCGTCAACACAGACGGACTAGAATGGCGTAGATCAAAGTGGAACCGCCTGGGCAAATCCTATTTCAAGGCAGCAGAAAAGCTGTCGTGCTTCATTGCCAACCGGATCGTCTCGGACTCGAAGGGCATCCATGACTACTATCTCAAGACTCACGGGGTAGATTCCTCGGAAATAGCCTACGGGGCATACGTGCAGCAGCCGAAGTCACCGGACCGGCTCAAGGAACTCGGCCTGGTGCCTGGCGGCTACTTCTTGCAGATTACGCGCTTCGAACCAGAAAACTACCCTCTGCTGACCATTGAGGCTTACAACCGCCTAAACACGGACAAGAAGTTGGTACTCGTCGGAGGGAACCCCTACGGTGGGGACTATGTGGACAAGATCATGGCTGCGGCCGGAGAGAACATTATTCTGCCAGGTTTCATCTACGATCAAGAACTGCTCGGTCAACTCTGGGCATACTGCCACGCTTACATCCACGGCAATTCCGTTGGCGGCACGAATCCAGCTCTACTTCAGACCATGGCCGCAGGATGCCTGACAATAGCCAGCGACATCCCATTCAATCACGATGTACTTCAGGAATTCGGAATATATTACACACTGGAACAGTCGTCACTCGCTGAGATGATGCAGTGGAGCCTGGATCATATTCACGAGCTTGATGGGTTTAAGCAAGGGGCGAGACAACGCGTTCTTAAGCACTATTCATGGGAGCACATTACGGATCAATATGAGGCGCTATTCTATGATCTGTTGGACAACAAATATCCATGGAGACTCTTGCGCGCATCTGGAATTGATCACAAAAAAAGCGCTTGAAACCATGATGCGTCAATTTACCAAACTAAATATGCGCCACACAACAAACGTATGTGTATGTAATGTCTGCACTCCGTTCAGCGCTGTTGCGCATGATATCAGTATTGCCAGCATGGTCGGCAATTGACATGCTCGTTTCGATATCGCCATATCCAATAAAGCACCGGTGTTTCCCAAACCTTCGCGACCCTCGCACCTTTAATGAGCACCTATTACGTCTCAAGTTAAGCCCGGAAGCGCTTGATCCTCTGCGCCAATTCGTTAGCGATAAGGCCCATGTTAAGCAGTATGCACAAATAGATTATCAAGAAAGGCACACGGCCCGACCCACAACTCACTTGACGGATTGGCCCACAGGATTACGGAAGAGCCATGAATGAGACGAAACAGACCGTCCAGAACCTCTACCCCAAAGTCCTTACTCTTAGAGTAATAAGACAGGGGGGCTTACAGGTTTACCATGCTTAAAATATGCATAGTCAAACAAACATCTTGCTATGACCTGTTTACTAAAACTGGTCCAAATCTAATTGATATAGTCAACTCGTCAAATTGGCGCTCTGGACCTATCGGCCTTTGGGACCTGGCGGATTGTCATGTTGTAATAGTGAATGCAACAACTGACCGAGAGTGCACAACCGGCAAGAAACTTTGGGGGAAATATGTTACAAACTGGACTATCTGGCCAGAAGGAGGCAAGGCAGAAAATGTTGAGGCAGTAGATTGGTCGCTTTATGATATCGTTATCGCTATCGACGTTGCAGTTCCTACCCGCATCATTAGACAATTCAGAACAGTACTTTGGTGTTACTATTTCATTGAAGGCGGCCCAACTGGAATTGACACTATTTTTAGAGGAAGCCCATTTTATGGGTATAACGTTTTTCTCAACCATAGGCCAGCAAAATTTCGTTTATCGCGCAATTCTGCCCAATACATGTCAATGGTTCGCACAAAACGGGCTGTGCTTGATTTTCCTTACTACATCCAATCATCAACAACTATACAGAATTTATACAAGCATGAAAGCATTACAAGGAACAGTTGTATATTTTTTAGTCACCACAGCTATTCTGTTCTACAGCAAAGTCATCGTGTACGAATTTCTCGGTACGGAACAATCCTTGATTCTTACAAATCAATATCTGACATCCACAAACTAGAACTTCGGTCAAAGTATTTTATAGTTCATCCAGATTCAAAACCTTGCGCAGGACTGGCACTAGTAGAAGCAATCTCCGCAGGTTGCCTTGCTTTATCCCCGCGCGACAAGCTTTGGGGGTTTCCTGAACTTATCGATGCAGCACTAGACTATAGCGACTTCAATCAACTATTAAGCATACTAGACAGGCTCGAAAGTGACTTGTGTCTGTATGATAAAGCACTCCGACAACAAAAGGCTAAAGTCGACACTTGGTTTTTCGAATTACCATTTGACAACTTGGTTTTAATTCTGGAGGCATTCAAGAGATCTAACTGTAGCCCATTGAAACAAAAGATATTCGAGTTCATATCTGCTATTACTGGACAGATTTTGCGAATCGCAGCTGGAATAGCAAGAAGGATACTCATCGCACAATAGATCAGTCGATACCATCACTTCTATGGTCTTAGAGAATCAGATTATGACTGGCATTACTTTCGCTTGCAAGCGTATTGCTTAAGCGTTGCCATTGATGTAAATTATGAGTCTGTCATGCGCCGCATGGTGCAGGCTATGTTGTTAACCCCCGCACCTAAGGCGAAAATTCTAGCTATATTCGGAATTGATATGCGAACTTGCCATTTGATAACCGGCGGCGCGGGGTTCATCGGCTCCTGCCACGTGTTGCGGACACGGGCGGCAGGTGTACCGGTTGTGACCGTTGACAAGCTCACCTATGCGGGCAACCTGGACAACCTGTGCAGTCTGGCCAACGACACCAAGCACTGCTTTGTGCAGGGCGACATAGGCAATGATGAGCTCATGGCACATCTTATGCGTACCCACCAACCTACGGCCGTGATAAACTTTGCCGCGGAGTCCCATGTGGACCGCTCCATCCTCGATCCTGATGCCTTTGTGCGCACCAATGTGCTTGGAACGTGCGCCCTCTTGCGTGTAACACTGGATTACTGGTACAATCTGCCGCAAGACCACCGCGAAGCTTTCCGTTTTTTGCACGTGTCAACGGATGAGGTGTACGGAAGTTTGTGCCTTGGCGATGCACCGTTCACAGAGAACACACCCTACGCGCCCAATAGCCCCTATTCAGCCTCCAAGGCCGCTAGTGACCACTTGGTGCGCGCCTTTCACGAGACCCATGGCCTGCCCGTGCTCATCACCAATTGCTCCAACAACTATGGCCCACGCCAATTCCCAGAAAAACTTATCCCCCTAATCATCTGCCACGCGCTGGAGCGCCAGACGCTGCCCATATACGGCAAAGGCGACTATATTCGCGACTGGTTGCATGTGAAGGACCACTGCGAGGCCATTGACATGGTGCTGCGGCGGGGCACTGTGGGGCGCACATACAATGTTGGTGGCCGCGCCGAGCGCACCAATCTGGACGTGGTGCACAGCATCTGCGCGGCGCTGGATCGCCTGCGCCCCCACTCCGACGGCCCTTACGCAAAGTTGATGGCCTTTGTGGCAGACCGCCCCGGCCATGACTTCCGCTACGCCATTGACTGCACGCGCATAGAGCGCGAGTTGGAGTGGAAGCCGCGCCACACATTTGATCAGGGAATTGAGGACACGGTGAGTTGGTATCTGGACAATCAGGCATGGGCGGAGCGTGCCCGTGGCGGGCAGTACAGGGACTGGATTGCCCGGCAGTATGCCGGATATGAGAGGGTCGGAGAATGAACGCACACAAGGGAATCATTCTGGCGGGGGGATCGGGGACCCGGCTACATCCACTGACCCTGAGCGTCAGCAAGCAGCTTATGCCAGTCTACGACAAGCCCATGATCTACTACCCGCTGTGCACGTTGCTGCTGGCTGGCATTCGGGACATTGCCATCATTTCTACGCCGACGCATTTGCCGCTGTTCCGTGAGTTGCTTGGGGACGGAACACAATGGGGCTGCGCTTTCCGGTATGTTGAGCAGCCCCACCCAGATGGTCTAGCGCAGGCGTTTTTGCTTACACGCGACTTCATCGCCGGTGCCCCTGTGTGCTTGGTACTTGGCGATAACATCTTTTTCGGCCACGGAATGGACAAACTACTGGCGGCAGCCACGGAGCGTCAACGGGGGGCCACGGTGTTCGGCTATCATGTACGTGATCCAGAGCGCTATGGGGTGGTGGAGTTTGACGCCCAGGGCCGGGCACTGAGCATTGAGGAAAAACCCCAGCATCCGCGCTCCAACTATGCGGTGACTGGGCTGTATTTTTATGACGCCGATGTGTTGGAGATCGCCGCCGCCGTGAAGCCCTCGGCGCGTGGCGAGTTGGAAATCACCGATGTGAACAACACCTACCTGCGCCGCGGCGACCTGCATGTGGAGCTCTTGGGCCGTGGCATTGCCTGGCTTGACACAGGCACGCTCGATTCCCTGCTTGCGGCCTCCACTTTTGTGCAGGCCGTGCAAACCCGGCAGGGCTTGTATGTGGCCTGCCCCGAAGAAATCGCTTGGCGCAGGGGATACATCACGGCCGACGCCGTGCGCATGCTAGCCCAGCCCCTGCGCAAATCCCCCTACGGTGAATATCTTCTCGAACTGGTGGACGGGAGCAAGGGATGGAAGTAGTCACAACCGATATTGAGGGCGTGTTGCTCATCAAACCCAGGGTATTGGGTGATGCACGTGGATACTTTGTGGAAACCTGGCAACAGCAGCGCTACAAGCAGGCGGGAATCACCATGCCCTTTGTACAGGATAACCATTCCCGCTCCTCTCACGGAATTTTGCGTGGCCTGCACTTCCAAAAGACACGTCCCCAGGGCAAGCTGGTGAGCGTATCCCTTGGCACGGTCTTTGATGTGGCTGTGGATATACGCCAAGGTTCGCCCACCCGTGGGCAGTGGTACGGCGTGGAACTGACGCAGGACAACCAGTGGCAGTTGTGGATTCCGCCAGGGCTGGCGCACGGCTTTGTGGTGACCAGTGACGTGGCGCACTTCCACTACAAGGTGACGGACTTTTACTTCCCCGAAGACGAAGGCTGCATCCGCTGGGATGACCCGACCATCAATGTGCGCTGGCCCGTGCGCGAATCTGTGCTGTCCGCCAAGGATGCGGCAGCGGAGTTCTGGCATGCCTGAAGAGTGCCTTGACCCCAACATTGTTGATGGGCACCCACATGTCGCCATTCCGGGGCGGCCCAATGGAGCCACCTCAGGGGCGGGTATCGGCTCAAGCCGCTGACTATGAACCAGGATGAGGACTTCCACGACATCGTGGCCGAGCGTTATGAGCAACGTGCGACGGTCATACGGACTCCTTCTGTCCCCTGGCCAAGCACACCGCTAGAAAAGTGCTGGGGCTGCCTGCCGTAAAACGTTTGGTGTTGTTTGGCGCGTTTGTGCCTTTTACAAATCGTAACAAGGGCTTCCACTTCATGTTTCCGGTGCTGGCCGACCCACTCAACGGTGCAGTAATTCTAGCAACTGCTGCACAAAAGGATAATTTTTATGAACTGCCCCCTCTGCCGGTCCAGTGACTTGGAAACTGCTGGAACCCTTTCCCTGGAACTCCTCGCCAGGATGTACAAGAAGATGTTAGACATGGACGTCAGCCGCCTTTTTCTAGGCAAAGACTTGGCGTACATGCGCTGTGGGCAATGCGACCTGCGCTTCTTCTCCCCCATGGTCACCGGGGACGAGGCCTTTTACAACGCTTTGCAGAAATTACCCTGGTATTACCAGGATGAAAAGGCCGAATACGCCATGGCCCGGGAGTTCATCACCCCGGCCGACAAGCTGCTGGAGGTGGGCTGCGGCAAGGGGGCGTTCGCCGACATGCTTCCGGGGAGTGACTACATGGGCCTGGACCTAAGCCCGCGGGCCAAGGAACTTGCCCTGGAAAAGGGCGTCCGCGTGGAGTGCGAAACCATCGAGACGCATGCCGTGAAGTTCCCTGCCACATACGATATTGTCTGCTCGTTCCAGGTCCTCGAACACGTGACCGACGCTTACAGCTTCCTCAAGGCCTCCGTCGACTGTCTCAAGTCTGGAGGACGGCTCATCATCGCTGTGCCCAGCGAAGATTCCTACGTCCGGGGCTTAGTCAACGCGGTCCTGAACATGCCGCCGCACCACAACCTACGTTGGAGCGACGCCTGCCTGCGCTCCATCGCCGACCTCTTCAGCCTGCGGACGGAGGCGCTTGTCCATGAGCGGGTCCAGCAGTACCACGTTCCGGGGTATCTCTCGGCGCTGGCCACTTGCCTCGTCAACAAAACAATAGGAAGGCGGCAGCCCATGCTGGACGAGTCCCTGGCGTACCGGCTGGTGAACCGTGTCGCTTCGAAGTTCTCGCGGATGTTCAAGGAAAGTTACCCGGTGGAAATGTTGCCGCATGGGCATACGGTACTGACCGTTTTCTCCAAACATTGATCCTCAGTCCGAAGCCGATACCCTGGCAATCCAGTCATCAAGAAACAGCGACGCTGAGGCCTTGTCGGGTTGGCTCCAAATCTGGCGAAGATCCTCTTTCATGTGGTAGGCTTTCTCGCGTCATTCTCAACGGGAAGAGCTACAGGGCACCTAGAATGGAGAAATCTACTTGCATCTTGAAGGGACAACCTCCTAAGAGCAAAGAAAGGTCCGAGCCGACTGGAATCTCAATTGACTGGCCTCATTAGGCCGCCCACCCCTGGCTCCATTGACCAGCCCATCGACACCCCAACGTTGAACCAATTGAAGTAAGAATTTCCAAGCCAGTGAAGAAGGGGATGACCGCTGTCATGATAGAATCCATTGCTGGGCCTCCTGCCATTCGACGATGGGGAGACTGACAATGTTGTCATAATAATAATTAAACTCTTCGCTTGCAAGCTTAGAAGTTAAGTCAGTTAATTCAACATTATTTTTCGATACTCTTGCAACCCCAACACCGAAATCAATTTTTACAATCTTGAATTCGATTCCTTCCGTTTGCAACAATTCAAATGCGACCTTCCAAACATCTCCAGTCCAGGCACTATTAGAAACAGATGGCACATGATGCTCTATCCAGTTTTGCGGAAGCATATCATGCAATACAATCCAACCATCCCGATTTAGACACTTGATTGCGTTGACAACATCTGTCCTTGCCTGCGCATAGGTATGTAGCCCATCAATGAAGATGACATCGAACTGTGTTTTATTTTTGAAAAAAAATTCATCAGAAGTCATGCGTTCAGTCCCGCCTGCGACAGGATCTACCCCTATTTTATTCATAGTTGGTACAGAATCGAACAATATATTCGTAGAGCAACCAATTTCAAGATATTTTGGATTTTTGTAATTAGAGAGCAACAAGTTGACAACAGCAATGCGGTTGAAGTTAATTGACTTCCAGTCCCAACCAAAGCTTCTGTTATCAGCGTGATGAGCCCACTTGATGACTAGCAACCTATGCCTGATGAAAGAATATATCGTCAGGACGCATAGTTTAATGGCTCTAATTACTTCAAAAACACCGCATACGCCGGGTGAAGTGTTCATAATACTCCCTATTGACTGTTTTGAACGAAACAAAATACTATTGAAAAGTCAGAACTACTTGGATTGACTATGTCGTATGCCTCCTTATCCTGTGCTTCATCACAATTTTAGCCACAGACCAATGGGCATCCTTACCCTGGATCTGCCCAGTGGCACTCCAGGCAGACTCACCACGCTAGATCCAATATTAAATATATTCCTGGCTAATCCCTGGAATGGTTTTAGACATTCGGCCGAATATTCGCGAATGGGCCTTCATGGCCCTAACAGATGAACAATGGGAGTTGATCGCGCCCCTGATTCCTACCCCCCCAATGTCCGGGAGGACGGCAAAGGCAGACCCGCCCGAGACCCACGCGAGGTGATTGGCGGCATCATTTGGATTCTCAGGACTAGAGCGCCTTGGGAGGATATGCCGAAGCGGTATCCGCCATACCAGACATGCCATCGCTGGCTGCACCGCTGGTAACGCGAGGGGGGCGAGCGCATTCTTTGCGGCCTAGCGGAAGACCTGCGGGACCGAGGCGGCATCGACCTGAGAGAGGGCTTCATCGACGGGACATTCGCTTCCGCAAAAAGAGGGGCGCTGGGGTTGGCAAAACCAAGCGAGGCAAGGACACCAAGATCATGGCAATTGCGGACGCTGGCGGTCTTCCTGTCGCCGTCTACGTGGCCAGCGCTTCGCCTCATGAGGTGACCTTGGTCGAACAGACGCTTGAAGCGGGTTTTATCAACGAAATCCCAGCCAGGCTGATCGGCGACAATGCATACGACAGTGACTGTCTGGACCAGCGTTTGCGGCAGGATTGGCCACAGAAATGATCGCCCCGCATAGAGGGGCCAGGAAGAGAAAGAAAAACTCAAGCTGGCCGAGTCCTGCGTCGCTACCTGCGGCGATGGAAGATTGAGCGCCTCTTTGCCTGGCTGCAGGGCTTTCGCCGGTTGGTGGTCCGCTACGAGCATCATGTCGAGATTTTCCTGGCTATGCCTCAACTCGGCTGCAACCTTATCCTACCTGAGGCATTTTTGAGATGCGCTCTAGATGATCCTTCACTTTCCCAAGAAGCTATATTATCAACGTGTCGCTGCGACGTAAAGAACAAAGAGCTTGGTCGCTTTCTCAAACAAGTTGTTTGTATATCTCTGCATAGCGCTCGATCATGATCTTGACGGAGAATTCGGTCTCGGCCTTGAGCCTAGCTGCATCACGCATAGGTTTCGGATCAGGACAAAAGAGGATCTCTGCGATGCAGGCTCCCAGAGCCTCAGGCTCGAAAGGATTTGCTAGCAAGCCATTGACACCGTGGTCCACCACATCGCGTAACCCCGAACAATTGAAGGCTGCGACAGGGGTCCCGCAAGCCAGGGATTCTACAGCCATCTGCGGAAGATTGTCCTGGGTGGATGGCACGATGGTCACGTCAGCTGCGCAATAGGCAAGCCGCAGCGAAACATCGTCATGGAGCTGTCCTAATAAGCGTACCGGCAAGCCAAGGTCCAGGGAGTCCGCTGGAACATCGGCACCGAGCACAAGCAACTGGGGAATCACTGGGGCCAGTCGACGGGCAGCTGCCTTCACTGCCGGGCCCAAGAGATAGAAGCCTTTCCCCGCCGCATTTACGTGCATTGCCCCAAAAAGCATAACTGGCCGGTCTGGTTCGAGTCCTAGCAACTGCCGGGCGGACTCCCTCGTGAAAGGTTTAAAGATGTCCAAGTCTAAACCGTTCGGGATGGACAGTAACCGCTTGCCTCTGGTTAAAGGGCTTGTTGCAGCACATTCTTTCAACCAGCGACTCGGTGAGATAAGAGTGATAGGTAGGTCCTTCCAGGCCGCCATTTTGCGCTTTAGCACCCAGCGCGAGAGATCGATGTTGGAGTTGCTGCCTAAAACAGGACAACGACCACAGCCAGTTCGATACCGATCACAATCAAATGGATAATGGCAACCCCCTGTAAAAGTCCAGAGGTCGTGCATCGTCCAGACAATCGGACGTTTCAGCAGTGGCAACTCTTCGATGCGAAGACTCGTGCGGTGGGCCCAATGCAGGTGGACAATATCGGGGTTAAGCTCCCTGACATGGCGCAACAGACCACTTGGTACCCATTGGAGATTGAAAGCTTCATGTCGACGGCCTCTATAAAGGTGTAATGGAAAAGAGTCTAAAGCTGGAAGCAGTCGCCGACCAAATCGACCAAGTCCTGTTAGCATGCCGTGCATGCTCCCACCGTTTTGAATTAGGCAAAACGATTCTATACTAGCTTGGGATAGTCCTCTGTGGAGGCGCTCCATGGCACGGAAGGCACCGCCACCTGAGGTGGCATTCACATGAAGAATTCGCATTTGATGAATCCTTATTGCAAAGAGTAGAATGGAATAAGCAGTGACCTGCCGGGTCTCTTCGGATCATTCAGATATTGAGGGTGGCCTCCCGGTTGAGGTCGTTCTGGGCAGTGCGCCCATATGCCGCTGGTGTCATGTCGCCCAAACCTGAATGAGGCCGCACCGAGTTGCACAATGCCACATGCCTCGAGGATCTCTCTGGGCTCGTCCATGAACCGGAACGCAGTCAAGTACTCCGCGTAGAACTGACCTGCCTGTTTTATTGAGTCTCAGCTTGATCAATCTGCCAAACAGTAAAAGGTATTGTCATAAAGAGTGTAAGCAACTGATAATGGCGGTATATAATTGTTGGCGTGCCAAACAATAAGTCTGGCACAAAAAAAATGAACCCCAAAAAAAATGCATCACCGATTCGCAGCAATGAATTATTATTCCATCGCTTTTTACGCGTCCTCAGCCACCACGAGAAAAACCCAACAATAAACCAAAAATACAAAGTTAACCCAACAAACCCCATCTTCGAAAATATATGAACGAAAGAACTATGGACAAAACCTAAAACGCCATCACGAGCCGTAATCTCTTGATTCCCCCAAGGGCCAAGGCCAAATACTGGAGAGTTGAACAATGTAACCATGACGGCAGCATAAAGCTCTCCAAAACGGCCAGACTTAACAACCACATTCCCACTTTTATTTGTTATGTCTGAAAATGTTTGATCTTTTCCACTGTGTGCGACTGAAGTAAAACGAGACTCTGAAACAAACAGAATAGTTACAATCAATAAAGCGCCCAAGACAAGCAAGAACACCTTCCTTATCATTGGCCCCCAGTAAATAGCAAAACCCAAGACCAACAGAATCCCGACCCAAGCTTCTCGACGGTACGACAAGATTATATTCGCAATCAAAAGCAAAATCCAGATGCCTCTCCATAGCCCTAAAGGGAATAGTTCTTTTCTCTTTAATACAAGAAGCACAAGCGCAACACAGGAGATTGCACCTTGTCCAATATCAAAAAATGTCAAAACTACAGCTTTTTTTTCAAAATTTGCGTAATAATTTGCTGGATCTCCACCAAACGGTAGCCTAGCCAATCCATAAACAGCCATCGCAACAGTGATCACAATAAACACTTCACAGAACCTATCTATATTACTCTGCCGTATCAGTGATCGTTTCAAAACAAAGTGGAACATCAACATAAATACAAAGCAGACCCCGCCGCTCGACGCAACGATATTCTGGAACGTTACACCAAACACATATCCAATTAGAGCATACAACAAATAATAAACGGACAGCATTGCAAGCAAGAGTCCAACTTTATATCCACTAAGCTCAACATTTTTTTTACATTTCCTGCACACGACTCCGATATAGAGAGTCAGTAGCAGTAAATAAATCTTAATCGCACTAATTGTCAGCACGCCTTCGCCGCGCGTATAGACTGTAAAGATATCCTTGTCGTTCATTTTCAAGGTGGATACATCAAGCTGCCCGTAGAGAGTGCCTGTGAACAATAGCAGCACAGCAAGATATGCCAAAAAAAAATTCTCCGCTCGAAACCGCATAAGTAATGGACTCAGGCCAAGGAAGCCAAGCGCGCCCAAGGTCACAAAATTTGAAGTTTCATACGTGATCATTTTCCCTCTCAAGAGCGCCCAGGGGAAGCGAATTACGAGTTGCATCTCACTCGTTCTAAATAAACGCGCTTACGGCTCAGTATGCAAACGGAAGAAAAATCTGCCCCAAACTGGACCGCTGACACCCTCCAGTTGTTCCGTTCTCAAGCATAAACGCATGCAACTTAGGAGCCTGTCCTGCGAAGATTTTCACCTGAGCAACCCAGGGTGACTATCCCTTAACACTTGACCGAAATTATTTCAACAAACCTCGATTTCGTAGTCCAGCACAGCCCTCACTATCGCTCATTTCCGTGTTTTTGCCGTAAGGGGTCCCCTTTCCCCGTTCTTATCCGCTGGCAAAGCCGTGCCGGTAGAGTTTGAGCAGGTTGTGGGAAGGCTCCATAGCTCGAATTCGCCCTTCTGACCCTACCCCGCCGAGTATACCACCCATAAGTTTGGGCTCTGGCCGGTCTCGTTTTCCTCATTCATGGCTCTTCCGTATTCCTCTGGGGCCAATCCG
>WSYE01000027.1 GCA_009773665.1 Desulfovibrionaceae bacterium | reverse complement strand
CACCTGTCCCTGCCCGAAGGCCACAAACTTGAGGCTGGTGAGTTCCTTCAGCCCCATGGGGCCGTAGGCGTGCAGCTTGGAGGTGCTGATGCCGATCTCCGCGCCAAGGCCCAGTTCGCCACCGTCGTTGAAACGCGTGGAGCAGTTGATGCCCACCATGGAGGCGTCGGCCTCGCGCAAAAAGCGCATGGCGCGCCCGTGATCGGCAGTCAAGATGCACTCGGTATGGTTGGAGCCGTAGGCTGCGATGTGCGAGAGAGCCGCGTCCATATCCTTCACCACGCGCACGGCCAGGACGTAATCCAGGAACTCGTAGCCCCAGTCGTTCTCGCTGGCAGGCTTGGCCGTGGGACCGAGCAGCGCAAGCGATGCAGGGCAGGCCCGGAACTCCACGCCGCGCCCGCCCAGGGCAGAGGCGATCATGGGCAGAAAGGCCGGGGCGGCCTTCTCATGCACCAGCAGGCATTCCAGGGCGTTGCACACGCCGGGACGCTGGCACTTGCCGTTGTCGGCGATGGCCACGGCCTGCTCCAGGTCCGCATTCTCGTCCACGAAAAGGTGGCACACACCCTTGTAGTGTTTGAGAACAGGCATGGTGGCGGCTTCGACCACGGAGCGGATCAGACCCTCGCCGCCGCGCGGGATCATCACGTCGATGTACTCGTCAAGCTTGCACAGGGCGGGCACTGCGGCGCGGTCGGTGGTGGGGACAAGCCGTACGGCTCCGCCGGGCAGTCCGGCCTCTTCCAGGGCGCGGGAGAGCAGCGAGGCCAGCGCCATGTTGGAATGAAACGCCTCGGAGCCACCGCGCAGCACCACGGCGTTGCCCGCCTTGAGGCACAGGATGGCGGAATCCACGGTGACGTTGGGGCGCGACTCGTAGATCATGCACACAACTCCAAGCGGGATGCGCATTTTGCCCACCATCAGGCCGTTGGGACGCTGCCACATGGTCTCGATGGCTCCCACGGGGTCGGGCATGCCGGCCACGTCCAGGCAGGCCCTGGCCATGGAGGCCAGAACTTTGGGCGTGAGGCGCAGGCGGTCCAGCTTGGCCGCATCCATGCCGGACGCTTCGGCGGCGGCGATGTCCTTGGCGTTCTCCCGTGCAATATCTTCGGACTGGGACTCGAGCAGCCCGGCGAGAACGGTCAGGGCCTTGTCCTTGATGTGGCCGTCGGCCTTGGCCATCAAACGGGAGGCGTCCTTGGCCTCACGGGCCAGCGCTTCCATCTGTTTCTGAATGCTCATGGAACCTCCGCGAAATATGAAGCACATTAAATAGCCTTGCGGCGGCGTCCACGTCAACGAGCGCCTTTTGACAGGGACCGAGCTTTAGGTATAGATGAGTCGCCTTTCGGCCCGGTTCCCCCGCTCTGGCGGGGTTTTTCGCAACCCTCAAACCTAATCAAAAATAAGCGGCACCCCATGGCAGACATCACTTTCGAGCGTCCCGAGCAGATGAGCCCCCTGGCACGTTTCCTTGCACATTCCTGGCGTCCCCTTGCGGCCCTGGTCATCGTGGCCGTGTTGGCCGCCGCCGGATACGCCGTGTACACCTCCAGCGCCAAGAAAGCCCAGGCCAAGGCCGAGAACGACCTGGGAGCCATCATCGCCAACCAGACCGGGCCGGAGCGTCTGGCCGCCCTGGAAGCCTACGTCAAGACCGCCCCGGCCACCACCAAGGGCGCGGCCCTGCTGGAAATGGCCCGCACCGCCCAGGAACAGCGCGTGTTCGACAAGGCCGCCGACGCCTGGAACCAGCTCTCGCTCACCGGCCCCGACGGCATGCGCGAGATCGCGGTCATGGGCCACGCCACCGCCCTGGCCCAAGGCGGCGACAACGCCAAGGCCGTGAAGCTCCTGTCTGATTTCCTGCCCAAGGCCCCCAAGGCCATCCAGCCCATCGTGGCCCGCCAGCTGGCGGCCGTGGCCGAGGAAGCACAGGCCTGGAACGAGGCCCTGGCTGCCTACGAGCGCATGCGCGATGCCGGTTCTGGCGGCAACAAGGCCTTCTACGAGTCCAAGATCGACGAAATCAAATCCAAGATGAAATAAGCGCCGCATCGCCGCAAAGGAAACGCATCCATGCCAAGCCCCCTGCTGGCCGACACCCCTGGCGAGACTCTGCTGCTTCTCGGAAACGAGGCTATCGTGCGCGGCGCGCTCGAAGGCGGCGTCGGTTTCGTGAGTTGTTATCCGGGAACGCCCTCCTCCGAGGTGCCCGACACGTTCTTCAGGCTGAGCCGCGAAGGCGACTACATCTTCGAGTACTCCACCAATGAGAAGGTGGCCCTCGAGGTGGGCGCCGGAGCGGCCCTGGCTGGAGTCCCCACGCTGGTCACCATGAAGCACGTCGGCGTCAACGTGGCAGCGGACCCGCTGCTCACGCTGTCCTACATCACGGCTCCGGGCGGCCTTGTGCTGCTCTCCGCCGACGATCCGGGCTGCCACTCCAGCCAGAACGAACAGGACAACCGCCATTACGCGCGCCTGGCAGGCCTGCCCTGCTTCGAGCCGGCCACGGCCCAGGAATGCAAGGACATGGCCCGCGACGCCCTGCATCTGGCCCACAGAACCGGCCAGCCGGTGCTCCTGCGCACCACCACCCGCGTCAACCACGTGCGCGGTCCGGTGAAGCTCGGCAACCTTCCGGCGGAGAAGGCGCGCAAGCCCTTCGTGCGCAACCTCCAACAGTACGTACCCATCCCTGCCCACTCGCGGGTGCAGCACCGCCAACTCCTGGACAGGATGGCCGCCATCCGCCAGGAGGCCGAACGCTCCCGCTGGAACAAGGTTTCCGGGCAAGGTGAACTTGGCGTCATCGCCTCGGGCATCTGCCGCTGCTACCTGAGCGACGCCCTGTTCGAGGAAGGCCTCACCGGCCAGGTCAAAGTGCTGGACCTGGGGTTCAGCTACCCCATGCCGGACGCCCTGCTGCTGGAGTTCGTCAAGGACCTGAAGACGGTCCTGGTGCTGGAAGAGCTCGACCCGCTGGTTGAAGAGCACCTGCGCGCGCTTCTGCAGCGCAAGGGCGTCTCCCTGGAGGTGCTCGGCAAGAGTGAGACCCTGCCTGTGTGGGGTGAATACTCCACGGATATGGTCCGCCAGGCCATCCGGCAGGCCCAGGGCCGCCAGGCTCGCGGCCCCGAACACTGCGCCCCCGAACAGGGGCTGGCCATGCGGCCACCCAACCTGTGCGCCGGGTGTTCGCACCGCGCCTCGTACTTCACCGTGCGCGAAGTCTACGGCGACGAGGCCTTCTACTCCTCTGACATCGGCTGCTACACGCTGGGGCTTTTGCCGCCGCTCTCCGCAGCAGACTTCCTGCTGTGCATGGGCGCGAGCATCTCCACCGGCTCCGGCTTCGCCACGGCCAGCGGCAAGACCACTGTGGCCTTCATCGGCGATTCGACCTTCTTCCACTCCGGCATCACCGGGCTCATCAACGCGGTCTACAACAGACACAACATCCTGTTGGTCATCCTGGACAACCGCACCACGGCCATGACCGGCCATCAGCCCCACCCTGGCGTGGACCACACGGTCATCGGCCCCAACGAGCGCCCCATCGAGATCGAACCGCTGGTGCGCGCCTGCGGCGTGGAGCATGTCAAGTCGCTGAGCCCCCTGAATCACAAGGCCACCAAGAAGGCCCTGGAAGAGATGAAGGCGCTCTCCGGCCCGCGCGTGCTTATCCTGCGCGACCCCTGCGTCATCCACGAGCGGCGCGTGAACGGCAAGGTTAAGCCCCAGGCGGCCACCGTGGCCGAAACCACCGAAGGCTGCCTGGACGTGCTCGGCTCCCTGGCCTGCCCGGCCTTCCTGAAAGAAGGCGACGCCGTTCGCGTGGACGAGGAGATGTGCTCGGGCTGCATGTACTGCCTGCAACTGGACAAGTCCTTCAAGGCCAAGAAAAGGGGCGCATAGATGCAGCGCACACGTATCTTCTTTACCGGCGTGGGCGGACAGGGAACCCTGACCGCCACCAAACTCGTGTCGCTGACCGCCCTGGACGAGGGCCTGCCCGTCACCTCCGGCGAGATCCACGGCATGGCCCAACGCGGCGGCGTGGTGGAATCCACCGTGCTGATCGGCTATCTGAGCCCCAAGATCACCCACGGCGAGGCCGACGTGCTCCTGGGCTTTGAACTGCTGGAGACGCTCCGGGCGCTGTGCTACCTGAAGCCCGGCGGGAGGCTGGTGGGCAACTCCGAGTCGCTGCCGCCCCTGTCCGTGGCCACGGGCAAGGCCGCCTATCCCAGTCTGGAATCGGTTGAAGCCAAGGCCAAGGCCGTGGCCTCCACTGTGCTGTTCCTGCCCTGCCGCACCCTGGCGCAGCAGGCTGGAGCCGCCCAGAGCGCCAACACGGTGCTGCTCGGAGCCGCCTGCGCCATCAAAGCCCTGCCGTTTGGCATGGAAGCCCTGGAACGCTCGGTGCGCAAATACCTGAAGCCCGCCCTGGCCGAAGCCAACCTCAAGGCTCTGGAACTTGGCGCCAAGGCTGCACTCAGGTGATCTGGAGCGCGTCATGAACGTCTTCTCATCCGGCGAGAGCCCTTCCCAGAAGTATCTCACGGCCCTGCGGGCCATTCTGGAGGAGTGCGTGCCCACCAGGGCAGCCCGCGACTGCCTGGACACCATGCTGGCCAGGCTGGTCGAGGTCATGGGCTATCACCGCGTCTACCTTGAGCTTCTGGACGTGCCGCTGGAAAACCTCAGGCTGTCGCTCTCACGCGGTCAGGACGCCTTCTTCGGCACGCCCCAGGGCCCCGGACCCATCGCCATCGGCCAGACCCTGGCCACGCGCCAGTCGCTCATCATCGACAACATGGCCGACCACCCGGACTTCTATGGCCGCCCGGCCAGGGAGCTGGAAAACCTGGCCTTCATCTGCGTTCCGGTCCTGGTGCCGGGGCGCGGCTACACCGGCCAGAATTCGGCCATGGGCGCGCTGTGCGCCGACGTTCCCAAGGCTCCCCCCGTGTTCCTGGAGGCCCAGCGCGACTTCATGATGGCTGCCGCCGGAGTGTTCGCCACGGTGGCGCTTCGCCTGCGAGACGAGATGGTCAGGCCGCGCGCCAAGCCAAAGCCCGAGCCCGAAGCCGTGGCCGAGGCCCAGAGCAGACACAAAGTTGTTGCCGTCTCAAAGAGCATGCGTCTGGTGCTGCGCCAGATCGACCAGGCCGCCCAGAATGACTCTCCCGTGCTGCTGCGCGGCGAGGAAGGCACCGGCAAGGAATACCTGGCCAAGGCCCTGCACGGCCAGAGTTCACGCCGCAAGCGCACCTTCCAGCGCATGGTCTGCTCGGCCGAGCCGCCGGAATCCATCTACCGCGCCCTCTTCGGTGTGCAAAAGGGAGAGGCGTCCAAGTCCACCCAGTCCAAGCGCGGCGCGCTGGAGCTGGCACAGGGTGGCACGCTGTACATCGAGGACGTTGAGGAGCTGACCCCCGAAACCCAGCAGGGACTCCTGCGCTTCCTCCAGGAAGGCGTGGTGTTCCGCTACGGCTCGGACCAGCCCACCAGCCTGGACGTGCGCGTCATCGCCTCCAGCCGGGCCAACCTGGAGGAGCTGGTCAGCAGCGGCGAGTTCCAGGAGGACCTCTACTACGCCCTGTCCGTCATCCCAATCTACGTCCCGCCCTTGCAGGACCGCGCGGGAGACGTGCTCCCCCTGGCCGAGTACTTCCTGGAAGAGTTCTCCCAGGCCGAAGGCAAGGAGTTCAAGCGCATCTCCACCCCGGCCATCGACCTCATCAGCCAGTACCACTGGCCGGACAACGTGCGTGAGCTGCGCTCCTGCATGGAGCGCGCCTTCGATCAGGCCGAGGACGGAGTCATCCGCGCCTATCACCTGCCCCCCACGCTCCAGACCGCCGAGAGCTCCAACACCGAGGCCACCCTCTCCTTCGGCGAGGCCGTGGACCAGTTCGAGAAGGAACTCCTGATCGAGGCTCTGAAAAAAGCCAAGGGCAACATGTTCCAGGCTGCCAAGGATCTGCGCGAAAGCTACCGCATCATCAACTACAAGGTGAAGAAGCACGGCATCGACCCCAAGCGCTTCACGCCGGGAAGACGACGCTAAACTTCTGCAAAGCACGCTCTGACGACTTCCGGCGCGCCACCTCCATGTGGCGCGCTTTTTTATTTACCCCTTTGTGCGCGCCTGGGATTCTGCTATGGCTGAAGTTCGCGTGACAGCCGTCGCGCCGAATACCCCGCGTCAAGGAGGTCCTATGACCCGCCAGATTTCCTTTACCCGCCTTGAACATGCCCAGGCTCCTGCCTTCCGGGATCGCATGGACCACGCTGAAACCACGGTGGATGTCCGTAATTTCTTCTCAGAGAGCGCTTCTACGCTCCTTTCTGACGCCATCGGAAACCCCGACGCCGTCGGCGTTGAGGACATCTCTCTGGAACCTGGCCAATCCGACGGGTATATCCTCTCGGAGCGCCTAAAAACCGATCCCGCCTTCGCCAACGTGTGGGAGGATTCAGACCTTTCTCGCATCATGGCTTCCATGGCTCGGAGCGCCGTGAACCGGCTTACCCATCTCGGCAAGAACCCCGAAAAGACCGAATCCACCCTGTTCCACAGGCAGGGCAAGCGCTGATCCACCGCGTGCCGGGCGCACAAACAACAGGCGGTCACCGGGACTATCCCCTGCGACCGCCTTGCCCTTTCCAGCCGACTCTCACCCCGTTCTACTGGCAATAATCCATGGAGCGGCAGACGCTCTCCAGGTTTTCGCCCTTGGCGCGCTTGTCCTTCAGGGCCTTGATGAATTTCGGACCCATGGCGGCGTAGAACGTCACGCAGGCCTCGCGATCGGTAACAGGCAGCAGCGAACACTGCTTGCTGGCGTCCACCACCACGTCGCTGCCGTCTCCGGCGGAGCTTTCCACCAGGCCCAGCACCAGCTGGCAGGCCGCGCACTCCATGTAGCTGGCTGATTGCGCCACATGCACCCCAGTCAATACGAACAAGGCCAATGCCGCCATGGCGGCGAATATGCGTCGATTCACACGATACTCCTGTTGAGATGTGGGCGCGACACTATGGAAGGGCGCACTGAAATTCAAGCATGCCCTTCACCACTTGCCTCGAACCGGAAATTCTACTAGCTACGCGACCACTGGAGGAAACCATGCTCGCCATTCTCGACTACAAGGCCGGCAACCAGACGTCCGTGCGCCGCGCCTTCGATTTTCTCGGCATCCCGTGCAGCATCACCGCTGATCCTGAAACCCTGCGCCAGGCTTCCGGCGTCATCTTTCCCGGCGTGGGCGCTGCCGGGCAGGCCATGAACCAGCTGACCAGCACCGGCCTGGACCACGTACTGCGCGAGGTAGTCGAGTCCAAAAAGCCGCTTCTGGGCATCTGCGTGGGCTGCCAGATCCTTCTGGACTACTCCGAAGAGAACGACACCAAGGCCCTGGGGATCGTACCCGGCGCATGCGCCATGTTCAACCGGGGGCTCACCGAGGAAGACGGCCAGCCCATCCGCGTGCCGCACATGGGCTGGAACAAGGTGTCGCTCCAGACGCCGTGCGAACTCTTCGAGGGCGTGGACGCCGACTCCGAATTCTATTTCGTGCACAGCTACTACCCGGTGCCCACGTCGGAGTTCGTCATTGGCACGACCTTCTATGGCATGGATTTCTGCTCCGTGCACGGACGCTCCGGCCTGTGGGCCATGCAGTTCCACCCGGAGAAATCCGGCAGGCCGGGTCTCAAGCTGCTGTCCAACTTCGCGAAGTTCTGCGGGGAGGTCTCCAATGCTCAGTAAGCGAATCATCCCCTGCCTGGACGTGCGCGACGGACGCCTTACCAAGGGCGTGAAGTTCCTGGACAACGTAGACATCGGCGACCCCGTGGAAACCGCCAAAGCCTATTACGAGCAGGGCGCGGACGAGATCGTATTCTACGACATCACCGCCTCCTCCGAAGGCCGGGGCATCATGCTCAAGGTGGTGGAGAAGGTCGCCTCGCAGATTTTCATCCCCTTCTCCGTGGGCGGCGGCATCTCCACCGTGGACGACATGCGCGCCGTGCTGCTGGCGGGCGCGGAGAAAGTCTCGGTGAACTCGGCGGCGGTTAAGAACCCGGACATCATAAGCCAGGGCGCGGCGGCCTTCGGGGCGCAATGCGTGGTGGTGGGCATGGATGTTCTCAAGGTGGGTGTCAGCGAGCAGATCCCCTCCGGCTATGAGATCGTCATCCACGGCGGACGCAAGAAGATGGGCCTGGACGCCATCGAGTGGGCCAAGACCGTCGAGGCGCTAGGCGCAGGCGAAATCTGCGTGAACTCCATCGACGCGGACGGCACCAAGGACGGCTACGAGCTGACGCTGACGCGCCTCATCAGCGAAGCCGTGACCATCCCGGTGATCGCCTCGGGCGGCGCGGGATCGCCCCAGCACATGGTGGACGCCGTGACCGAAGGCAAGGCCAGCGCGGCGCTCATCGCCTCCATCGTGCACTACGGCGAGTACTCCATCACCCAGCTGAAAGAATACATGCACGGCAAAGGCGTGAAGACGCGCATGGTCTGGTAAGAGAAGACGCAAGATAAATCAAAAGGCCCGGCGATGACCGGGCCTTTTTTCGTTGGTGCGATGATTCGTCAGAGGCCCGTACCTACTTCGCCCGAAACTCGCCGCTCTTGCCGCCAGCTTTGTACAGGAGCCTCACGCTCTCGATGACGATGTCCTTCTGCACGGCCTTGCACATGTCGTAGAGCGTCAGCGCGGCCACGCTGGCGGCGGTCATGGCTTCCATCTCCACGCCAGTCTTGGCGACGAGAGAAGCTTCGGCCTCCACGCGCACGCTGTGCGTGGCCTCGTCCAACTCAAAGCGCACATCCACGGCGTCCAGGCCCAGCGGATGGCAGAGCGGGATCAACTCGGCGGTCTTCTTGGCGGCCATGATGCCCGCGATGCGGGCGCAAGCGAAGGCGTCGCCCTTGGGCATGCCCTCGCCGGTCAGGATGCGGTAGGTGTCAGCGGAGAGACGGCGATGGCCACTCGCGCGGTGACGGTCTTGCCGCCCACGTTGACCATGCGGGCTTGGCCCTGCTCGTCCAGATGGGTGAGCCCAGGTGTGACCCCTGAGGTGAGGGCAGAGTCCTGACTCATCAGGACCCCATGGCGGCGTCTTTGGCCTTCTTGAAGAAGTTCTTGACCTTCTTGAGGGGCTTGTCTTCCTCAAGTGCCAGGAACTCGCGCAGGAGCTCTTCCTGCTTCTTGGAGAGGCTCTTGGGCGTGACCACAATGACCTCAACCAGCAAATCGCCGCGCTGTGAGCGCCCAGGATGGACCAGCCCCTTGCCGCGCAGCGAGAAAACCTCTCCGGACTGGGTGCCCTTGGGGATGTCCATGGTCTCCTCGCCTTCGAGGGTGGGGACCTTGACCTTGTCGCCCAGGGCGGCCTGAACCATGCTCATCTCCAGGGTGACCACGAGGTCCTGCCCCTGTCGGCGGAACACCTTGTCCTCTTCCACGTAGATGACCACGTAAAGGTCGCCGGGGGGGCCGCCGTGCATGCCGGGTTCGCCCTCGCCGCGCAGACGCAGACGCGAACCATCGTCCACACCGGCGGGGATGCGCACCTTGAGCTCGCGCACGTCGGGCGTGACGCCCTTGCCCTTGCAGCGCGGGCAGGGGTTGGCGATGACCGTCCCCTCGCCACGGCAGACCGGGCAGGTGACGGCGATGCGGAAGAAGCCCTGGTTCTGCTGCACCTGCCCCATGCCGTTGCACTGGCGGCAGGTCTCGGCCTTGGAGCCGGGAGCCGCACCGGTGCCGTCGCATTCGGCGCAAGAGACGTGCTTGGGGATCTTGAGGGCGGCTTCGGTGCCTGCGGCGGCGTCACGGAAGCTGACGCGTAGGTCGTAGCGCAGGTCATTTCCGGCCTGGGGCCGGGGACCGCGCCCGCCGCGCGATGCGCCGCCGAATCCGAAGAACTCGCCGAAGATGTCGGAGAAGGTGCCGAAGATGTCCTCGGTGCTGGAGAAGCCGCCGAAACCGGTATCACCCAGTCCCTGGTGACCGAAACGGTCGTACCGGGCGCGCTTCTGCGGATCGCGCAGCACTTCGTAGGCCTCGGCGGCCTCTTTGAACTTCGATTCCGACTCGGCGTCGTCCGGGTTGCGGTCGGGATGGAACTTGAAGGCCATCTGGCGATAGGCCTTTTTGATCTCGTCCTCGCTCGCGTCCTTGGGGACGCCCAGGATCTCGTAATAATCAGCCTTGGTCATGTACGAGGCCTACTGGTCGGGGGATGCGTAGATTCCCGCTTCCTCGATGGTCTCGGCGGGAAGCACCTTGCCTGCTGCGATCTCGCGCAGGGAGGTGACGATTTCCTTGTTGTTGCACTCCACCAGAGGTTCGTAGCCCTCGCGGAACTGCTTGACCCTCTTGATGGCCATCTGCACGATCATGAAGCGGTTGTTAATCTGTTCCAGGCAATCTTCGACTGTGATGCGGGCCATGGTATCCTCGTGTGAAAGGCCGGTGATGAAAGTTCTACCGGCGCGTATTGGTGAATAATCAGGAACGGCGAATCGTCAAGCTGCCAGCCAAAGCAGCAGCCGAAACGATGCAACAGAACTTTTTAGTCGATGCAAGGGGCAAGGTCAAGCCGAACCGTCAGCGATCCTAATACGCCAACTTCCCGAGACTCTTGAGGATCAGCGTGCAGCCCATGGCGAACATACCGGTGAGGCCCATGCCGCAGGAGAATCCGGCCAGCAGCACCGGCGCGTATTGGCGCCACATGGCCCCGTACTTCTTATGAAAGTAGTAACGCCCCAGAAGCGCGCCGATAACTTCCAGGATAAGCCCGTGCGGGATGTGCTGCCCAAGCCCGCGCACCACGCCGTAAACCAGGAGCACCGGGAGCCCCAGGGCGTTCAGCCCCGCGTAGGTGACGAGCCCCAGCCCAAGTCCCGCCCCCATGTAGCTGCCGTTGAGCGCCTGGAAGAAGAGCGAGTTGCCCTCCAGGGTGGAGGTCTGCATGAGCAGACTGTTCAGCGCCTGAAGATGCCAGAGTTCCTGCGCGTACGGGTAGGCCGCCGAGGGGATGGGGGCCAGCTGCCAGATGAACTGGGAGAACAGGAGGCTCGCGACCATGACCACGGGGAAGACCACGATCTCGGCCTTTATTATGCCGCGCAGGCTGGTGCCGGTGAGCTCGATCTCCCTGAAGTCCACGGTGGCCTTGCCGTAGTTGTGGATTGGGATTGGCGCGTACCATATCTCGATGCCGTGGTAGCCAAAGAACTTCGCGCCAGCAATGAAGCTGGCTTCCCGCACAAGCGGCAGGCTGACGAATTGCCCCGCTATGCCCTCCATGCGCGCCGTGATGTAGGAGATCACCGGCGTGTAGATGAAGCCGTAGAGCACGAAGAATATCCAGGGAAAGTCCGGCACCAGCCACCGGCACAGCAGCACGTAAGCCAGGGTGGAAAACAGATAGATGGCTATGGACACCCAGAAGTTGATGTCGCCGCGACCGGGGTGGCTTTTGAACACGTCGCGGTAGTTCACCCCGCCGGGGCCTTTGCGGAAGCTCCTGGCCACCTGCCAGATGCCGATGACGCCGATGGCCAGCCCCAGGCCCAGGCCGAAGCTCAGGTAAAAATCGAAGTTGTTGGCGAACACCGTGTCCACGGTTCCCATTCCCTTGTGCCAGCGGTGCAGGATGCCGTGCTCGAAGAGGATGGGGTTGGCGACGAAGGTGATAAGCTGGCCGATCAGGCCACCGATCACCGCCCAAAACGGCAGCACCATACCCGTGAAAACCAGGCCCAGGTCCAGCTGAAGGCCGGTGGCCACGGCGGGCATCACATCCTCGGTGTGGCGCGTCAAGTCGATCCAGGGGATGGGAATCAGGCGCACCGACTCCGTGAATATGAGCCCGGATAGAACCGGGAAGAGCACGTAAATGCAGCCGAAGAGGATTCCGATGACCCCGCCTATGGAGAACACCCGCCACTTCCAGCCGGTCTTGCGTTCCTCGGAGGTTTCGGCCAGGGCCATGGTGCCAAGTGCGCCGACAGGGGCCATGGGGAAGGGCAGCTTCTCCACGTCCGAGGTGATGCGGTAGAGGGCGTAGCCCAGGCCGAAGTGGTCAATTCGCTGCACAATCTGCGAGCCTATCAAGAGGAGTATGGGCACCAGCCAGTCCCGATGCAGGAAGGACCGGGCCAACAGCGACTCCGAACCGATGCCGGGAGCCACCCAGGAAGGAATATACTCCGTGAGGCCGAGCATCTTGGCCGCGTCAGACTGTACGAGATACTGGTTCCAGAGGAGCCCGGAAAACGGCGAGTGCATGGCCGCGCCGGCCATGTAGTACAGCAAGAATACTTCCTGCTGCTTCATGTCCGTGAAGGCCCGCTTGGCCACCTCGGCAAACAGGATGATGGTCACCCAGCGCGCGGCCGGGCCAATGCCAGCGCCGATCACCAGGTTCAGGTACATGGAGCCGGGCATCATCAGGAAGCCGATGAAGATGGCCCCGGCCACGGTCTTCCAGTCGAACCCCTCTTCAAAGTGCTCGGGGGTCTCCAGAAGATCCCGGTATTCTTTCAGCTCTTTATCGTCATACATGGCGTTGCCCTGCCCTGGCGGCTACTGATGGATCGAAATGGGACGTCATGACGGCAACACCTGATAGCTCTGGCCCAGCCACAGCCCGACCACGGCAAACACGCCTCCCATCAGGAAATCACCCAGAATGAGCCCGATGAAGAGCATGCGCACCTTGCGGAACAGCTCGATGCCCCCGTAGCGTAGCGTGACCTGGTTGCACACCCAGCCGATGAAGAAGCTGAACCACAGGATGCGCATGGCGGAACTGTACATGGTGAGGTAGCCCACCGGGTGCAGCGGCCACCAGTAGAAGCGCTGGAAACACAAAAGCAGGCTCATCATGACCACCGCGCCCGTTGTGGCGAAGATGATGATCCAGCTGTTGGGGCCGGAAGGGGCGTCCAGCAGGCGCTGAGCATCCTCGTAGACGCGCAGCACAGTGGAAATCTCCCACTCGGCCTGAAGATCGCGCACGCCCACTTTGTGGCACAGGGCCAGCATAGCCACGAAGGAGACAACCACGCCGATTCCGAGAGCCAGACACATCCCGAAGAAATACAGCCGCTTTCGCGTGATCGGTTCGCCGACTTTGGCCGCGTGCACCAGCGAGGGCATGAGCGACTCGCGAAGGTCCAGAAACTGCACCTTCTGCATTACCGCGCCCATCACCAGCCCCGCGCTGGTGAAGAAGCCGGAGCCGAAAAGGGCCAGCAGGCCATCGGTAGGCGCTGCGGTCAAGGTGAAGTAGGCGATGCCGCCCTGGCAGATCACCCGGCTGGCCACCAGCGTCACCACAAAGAACGCGCTCAGCAGCAGCACGGAAACAAGCAGCGGCATGCCGAAATGCATGCACCAGGCAGTGAGCCCGGCTCCGCCCAGCACCAGCCCCCAGAAGGCCAGACGGGAGGAGAACCACTCAGACTCGCTGGCGAGCACGGGCTTGGTACTGAACGCGTTTTTTACCACCTCCAGCAGGTGATGGCGCGCAAGCCACACGATGAACAGGAAGAACACTCCGTAGGCCCCGATCATCTGGGTTTCCTCGGCCATGGTCAGCGTGGGGCCAAAGGTGACTCCCAGGGCCGACTGCGGCACTTGGTAGCCCACCAGGGACAGGAACCCTGTCAGCAGGCCGCCCAGAACAAAGAAGGCCCAGAAACTGAGCGATATCTGGCGCGAGGCCAGGAACGCGAACCCGATGTAGGCCGGGATAAGGTAGATTTTGAGCTTGGTGAAGCCGGAGAACAGGCCGGTCTTGGCGAAATACGGCCCGGCCAGCAGCACCGTGGGAATCTGCGGGATGGTCGGGATGTAGGTGGCCAGACCGTTGACCGTGTGCAAGGTCAGCGGAATCAGGAGCCCCACCAGCAGGAACCGATCGGCGAAGAAGCCCCCCACCCTGCCCTCCTGGAAGGATTCCTCCATCATGTAGGGCAGGCGCAGGAGCGGAAAGTTCATGCGCTCGTTGACCACCCACTGCCTGCTGAACAGGTTCACCAGACAGATGAGCACCAGGAAACAGAGCAGGATGAAGATGCCCCAGGCGGCCATGGGCGCGGCCCAGGCGCTCCAGGGGATTGCGCCCAGAATCTGCTGCCAGGACAAGGCTCGCCCGCCCGGCAGGCCGTTATACAGGAGTTCCACGGCGGCGGGGTCGGAGACGGTCCAGGCCTTGGGCAGAAGCGGCACCAGAGTCTCGGACCAGCGGTTGCCCGCTGTGGCGAAGTGGTCCACGGCGGTGATATTCAGGAGGAACGTGCGCATGAGCCCGGTGTAGGCGATGCCGGACACCACCACGGACAGCATCCAGGTGGTCAGCAGTTCCGTGCCGGTGAGAATGGGCCTGGCCTTGAAGATGCGTGCCGTGAGCGCCACCAGCACGGTCAGGCACACCAGCAGGATGAACGGGGCCAGGGGAAAGTGGCCGCCGCCCAGCGGCGTGGCCGCCAGGTACATGTTGTTATAGGGCGTAGCCAGGCACAGGAGTGTGCCTGCCATAAGGCCTAAGAGGATCGCCCGGGGGCGGATGGAACTTTTGTGCATGCCGGTGGTGCGCCGTGTGTTCTCGCCGTGTTGCCGATCGTTTATGCCGCGCCGCGATTCGTCACGCGTTGCCGGAGCCAGGAATCGGCTCGGGCGCGGCGGCGTCGGGGTTCTTGGTGCTCACGTCCACGCTGGACTCGTAGGAAGTGCGCCTCTCCTCGTCCAAGGAGCGCCACACCAGCATCTGCTTGCGCAGGTCGTCCAGGAAGCCCTTGTTCAGGCGCTTCCACATGCCCGCCTCACCCGCTTCCCGAGTGAGCGTGACCACGATCTCCAGATAGCCGGGATGCCACATGGCGGGCGAAAAGGAGATCGTCACCTGCTGGTTGATGCCAAAATCGAACGGGGCCAGCCAGACGCGGGCCATGATGCGCAGGCAGGACTCCAACGAACAGAATTCGCCGTGCAACTCACCCGGGTGCGGATCGGCTCCGGGAGATTTCCAGGGACAGACGAAATCCTGGCGGACCTCCGCCGTGGAGAACAGCCCGTGGGACACGTCCTGGTGGGCCTTGTAGTATTCCAGCAGGAAGCCGCCCGCGCAGTCCTGCTCACGGATGTGCATGAGGAAGGGCAGCGTGGCCGTGATGGTGTTGTTCACTGGCTCGGGCAGCGCCCAGGAGCGGTTCACGTCCGGGATGGCGATGTTGGCCGCCACCCGCGAGGGATAGATCACCGAGAGCAGCACCACCAGGATCACCAGCCCCATGGCCGCCACACCCGCCAGCGAACTGTAGTTGGCGGTCATGCCCTTCCAGATGGCCGTGCCGGAGAGCAGCCCAGCAGCGGTCTGGGCCAGGAGGTAGCCAAGCACCGCCGAGAGCACCGCGAAGGCCAGGGCCTCGGCGATGAACAGGAAGGACACGTGCGTGG
Organism: Desulfovibrionaceae bacterium; assembly: GCA_009773665.1. Classification (GTDB taxonomy): domain Bacteria; phylum Desulfobacterota; class Desulfovibrionia; order Desulfovibrionales; family Desulfovibrionaceae; genus Fundidesulfovibrio. The sequence goes on along the minus strand of WSYE01000027.1, from coordinate 55,864 downwards.
GGGCCAGTCCCACGGCGGTATAGACGCCGATCTCGCGTTTGCGCTCGTACACCGCACCTATCATCGTGGAGAGCACGATGAGCATGGCGATGGCCAGGGGCACCACGATGTTGGGCACGCCCGCATAGTTGATGGTGTCCGCCGACTGGAACACGAAGGTTCCGTTGGGCAGTCCGGCGAAGATGGTCAGGCCGAAGCGGTCTGCCAGCCTGCCAGCCAGGTCCTTGGCGCCGTCGGCGGCCACGGCCACGCTTTTCAGCTGTCCGCCAAGGCTCATTACCGTCTCGTAGGGCAGGATGAGCACCTGATCGCCGTGCACATGCTGGTAGCGTCCCTGGTAGGAAACCACGTCCTCGCCGGTGTCGATGGCTTCCTTCTCGGTCTCGCTGACCTCCACCGCCGTCTCGCTGGGGAAGATCACGGGCGTCAGGGGTTCGCCATCCAGGTCGGTCAGATTTTCCAGCTCCTTGCCGGAAAAAATACCCGCCACCTCATATTCCTCGCCCCACAGCAGCACCTTGGAGCCCGGCTTCGCGCCGATGCGCTGGGCCAGGGAATCCGGCAGGATGGCCGCGCGGCGTTCGCCTTCGCGGAACCAGCGCCCCCCGGTGAGGATGCGGTCCATCTGTGTGACAGGAGCCTCCGCGTAGGAGAGGCCCAGCACGCCCTGTACGGTCTCGTGCTTGTCGCCTGCGCGCACCTGGGTGACGAAGGGGCTTATGCGGTCGCGCGATTCGATGACTGCCCTGGGGGCGGCCTTTCCCTGCCCGGCCTGGTCGGAGAGGACGTTTTCGGCCTCCACGGGGATGGACTTCCAGCCCAGGTTCTTGAGCATCACGCCCTGGTAGGTGCTTTGCTCCGAGTAGCGCACGGCGTGGTCCACGCGTGCGCTGCGCACGGAGGTGAAGCTCATGATGGTGAAGGTGAGGATCACCAGCGTGGTCACAGTGAGACTGGTGCGGATCTTTCTGCGCCGCAGGTTGGTGACGCCGATGGCGAAAGACGCGGCAAAGGCCTTCAACTTGCCTATCTCCGAGGCCTTCACGTGCTTGGCGCGGCGTTGCAGCTCCTCCATCTCCTGCTCGAAGCGCATGATGATGATGAAGGACACCACCACGGCCATGCCGATGATGAAGAAAGCCAGGATGACCACCATGGGGCTGTAGGTCAGTTTGAAGGCCGGATGCACGTTGTAGATGATGGCGATGACCGTGCTCAGGATGCCCAGAAAGCCCAACAGACGCTTGTGGATGTCCGCGAAGGCGAAGATCAGGCGCTCCATACAGTAGGCGAAGGGGATGAACAGGGCGATGTAGAACAAGACACCCATCAGGACGTCCTTCTGGGTCTTTTCCACGTCGTTGTAGACCCTGGACGCAAACGCCCAGGAAGCGCGCGCCTGGGACATGGCCTCGTCGTAGCGCTTTTCGGCCTTGAGGGCGTAGGCCTGGGTCAGGAGATCTCGCCCGGTGTTTCGCATCTCGCGGATGCGCTCGTTGAAGATACCGTGTTTTTCCAGGTTGGTAATGCGCGGGTCCAGAAGGTCCCACATGTCTTCGGAGGCGTGCAGTTCCGTCCAGGGCAGGAGCGGCCAGTCGTCCACGGAGTAGCCGGTGCCGTCGGGGCGCTCCTTGGTGGAATCCAGAAGGATCATCTTGCGGGCCAACACCGTGTCCGACAGGATGAGCTTGTAGCTGACCCCCGGCTCCAGGAAAACGCTGAACAGGGTGGAGCTCAGGGTGTCCAGGCGCGAGAACCAGTAGCGCATGGGCTCGGCTTCGCGTCTGCCGTCCAGAATCTCCACCTTGGTGAAATAGCGGAAAGTGCGCGGGTCGAAGGTGGAAAAGATGGTGCTCTGGCGGCTGGCGAACATGACCAGGTCCGTCTCGCTGACCAGTCGGCGCAGGCGCACCCGGTAGGCGTCCTTGCCGGTCTGCTTCTTGTCCACGGCCCAGACAGCCTCGCCGGTTTCGGGCGAGAGCTTGAACCCTTCGATGACGGCCTTGTCCAGCACGTGCTTGCCGTCGGCAAGGCCCGACACCCGGAAGGAGCCGTCCGAACCGGCCATGGCCATGAAGCGGGTCTCTCCCTGATAGACGAGCATCACCGTGCCGGGCGCGGCCCGGTCCGGAAAGAGCTCGCCCTGACGGATGAACTTGGCCCGACCGTTCAGCGTGGCGAAGCCGTTTCTGGGCAGGCTCTCGGGCAACCCGAATGGGTCGTTCGCCAAAGACACCGCCAGACCGCAGACCAGTGCGGATTGGCGGGCCAGATTATCGCGGTCCACCCTGGCGGGCACGTCGTCCGGGGTTCCCCAGAGAAAGCGTCCGTCGTTTATGGTGGCCAGAGTCAGGCCCAGAAGCCCGGAGATTGCCCCCACCTCGCCGCCCAGTTGCGGGTTGTCCACGAAGTAGCTGCGCCAGGGGCGGGCGCGGTCGGCGCGCAGACCGTTGACGAACCGGACGTCTTCTTTTGGATAGCCCAGTTTTTGGGCCGCTTCGGCCAGGAAACCGGAAATGCCGGAATAGGCCTGCACGCGGTTGATCTCAGGCTTCAGGGCGTAGAGCCAGCCATCGTTCATGGCTCCAACGCCGTCGCCGTGGCTGGAAAGATGCAGCGAGACGGCGGCCATGATCTCGGCGTCGCCCGAGAGCTGGCGCAGTTCGCGCGTGGATTCCACGGAAGCCAGCTGGCGTTTGGCGTCGGCCTCGATTTCCAGGTAGCGGTCGCGCACCTGGGGCAGAAGCTCGCGCACCAGGATCGCCTCGCCATCGCTTAGGCCGTTGAAGCCGCCGCGCCAACTGAGGGCGCGCAGCAGGCCTCGCCGGGCAGTGAGGCTGGAGAGTTCCTGGGGGGACGCGCCTGAACCGGCCAGTCGAAGGCGCATGAGCTGCGTGCTCACGCGGTCCACCTCGTCCTTCAGGGCCGTCTCCAGGGCGGAGACCAGGGCCGGGTCCTCCAGGGGGACGTCGGGCCTGTCCAGAAGGGCCAGCACGCCGACAACGTCTTTCACCTTGTTGGCCAGTTCGCCGCGCATGGTGCGCAGCTCCTTGCCCTTGATGCGAAACGCAGCCAGAAAATCGCGCCATCCGGCCAGAGCCTGGGCGTGCCCCGCCGTTGCGGCCAGCAACACGGAACGTTTGGGGCGCTCGGCCTTGAACCTGCGGGCCATGTCCATGAGGCCAGTCAGAGAGGACGCCTCGTCTGCGCCTGGGGAGCGCCCGGCCACGAAGGCCTGGCTGTCGTAGAAGGCCTCGAACAGCACCAGCTGCTTGGAGAGCTGAGGGTCGCTGCCTTCGATGTACAGGTAGACGTTCTCGGCCAGCAGGGGCTTCCAGGATGCCTGGGAATCGATCGTCGCCAGTTTGCCCAGGGCGGGCGTCAGCTCACGCCGTGCGGTGTCCGCGTCTACCCAGAAGCGCGGGAAGAGCACCGGGGTGAGTTCGATCTTGTCCTGGTAGACTCCCTTGGCCGCCGGTTCGCTGCCAGCGGGGCGGTCCACGTAGATGACGGCCCGCGCGCCGAGCAGGGCCGCGTTCATCCAGTTCTTGCCGGAGTCCAGGTTCATGAGCACCACGGCCCCGGCAACATCCTTGCCGTTGAAGTCGGAGAGCTCTCCGGCCCCGGCCTCGATCAACTGCCCGCTGAGGCTCTTGGCCGCCGCCGGGGTGAGCGCATTCAGGTCGGTAGGATGGATGGGCACGTCCCTGCCGTCCACGCTCAGGACAGAACGCCCGTACATCTTGGCGGGCATCTGGAAGGCCTGGCGGCCCACCGTGCCCAACTCCAGGCTTTCGAACCATGCGTGGAGGAGCCCCGACGTCGCAGCAGCGCCGGGTGAGCCCGTAGAGCGGTCCCCCAGTGCGGAGAGCACGGAGAGGGGGTCCTGGCCGAACGCCACCAGCTGCGCCGGGTCGGCCTTGGGCGCGCCTGACACACCTGGGGCGTCCCCCTTCTTGGCGAAGCAGGGCACGGCGCAGACGGCCAGGAGCATCATTGCCCACAGCACGGCAGCAAGGCGCTTCATCTAGTATTCCTTGGCCCCGATGCCGCCCAGGGTGATCTTCAGCTGGTCGCGCTCCTCGATCTTGTCGATGCGTCCGTCGCGGATCCAGACCACCCGGTCGGAGACGTTCAGCATTTTGTAGTCGTGGGTAGCGGAGATGATGGTCACGCCCCGGTCGCGGCTCAGGCTTTTGAGCAGGGCGATGATCTCCTCGCCTGTGGTCAGGTCCAGGTTGCCGGTGGGCTCGTCCGCCAGCACGATGGCCGGGGTGTTGGCCAGGGAGCGGGCGATGGCCACGCGCTGCTGCTGGCCGCCGGAGAGCTCCATGGGCTTGTGGGCGTGTCGCTCACGAAGCCCCACCAGCCCGAGGAGCTCCAGGCCCTTCTTGGCGGCGTCCTCTTCGGGGACACCTGCGAAGGTCATGGGCAGGGTGACGTTCTCCAGGGCGGTCATCACCTGGATAAGATTGAAGGTCTGGAAAATGTAGCCGATCTTGCGGTTTCGAAGCCAAGCCAGCTCAAAGGCGTCGAGCTGGGCGATGTCCACCTCGTCGATGAACACCTTGCCGGTGGTGGGCTTGTCCAGGCCGCCGATCATGTTGAACAGCGTGGACTTGCCCGAGCCGGACGGTCCCATGATGGAGAGGTATTCACCGGACCGGATGGCCAAATCCACGCCCTTCAGGGCCTGCACGGTGAGCTTGCCAAGCTCGAAGGACTTGGTGACCCCCGAGACGCGAACGATGTTGTGCTTGTCCGACATGCTTATTCCTCGGCGCGCATGGCCACGACAGGAGGCATCCGGGAGGCCACCAGCGCCGGATACGACACGCCCACCAGGCTCAGTATGAACCCGACCAGTATCGACCAGCCCATGCTGGCCGCCACGTCCTCAAACCGCAAATACATGAGCGCGGGCCCCCCGAAGCGCAGCATGCCGACCAGCACGCCCGTAATCCCGCCCAGGATAGCCCCGACGAAGGAGCCTGCCAGCCCCTGCATCCCGGCCTCCAGCAAAAAAAGCCGCAGCACGAAGCTGTCCAGCGCGCCCAGGCACTTCATGGTGCCTATCTCGCGGAACCGCTCGGTGACGGCCATAAGCTGCGCGTTGACGATGCCTACCGCGCAGACCAGAAGAGACAATATGACGATCCAGCGGTCCTTGGCGCTGGCGGCCACCTCGTAGCTGCCGGGGTAGCGCCCGGGAGCCAGATCGAACCCGGCCTTGACCAGTTCCGATTGAAGCGAGGGCTGCCCGGAGGCCAGAAGTCCCATGGCCACGTCGTGCCCAAGGAGTGTGAACGCGAGGAAGGCCACGGCCAGCACCAGGCTCATCACCGTGATGAGCGACCGGAAAAACCGCACCTGAAGGCTCCGGATGCTGATGTCCAGGGACTTACGCATGGGAAGCACCACCTGCCTGGAGATGCCTTCCGCGCCTGAGGAAAAGAGGCCGTTGTGTGTGCTATTCTGGTCCATACCGTTATGTGTCGTATGTGCGTGGGATTCCGATTCTTTAATCCTGTAGCCCAGTTCCGGCCAAATGGGAAGTCCCTGGCGGTCAAGACCAGGAGATCCGACTATTCCGAAATCTTCTCGCCAGCCAGGCCGCGCAGGTTCTTCCAGGTCTCCTCATCCAGCGTCCGGACGATCTCGGATTGCTCGGCGAACTGGGCCTCCAGGCGCTTGCGTTCGGCCGGGTCGGCAGTCCTGCGCGACGCCAGCAGCGCGGTCAGGGCGAAACTCTCGTGGATCTTGGCCAGCCGGTAGGAGCGCTCTTTCTCGGGATAACGCTGCTGGGAGGCGTTGTAGACCTCCAGGGCCTTGTCGTTGTCCGCACGGGCTGCCGCATAGTCGCGCAGCACCAGATGCACGGTGTTGCGGGTCAGGTAGCTCTGGTAGTCCTCGGGAGACTCCGCCACGATCTCGTTGGCAACAACCAGCGCGGCCTTGTCCCGGCCTGCGTCAAGGAAAGCCGCCACCTGCTCGGGCTTGCCGGATAAATCGCGCTTTGAACTGGAATCGCTCGAAAACATGGAACAACCCGAGAGGGACAGGCTAAGAGCCAGAAGCATCATGAGGATGCGCATCAGTTTTCCTCCAAAGAAAGTTCAAGTGATACATGAACAGTGTTCCACGCGGTCCACTCCGGCCATTGGGGCAGCGCCCGGACCTCGAACCCGGCAAAGGTCGAGCTCCAGTGGTGCAGCCGAAGTCCCGGCCAGGCAGGGCCGCCGTAGCGGGAATCGCCGAGAATGGGGAAGCCTGCACGGGCCAGATGCGCCCGTATCTGATGCCTGGCCCCCTTGGCGATGCGGGCCTCCACCAGGGTCAGGTCGGACTCTCCGCAAGGCCCGGCCCCAGCCGGGCTGGCCGCTTCGTGCTCATTTGCGGGCGCGTCCCCCGATGTGTCTGGTGATGCGTCCCCAGGCGCGAACGGGGTTGCTGCGCCTGAGGTGAGAATCCTATGCGCCAGAGGCCGCACGGATGTAAAGCGCAACTCATCCCGCGCGTCCTCGTCCAGCACCTTCACGGTGGCCCGGTCGGCCATATCAAGAGCCCAGGTGAGCAGCACAGGTTGCATGAGATTCCCGGCCACCACGGCCAGATAACGCTTGTCCACGGCTCCCAGGTTCTCAAGCGACCTGAAACGCCGGGACGAAGTCTCGTCCAACGCCCCCAGCACGATACCGGACGTATCCTGGTCCAGGCGGTTCACCAGCCTGACCGGTCCGTCCGGGTACAGGTGCCCGAGCATGGCCTCCAGGCTCGGCTCACCGCCGCCCGAGAGCTCAACTGTGTGCAGGCCGGGGGGCTTGAAGAAGGCAGCGAAGCCTCCTTCCGCCTTGAGAAGGCTAGCTCCCTGGGGATTTGGTGGCTCGGGCGCCCCGTCCCTGGGCGACTCGATCAGCACCCCCTGCCCTTCCCGCAGTTTGTACGACGCCTGCCGCGCAGCGCCGTCCACCAGAACCGCGCCGCGCTCTATGAGCCTTCGCGCCGAACGCAGGCTGAGCGTCGCCGCCTCGCACAGGAAGCGGTCCAGGCGGAGGCTCGCGCCCTGTCCGTCCACAATAAATTGGTTTTCGTTTGTCATGGGCACAACCAGGGTTTATAGAACAATCCGAACCTTTCCAAGGAGCGTTTGCGATGACCCGTACCATGAAGATTGCCCTGATCGCCGCAGGCGGCGCAGCAGCTTTGCTCATAGGCCTTCTTGTTCTCGGCATGAACCTCGATCCCAACTCTTTCAAATCACAGATCGCCAAGACCATCCGGGACACGACAGGGCTGGAGGTCGCCTTCGATGGCCCCATCGCGGTGACCTATTTCCCGTCGCTCGGCGTGAAGCTGACCCAGGTGACGGTGACTGTTCCGGGCCAGCCAGGCGGGCAGGACCAGCTTCCCCTGGCCAGGCTCGCCAAGGCGGACGTGTCCGTGAAGCTCATTCCCCTTCTCTCTGGTAAGGTAGAGGCAGGCGCGACCAGCCTGGACGGCCTGGAACTGAACATCGTGCGCGATGAAAAGGGCAGGCTCAACCTGCCCATCCCGCCCATCAAGGAAGTGAAAATCGAAGGTGACAAGGTGGTCGTCATCACCGAACAGGATGAGCGCTACGTGCTGGATTACCAGATTGAGGCCCTAAACCTGACCAACGCGCGCTTCACCTTCGACGACCGCATGTCCAAAAGCCAGACAACCCTGTCAGACTTCGGGCTCTCCACGGGCAAGGTGGTCCGTGGCAAGCCCTTCCCGGTCAAGCTGGCCTTCGACTATGCCACGAACCAACCGGATGCTTCGGGCAAGGTGGAACTTTCCGGGCAGGCGTCCGTCCTCCTTGAGGCCATGCAGTTCGCCTTCGAGAACGCCACCATGAAGACCACCATGGCGGGCAAGGGGCTACCCGTGAAATCCGCTGAAACGCAGTACACCGGGACCATCCGTGTGGACATGAACAAGCAGGTCTACAGCGGGGAGCAACTGAAGCTTGCGGTCCAGGCCAGGGGCGGCTTCCTGCCAGAGGCCGGGGCTGGCTTCAACCTGGGCATGAACGTCAGGGCGGATATGGCCGCAGGCGTGGCGGACATCACCGGGCTTTCCCTGGACGCCATGGGCTTTGCGCTCTCCGGGGAGGTCCACGCGACGAACCTCAACAGGCCGGAAGGCGGCCAGATGTCTCTCCAGATGGCCACCAACGAGTTCAACCCCAAGCAGGTGCTGGAAAAATTCGGCGTGACCATCCAGGACGCGGGCACGGCCAAGGCCCGCTTCAACGCCCAGGTGGACATGGCCAAAGACACCTCCGACCTGACCGACGTGTCCATCCAGGCCATGGGGCTGAACATAACCACAGAGGGGCACGCAACGAACATCAGGGGAGTTCCCAAGGTGACCGGCAAGGTGGCCGTGGCCGAGTTCAACCCACGATTGCTCATGGCCAAGCTGGGCCAGCCCCTGCCGCCGACTGCCGACCCGGCGGCTTTCACCAGATTCCAGATGAGCTACCACTTCGAGGGCCATGGAGAGCGCTTCAGCCTTCAAACCGACTCCTTCAAGCTGGACAACACCTCCATGACCCTGGCTCTGAGCGTGGAAAAGGCCGGAAAGACCAAGGTGAACCTGGCGTTCTCCGCCGACACTCTGGACGCGGACCGCTACATGCCTGCGGCGGACTCCGGCAAGGGCCAAAAGGGCGAGTCCAAGGCCGACCCCGTGGATATCCCTGCCGACGTGACCGGGACGGTGCAGATCGGCTCCCTTAAGGCCGCAAAGCTGCGCATGCAGAACCTGAACGCGAAATTTTCCGTCAGGGACAACATCCTGGAGGTCAACCCGGCGCAGCTGGCCCTGTACCAGGGGACCGTCAAAGCGACCCTTCGCGCCGCCCTGCGCGGCGGCCAAAACGCCCCCCTCTCCGTATCGGCAAACGCGGAGGGGATCCAGGTGGAGCCCCTGCTGACCGACATGCAGGGCAAGGCGAAGCTCACGGGCCGGGCCAGCCTGAGCGCCAACCTCACGGCCAAGGGGCAGGAGGTGCGCAACATCCTCCAGACGCTTGGAGGCAGGGCTTCCTTCGCGGTGCGAAACGGCGCACTCCTGGGCTTTGACCTCTCACCGGACGTTTTTTCCTCTCCGGACAAGCTCCTGGCCCAGGGCAAGGGACAAGCCCGGACCAACTTTGAGGTGGTCAGCGCGAGCTTCGCCATCAACGGCGGTGTGGCCCACACAAGCGACCTGCTGGTGTCCCTGCCGCCCCACAAAATCACCGGCCAGGGCTCCGTCAACCTGGCCGCCGAGACTCTGGACATGCGGGCGCAGGCCAACTTCGCCCGGCTCCCGACCGTCCCGGTGCATTTGACGGGCAACATGGCCTCCCCCGACGTTTCGGTGGATGCGGCGGCGATGGCCACGGGCATGGCCAAGGGAGTGATGGATACCATTATGAACTCGCCCCAGGACGCGACGAAAGTCCCCGGCAACGTGGGCAAGGGCGCGCTGGACGCCGTGGGGAATATTCTGGGACTGCCGAAAAAGTAGAATGCGCCAGGCGGATATACAAAAAAAGGGGGGCTTGCGGCCCCCCTACCGGTTTAATGAACCGTGCGTGGTTTTATCGTCCAATGATCTCCGGAAACGCGCACCAGGTGCAGGCCGTCTCCTGCCGCCGCGCAGAGCACCAGCTCCAGCGAATCGTCTATCCAGAAGGCCGTGATGCGTGGACCTGTTGCGAAACTTCCGTCCAGGTCGCCGCTTCTCAACGCGTCCTGCTCCATCAGGTTGGAAGCCAGGTCGTGCATGGTCTTGACCACTGTTTCAGAGACGAACAGGTCGTCAAAATCGACTTCGTTGATGTTTCTTTCGCCGATGCCCAGGCTGCTGGCGATTCGCCGGGCCAATTCGGGATGCGCCGGGGCCGGGACATGATGCTGACTGTGCATGATCCGCCTCCTTGCGAGTCTTCATGGTTCACCAAGCAATTCCCATGCCGTGTCTGAGGATGTTGCAAATGCCTGGGCCGCCGCTTTTTCCGGGAGTGCCTTCCTACAATATTGTAGGAACAACCTACCATTTCGTCAGCTTCGCGGTGATTGCCCAAGCGCACCGAACCGATTACAACCCCTGAACCACACTCCCTCTACCCACACCGAGCAATGATAGAACAATTGCACGCTTCTGCCGGTTCCGGCAAGACATACCGGCTCACCAGACGGTTTTTGCATCTGCTGATGCAAAGCGGCAATCCTGCGCCCGCTTGCGGGCCGGTGCCGGGCCAGGGTTACGGCCCGGAGAGCATCCTGGCCATCACCTTCACCAACAAGGCCGCCGCCGAAATGAAGGAGCGCGTGCTCCTCTCGCTCAAGTCCCTGGCGCTCGGCCTGCCAGACCCCGACTTCACCGGCCCGGAAGCCAAGATCAAGGCTCGCTCCTGGCTGGAGCGCACTCTGCGTCATTTCCAGACCCTGAACATCCGCACCATCGACAGCCTTTTGAACCAGCTGGCGCGGCTTTTCGCCCTGGAACTGGGGCTAGCCCCTGACTTCGAAACCAGCCTGGACCAGGACCAGGTGTTCGAGGCCCTCTACGACGCGGTGACCGGACAGATGGCGGCTGCCACGCAGGAATCCTGCCCCGGCGCGTGCGGCCATGAGGAGCTGCCGGACCAGGGCGGTCAAGGTGACGCCAGCTTGTACAGTGAGTCCCCGAACCCGTCCGGTCAAGGGGAGGAGATTCAAAAAGACCTGCCAGGAGATCCTGCAGACAGGGCTGCCCTGACGCCCCAGTCAGTGGAAGCCCTGATGGGCCGCATGACCGACGCCCTGACCGTCATCGACGGCGTGGAAGGGTTCTGGCTGGCCAAGCGCTTGGAGAAGCGTCTGCGGGAGGTGTTCACCTACCTGCTGGACGCGGGCGAGGCCCCGGAATGCGACGCCCAGGCCATGCACCTGGAAATGGAGACATTGCGCGCCGCGCTGGCAAACTCCGCCCGGACCATGACCGAGAGCCTCGCGCCCGCTGGCGTCAAACCTATGAGCAACTTCAGCTCGCTGCTGGCCACGCTTGGAGGCCTGACCACGCTTAACGCCGTGCCGGAATCGGTCTACGCCCGCAAGGCCAGCCTGGAGGAGTGCGTGCTGGCCGGTTCGCGCGCGGCTGTGACGCCGGGCCTGGAAAATCTCTATATTACCCTCCGGGAAGACTACCGGCGCGCCCGGACGCGCGGCAGAATTCTGGCCAAGGCGCTGGCCTGGCAGCCGTTCATCGAGTTCGGCGCGCTGCTCCTGGAAGCTTTCGACGCCCACCGGCGCGACAAGGCCGTGGCGCTCCTCTCCCAGCTTCCCGGAAGCGTGGCGCATCTTCTGGCCGAATCCGGCGGCGTGCCGGAGGCCTACTGCCGCCTGGGCTCGCGCCTGAACCATCTGCTGATCGACGAGTTCCAGGACACCAGCCTCAGCCAGTGGGACGTTCTTTCCCAGCTGGCCCAGGAAGGGCGGCTCGCTCTTTTACGTGGGCGACGTGAAACAGGCCATCTACAGCTGGCGCGGCGGCGAGGCCGAACTTTTCGAGGCGGCGGCCCGCCAGCCTGAGCTGGCACTCATCTGCCCGGAGCCCAGGCGTGAGCACCTTGGCCGCAACTGGCGGAGCGCCCCTGAGATCGTCAACTTCAACAACCGTGTGTTCTCCTGCCTCGAATCCGAAGAGAACAGCCGCATGGTATCCCAGGCGCTGCTGCCGGACGCTCCGGAGGGCGTGCAGGCAGCACTCCAGAGCGCCATGGCGGCATCGTTCGCCGGAGTATCCCAGGACGTGCCGCCTGGGCGCGAGGACGGTGGCGGACTGGTGAAAATCACCCGCCTGCCCGGCGACTCCTCCGAAACCCATGAGGAGTCCGTGCGCGAAGCGCTGGCCGCGCTGTTCGAGGACGACCTGCTCAAGCGCCGCGCCCCCTCAGAAATCGCCGTGCTTACCCGCACCAACGACGAGGCCGCCAAGGCCGCCGAGTGGCTGGTGGACCTGGAAATACCGGTGGTCACGGAGAACAGCCTGCGTCTGGCCGAGCATCCCGTGGTGCGCGGCGCGGTGTCCTTCCTGGCCTTCTTGGACTACCCCCCGGACAATCTGGCCCTGTGGGGCTTTCTCTCCTGCCGGGAGCTCTTCTGCCGGTCGCAGAACATCTCGCCCCAGGTCCTGACCGACTGGCTGACCACCCAGGGCCGGGGGCCGCTCTATCGCAAGTTCCAGGCGGATTTCCCGGATGCCTGGCAGCGTCTGGTCGAGCCGTTCCTCAAGGGCGGCGGCCCGGCAAGCCCTTACGATCTGGTGCAGGAGCTGTTCACGGCCTGCGGCGTGTTCGAGGCCTACCCCGGCGACGAGGTCTTCCTGCGCCGCTTCCTGGAGCTGGTGCACAATGCCGAGACTCAGGGCTTCGGCTCGTTGTCGTCCTTCTTGGAGTTCTGGCGAGACAAGGGCCACACGGAAAAAATCCCCCAGCCGGAGAACGCCGGGGCCGTGCGCGTGCTGACCATCCACAAGGCCAAGGGCCTGGAGTTCCCCGTGGCGGTCATCCCCTTCAACCTCCACCCGTTTCGCCAGCCAGGAGGCCTTACCCGCATCCAATCGGGCGATTCCGGTGACCAGGGCACCCAGGAACTGACCGCCCCCCTCTGCAAGGAGCTGGGCGAGGTGTTCCACAAGCAGGCCGCCAAGTCTCTCCTGGAACAAATCAACCTGCTCTACGTGGCCTGGACCCGACCGGAAGAGGAGCTGCACATCTTTTTGCCCGGCACCGACAAGCTCGTAAACCGCACGCCCCTGGCCAAGGCCACCCAACTGATGCTCCGCGCAGCCGGATTTTCCTCGGACGAACCCGAGACGGTCCTGGGCAAGCGCCCGCCCAGGCAGGCCGAACTGGTGACCTCGCGCGGGCCTGCCCATCAGCCCCTGGAGCCGGACCTGCTGCCCGAGCCGCTGGGCGCGTCACCGCCGCTTGACTGGCTGCCGGGCCTGAAGATCGCCCGCCGTGAGCTGGGCGATCCGCTGGAGCGTCTGCGCCTGACCGAACGCAAGCGCGGCATCGTGCTGCACAAGGCTCTGGAGATCCTCAAACCCGGCGGCGACGCCCTGTCCGCCGTGCTCCAGGCCATGGCCGCAAACGGCCTCGCCGACGAGGATGCCTCCCTGGAGCTGGCCGAGGGCCTGGAATGGCTGGCCGCGCAGGACTTCTTCCCGCATTGCCAGCTGCACGGGCTGCGCGAGGCGGAACTATTGGACACGGACGGCAAAATCCACAGGCCGGACCTTATGGCCTTCCTCGGCCAGGAGGCCCTGGTGCTGGATTACAAGACAGGACGCGAGGACCCGTCGCACCATGAGCAGCTGCGGCGCTACCTGCGCCTGGTCCAGGAACTGCCGCAGGCCGAAGGGCTCCAGGCGCGCGGCGTCATCGCCTATCTGGACCTCAAGACCCTTCGCGAAGTACACCCAGGAGAGACCCAGTGAATCCCATCACCATAATTCCCTGGGACCGCGATTTCATGACCGGGCTGGCCTCCCATCTGGTGGAGCGCTTCCAGGGACGCTTCGAAGATCTTATCGTCCTGTTCCCGCACCGCAGGCCCCGGCGCTACCTACTGGACAAGCTGGCCGAAGACGACCGTCTCCCCAAGCCCTGCCTGCTGCCGCGCATCCTCTCCATAGACGAACTCTTTGCCGAACTGGCCACCGAACTGCATTCCCAGCCACTGCGCCCGCTCACGGAGCTGGACCGGGTGGGCGTGCTGCACGCGGTGGTCTCGCGCCTGGGGGTCGGGCTTCGCGGTCCGCATAACGCCTTTCCCGCCGAGGTGAAGGATTTCTTCCCCTGGGGCTTGAAGCTCGCGGAACTCTTCGAGGAACTCTTCCAGCAGGGCATCGACGCCGACAACCTGGACCACGTCCAGGACATGGTGCTGCCCACCGCAGCCGCGCTGCTCGGCAACCTGAAGACCATCCAAACCGCCTACCGCCAAGCGCTCCTGGAGTCGGACTCGTGCACGCCTGGGCTGCTGCGTTCCCTGGTGGCTGCACAGGCCGAACGCGCCGTGGACATCCTAGAAGGCAAGCAGGTGCTGGCCTGCGGCTTCCACGTGCTCTCGGGCAGCGAGGAAGCTTTGCTGAGGCCCCTGTGGCGCAAAGACCGGGCGGAGCTGCTCTGGCACACCGACCCCGCCGTGGCCGAACCCGGCCAGGAGGCGCACTGGTCCTGCCAGGAGCACCTGAGCTGGCTCAAGGCTTGGAAAGCCAAAGCCCAGACCGCGCAGGATGAGAAGCGCTCCCCCCTGCCCTCCTGGCGCACCCGCACCGACCAGTTCAGCCTGTTTTCTGCGGCCTCCGCTCCCGAGCCGTCCCGACGCGCCCGCATCACCTTCCACCAGGGATTCGACCTGCACTCGCAGCTCATGGCCTTGCGCCAGGAACTGGACGCCGTGACCGACACCGCCGGGTTCGCCGTGGTGCTCCCCGACACCAGCATGCTCATGCCTGTGCTGCACCATCTGCCGCGCCGGGACGTGAACGTGTCCATGGGCTTTCCCATGTGGCGCTCGCCGCTCTACCAGCTCATCGAGAACATCCTGCGCCTTCAGGAAGGGCGCATGCCCGGCGGCTACCACTGGCGCGAGGTCATCGCGCTTCTGCGCCATCCGCTGCTGAAGCTGTTGCGCATCGGCGAGGAAACACCGCTGCGCCTGCTGTTCCACGATTGGGAAGCGGCCATACGGCAGGGCGAGAAATATCTGGACCCGTCCGGGTGGACACCCCCCGAGGCCGTGCCCGGCGGTCCGCCTGAAGCCTCGCCCGAGGCCAAGGCCCTGCGCGAGCGCGTGGTCGAGGTCTGCTTCACCGCCTTCGAGGACGCCACCACCCCGCGCCGCATGGCCCAGGCCCTGGTGGGGCTGGCCAGCCTGCTGCTGGACCCCGAACACTCGGGCGGGCGCTGGGAGCGCTTCATCATCGACGCGGCCTGTCTGGCGCGGCTCATGGATCAGGTGATCCCCGAACTGCACGACAGCGCCATCAGCGCCGAGGTCTTCCCGCCCGAGGCCGTGCGCTCCATGACCCGCGACCTCCTCAAGCGCCAGCGCGTGCCCTTCGAGGCCGACCCTCTGTCCGGCCTTCAAGTCCTGGGCATGCTGGAGACGCGCCTACTCACCTTCGAGCGAGTGTTCATCCTGGGAGCCACCGAGGAAGCCCTGCCCGGAACTCCCAGGCCAGACCCACTCCTGCCCGACCCGCTGCGCCAAGCCCTGGGACTGCCCGGTCAGCGCGAACGCGACATGATCGCCGCCCACACCTTCTACCGCCTCATCCAGGGCGCGCGCGAGGTGGGCATCCTGTACTCCTCCGGCATTCAGCCCGGCCTTCTGGACGGCAAGAGCCTGCCCAGCCGCTACGTGGAGCAGCTCATCTGGGAGGAGGAAAAGCGCCAGGGACGCCTCATCGCGCCCGGCGAGGAACCGCGCCGCCTGATCACCCTGCCCATGCGGGGCGTGCGACCGCCCTCCCCCGACGTGGAGAACACCCGCGCCTGCCGCCTGAAGCTGGAGACGCACCTGCGCTACCGGGGCGTGACACCAACGCTGCTGGACAGCTTCCTGCGCTGTCCGCTGGCGTATTTCTTCAAGTATCTCACGCCGCTGGAAGCGCTGGACGAGGTCGCCGAAGAGGGCGATCCGCCAGCCTTCGGAAACCTCGTTCACGAGGTGCTCCAGGACTTCTTCCGCCCCCATCTCGGCAAACGCCTGGAAGCCGGACAGCTGGACGGCCAGGCCCTGGCCGATCTCTTCACCAGGCGGCTGCACGACTCGCAGTTCTTCCGCCAGATGCCCGTACACGCCAGGCTGATGCTTGAGCGCACCGCCCGCCGCCGTCTGGCCGACTTCGCCCAGGGCTCCCCGGCCTGCACCCCCCTGGAGCTGGAAAAGCGCATCGACGCAGAACTGGAACTGGACGGCGCGCGCTACCGGCTGGGCGGCACCCTGGACCGTCTGGACGAGCGCGACGCCGGGCTCTTCATCCTGGACTACAAGACCGGCGCCCCCAAGAAGCCCGGAAAAAAGTTCTGGGACGACGCAGACATATGGGACGTGGTGGATGCCGGAGACACCGACTCCGGCCTGTCCATGCTGCCCGAGCTTGCAAAAAAACTCGTCTCCATCCAGATGCCGCTGTACCTGCACGCCTTCTGGAGGGCCACGGGGCGCGAAGCCGTCAACGGCGCCTTCGTCTGTCTGGGCAAGGGCGGCGACGAGGCCGCGCTCTTCGGGGCGGACATGGACCCGGACGCCGCAACCACCGCCATTCAGGACAAGACGCCGCTTCTGGCCGGATTCATCCTGAAGATGATGCTTCAGACGCCGCGCTTCAGCCCGCAGGTTTCGCCGGGTTGCGCCTGGTGCGCCTGGAGGCAGGCCTGTCCCAGCGGCGGGGATGAATAGACAAGAACAAGACACCCGCCAGGGGGATGATCCCCCTGGACCCTGCATCCGCTTCGCGGGCAGCACCGTTACTGTTCAGAGAACTCGCAAGAAAGCCCTGAAGCGCGCAAAGCCGCGCTTCAGGGCTCAATAATTCTTGAAATCGACGTTTCCGGCGATAGCTGGGGGCTGAATGCCGTCACGGACGGGTTCTGGCAAGCGGAGGCCGAGGGTTGTAGCAGTCGGGTTCTGGCAGGCGGGGGCTAGGGGCTGTAACGGACGCGCCATGCGCGGCGGGCGACGAGTCGTCTTCAAATCGGTTCGAGCCCGCCGCGCATGGCGTGGACGGCACAGCCCCTCGGCCCCCGCCCGGTCCAAACGACATTTGCCGCGCTCGACGCGAAGCTACTTAAAAGTTTTTGAAGGAGAGTCCAGAGAGGAAACTTTTTTCCAAAAAGTTTCCTCTCTGGCCGCCGGAGGCATCTCCTAGATATTGCGGGCAGCAGCAAACAGGGCGTCGAAACGGACGGGATCGAAAGCTCTGGCCGCTCGGACAATCTCGGACCGGACCTCCTGAAAAACGAAGTCCTCGCCCATGAATACCCGCGCGGTATGGCTCTCGTGGTGGAATCTATAGACAGCCAGCTGCTCTGGAAGCGCCCGGAATCGGGTGATCATGCTGAGCTTCAGCCACAGGAGCCAGTCCTCGGACTGGCAGCGTTCACCGTCGAGAAAACCCCGCGCCTGCTTGAACACGTCCCGCCGCACAATCACCGATGAGAGGCAGATATTGTTGGAGACCAGCAGCCGCCGGAAGTAGTCCAGCTGATTGAAGCTGACCGCCTCGCGGCAGAACGCGTCGAAACTGCCCCCCCAGCGGGCGAGCGCGTCCTGATCCATACCGCGATTTTCGGCCAACCAACGGGCGCTCTGCGCGTCGCAATCAATCGACACGCTACTATGGCACACCCCTAGCGCAGGGTCCTCGCAGAAAGCCCGAACCTGTTGTTCCAGCTTGTCGGGCCGCCAATAGTCGTCCGCGTCCAGAAACGCCAACAGGGGGCCGGATGATTTATAAACGCCGAAATTGCGGGTGCGGCTCACGCCCAGATTGCGGGGATTGGCGTAGACTTTCACACGTTCCGGGTCCTGGCGTTGCAGATCGTGCGCCACATCCAGGCCGCAGTCGGTGGAGACATCGTCCACAATGACGACTTCGAGATCGGGATGGCTCTGCTCCAGAACACTCTGGACGCACTGGGAGAGATAACGGCCATGGTTGTAGAGCGAGACAATGACGCTCACTCCGGGCATGACAACACTCCCGGCAATCTGACCTGTGACCTCATACGACGCGAAGCCCATTGAGGGTCCAGGGAGATCATCCCCCTGGCCGCCGGAGGCATCTTCCGCCTTTCATATTCCGGGTATTTCGCACAGCGAACTGAGGCGGGCCTTGTCTTTTTCGGAGAAGATGAAGGAATCCTGCGGCGGGAGGCCCAGGCGCTTGAGGTGTTTCTGGTACAGATCGTGGTAGGTGAGGGCCTTGGCCTGGCCCATATCCAGGCCAAGACAGTCTGCGGCCTTGGCTATGGCTGTCGGTTCGCCTTCGATTTCGATGAACTCGCCGAAAGGCAGCACGTCCAGACAGACCAGGGCGTCTGCCAAGCGCCACTGTTCGCGCAGCTTCTCGTACCAGAGGGCTTCCACGTAGCCCAGGCCGTGCAGGATATCCCGCATGGCCTCGAAGTCCGCGACCTGGGTTTCCACCTCGTCCATGACCTTTACGCCGGTTGGCGCGGGATGATTGGAAGGCTGCTTCCAGGTGAGCACCACCTTGTCGGTCTGGCGCAGGCGCAGCAGTTCGCCCTTGGCCCGCAGCTCACGCGTGGGAGTGTCGAACACGGCGTTTCGCTCGAAACGGCAATTCTTGACCACCGCCCCGACGGTATTCAGCATGGCCCGGATAGGAGTCAGGCAGTCCACGGCAAATTTCGCTTCAAGTTCCCGCGCCATGGCCTTATCCGCCGCACGCGCGCAGGACCTCCCGGGCGATGTCGTCCAGGGGGAGAATCTTGTCCACGCCGCCCAGTTTGATAGCCTCCTGGGGCATGCCGAACACCACACAGCTGGCTTCGTCCTGGGCGATGGTGTAGGCCCCGGTTTCCTTCATTTCGCGCATGCCCTCTGCTCCGTCGTCGCCCATGCCGGTCATGATGACGCCCACGGCGTTCTTTCCGGCGTAGCGCGCTCCGGAGCGGAACAGCACATCCACGCTGGGGCGATGCCGCCGCACGAGAGGGCCGTCCTTCACCTCGACGTAATAGCGCGCGCCAGAGCGTTTGAGCAGCATGTGCTTGTTGCCAGGCGCTATAAGGGCCTGGCCGCGAAGCATTGTGTCGTTGTCCTTGGCTTCCTTGACGGTAACGCGGCAGATGGAGTCCAGGCGTTTTGAGAAAGCCGCAGTGAAGTTCTCAGGCATGTGCTGCACGATGGCCACGCCGGGGCAGTCACTGGGGAGTGCTTCCAGGAACACGCGCAGGGCCTCGGTTCCTCCGGTGGAGGCCCCCACCAGCACAACCTTTTCCGTGGTGCTGAACATGGCCTTGCCTGTGGGGCCGGGCAGAACGGCGTCCGCCGAGAGCTTGGGCTGCACCTGGATCGGCGGGGCCGGGATGCGCATGCGCATCTTGGCCTTGGCCGCGCCCTTGACCGAATCGCAGATGCGGATGCGCGATTCGTCCAGGAACTGCTTGGCACCCAGTTTGGGTTTGGTGATTATGTCCACCGCGCCGTACTCCAAGGCGCGCAGCAGGGTTTCGGACCCGGCTTCGGTCAGTGTGGAGCAGATGATGACCGGTAGAGGATGCTGGGCCATGATCTTCCTGAGGAAGGTCAGGCCGTCCATGCGCGGCATTTCGATGTCCAGGGTGACGACGTCGGGGATTTCCTCGGCCATATGGGACGCGGCGTGGTAAGGGTCCGACGCGGCGGCCATGACCTCGATATCCGGGTCGGACGTCAGAATCTCGATAAGCGCCTGGCGGACCAGGGCTGAATCGTCCACCACCAGAACACGAATTTTTCCATTTTTCACGGAATTCGTCCTTATATCTTGCGGTAGACCGTGGGAGCAACGGGAGTCAGGGGCAGGTCCATGCCGGTTATGCTTTCGGAGTGGCCTATGAAGAGGTTCCCCCCCCGCTCCAGGCTGTTGCAAAAGCGGCTCAGAAGATTCTCCTGCGTCTTGCGGTCGAAATAGATGATGACGTTGCGGCAGAATATGATGTGTTTGGGTTTGTCAAACTTGAACTCTTCCATGAAATTGAGGCGCTGGAAGCTAATGTGGCTGCGCACTTCCTGGTTGAACCGGATGAGCCCCTCGCACCTGTTCTTGCCGCGAAGCATGTAGCGTTTTTTGTACTCCATGGAGACGTTCGAAAGCTTCTCTTCGGGATAGGTGGCGCGCATGGCCCGTTCCAACACCTGGGTGGAGATGTCCGTGGCCAGGAGCGAAAAACGGAAGCCCTGGTTCTGCCGAGCGTACTCGGAGAGCACCATGGTCAGCGTGTAGGGCTCCTCGCCGGAGGAGCATCCCGCGCTCCAGAGGCGCAAAGGCTCCGAGATGCTGTGCCGCCGCAGATAATCGGGCAGCACCTTCTGCACCAGGATGTCGAAGTGTTTGGGTTCGCGAAAGAACTCGGTGGTGTTGGTGGTGACGGTGTCAATCAGGCAGATGAGTTCGTTGTCCATGCCTGACTGCGTGAAAAGATAGTCGCAGTAGGCGGAGTAGGAATCCATGCCCAGGATGCGCAGGCGCTTGTGCAGCCGGGCTTCGAGCATCGTTTTCTTGGCGGGCGGCAGCTTGATGCCGCACTCTGAGTAGATAAACTCCGCCAGGCGCTTGAATTCGCGGTCCGGCAGGCTCTGGGAGCGCGTCGCCGAACCGTTCCTGCTGGGTGACACTGTCGTGTCTGATGGCATGAGCTCGCTCATGACAGAATTATCTGGCCTCGCCAAGAGACAGGCGAACTATACGTTTTACGTCCAGAATGAGCGACATGGTGCCATCTCCTTGGATGGTAGCTCCCGAGAAGCCCTCGAGTCTGCGGAACACAGGGCCGAGGGTCTTGATGACCGTCTGGTGCTCACCCACCACGTGGTCCACCACCATGCCCATCCGGTTGCCGTCAACGTTGAGGATGACAACCTGCTCGATGGAAGGCAACTCGCCCGGCAGCCGGAACCATTCCCTCAGGGAGATGATGGGTACGACCTCGCCGCGCAGGTTTATGATGCGCCGCCTGCCCTCCGCGCCCAGATCCTTACGGTCCAACTGCACGCACTCCTCCACCACGTCCAGGGGCAGAACATAGCTCTCGGTTCCCACGCGCACCTGGAGTCCGTCGATGATGGCCAGGGTTAACGGCAGCCTGATGGTCACCGTAGAGCCCTTGTTCAGCTCGGTGTCAATGTCGATGCTGCCGCGCATGGTGTTCACCACGCGCTTGACCACGTCCATGCCCACGCCACGCCCGGACACGCTGGAAACGGTCTGAGCGGTGGAAAAGCCCGGCAGAAAAATGAGCTCCAGAGTTTCGCGCAGGCTGAGTTCGGCATTTTCAGCGATGAGGCCGCGTTCCACGGCCTTCTGGCGGACTTTCTCCGGATCGATGCCCTTGCCGTCGTCCACGATCTGGATGACCACGTCACCGCCGGCATGCTCCGCGCCCAGTTGCAGGGTGCCTCGCCGGGGTTTGCCTGCGGCTTCCCGCTGGGCCGGGGTTTCGATGCCATGGTCGATGCTGTTGCGCAGCAGGTGGATGAGCGCGTCCCCCAGACGGTCCAGCACGGTTTTGTCGAGCTCCGTGTCCTCGCCGCTGGTGACCAGGTCGATTTCCTTGCCGATCTCGGCGGAGAGATCGCGCACAAGACGGCGGTAGGTGCTGAAGGTCGAACCGATGCAGGGTGGAGTCGCGGATGTCGTCGCTCAGGCGCTCCAGCTGCTCTGCCAACGTGAGTAACATGGAGTTGCCAAGGCTTGGGGCCACCTGTTTGATCTGCGCCTGCACGATCACCAGTTCGCCCACGAGATCCTGGAGCAGGTCCAGTTTTTCAGCCGAGACGCGCAGGCTGGAAGTTCCTTCCGACCCCTTTTTCTGTTCCTGCTTCTGCTTGACGAGGCTCTGTTCGGCCAGGGCGGTCTCGACCGACTTTTCGGGCAGCATGCCCGCCTCTGTGAGGATCGCGCCCAGCCGTTTCTGTCCGCTGAGCGCACGGTTGATGCCCTCTGGAGTTATGTCTCCCCGCTCGATGAGGATCTCGCCGAGTTTTTTGAGTTCCACGTCGCCAGAAGTCTCCACCGTACTGATGGAGAAGTCGCATTCGTCCTCTACGAAGATGAACACGTCGCGGATGGCGTTCTCCGTGGCGTCGGAAGTCAGCAGCACGTCCCACCAGATATGGCAGTTCTGGGGATCGAGTTCGCGCAGGGGAGGAATGTCCTCCACGTGGGCGAAAACCAAGGTCTGACCAAGGCTTCGCAAGTCCTCGATGAGGTATTCGGGATTGTTGCCTGTGGCGTAGATGCCGATTTTGGGACGCACCCGGACCCGATGGACAGAGCCATCCCCGGCCTCTCCGCTCTCCACGGGAAGTTCGCAAACGCCGGGTTGCCCGCCGAAATCCCCGTCGGAGCCGGACTGTAGCGCCAGGGCTCTGAAACCATTCAGCACGGTCTCGGCGGAGTCCACATAGTCGCCCAGATCGGCTCCGTCATGCTCCAGGAGCACCTTCACATGATCTTTAGCCTGAAAGGTCAGATCCAGCAGAACCTTGGTAACCTGAAGATGGCCCGAACGAACCTGATCAAAGACGGTCTCGACCTCGTGGGTGAATTGAGCGATGTCATCGAAACCGAACATGGCTCCGGACCCTTTGAGGGTATGCATGGCACGGAACACGCGGTTGACGAGTTCCATATCCTCGGGGGAGTCCTCAAGCTCAAGCAGAGCGGACTCGAGCTCCACCAGGAGGTCGGCAGCTTCGTCCCGGAATGCCTGGCGATGGATGTCTTCCATGTCCGCCTTGGGTTCGTTGTTGCGAAAGGAAGGAAACCGGGCTCAGTGCGGCAGCTCCGGAACGGCGCGCAGTGCTACCGAAGGACTTTCTGCACCACAGCCAGCAGCTGTTCGGGCTTGAAAGGCTTCACTATCCAGCCGGTTGCACCCGCGTCCTTGCCTTCCTGCTTCTTGCCCGCCTGGGATTCGGTAGTGAGCATGACGATGGGTATGAACTTGTAGGCAGCCTGAGCGCGGACCGCCTTGATGAGCGAGATGCCGTCCATGTTGGGCATGTTCAGGTCGGTGACGACCATGTCCACCGTGCCCTTGAGCTTGGACAGGGCATCCTTGCCGTCCACGGCTTCGATCACGGCATATCCGGCGTTTTTCAGGGTAAAAGCCACCATCTGGCGAACGCTTGCGGAATCGTCAACAGTCATGACGGTTTTCATCGAACTTCCTCATTGTGAAACACGTGCTCAAAATCCCTCCGGGCAATTCCCAGTTCCTCGGCCCTGCGGCACAAGGGGTCCGGCATGGAGGTGTCCAGAACGACACTCTTTCCGTCCAGGCGGGCCTGGGCGGAAAGAGCGAAAAGCAGTTGGAAGAAGGTCAGGTCCACATCGGCCACGTCCTGAAGGTCCAGGGCCAGGGCGGCGTCCGAATCGTTCAGTGCCTCCACCATGGCCTGCTTGAGTCCCTGGGCGTCCGCCAGTGAGAATTCGCCCGAACAAACAAGGCGAATACGGCCAGGCTGGCCGGAGTCGAGAAAAAATGCGCCCATAACGTGCCGTCCTTGCCTTAAAACAGTTCGACGTTGTCGCCGTACTCCCCCTCGGACTGCGCGGAGGAAACACCCGAAGTGATGCCCAGGGCGTTTTCATGCACCAGACGTTCGGCGTCCATGGTGTAACGTTCGAGCATCTCCCGAAGCTTGGGGGATTGCGAAAATTCGGCTCCCGGCGGCAGCACATCCTGAAGGCTGCCCACAAGCTGCGCTAAGCGGTCCTGGGCGACGGCCATATCGTCCAGCAGCCCGTACTGGAAGGACAGCGACTCAATGGCGCCTGAAATTTCATTGGATAATGCGGACGCCATCCGCTGCACTTTGACAGCCAGCTCCGACATCTGGAACTCCAGACGCTTGATGCCCTCTACATCGCCGTTCAGGTCGGTGAGCACCAGCTCGAACTCCTTGTCGCTGTCCTCGTAGGCGTCAACTCCAGCCAGTTCCAGCGAGGATGCGTCTACCGAGCCGAGCAGGTCCAATATCCTATCGGTCTGCATCCGGGCATCAACTGACAGTTTCTGGATGGCTGAGGCCAGAACACCGAGAGCCTTGCCCTCGTCGCCCGTGTGGGCCGCCTTGACCGAGGCGTTGATCGCGATCAGCTCGATCTCCGACCCAACCTCCTCGATTTCGGCCACCGTGGCCGACATGTCGGCGATGGAAGCGCTCACGGCGCGCATCACCAAGCACATGCGCCGCTCCAGGGCGGAATAATCCCGCAGGGCCTGGGCTATCTGGCGCACCTCGTCGTCCATGCGTCCGAGCACTCCGCCTTGCCCGCCCTCTTCGGCGGCGAGGGCTTCCGCACGGGCCGCCATGTTGCCCACGCGCAGGGCAATCCCGGAAAGGCCCGAACTGAGCGACTGCATGGCCTCCCCGAACCGGGTGCGGGCGTTTCCGAGCTGCGACTCCTGCAGGACCAGCACGCTCCTCACCCAGCCCCCCAGCTCCTCCCAGCTTTTGGCGTTGTGCCCGCCCTCGGTCATGGGGCCGTCCAAGGCCATGACGCGCGCTTCGTCGGCGGCTTCCGCCACATGTTCAAGCTGCTGGCGGATTATGTCATGGAACTGCATGGAGTGGACCGTCTCCGACACACTCTGCACCATGCTCTGGGCTTCGCCGGCGATGTCAGCCGCAGTCTCGCGGGAGCTGGCCTGCAATTCTTCCATGGCGCAGAGGTCTGCCTGGAGCACATCGGTCGCCGAACGCGAACAGGCGGCACGCGCGACGTTCATTTCGTCGAGGCTCTTGGCGGCATCCCGGCACTGGCTGATGAGTTCCCGTGAGCGGAAGAGTATCTTTTCCGAGGATGATGCGATCTTGCCAGCCAGCTTCTCCACGTCGTCGGAAAGGGTGCTGAACCCCATTCCCTGGCTGCCCAGGCGGGCGCTCTCGATGCGTGTGGCGATGCCGAGCATGGTCAGATGCTTCACGAGGCGGGTAAAATCCCTGATGTTTTCGATGAGCTTCAACCCCATTCCCGCCACGGTATCCAGGCTGGTGAGGTCGTTTCCGGAGACGGAACGGCTGCATGCGTCGCCAAGACGGGCAAGATGCGAGGTCAATCGCGCGGTGGCATCGGCCAGAGCCTCGCCCGAAGTCAGTCCGGCCAGTTCCGAAGCAAGACGGGAGACATCCGCTGCCTTTGCGTTGAAGCCTTCCAGGTCGCGCCCAAGCCGCAAGAAGTCATTCTCGCGCCCATGAAACGAAGCGAGGAATCCGTCGCCGAGACCTTCCAGCCCGATGGCGCACTGTCTCGCCGTATCGGGAATCAGGTCGTTGTCATCCGGCAGCGGGGAGGTCATTTCATCCTGCCTTGGGAGAAGGGTTGCCCATGTGCCGAGCGATAACAATGCGCGGCATCATCTTCGATCTGCTCATCAAAGACTAGGTTTGTCTCAACAGGCAGCAAAAATCAAGGCGTTTTCGATTACTACCTAACTCTAACGGGGCATGAACGCTGCAATGCCTGCTGCACAGCGCCTGCACGCCCCCCAGGGTTCGGAGTCCGGGCATCCGGCCGGGCATCCGCCCGGGCAGGAAACCGGACGGTGCCTCGCGTGGCGTCCTCAGAATATAAATCTGTAATTATTATTCTTATCCTTGGAAAACATGTTCATGTTTTTCAAGGAGGCGACACTAGGAGTCGCCTTTACCAGCTTTGTCGGTGACAGCCGGATCGGAAGCCGCATTCTCCACCGTGCAGGAAGTTTCCTCCTTCTTGCGTTTGCGGCGCTTGACCAGCCACAGCACAAGAACAACCACCACCACGCCAATCAGGATGTATTGCTCGACCTGCTTGACGTCCTTGAGCACGGTGGTCACCAGAGTGCCGAAGAAGTAACCGGCGAACCCGAAAGCCACCGCCCAGATTGCAGCGCCGATGGCGTTCAGCACGAAGAACTTGAGACCGGAGATGTCTGTGGTTCCCAGAATAAAGGGGGTCAGGTTGCGCAGACCGTAGAAGAAACGGAAAGACAGGATCAACACCTCGTGGAAGCGTTCCAGCATCTTGTGCACGCGCTCGACGCGGCATTTCCATTTCGGCCTGTTCTCCACGAACTGCCTGCCCTTCCACCGACCGATGTAGAACGCGGCCTGGTCGCCGCTGAGACTGCCCACAAAGGCCGAAAGAATGCACAAGGACAGGTCCAGCGTACCGGCCTGCGCCAGGAAACCGGCCACCAGCAGAATCGTCTCACCTTCCAGGAAAGTTCCTATCAGAAGGGCGACATAGCCGTACGTACCGACGAAATCCTGAAGAAACTGAAGGAAATTGAAGTTCTGGAAAAAAACCATCAGATCCTGGTAAAGCTGGGCTATATCCATGATTGCTGCTGTCCTGCCTTGCGGTAAGAGTACATCCGTGCTCATCCGGCAACCATGCTTCGCCTTGGGATCAAGTGCGGCTATGCCACCAGGGGCCGGATGTCGTGAACGTTTCGATGGGCTGCCGGAGTAGATGACGAAACGGGGAGGGGCCGTACGCGGACAAAAACCCGGCATCGGATGTTTAAGCGTCCCCCGCTCTGCTGTCCACTGTTTTGAGACCCTAGCCTTCCAGCGGTTGCCATGATCCTGCGTTTTGGACTACCCCCACCCATGCGTCCAGTTCCGTCCCTTCGTCCCCAAACCTATCGGGGCATGGTCTTTGCGGCCCTGGGCCTGAGCTACATGCTGGTGACTTTCCACAGGCTCTGCCCTGCCGTGGTGGCTGTGGACATGATGCGCGACCTCCACGCGGGCGGCGCGCTCATCGGCATGCTCTCTGGAGCATTTTTTTATTCCTACGCCTTCATGCAGCTTCCGGCGGGTTTGCTGGCGGACTTCTGGGGCGCGCGCCGGACCACCTCCCTCTTTTATCTGCTGGCAGCCCTGGGTGCCCTGGGCATGGGGCTTGCTCCCGACTCCACCTGGGCCACCTTCGGGCGCATCTTCGTGGGGCTTGGCATGTCCATGATCTGGGTCTGCACCCTGAAGACCCTCGCCGAATGGTACCCGCCGGACCGCTTCGCCGCCATGACCGGCCTGCTGGTCGCTGTGGGTGGCGCGGGGTCTCTGCTGGCTTCCGCTCCCCTGGCCTGGGCCGCCCAGGAGTTCGGCTGGCGCACAGCCTTCGTGGCGCTGTCGGTCCTGAGCCTCTGCCTGTCGGGTATGCTGTGGATCGTGGTGCGCGACACACCCGCCCTGGCGGGATTCAAGGGGCCGGATTTCCCGCACGGCCTGACTCCGGGCCGTCAGGCGCTGATGCCAGGGGTCAGGGCCGTGGTCGCCAACCGCTGGGCCTGGCTGGTGGCCGCCTGGCTCATGCTGGACAACGGCGTGTTTTTCTCCCTGGCCGGATTGTGGGCCGGGCCGTACCTGAGCCACGTGCACGGTTTCTCGTCCACGCAGGCCGGGTTTGCCCTGGCCATGTTCTCGGTGGGCGTCATCTCGGGGGGGCCGTTGCTGAGCCACCTGTCCAGCAGGGTACTCAAAAGCAGGAAAAAGACGCTGGCGTTGTCCGCTGCGGCGTTGTGCGGCCTGACGGGACTGCTTTCCTGGCGCGCCGGGGACATGGGCGGACTCGAATTGTACGGCGTGTTCTACCTGATCGGGATCTTCGGAGGCGCGACCCCGGCAATCGGCTTCACCACCGGCAAGGAACTGTTCCCGATCTCGCTGGCCGGGACGGCGCTCGGCATCCTGAACATCTTCCCTTTCGTGGGCGGCGCGCTGTTCCAGCCTCTTTTGGGGCTGGTCCTGGAGCACTATGGACGCGGCGCGGACGGCAGCTTCACAGTGGAAGGCTACAAGGCCGTTTTTCTCACGCTCAGCACGACTTCAGCCCTGCTGCTCGCAGTATCACTGTCCCTCAAGGAGACATTTCTCCAGAGCACGCAACGCCACACGCCATGATATCCTGGCATGACAAAAGACCGGCAACAGGCAGGCCGGACGCAACTTCCTTGAAGTCCGTCCGGAACAGCCTCTGGCGGATGTTACCCCGTCACTTGGAGCAACGCAGCGTCTCCATGTCGCAGCCGTAGTTCTTCATGCAGTATTCTTCAAAGTTCTTCTTGAATTCCGCCGACTCCAGTCGTTCCTTTATGAGCTGGTCTTCCAGCTCCAAAGTGCGTTGAAGCTCTGTCAGATCGCATTTGAGCAGTTTGCGGATTCCAAGCAGCGTTGAAGCGGAACCGGCCAGACTGGCCTTCAGGAACTGAAACGTCTCCTCCTCCAGCCTCGCAACAGGTACGATCCTGTCCACCAGCCCGAACTGCAAGGCCTCTTCTGCCGAGAAGGTCTTCCATTGCAGGATCTCTGTGGCCTTCTTCACGCCCAGGATGCGCGGCAGAAAGTATCCGCTCCCTTTGGTTATCAAGCCTGTACCGGCGTTGTGGTTCTCAAAAACAGCGTCGTCCGTGACGATTCGGTAGTCGTACGCCAAGCTAAGATTCAGATGAAAGAGCGATATTCTGCCCTGCCCTGCAAACACTGTTATCCCGTTGAGCGTCGACAATGTCAGGATCAGGCGGTTCACAACGTTGGTGAGCCGGTCCATGACCTTATTATCGCGGCTGGCGAGGATGGCCTTGCACAGGAAACTGCCATGCTCCACATGCGCGTCCTGTTCCTGGTGACTGAAGACAGCAAGCGCTTTGTAGGCCTTACTTGTAAACATGGACTCCAGGTACTCATAAAACCCGAAGATGGTATTGATCTCTTGGGTCAGGTGCAGAAGGTGCTGCTTCTGCCTGATAACCAGGATGTCATCAACCAACGAGGAGGAAAAGACATCGTTGTCGGTGGTAAGGCTAACTTTCGCTTTCATGGGACGCTCCTGCGTTTGGGGTCGCGTGTTCACCAGCTGAAACGTGCATCTGTGGCCTGGGGGCCTTTGTGCTATTCTACACAAGAGAAGCGCGACCGTGCACAACTTTCTGCACAAGCGAGGGTGGCTATATATTTCATTTCATACTCTATGCTTATGCCGCAACGAAAACTCCCAAGAGAGACCAGGCTGAAGGAGTGGCCAGTTTCCGGCATGCCGTCAGAATCCCCAAAGCAACCTGGACAGGTGCGAATCACCACGCCGGGGGTTGTCATCCGCTCGCCTTTCATTCTATGCCCGCACATGACCAACACAGAAGCGAACATTCCCCCGGAAGTGGCTGATCTGGCCGCCAACGGGCGTAAAAGTCTTGCCCGCTCCTGGCGTGAGCATCTGGGCCTCACCAAGGAACAGGTGGCCGTCAGGATGAACATTTCGCCCGCCGCACTGGAGCAGATCGAGGCCCGCACGGCCAAACCGCGCCGCGCCACCCTGGCCAAGGTCGCGGAAGCGCTCGGGGTGCAGGTGGAACAGTTGATACGATAGGCTCCCGCCGACAGGCCGTTGGAGAGCATGTCCCAAAGCGCTGCCCTTGAACGTTAAAGAAGAAGCCGGACTATCTCTAGCCCGGCTTCTTTGTATTTCTCAGTGTTTATGAACGCTTACACAAAATACCGGATGATTGTCCGGTCGGACTGGGACGCAATTTGGGTGAGTCCCGGTTGATCGCTAGCGCAAGCGATGTGATTATTCCTTGAACCGGTACCCTACCCCCGTTTCCGTGTGCAGGTGCCTGGGGCGGGCCGGATCGGGCTCGATCTTCTGGCGCAGCTTGTGGACGTGGATGCGCACGTAGTGCTCCTGGCCCTGGCTGTGCTTGCCCCAGACCTCTTTAAGGAGTTGCCCGTGGGTGACCACCTTGCCCGCGTGGCGCGCCAGGAAGGCCAGCATCTTGAACTCAGTGGGGGTCAGGTGAACCTCCTCGTCGCCCAGACGGACCACGTGCGCCTCAATGTCGATGGACAGGTCCCCGAACTGGTAATTGGTCGGAGGTGAGGCGTCCGCTGTAGCCCCGCGTCGCAGGAGCGCCCGTATCCGGGCCGCCAGCTCGGCCAAGCTGAAGGGCTTGGTCAGGTAGTCGCTCGCACCCAGGTCCAGGGCGGACACCTCGTCCTGTTCCCTGCCGCGCGCCGACACCACGATCACCCGCGCCGTCAGGGAGGCCTGGAGGCCGAAACCCTCATCCTTGCCGGGTGGTACATGGCAAGCGGCAGCCGCGCGGTTCGCTCGCTGTTGCATCGGCACCCTGGCCTGGAACCGAGAGGGGCAGGCCTACGCCACCAGTCGTGGCCTAACCCCGCAGACTTGTCATCGGTTGGGAATCGGCTGGAACCTCACCGACTGCAATCAGCCCCTGTCCGTCTGGGGCCTGCCTGAAGAGGTGAACCCGGAGACGGGGCGGTCGTGCACTGTTTGGCTGCCCGCTGGTTTGGTGATCCCGACGACACGAAACGACTTGGTGACGGCGATCAAGATCAGACGCACGGCTTGGACCCCGGAAGACCCCTTCGCCAAGTACTTGGCCGTCCGGGGCGGCAGCCAGTCCCCCTTTGTCCTCGATTCCGAGCCCGGAAAGCCGGTGGTAGTGGTCGAGTCGGAACTGGATGCCGTCTTGATCTCCCAGGAGGCTGGGGACCTCGCGACCGCCGTTGCCTTGGGCACCGCCAGGGGGAAGCCTGACGAGGCCGCCATGGCACTCTTGAAGGCAGCTCCTGTGATCCTGGTCGCGCTTGACTTCGATGAAGCCGGGAAGGCGGCGTGGCCGTGGTGGAAGGAGACGTTCCGTACCTCCGTGCTCTGGCCGGTGCCGGTGGGCAAGGACGTTGGCGACCTCCTGGGCATCCCGAGGTTGATGCGGGCATGGATCGAGAAGGGAATCCCTTCGACGGGGCCGCCCGCTACATTCACGCGCTGACAGAGCCAAGCAGAGAATCGCTTCGCCTTGGCGCTGCCCCCCCCTCCAGACACATCCCCCTGCCAGGCCTACAGAAAGCCCCCTCCAGGGCATCCAAGCCCCCGAGCCAGCCCAATCCCTGCGCACCCGTCCTCGACGCGCGCCAGGGTCAGTTCTGTGGAAAGTGAAGGCGGTGCTCTAGGCTCGTACTGGAGCCCATCTCCAGGGGATGTCCGGGTGATCCAGTGTATTTCGATTTGCTTGGTGTTATGGGGGAATAATCACGACTGGAGGGATTTGCATGGGCTCACATTCGACTCTGACTGCCAAGCAAGAGGCGTTCGCACTTCACTATGTAGAGATGGGCAACGCTACTGCCGCGTACCGTGACTGCTATGACGTGCGGCCAGGAACAAAAGAGTCCACCCTGAATCGAACGGCCAAGAGCATCCTGGACAATCACAAGGTCGCCGCAAGAATAGCTGAGCTGCGTTCGCCTGCCGCTGAAAAGGCCATGATCACGCTCGATCAGCACCTGTCCACGTTGGCGGCCTTGAGAGACAAGGCGTCGGAGGCCGGGCAGTTGGGCGCGGCCATCACAGCTGAGGTCGCGCGAGGCAAGGCCGCAGGCCTCTATGTGGAGAAGAGGGAGGTGCATGCGCGCATGACTGCGGTAGTCGAGGTCGGGGATGACAAGTATTGATTAAAGCGACTCATGCTTGGCGGATTGAGAACGCGGCCAGCAACCAAGAAAATCATTCTCATGCCTCTCCATCGCATCCGAGCTTGCCCGAGTTTCTCGAGCACATCTGATTATTTTGACACACCTCATCTACTAGGGCGAACAGTCTATCCGAGCTTGTCCATAGACAGAGTGAGGCCCCTTTGGAGGGGCCTCACCCATCATATCGGTTATGCTTTCACCAGTTTCACCGGCGATTGATAGAACACCGCGCTTGCGCCGATTTTGTCCACCAGTCCGGTATTCTTCAGCACCGGGTCCAGGCGCATGGCCGCGTTGGCGTGGATGCCCGTGCCGCGTCTGGCATCGGGGGTGATCTTCTTGCCGTCGATCTCCCACGCGCCCGCCCCGTAGGCCCAGTGGCCGTGCCCCAGTGAGAAGCTGACCACGCCGGGGCGAAGCCCTTCGAGCACCTTCACCTTGCCGACAACAGGCTTCTTGCCCAGCGGTCCCAGGTCCCAGACCCCTTCGGGGTTGGAGGCCGAGAGCACCCTGACCGGGTCGCCGTCCTTGAGGCCCATTCTGGCCGCGTCCGCCGCCGAGACCTCCACGAAGTTCTCGGGATACGGAGCCTGGAGCCAGTAGTTGCCCGCAGTGCGGGACTTGGTCTGGGTTATGGCTTTGTAGGTGATGAGGGTCAGGTCGTAGCCGTCCTTGGCGTCCGGCAGGGGTTTTCCCGCTACGTCCAGAGGGCCGGGAACAAACCCCGCGAAGGGCAGGTAGGGTTTGCCTGTGATGGAATCCTTGGCCTTGAAGAGGTTGTCAAAGTAGATGCCAACCATCTTGCCGTACTTGTTGGCCAGTTGCCCGTCCTTGTAGGCCTGGGCGTACTCCTGGAAGCGCCCGCCCTTGTTGAGGATGGTCACCACGCTGGGCCACAGTTCGGGGCCGACCAGCGCCTCCCAGCGCTTGGCGTCGAACACAGTAGGAGGCAGGTGCGCGCGGGCCTTCAGGAAGACCTCCATGTCTTCCTTGGAAGCGGGGGGCAGCTTTTCGGTGCCGTCTGCCTTATCGCCGAAGGCCAGGTTGGCGACCATGCGGATGTACATGTCGTCCTGGTGCTTCAGATGCAGCCCCTTGCCGAAGGCGTCATCGCCGAAGCCCGACAGCTTGAGCTTCTCGGCCAGCCCCAAAAGCAACGCCTCGAAGTTGATGGGCATCTGCTGCCCATAGACGGTACAGGTTTCGGTCATGGGCTTGGCGGCGGGCTGGCGGAACGCGCCCACCTTGGGAGCCATGGAGGGATGCGAGCCCACGAACTCCCAGCGTTCCAGGTAGGTCAGGTCCGGGAACACATAGTCAGCGTAAATGCTGGTCTCGCCCACGGTGATATCCGAGGTGATGAACAGCGGTATCTTCTTGGGGTCGGCCAGGATGGCCGCCAGCGCGTGCCCGGCTGGAAGCGAATACACGGGGGTGCCCATGTAGAGCAGTAGGCACTTGAGCTGGTAGGGGTACATGTCCCCGGCGCTGGGGATCACCTCCTGGTAGACGTCCGAGGCGAAGGGGTACCACACGCGCTTGGCAGGGTAGCCTGTGAACAGCGAGGACTTGCCGTAGCTGGTTCCGTGGCGGATGATGGAGATGCCCCAGCCAGGCATCTTGGCAGGGTGTTTGGTCAGGTTGAAAGGCTGGCCCTCGCGCGAACCGTCGTGGGTGAAGGTGGTGGCCTTGGACAGACCGCCCATGTAGTCATGGTTGCCGATCAGCACGTTCACAAGCATCCAGGAGACCACGTTCTGGAACCCGGACGTGTGCTGGGACACGCCCCGGTGCAGGTCGCACACCGCGCGTTTGCCGTGGGAGGTGAACTCCCGGGCGATCTCGGCCACGTCGGCGGAGTCCACCCCGGCCAGCTTGCACCACTCGTCGAAGCTCTTGGAGTTGGCCTCGTCGGCGTACACCTGGAGCGCGGTCTTCACCGGGATGCCGCCCAGGTCGCCGGAATAGAGCACCTGCCCTTCCACAACGGCCTTGTCGTCGTTGGGGTCGAAGAGCACGGGCTCGCCCTTGTCGCTAATGGCGATGAACGGGTCGAAACTCCACTCGGACTTGCCATCCTTGGTGGTGCGCTTCTGGGCTTCCATGCCCAGGTCCGAGCCACGCAGGAATACCGTGGGCTTGCCCTCGGGAGAGAGCTTCACCAGCCAGCAGGCCTGGGTCCAGGTTGGCTCCTTGTCGGCCTTGGCGGCGGCCTGGTTGGCGTTGGCCAAATATCTGGCGTCGAAGCGCTTGTTCTCGATGATCCAGCGGATCATCGCCTGGGACAGCGCGCCGATGCCTTCGGGCCTGACGGGCAGCCACTTCCAGGCGCGGGCGGCGGTCTTGGAGCAGCGCGGGTCGGCCACGGCGATCTTCACGCCGTCTGCCGTGAGCTGGCTGATCTTGCTTGCGCGTAGCGGCGGACCGTAGTTGGCCTCGAAGGGGTTCGCCCCCACGAAGAAGATGAACTCGGCGTTGCCGGTGTCGGCCTGCCAGTAGAACTTGGAGCCGCCGGTAAACTTGCCCTCCTCGAACTGATCGGACATGGCCTTGCAGGAGAAGTACAGCGAGCCCTGGCACACGGTGGTATGCCCGTGGTAATTGTAGGAGCCGCCGGAGAACTCGGTGAAGCGCCGGACGAACTCGCTGCGTCCGCCTTTCAAACGGCCCCAGTTCAGGCAGAACTGGTTGTTCTTCACGCCGAAGTCCGGGTGGTCCGGGTCGATGAGGTACTTGAGGTTCTCGGCGTGCTTGGCCTTGAAGTCGGCCAGGGTCATTTTCTTGTTGGCGACTTCGGTTGCGTCCTTCTTGAGGGCGTCGGATATCTTGGGATCGCGGCAGGTCAGGATGTCCTTCAGGCCGTCCACCTTGCCCTCGCCGAAGAGATCGCCGCCTTCAACTACCTCTGCCACGGCTTGCTCAAAGGGGATGGCCTTCCACTTGTTCTCGCCACGCTTTCCCGCCCGCTTGAGCACCTTCACGATGCGGTAGGGGTCATACAGGGTCTGGATGCCCGCGTAGCCCTTGGGACACAGGGGGGCGTCCATGAGAGCGGCCTCGGCCATGGAGGTTTTGTAGGGGATC
This sequence comes from Desulfovibrionaceae bacterium, assembly GCA_009773665.1. GTDB lineage: Bacteria > Desulfobacterota > Desulfovibrionia > Desulfovibrionales > Desulfovibrionaceae > Fundidesulfovibrio. Next base: position 21,482 of record WSYE01000027.1, on the reverse strand, counting down.
TGCGGGGTCAGGGTCCACGGTGACAGGGGGTTGCCATCGATCTTGACCACGTTGCCGTTCTCGATCTTCACCTTGATGCCGCACTGGGTGTTGCACTGCTGACAAGCCGAAAAGATCATGCCCTCGGGCTTGTAGCCCTGGTAAGGGCTCTGGGGTGCATCGCCGGGCGCAGCGGCCTGGGCGAGGCCTTCACCTGCGGCCAGGGCGCAGCCGAGAAGCGCGGAGGATTTCAGGAAGTCTCTGCGGTCCATAGGAATACCTCCTCAGCTGGCCTGATGAGTTTGAGGGCCGGAGCCGTACAGGCTCGGGAAAACCTTCGGCCCCATGACGAAGCCGAACAACGCAAGACCGCTGACGCCAGCGGCCAGACTCCATTCGGCCAGGCTCGGCAGGTAGGTGAGCATCAGGCGCGGGTGCTGCCAGGCCTTCTCCAGGCCCGGAAGCATGGCCACGCTCTGGGCCGGAACCACGAAAGCCCAGCGCGCTCCGGCGAACCCGATCAGGATGAGCAGGCAGGCCCACGCAGCCAGACCGGGATTATCCTTGGCCTGGGGCAGCAACAGCAGGGGGACGGCGAGCCCCAGCACCACGTGCAGGCCCCAGAAGGTCCACGCGCCGGGTCCGCTGGCCAGATTCTTGAGAGCCGCGACAGTTTCCGCCCTTCCGCCCTGCCAGCCGATCCACAGCCACAGACCCTCCAGGGAGGCGAACAGCACCATCAGCCAGAATACCACCCGCGACAAACGAGTCACGGCTATCCTGTCGGCTTTGCTCCACCATGCCAGGGCGCACACCAGCGCGCCGCCGCACAGAAGCGCCGCCGTCACGAACATAACCGGGATCACAGGGCCGCTCCACAGGCCGTGTCCGGTCAGCACCGAGAAGAAGAAACCGTTGGTGAAGTAGAAGCAAAGCCCCACCGGGATGGACACCCAGCTCCAGAAGGAGACCACGGCGTCATCCATTTTCGCGAAGGCCCAGGCCTTCAGGAAGGAGACGATCAGCACGGAGGTGAAGAACAGGAACATCCAGAACATGGGCGAGGTGAGGCTCGGTGAGAAGACGAAGTTGAACATGCGCTCGAACCGGCCCAGATCGGAGGCGATGGCGATGCCCGCGCAGACCTCGGCCACCAGGGCCGCGTAGGTGGCCAGTCCCCCAAGGGGCTTCAGGTCCTTGAAGCCGAACACCTGTGTCAGGGCGGAAATCAGGAGCCCTCCAGCCGAGAACCCCACGAACAGCAGGTACATGACCACGCCCATGCCCCACGGCACGTAGGACCCGAGGTTCGTGCCCCCGGCGCGATGGATAAACGCGTCCACCACGGCGTACGCCAGGGCGGCCAGCCCGATAAGGCTCAGATACAAGAGCGATGGTTTGCTGACGCTTGTATTCATGGCGTGCCTCCTAAGCCAGATAGTGGACGTTGGGGCGCGTACCCAGTTCCGCCTTGAGCGTATGGGCGCGCGGCGACCCCATCAGCTCGCTGACCAGGGACCCCGGATCGGTGCGGTCACCGAAGTACGTGGCCCTGCCGACGCAGCTGGTCACGCAGGAGGGAAGCTGTCCCACCTCCAGCCTGTGCAGGCAAAAGTGGCACTTGCGGGCGTTGCCCACGGGGGACCCCTTACCTCGCTGACCCCATGATTTGGCGTATTCGGGAGCGTTCTGCTGTTCGTAGGCGCGGGCGGCGTAGCGGCCCTGAATCAGGCCCGGCTCTTGGGGTGTCCTGGAGGTGTAGAAGCCCCCGAAGTCCGAGCAGCGGGCTCCGTAGGGGCAGGCGGCCAGACAGTAGCGGCAGCCGATGCAGCGGGTGTAGTCGATGACGGTCACGCCCTGGGCGTTTTTCCAGGTGGCGGTTACCGGGCAGACAGACACGCAGGGGGGATTCTCGCACTGCATGCAGGGGCGCGGTAGGAAGCGGCGTCCGACGTTGGGGTAGGTTCCGGTCTCCTCTTCCATCACGGGGCGGTAGACCACACCGGGGCCGAGGCGGTTTTCCGAGGCGCAGGCCACGGCGCAGGCATGGCAGCCGATGCACTTCGCCTGGTCGATGACCATGGCCCATTTCACCTGACTTTGATCCTTGGCCAAGGCCCGCTTGAGTTCGCGGTACATCCTGACCAAGGGGTCTTCCATCGGCAAACTTCCGCTCATGACCTCCCCCTCGTTATGGTGGTTATTCGCAGGATCTTTCCGAACAACTCCTATATTCATGAAGTGAGGCGATATCCTTGCGCGTCGGGCCAAGCTCCGCGAGGTGCTTGCCCAGCACTGCCAGGATGTCGCGTGCGAATGGCCTCGCATCGTCTGAAAGGCTGTAATACGCCCAGGTCTTGCTGCGGCGGTCAGTGACCAGTCCGGCGTTTTTCAGGTGCGCCAGATGGCGAGAGACAGTGGATTGGGGCATGCCGAGGGCGTGGGTCAGGTCGCAAACGCATAACTCGCCTTCAAAGAGTAAGCTGATTATGCGCAGACGGGTTTCGTCCGTGAGAGCCTTGAACAGCTGCGAGGTGTACTTCATGGTCATTCCTTAATCCGAATGTCCGGATAAAGGCAAGGGGGCATGTTACATTTCCGTGACGGAGGGGGTTTTCCATGGAGAAACCAGACCGGTGCCCGGCCCGAAAGCGTCAGGATTTCAGGATCGCTTAAGCCCAGGGGACGTCCTCGCCGCACGGAGGGCAGCAGCTCCCTTTGGGGACGTACTCCATAATACTCCCCCTGAAGTCCAGCTCCAGATGGCAGCAGTCCTCGATCATGCGCCGCATCCGGCTACGTCCCCTCAGGATTCGTGATTTAACGGCTGCCAGGGTTATTCCAAGCTTATCCGCCACCTGCTGCTTCATCCCTTCCAGGTCCGCCAGGACCAGCGCCACGCGAAGCTTCGATGGGAGGGAATTCACCATGGGCGTCAGGCAGTTCCCGGTTTCCTGATGGGGCCACTTATCCGGGTCAGGACTGTTCAAGCCAGATCGTTTCCAGCTGATGCCGCATTGCCTGGCACCTATGCCTTGACGGCTTCGATCGTCGCAGATGCGATGATCCCCCCAAGGCAAGTCGGGGAACATTGGCCTTATGCGCACGAAGCTCCGTTACCCCGTCCTGACGGGGGGGGCGCAGGCCCGGCCTTTCCTCCGAGCTGGGGGGCAGGCCTGTACCAGGGGGGCGACATCACCTTGCCGGACCAATATACCGATCCGCCCATAACCCATCTGGGTCAGCCTACATTCTCCCTGTGAATAGGGACCACTTTGCCGCCAGCCTTCAACGCGTCCAAATAGTCAGCCCACTTCTGCATCATGCGCCGCCGCTCCGGCAGATGCTCCGCCCGGTTGTACGTGGCCCGAACCTTGTTGCGGGGCGCGTGGGCAAGCTGGCGCTCGATCACATCAGACGGCCAGCCCTGTTCGTTCAAGAGGGTGGAAGCCATGGCCCGGAAGCCGTGGGCGCAATGCTCCCCTTGCCCATATCCCAGCCGCCGCAGGGCGGCATTGATGGTCATATTTGACATGCAGCGCCCTTTCGACCGGTTGCAGGGAAACAGATAGCGCCCTGCTCCGGTCAGGGGATGAAGGTCCGTGATGATCTCCACGGCTTGACGGCACAAGGGCACGATATGCGCCGTCCGCATCTTCATTTTCTCGGCAGGAATGAGCCACTGCGGGCCGTGTTCCGCGTCCAGGTCGATTTCCGCCCACTCGGCTTGCCGAAGCTCGCCAGGACGCACGAACACCAGCGGGGCCAGCTTGAGCGCCGCCAGGGTGACAGGACTCCCCTCGTAACCATCCATGGCCCGCAGGAGCTTGCCCACGGCCTTGGGTTCAACGATAGCCGGGCGGTTCGTCACCTTGCAGGGAGCCAATGCGCCCCGCAGGTCCGCGCCCACGTTTCTTTCGGCCCTTCCCGTGGCAATGGCGTAGGAGAACACGGCTTCGCAATACTGGCGGAGGCGTTTGGCCGTGTAGTTGATGCCTTTGGCCTCAACGGCCCGGAGGACGGGGAGGATGGCCGGGGCGCGTAGCAGGGAAATAGGTTCAGAGCCGAAGAAGGGGAATAAGTGTTGCTCCATGGTGGAGAGAACCTTGACGGCGTGGCCTTCGCTCCAGGTCCGCACCTGCGCGGCGTGCCATTCGCGGGCCACAAGCTCGAAGGTGTTCGTTTCCTCCTCTGCTTGAGCTATCGCTTCGGCCTTGGCCTGCTTACGCTTCTCGCCAGGGTCAACTCCATCGGCCACCTGGGCGCGGGCTTCATCGCGGCGTTGTCGGGCCTGTTTCAGGCTCACGTCAGGCCAAGCGCCAAAGGACAAAAGTTTTTCTTTACCCTCAAAACGGTATTTGAGCCGCCACAACTTGCCGCCGGTGGGGGTAATCTGGACGTGCAATCCTCCGCCGTCTGAGAGTTTCCACGGCTTCTCTTGCGGCTTTGCGTTCTTGATCTGAACGTCAGTCAGGGGAGCAGCTTTTCTAGGCACGGGTCCACCTCTTTGGGGGTATTCCCATTTGGGGTATCTGTTTTTGGGGTATCTCCAGGCCACGTCCAAAAGCCAAGGCACGGCGCGGGCTCCCAGAGAAATACCCCCAAACATGGAACACAGGCTGAACTACCCCTAAAAAGCACCCCAAAAACAGCGGATGTCAATGGATCACAAAAGACGAAGCCGGACTATCACTAGCCCGGCTTCTTAGTTATTTTCAGGACTTATGGACCGTATCGGACCATCCTGAATCGTGATTTGGTGCGAGAGGGGGGACTCGAACCCCCACGCCGAAGCGCTGGAACCTAAATCCAGTGCGTCTACCAATTCCGCCACTCTCGCGTAAGGCACACGCGCCTATCATGACTCGAAAAAGTTCGCCAGCGTCTTTCCGGCCTGAATGTGGTAGCCGGGGGTCATTCAGTACGACGAGGGCCGTTGTAGTTGCTGAGTTCCCTGACTCCCAGGCAGCTCCCCGCGCCACAGCATCACTCCGTACTGGAAGAAACTCCGGCGCGAATCACCGAAAGCTGCTGGATTGTGCTCAGGTTGCCCAGGCATTACGGCTCTCGTCGGGCCGAGCCATCGGCAAGCGCCGATATTTAACGCAATCGCGCCATGTGGTCCGGCGGCGATGCGCCGCGCCCCACAGCGTAGCCGCTGGCCAGCGCCTTGTTCAGAAACATCTGGGCGTTCTTCACGGCGTCCACCAGGACGTCGCCAAGCGCCAGGCGCGCCGTGATTGCGGCCGACAGCGTGCACCCAGTGCCGTGGGTGTGGGGGGTGTCCACGCGGGGCACAGGCAGCGGCTGCGGGGCTTCGCCGGGCCTGCCTAACCAGTCGGTAAGCATGCCGCCCTGCTCGTCCATGTGCCCGCCCTTGATGAGCACTGCCTTGGTCCCGAAGGACAGCATGCGCTCAAGTGCCGCAAACAGGCTCGCCCGGTCGTTTATGGCGATTCCAGTGAGCAACTCGGCCTCGGGCCGGTTGGGCGTGGCCAGGTCGGCCAGGGGCAGCACGTGTGCGCGTATGGCCTCCACCGCGTCGTCCTGCAAAAGCGCGTGACCGCTCTGGGACACGCAAACCGGGTCCACCACCAGCGGGAAAGCTTTCGTTCCCGCCAGAACGCAGGCCACGGCCCGCGCGATGGCAGCGGAAAAGAGCATGCCAGTCTTGGCGGCGCGCACGGGAATGTCCTCCAGGACGGTGCGCAATTGCAGGGCCACGAAGTCCGCGTCCGGGGCGTGGATACCGGTGACTCCCAGGGTGTTCTGCGCGGTAAGCGCCGTGATGACGCTCGCGCCGTAGCAGCCGTGGGCCATGAAGGTCTTGAGGTCGGCCTGAATGCCCGCCCCGCCGCCTGAATCAGACCCGGCGATGGTCAGGACGCAGGGGTGGGCGCTCACGCTTCGAGCCCCTCGTCGCTCTTGCGGATGGACTTCAGCGACAGCCCGCTCCTGGCCAGCACCATGAGGCCTGACACGGTAGTGGGAATGTACTGCATCATGTGGATGAGAAGCCCTATGGCCAGGGCCAGTTCCTTGTCCACCTTGAAGATACCCAGCCCGAAGATGACGGCAGCCTCGAACACGCCAACCGCGCCCGGCGAGGAAGGCATGGCCATGCCCAGCGCCGAGAGGATGAACACCGCCAGGGTCTGGGTCATGGTGAGGTCAAGCCCGGCCACCCAGTTGATCACCAAGAAGGTGGGGATGGCGTAGAGCATCCAGACCAGGGCCGTGTAACAGCCCAGAACGATGAGGTAGCGCAGGGTGACCTCGTGCACCATCTGCTGCTTGACCTCGATGATGAAGCCGCGCAGGCGCTCGAAGGGCAGCATGGTCACCAGCCTCATGGCCAGATCCGGCCACTTGCGCACCACGAACAGGCAGGCCCAGATGCCGCCGACGCCGAGCGCCAGGGGGAAGAAGGCCATCTTGAGCTTGAACTGGAATGCGACCAAGAGCCCCATGAACAGGATGGCGTTCAGGTCGAAAAAGCGCTCCCAGAAGACCATGCTGATGGACTGGCTGAGGGAGTATTTGCACTCCTTGCGCAGATAGAAGGCTTTGGCCAGTTCGCCGAGTTTGGCGGGAACCACGTTGTTCACGGCCATGGAGATGAGAAACGCCTTGAGCCCCACCAAGTTGCCGCAGGTGTAGCCGGACAGGAAGTTCATGCGCAGCGCCATGGCCCAGTATCCCACGAAGGACAGAATGGTGGTGACGATGATGCCCAGGGCGTTGAAGCGGCCGAAGGCGCGTCCGAGTTCCATGAAGTCCACGCCCCAGAAGGCGTAAACCAGACAGGCACCCACCAGGGACGTACGCAAAATAAGGCTGACGGTTTTTTTCATGAGCATTGTTGATCTGCTTTCCGTTGCGGTTACCGGTTGAAACTTTCCTGGAGCCGGTAACGCAGGTGCGTGTAGCGCTTTGCCGCGCCCACGGAATTGAGGCCGATGCCGAGCGCCCTCTTGCCGCCGATGATGACAGCCAGTTTTCTGGCGCGGGTAAGGGCCGTATAGATAAGATTTCGCTTAAGCATGACGAAGTGCTGCGTCACCACGGGCACGATGACCGCCGGGTACTCGCTGCCCTGGGACTTGTGGACGCTCACGGCGTAGGCCAGGGTCAGCTCATCCAGATCGGCGGACTCGTAGGGCACTTCCCGACCGTCGAAATCAACTACAAGTTCGTTTTCTCGCGGGTCAACAGCAACAACCCATCCCAGGTCGCCGTTGAAGATGTCCTTTTCATAGTTGTTCCTGGTCTGCAAGACCCTGTCGCCCGCCCGAAAGCGGTTTTTTCCGCGCACAAGTTCTCGTCCGCCGGGATTCAGGCGCTCCTGAAGCAGCTCGTTCAGGGCCTGGGTGCCGACTTCGCCCCGGTGCATGGGCGAAAGCACCTGAATGTCGCGCAGGGGATCGAACCCGTAGGTTTTCGGGATGCGGTTGGCCACCAGATCGATGATCTTCTCCTGCACCTGGGCGGGATCGTCGCACTCCACCCAGAAAAAATCTGCCTCGGGCGGCTTCTTGGCGGACTGGGCCGGGAACTGGCCCTCGTTCACCCGGTGGGCGTTGACCACGATCATGGATTCCAGGGCCTGGCGGTAGATGTGGGTCAAGCGGGCCTGCTCCAGCGCGCCGGAATCGAGCATGTCGCCCAGCACGTTGCCCGGCCCCACCGAGGGCAGCTGGTTCACGTCGCCCACCAATACCAGACGGCAGGTCAGCGGCAGGGCGCGCAGGAGGTGCAGCAGGAGTTGCACGTCCAGCATGGAGGCCTCGTCCACCACCACCACGTCGGCCTTGAGCTTGTGCTCCTCGTTGTGGGCGAAACCGCCTCCGGGCTGGGTTCCCAGCAGGCGGTGCAGCGTGGAGGCCGGAAAGCCCGTGGCCTCGCTCATGCGCTTGGCCGCGCGGCCCGTGGGCGCGCACAGCTTCACCTTGAAGCCCAGCTTGTCCAGCACGCGCACCACGGCGCGGGTGATGGTGGTCTTGCCGGTGCCGGGTCCGCCGGTGATGATGAAACTCTTGTTGGTGCAGGCCTGAGCCACGGCCAGATGCTGCTCGCTGGAGAGCTTGATGCCGGACTCGGCCTCCACGGCGGGCAGAAGTTTGGCGACTTTTTCCGCCGCCGACGCCGCCGGGTGCGAGGAGATGGCCCAGAGGCGCTCGGCGATCTCTCGCTCCCACTTGTAGAAATGCGTGAGGTACACGGCGTGGGAAATATCCTGCTGCGGGAGGGCCTCGATGCGCACGCGTTTTTGCTGCTCCAGGTTCTCCAGGGCCTCGGCCAGCAGATGCAGGCCGACGCCGCCCAGCATGGCGTCCACTTTTTCCAGGAGTTCGTCGCGTGGATAGAACAGGTGGCCCGAGTCGCTCTGGGTGAAAAGGCCGTAGACGATGGCCGCCTCCAACCGCTGAGGGCAGTCCGGCGCGAAGCCGAGCTTCAGGGCCATGGCGTCGGCTGTTTTGAAGCCGATCCCCTGGATGTCGTAGGCCAGCCCGTAGGGGTTGTCCTTGAGCTTCTGGACGGCCCCGCCCCCATAGAATTTGAAGATACGCTGGGCGAAGGTGGTGGGGACTTCATGCGTTTGCAGGAAGAGCATCAGTCCGCGCACTTCGCGCTGCTGGTTCCAGCTCTCGGTGATTTTTTTCAGCACCTTGGGGGTGATGCCGGGCACGGCCAGCAGGCGGTCGGGGTCCTCGTCCAGGACGTCCAGCACCTTGTCGCCGAACTTGGCCAGGAGCTTGCCCGCCAGCACCGGCCCCACTCCCTTGATCTGCTTGGATTCGAGATAGCGCTTGATGCCTGTCAGCGACGCGGGCATGCGCTGCTCCCAGGTCTCCACGTTGAACTGGCGTCCGTACTGGGCGTGGGTGGTCCAGGAGCCGCGCAGGAGCAGGGTCTCCCCGGGCGTCACCTGCCCCATGCTGCCCACGATGGTCACCACGCCGGGCTCGCCCTTGGCCTGCACCTTGGCCACAAGATAGCCTGTGGTCTCCGAGAAGAAGGTGACTGTATGAACTTCGCAGGTCAATTCCGTGGACATTATGGGCCTAATATTTTGTTGTTAAAGAACATGATCATGTGAGGAACATGCAAAATTTGCAGTTGATGGACGCCTCCGGCGGCCAAAGGGCTGCGCCCTTTGGAATCCAAAAGTATCCCATCCCGTTACCAGCTCATCCCCCTGTTCGAGTGGTGGCTGGCGATGCATTCTGCAAGAGCCTCATGTTTCTCAACAAAACAAATGGTTCTCTCCGCTCTGGTTCATGAACCGGAAAGCGAGTGTTGAAGACGTGCGGCTAGACATCCTGCCGGTGGACCATTGACTGTTTGAGAGTCTCCTTGTCCACGTACTTCACCTCGGCCCCCAGGGGGATGCCCTGGGCCAGACGGGTGAGGCGGATGCCGGACCCCGCGCGCTCCAGGAGGTTCTTGACGTAGCTGGCCGTGGCCTCAGCCTCCAGGGTGGAGCCCAGCGCCAGAATGACCTCACGCACATGGCCTTCGGACAGGCGCTGCTGGAAGCGATCGAACTCCAGGGTGGAGGCGTCCACGCCGTCCAGGGGCGAGATGAGCCCGCCAAGGATGAGGTAGCGGCCCTTGTACAGACCTGTCTCCTCCAGAGCCAGGAGCGAGTCCCATTCGCTGACCAGGCACAGCGACTCGGCGTTGCGGGCCGGGTCCGAGCAGATGGGGCAGGGGTCGGACTCGGCGAGGCCGGCGCACTGGGAGCACAAAAACAGGTTCTCGCGCAGATCATGGATGGCCCGGCCCAGACCCTGGGTGCGGCCCTTGGGCCACTTGAGCAGCGTCAGCGCCGCGCGAAGGGCCGATTTCGGCCCCAGCCCAGGCAAAGAAGACAACTCGCCGACCAGATCGGCCAGCGGCTTGGGAAGCGCCTTCATGCTCTAGAACAGCCCCGGAATCTTCAGCCCGCCGGTCAGCGCGCCCATCTCGGCCTGCTGCATGTCGCGGGACTTCTTCAGGGCGTCGTTCACGGCGGCCAGCACCAGATCCTGCAACATGTCCACGTCTGCGGGGTCCACCACGGTCTTGTCGATGGTGATGGAGGCGATATCCTGGGAACCAGTGGCCACCACAGTGACCATGCCGCCCCCGGCGGTGGCTTCCACGGTGCGCGTCTTGAGGTCTTCCTGGATCTGCTGCATCTTCTTCTGCATCATCTGAGCCTGACGCATCATGTCGCCCATGCCTTTCATATATCCTCCAAATAGGTGCTGTCTTAGTGTTTCGCGCGCACGTCGATGATGTACGCGCCCATGCTTTCCCTGGCTTCCTGGAACAGAGGGGCCTGCTCGGCCTTGGCCCGCAGCTCCTGCTGGCTGAGCTGCTTCCTGGCTGCGGCAGCGGAAATCTGGATGCGGACCTGACGCCCGAAGTAGTCGTTGGCAAGAGTCTGCAAGGCGTTCAGGTTGCCGCTCTTGTCGCGGATCTGGCTGGCCTGGAAATTCGGGCAGCTCAGCATGAGCACCCCGCCGGACTCGTCTCCCTCGAAGGTGCCATTCACGCTCTTGAGCGCCGTCTTGAGCAGGTTGTTGCCGTGCAGTTCCTGCTGGGCGTACTTCAGAAAGCCGGGCCAGTTGGGCTGGCCTTTGGGTGCTCCAAAGGACGCGGGCGAGCCACTCCCCGAGGATGCTGGCTGTGGCTGGCCCAGGTCGTGGCCAGAGAGGCTGTCTTCCGCGTCAGGGTCGTCCTGATCTTCCTGGTCGCCTTGGGCTGGCCCGACAGCGGAGACGCCACCCTGCCCCGCCACGAGAGACGGCGCAGCCACAGGGCCGGATTTCGGCCCGTCTTCGGACGTCTGAGAAGCTTTGGAAGCCGATCCATCGGCAGGCGCTGCGTATTCCTCGGACCAGTCCATCATCGGCGGGCCTTCTTCCTGAACCGGAGGCCCTTCCTCCGTGGCCCAGGACGGCGGGCCGTCCGAGTCGGCGCGGGACGAGCCTTCGTCGACAATAACCGACGCAGATGGCCGCGAGGACGCAACAGGAGCGACACCTGCGCCAGTGCCCGGCCCCGCCGGGCGTGACGTCCCGGAGGTTGAGCCTTCGGCAGGCGCGCTAGCCGTATCCACCGAGGCCTGCCACGGAGGCGGCCCATCGGCAGACGCTGGCTGTCCTGTCGGCGCAGCCGGAGCGGGCGTTGGAGCCTGCCTGGGCTGCGGGCTCGTGGGCGCAGACTCCACGCCAGTGGACGCGGCCTGCACAGGCACGGGTCTGGAAACGCCGCCCGCCGGGCTGGCCGGGGCGCTCCCAGAGGTCCAGGGCGGGGGCTGGTCGCTTACAGGCGTTTCAGGTGAGGCGGACGTCTCGGGGGCAGGCGCGGGCATGGGCCTGGGTGCGCTTTGCGGCGCGGGCCTGGATTGAGCCTGGGGCGGCTGCGGAGGCGAAGCCTGTCCCTGCGCCCCATAGGCGGGCGTGGGAGCGCGTAGCGAGGCTCCGGGTGCATACGCGGGTGCGGCGGCCTGGGGCGGCCTGGGCTGTGGATATCCCGAACCAGGCGCGGGGCCAGGCCCGGCTGGTGAACCAGAACCCTGCATCGGCGCGGGCCGGGGCGCGGCAGGGGCCATGCCTGCGCCCGAAGCTCCGGGCATGGCGGGCCTCGGGCCTCCGCCCGGACCGGGACGTCCGGTAGGCGTCCCGCCAGCAGCGTTCGCGGAGTTCAGGGCGTCCAGGGACAGAAGTTTGGGGATATAGGCAAGGTTCAGCAGCAGAAGCTCCAGGGCCAGGGCCGGTTCCAGGCTGGTCATCACCCGGCGCTGTCCTTCCAGGGTCATCTGCCAGCAGGCGTGAATGTGGCGGGCGTCGAACTGCCCGGCCCAGGCCAGCCACTGCCTGCCCTCCTCCTCGCTCAGTTCCAGGTTGGCCAACGCCTTCTCGCCAGACTGGTTCAGGAGGAACATGTCGCGCCAGCAGGCGGCCAGCTCCCGCAGAAAGAACCCGATGTCCAGGCCCCGGTCCAGCACGTTGCGGAGCATCGTGCTCACACCCAGGCAATCCTGTTCCTTGAAAGACTGCATGAGCGACAAAAACACGTCCTGCCCGGCAAGCCCGAGAACCTCGCGCACGTCCTGTTCACGCAGGGTCTCGCCGCCCATGGCCAGCACCTGGGCCAGAAGCGACATGGAGTCGCGCACGCTGCCCGCGCCGCGCCGGGCGATGAGGCTCACGGCGGAGGGCTCGTAGCCCATGGACTCCAGGCCCAGAAGGCCCGACAGGTGGGCCTCCAGCTCGGGCTGGGCCAGCCGCTTGAACACGTAGTGCTGGCAGCGGCTGATGATGGTGGGCAGGATCTTGTGGGGCTCTGTGGTGGCCAGGATGAAGGTCACGCGGCCCGGCGGCTCTTCCAGGGTCTTCAGCAGGGCGTTGAAGGCCTGCTTGGAGAGCATGTGCGCCTCGTCGATGATGAAGACCTTGTAGCGGCTCTGGAGCGGCGCGTAGCCGATGTCTTCCTTGAGGCGACGGGCCTCGTCGACCGTGCCGTGGGTGGCGGCGTCGATCTCAATGACGTCGGGGGAGATTCCCGCAGTGATCTGACGGCACTGGGAGCACTCGTTGCAGGGCTCTGACGTGGGCGCGGTGAGGCAGTTGAGGGCCTTGGCCAGTACGCGCGCCAAGGTGGTCTTGCCCACGCCGCGCGTGCCGGAAAAGAGGTAGGCCGGGGCGATCTTGTCCTCGGCGGAGGCCCTGGACAGAATCCGCTTGATGGACTCCTGCCCGGCCACGTCGCTGAAGCGTTGGGGCCGGTATTTTGCGGTAAGACTTGCCATTGCGTTGTTTTGTCGGACCTCAGCAGCACTCGTTCTGTTCGTTGAAATCGGCGCTCTGCCTGAAATTCTCGGCTTCGAGAGCCGCATTCTGCAAGAGCGCGATCATCTGGGGGACGTCTTCGGGATGCACCTCGACCGTCTGTTCGCCCTCCGGCAGATGCTGCATGATGGACACGAGGCCGCGCTTGTTGGCGAACACCTCAACCGCATGGCGCCTTTCGATCACACCGCGCATGGGGCGGCCTCGGCAGAACATGCCGGGCCGCCCGGAGCGCAATCGTTAGTGGACAGTTGAACGGCAGGCCTGCCGGACGCTGTCTTCAAGAGATGTCGCGCGGCAGCCGGTACCGGATACACGCCATCATATAAATCGCGCGCCCGGCTTGTGAACCCACGGGGAAAACGCAGGTCCGTCAGGCGAAGTGCGCGATGCGTGTTCAAATCGCCGCTAAACGGTGTACCCGGCAAGCCAGGAAGCGTACTTGGGGTTCTCGCCCTTCACGACCTTGAAGAACTCCTTCTGCAGGGTCTTGGCCACCGGCCCGGCCTTGCCCTCGCCGACGATGCGGCGGTCCAGCTCCCGGATGGGGGTGATTTCAGCCGCCGTGCCCGTGAAGAAGGCTTCGTCGGCGGTGTAGAGTTCGTCTCGGGTGAAGCGGGACTCGCGCACTTCGTAGCCCAGGTCGCGGGCCAGAGTGATCACCGAGTCGCGGGTGATGCCGGAGAGGATCGAGGTCAGGGGCGGAGTCTTGATCACGCCGTTGACCACCATGAAGATGTTCTCGCCCGAGCCCTCGGACACGTAGCCCTCGGTATCGAGCAGCAGGCCCTCGTCGTAGCCGTCGGCCAGGGCTTCGTTCTTGGCCAGCACGGAGTTCACGTAGTTGCCGCAGACCTTGGCCTTGGTCATCATCACGTTCACGTGGTGGCGGGTGAAGGAGGAGGTGCGGATGCGGATGCCCTTCTCCAGGGCCTCGTCGCCCAGGTACGCGCCCCAGGGCCACACACAGATGGCGGTGTGGATGGGGTTCTTGCCTGGGAACACGCCCAGGGACATGCCCGTGCCGATGAACGATATGGGGCGGATGTAGCCTTCGGCCATCTTATTGGCCTTGAGCGTTTCCATAATGGCCGAGAGAATCTGCTCTTCAGTGTAGGGTATCTTGATCTCCACGATCTTCGCGGAGTCGAAAAGCCGATGGACGTGCTCCTCAAGGCGGAAAACGGCCGAACCGCCGCCTGCCTGCTTGTAGGCGCGGATGCCTTCGAATACGCCCACGCCGTAGTGAAGGGTATGGGTCATCACATGAACCCGGGCCTCTTCCCAGGGCACCAGAGCACCATCGAACCAGATCAGCTCGGATTTGGGCGACATAGATTCCTCTTTCATGGTATTGCCCGAAGCTCCAACGCGCGGGCTTGAATACGAAAGGCTAGACAAAAGCCCTCTCCAGGTCAAGGACGCCTCGTCACCTGATTGCTTCGCCATGCTTCCTGGTGCCTCATCATGCCCAAGGAATAGTTCAACAAACATCCTCACTGGCATCTGCTGCGCGCCAGTCAATCTGGGCATTGCCAACAGGCGCCGCGCCGGGTAGAGGTCGCGGCGGATATGATGACACCACCCTTCGGTCCCCAATTCCCCTGGCTGGCCCCTCTGGCCGGATACTCCGACCTCCCCTTCCGCATGCTCTGCCGCGAGTACGGGGCGGCCTGCGCCGTCACGGAGATGGTCAGTTCCAAGGGCATGGTCTATTTCAGTCCCGGCACCAAGGACCTCCTTGCCACCTGTCCGCAGGACTCCCCCCTGGCCGTGCAACTCTTCGGGGCTGAACCCGACATGTTCGCCCGCGCCATGGACATGCTCCTGGACCAGGGCTTCACCCTTTTCGACCTGAACTGCGGCTGCTCCGTCCCCAAGGTCGCCAAGACCGGTGCGGGCTCGGCGCTCATGCGCACGCCGGACATCCTGCGCGAGATCGTGCGCGTCATGGTGGCCAAGGCCGGGCCGGGGCGCGTCGGGGTCAAGCTGCGCTCTGGCTCCAGCGCTGAGGACCTGAGCGTTTTCGACATCGCCAGATCAGTTGAGGACGAAGGCGCTGCCTGGCTGTGCCTGCACCCGCGCCACGCCCGGCAGGGCTACTCCGGCACGGCCAAATGGGAGCTCATCAAGGATCTCAAAGAGCGCTCGCGCGTGCCCGTCATCGCCAGCGGCGACCTGTTCACCGCGCAGGACGCGCACCGTTGTCTGGCCGAGACCGGCGCGGACGGCGTGATGTTCGCGCGCGGGGCCATGTACGACCCGTCCATCTTTCGACATTTCCTGGACAGCTCCACAGCCCCGCCCAGCGGCCCGGAGATCGCCCGGCTCATCGAACGCCACGCCGCCCTCATCCGCGAGTACGGCCGCCCGGAGCGGGCGCTGTTGCGCATGCGCTCCATCGTGCCCCGCTATGTGCGCAACCTGCTGGGGGCGCGCGCGTTGCGCCAGGAGGTCGGTTCGTGTATGTCCTGGGAGCATCTGGCGGACATCACGGGCCGCATCGCGCAAGCCAAACCGGCGCCGGGACCCGAACACCACCTTCAGATCAGGGAGAATTGGGATGACCGTGCGTAGAGCCAAGACCGCAGGATTCTGCATGGGCGTGGACCTGGCCCTGCGCAAGCTCGATCAGCTCTTGCAGGAGCAGGACTCGAACGTGCCCATCTACACATTCGGCCCGCTCATCCACAATCCGCAGGTGCTGGCCCACTATGCCTCCAGGGGCGTGCGCCGCACCGAGGACCCCGAGGCCATCGAGCCCGGAGCCATCGTGCTCATCCGCGCCCACGGCATCCCGCGCACCGTGGACGAGCGCCTCGCGGCGCGCGGCCTCACGGTGGCCGACGCCACCTGCCCCAAAGTGAAGAAGGCGCAGAGGCTCATCGCCAAAGAGGCGGACAAGGGCGGCATCCTGCTGCTCTACGGTGAGGAAGCGCACCCGGAGGTGCGGGGACTTCTGAGCCACGCCTCGCACGGGGCCATCGTCTTCGACAGCTTGGACGAACTGAAAGGGCACGCCCTCTACCCGAGTGACTCGTATTTCCTGGCCGCACAGACCACCCAGGATGAGGCCGAGTTCGAGCGCATCCGCGACTATCTTTTCGAGACGCTAGGTCAGGAAATCACCGTGCTCCACACCATTTGTGACGCCACCCAGCGACGCCAGGAGGAAGCCATCGCCATCGCCAGGGATGTGGACTTCATGGTGGTTGCGGGCGGACGCGACAGCGGCAACACCCGACGGTTGGTCAAGGTCGCCGAGGCGCAGGGCGTGCCCTGCGTCCACGTGGAGACCGTCGAGGAGCTTCCACTTGAAAAGATGCGCGGAAAAGCGCGCATCGGCTTGACAGCCGGGGCCTCTACGCCCAAAACTATCATTGATGCAGTGGAGTCGATCATTGCGTCGATCTCGTCCTGAATTTCAGGTGGAGAGGTTGTTCCGCACAGCGTGACCGGAACCCGCGAGGCGTGAAACTATCCCCGCCAGAGTGATCCGGCGAGCAACCCCGTCCCGGAGGACCCCTATGTCGCAGACAAACATTCTGCTCGAAGCCGGCACCAACGAACTCGAAATCGTCGAGTTCTATCTCGACGAGGTCGTGCCGGAAGGCGACTCGTCCGGGAAAACCGAATACAAAGGCTATTACGGGGTCAACGTGGCCAAGGTTCTGGAAATAATCCGCCTTCCCCGCGTGACCGCCCTGCCCGAGGTTTCGCACCCGTCAGTGCTGGGCGCGTTCAACCTGCGAAACCACATCATCCCACTGGTGGATCTCTCCGTCTGGCTCGGCAAGGAACGCATCCAGACCGACTCGCCCAAGGTCATCGTCACCGAGTTCAACAAGGTGACCACCGCGTTCCTGGTTTCCGGCGTCACAAGAATCCACCGTTTGAGCTGGGAAGCCGTGGAACCGCCCAACGACTACGTCTCCACCCTGAGCGGCGAATCCATCACCGGCGTGGTCAAGCTGGAGGACCGCATCGTCTTCCTGCTGGACCTGGAAAAGATTGTGGCCGACCTGAACCCGCAGCTGGGCCTGCGCCTTGACACCAGTATCGACTGGCGCTCCGGTGAGCGCTATCGGGCGCTCATCGCGGACGACTCGGCCCTGATCCGGGAGATGCTGCGCGACCTGATGGAGAAGGCGAACTTCGAGGTGGAAGTGGTCAACACGGGCCTGCAAGCCTGGGAGCGGCTGATCCAGATCAAGGAAAAGGCCGAGGTGGAAGGCAAGAACATCACGGACTACGTGCAGGTGGTCGTGTCCGACATCGAGATGCCCACCATGGACGGACACAACCTCACCAAGCGCATCAAGGACGACACTACCCTCCGGGCTCTTCCCGTCCTGCTGTTCTCGTCGCTTATCACGGACAAGCTGCGCCACAAGGGCTTGGCCGTCGGAGCGGACGATCAGATTTCCAAGCCCGAAGTGAGCCAGCTGGCTCTGCGCGCCAAGAATCTCATCGAGCAGCGTTTGAACGCCGTGGCCTGATTCCGGCCCCTTCAACGAAACGCGAAACGCCCGGCGGGATGTCCCAGCCGGGCGTTTTTTCTTGGCCTGAAGCGTCACCGTGCTTGGCGTGCTTGTCTTTGCGCCGGTAAACAGTGCGGTCACGCATGGTTTTGGCCGGTGGAGCCTGTTTCTTACGAATGGGAGGAAGATCCTCCTGCCGGATGACAATGATCGTCGATTTTCCGGACGATTTGGACATTACGGACACACTCCTCTTTCAACTGGCTAGGGTTGGCGCGAAAAATCATAGTCCCCGGTCTTATAAGCCTTGCTCAGCGCATGGCAACCCTTGCTGATGTAATTCTAACCCAGGTTTTCCACCCGCACGGTCCCCAGGCTGCGTCCCAGGAATCTTTCCCCCACCTCCTTGAAGCGCTGGGGCACGTCCGTCACGTGAAATACATGATCGGGTTCGCCCACTCCAGGATTTTCCAGATGCATGTCTCGCAGAAGATCCTCGGCCCGCTCAGACACGGCCTCGGCGGAGTCCACCAGGCGCACCCCCTGCCCCATCACTGAGGACAGCATGGGCTTGAGCAGCGGATAATGCGTGCACCCAAGCACCAGCGTGTCGATGTTCTGGGCCAGAAGGGGCGTCAGATACTCGAAGGCGGTGAGGCGCGTCACGGGATGATCCAGCCAGCCTTCTTCCACCAGGGGCACGAAAAGCGGGCAGGCCTGGGTGGTGATGAACATGCCGGATTCGTCGTGGCGCTGAATGGCCGTCAGGTACGCGCCAGAATCTATCGTCGAGGGGGTCCCGATGATGCCGATACGACGGTTGCGCGTGCGGGACACGGCTGTGCGCGCCCCCGCGTCGATCACTTCCAGCACCGGCACCGGCGACAAGGCCCGGACAGCGTCGAAAGCCACGGCGGCCATGGTGTTGCAGGCGATGATGAGCATCTTTACCTTTTTCGCAAGGAGGAACTGGGCGATCTGCTCGGCGAAACGGGCCACCGTGTCGCGTGATTTCACGCCGTAGGGAACGCGGGCGGTGTCGCCGAAATAGACGATGTTCTCGCGAGGGAGGCGCTCCATGACGGCGCGGGCCACGGTGAGACCGCCGACGCCGGAGTCGAAGATGCCTATGGGGGAAGAGGGGGAAAGATGCATTAATTTATGATTCCTGGGATTTATAAAACCGGGTGGTGAATCGTCAGCGTGTTTCCGGGTTCATACGCTGTAATCGTCTCCCACTCAATCCACGGAATCGGCGAGAGACAAAAGCGAGCCCCAACAGCGGACACCAGACCCATAAGAGTTCGGACCATAAGACGCCTAGCCCCACCGGGGAGAGAAAGCGCTTGAGGCTGAGCGGCGCGGCTTCGATTACCTGAAAGTGTGCGAAAAATCGTTCGTCGGACCACGGCCAGAGAAATGCCACGCCGAGTCCTCCGTTGGTGAAGGCGTCGAGAACGCTGTGCGACATAGCGGCTGCGAAAAGAAAGAGCAAAGCACATCGGAAAGAGCTGTGGAGTTGTCGAAACAAGCATGCACCGAGTAAGGCGACAACCGAAGCAAACAGGATGGAATGGCTGAACCCGCGATGGCCGAACTCTGCGGCATAGGGGACGCCCAAACGAAACGCGACTACATCCAGATCGGGAAGCACTGAAACGACGACTCCGGCGAGCAAAAGCCTACCAGAGATGACCTCGCGGCCAAGCCCAAGAGCGAAGGCAAGAGGAACGGCAGGATGCGTGATGATTGTCGGCACTGCAAATATCTCCCAAAGAGATTCCTAAGCGACAGGAGCATACTCCGGAAGAGCCCAAAAGCGAAAGCCCTGTTGAGGGGCGTTGTGGTTCTCACAGTTGTCTACCTCTTGATGCCGTAGGCATTAAACATAATAGACAACATCTTCTTGCTGTCCGCTGATTGGCTGGTGATCAAATTCCTGTATGTGTTGATGATCGCAGCGTAGGGGTCTTCGTCCTGCTTTTCGGCCTTGCCGGTGCTCTCGGCGATAATGGTCGCTTCCAGCGTCCCCTTGTTGAGAATCTTGGAGTACTCGTCGATGAGCGAATAGCTGATGGCATCGCTGCCGGAGCCGGTGTCTATTGTGCTCCCGAGTATTGCCTTGGCGGAAATGCTGTCGTTTCCGCCTCCGGTTTCGATGTTGACGAATGCCAGGACTTCAGCTGTTATTGAATCGTTGCCTTCGCCGGTTTTCAGAACGCCACCTCCCGTTCCGGAAATAATCCTGGCGCTGATTCTGTCATTTCCGTCTCCGGTGTCTATCTCGCCATTATGGCTAAAGCCGATGCTGTTCGTTTGGATTGCGTCGTCCCCATTGCCGGTGTTGATCGATCCACCATTTTGAAGGGTTATTGTATCTGATTTTATCGAGTCATCGCCCTCACCTGTATTAAGTATTCCCTTTGAAGAAGAATATATCCGACCTTTAGATTCTAATGAATCATCTCCCAAACCAGTGTCGATCGCCCCTCCATAAGTTGCAGTGATCCATGCCCCGGATGATAGTTTATCGTTCCCCTCTCCAGTATCGATCCTCCCCCCATAAGTTGCATCGAGCCAAACCTGAGATGACAATGTATCATTCCCTGAACCGGTATTGATAACTCCTTGGTAATCAGCACCAATCCATGAGTTCCCGTTTAGCGCATCATCACCGTCCCCGGTATCGATCGTTCCTTGAAAGATCGCCCCAATATTGCCGTTCAACGTATCATTTCCGTCGCCGGTTCTTACAATGCTATTGTTTCCATTAGCTCTTATCGCCCCGGCTGATATGATGTCGTCCCCCCCGCCGGTGTCGATAGTTGCTCCTTTTTGGGCGGCAAGATTGATTTTGGCTTCAAGTATATCATTGCCGTCACCTGTCGTGAGCGTTCCACCCTCAACAAGCAAATCGCCTCCTACGCTGATTTTGTCGTCCCCAGCCCCGGTGGAGATATTCGAGGTGTAGAGGTCTCCGCTGGCCGTAATGGTGTCGTTGCCGTCGCCGGTGTCCACGTTGGCATTTATACTCTTCCCGACCAGGACGACGGAGTCGTCCCCCGTTCCGCCGGAGATGCTTCCAGCCGCGATGGTTTTGTCGCCCCTGGTGGATGCGCGGTCAGCTGTAAGTTCGACGATGGTGTCGTCACCATCGCCGCCGCTCAGTTCCTTGCCGTTCATCCCGATGATAAAGTCGTTTCCGGAGGTCTCGTCTCCGTTCTTGTAGCTCCCGACCAGGAGGGTGCCGTCCTCTTGTTCGGTTACCATGGTGTCCTGACTCAGCGTGAACTGCTGTTCCGTCTTCCCGGAAGCGTCGAGAATGGACACGGTGTACCCGAATCCCGCGTTTTGCTTCGTGTAGCCGTAGAGTTCAGAGGCAGGAGCGGAGCTGTAGCGTTGCACACTGATTTGCCGACCAGACTTGGTCGTCGCGGAAGCGACGGTATCCACGATGGACCCCTCAGGTATTATCGACGCGCCAGCGGTTTCCGCGCTTGCGGAGGCGTCCTTTTGGGCCGTCGCCCGGTCACGGGCTTCTTGGGAGATATCGACGGTATCCCCGCCTCCATACGCGTTGACCGCAGAGGATGATTTCGCAGGCGCCGCTGATGAAACAACAGCCGCCCCGCTCAGATCGTTAAGCGAATATGTATATGAGGCCGAACCGGTGGTGAGGGCTTGGATCTGGGTTCCGTCCGCCATGGCTTCCTCCTGGGTGGTGCGACCGAAAGAGATCGTTTGTCGCGGTTGCGAATAAGCGCATCCGTACCGGAGTGTTTCGGTCGGCAATATAACCTGCTGCGTTATCCTGTCGCCATTATCGGCTTGCTTACTCAATATCTTTACAAGCGCAAATATTATTTATTGTTTGTGACGCGATGTATCGGCGAGCAATACTGCATCTTCCCTGGAAGTATCTACAGGATATACCAGGAGGAAGGCCGTAGAGGCTCATGTCTTCGGATGGATTTGATATCGAAAGTACGGCGAGTACGCCGCGAAGGCCATTGAACTTGATCCAGGACACCTAGCAAAAGCGAAAGGCCCGCTCGTTTTGCAACGAGCGGGCCTTTCTTGAAAGTAATCCTGGCAGCGACCTACTTTCCCACCAGCGGTCCTGGCAGTATCATCGGCGATGGAGGGCTTAACTACCGAGTTCGGAATGGGATCGGGT
>WSYE01000026.1 GCA_009773665.1 Desulfovibrionaceae bacterium | reverse complement strand
CGCGAGGGTTTGAGCATGAGAAGCCGCCCGTAGAGTTCGCGCTTCTCGGCGTGGCTCAAGTATAGGCGGGTCTTGGCGCGCGTCAGGCCCACATAGAACAGGCGCTCTTCCTCGCGCTCGTCAGGCGGGGCCTCAGCGGCGGAGGGCTTGCCGGTAAGCATGCCCATCCCGGCAAAGGGCAGGATGCCGTCCTCCAGGGCGGGCAAAAACACCACCTCGAACTCCAGCCCCTTGGAGGCGTGCAAACTCATGATGCGCACTTTTTCGGCGCGCCGCCCCACAAGCTCCAACTCACTCTGGGCGTTGACGTGGCTTAAAAGCCCGGCCCAGCCGCCGTGCTTGGAGTAGGCGTCCACCAGTTGGCCGAACTCCGGGCTCTGCCAGAAGAGGTGGTCGAAGGGCGCGACGTCGCGCAGGTAGAAGGCGATCTCTTTTGGCCCCTTGGCCAGCACGCGGTCCGGGCAGGCCAGGGTCAGCGCGCCCTCCATCCCGGCCATGCCAAGAAATCGCCCGGCGGCGTTCAGGATGGCCTTCACGCGCGAGTCCGCCCAGAACGCTTCGGACTCCGGCACGGAACACGGCACGCCAAAGCGCGTCAGCACCTTCTGAATGGGTTCCATCAGGCCCCGGAAGCGCACCAGGATGGCGATGTCGCCCGGAGAGAGGTCGTGGTGTTTGCCCCGGCTTAAGGTGCTGGAGGTGGGCCCCAGAAGCTGCCTGATCTTCTCGGCCATCCAGGAAACCTCGCGCAGGGCTTGCGGGGCGGTAAATTCCATGATTTCGCCCTGGTTTGCGCCTTTGCCGGACGGCAGGGGGCGCATGGCCTGGAGCTTTCGCGAATTCGGAAACAGCCCGTGTGCCAGATCGAGGATGGGCTGGGTGGAGCGGTAGTTCTCCTCCAGGGCCACCACGGACAGCTCGCGCCAGAAGCCCTGGAGCTCGCGGGCCACGTCCGTGACCGCGCCCCGGAAGCCGTAGATGGACTGGTTGGGGTCGCCGATGCCGAAAAAGGAGCGCGCCTGCCCGTCGGCCAGGGCGCGGATGATGGCCAGCTGCAAGGGCGAGAGGTCCTGCACCTCGTCGGCCAGCACGTGTTTGAACCCGTTCTCGTAGATGCCGGATTCGATCTTCTCCAGCCAGAATTCCAGCAGGTCGGTGTAGTCGGCCAGATTCCAGGAGGCCTTCTGCCGGGCGTAGCGCGCGGCGTGGTCTTCGAGGGCAGGCGCGCCCGACTGGCCACCCGTGGGGCCGCCGGTCTGGTCTGGCGTTTGAGCGGACGCCTGGAGCAGCGACGCCGCTGAAGAGGCTTCTGTCGCGGGAACCGCCAGCGCGGGCTTGGGCTGGCCCGGAGCCTTGGGCCACACGGGCAGGGGGCGGCGGCGCATGCGCTCGCGGTCGATGGTCAGCTGCTGCCAGGCCTGCTTGAGCCTGGGGCCGGTCAGCTCCGGGTTGACCTCGGCGAACAGCCTGCGCGCGGCCTCGTCGGACAGGAGCACCGGTTTCTCTCCGTAGGCTTCGGTCCAGTATTCGTGGGCCAGGGCGTGGAGCGTGTCCGCACGCACGGGCACGCCGTCCAGGCGGTCCTTCAGTTCCTGGGCGGCGCGGCGGGTGAAGGTGACCACCAGAAGCGAGGCCGGGTCCGCGCCGGGCCTGGGTCTTTCGCCGGTGCTCACGCCCTCCAGCAGGTGGCGGATGCGCGCGATCAGGGTGTGGGTCTTGCCCGTGCCGGGTCCGGCCAGCACCAGCAGGCGCTGGTCGGTGGAGGTGGCGGCGTGGCGCTGGCGTTCGTTCAGAGATGGGGGCGGGGACGTGTGCGTCGTGGAAGCCTTGAGGCTCCGGACGGCGGCGGCCTCTCCGGCGCGGGCCACATCCGACGTCCGGGTCGCGCCCAGCTGATCTGAATCTCCCGGCGTGTCCGCCGCAGCGCTTTTGAGAGGGCTGACCAACGCCGTCCCACGCACCAGCCGGGCCAGTTCGTCCGGGCTGAACACCCGGATGCGCCCGTACTGGCCGTCGAACCCAGGCTGGCGGAACACCTTGCCCTGGCGCATGCGCGACACCGCCTCGGCCAAGATGGGGGAATCCTTGGACAGGTCCTCCAGCGGCGCATCCGAGAGGATGTGCAACTCCGGCCCCAGGCGCGAGAGCAGCCGGGCCATATGACCCTTCACCTTCTTGGAGGTTGGCCCGACCCCGTAAATCTCGCCCAGCACTTCGTTAAGCGGGATGAGCGACACGAACCCCGGCGCTCCCTGAGGCTTCACGGGCTGCTCCCGGTCGGCCAGATCCATCACCCTGTGCAGCACGCCAATGGTCAGGGGTTTTCCGCATACTGGGCATACGCCGCGCTTGGCCTTGGTTTCGTGTGGGTCCATGACCACGCCGCAGTCCAGGTGCCCGTCCAGGTGGTATTTGCCCTCCTCGGGGAAGAACTCCACCGTGCCCAGGAAATCGTGCCCCACGCCCTCGCCGCGCAACGCCCGGTAGATGCCCTCGTAGGACACCGGGCCGGAGAAAAGATTGGCCTCGCGTCCGAGCTTTTCGCCGGAGTGGGCGTCGGAGTTGGAGATCAGGCGGTAGCGGTCCAGGCTGGAGACCAGCCAGTTCATCTCCGGATCGGAGGAGAGGCCGGTTTCCAGGGCGAAGATGTGCGAAGACAGGCTGCCGAAGCACTCCTCCACCGAATCGAAGCCGGATTTGGAGCCGAAGATGGAGAACCAGGGCGTCCAGATGTGGGCCGGGA
This sequence comes from Desulfovibrionaceae bacterium, assembly GCA_009773665.1. Lineage (GTDB taxonomy): Bacteria > Desulfobacterota > Desulfovibrionia > Desulfovibrionales > Desulfovibrionaceae > Fundidesulfovibrio. The sequence goes on along the minus strand of WSYE01000026.1, from coordinate 38,773 downwards.
CCAGAAAGGCCAGCGGGTCGGTCTCCAGGACCATTTCCAGCAGATGGCGGCTGTCCAGGCCCAGGATGGGGCGTCCGTCCGAGGCCAGGTTGCCCACGCGCGCGAGCTTGGCGTTGAGCTTTTCGGCAGCCTCGAAGGAGGGCATGTAAACCAGATTGTGGACTTTGCGGACCTTGCCGCCCCGTTTGTAGATGGAGCTGATCTCGGCGGAGAGGATAAACTTGGCGTGGCCGGGCAGGGGATATCCGGCCAACCAGGGGATTTCCGGCTCCAGCCCCTGCGGGTCAGCCAGGCGCAGGAGCCCTTCGCCGTCCGGGACGAGCTGGGCTTTGAGATCCTCCAGCCACTGGGGATGGGTGAAGTCTCCCGTGGCCACCACGTCCAGTCCCTTGGCCCTGGCCCATGCGGCCAGATGCCTGGGGGTCAGGCCCTTGCTGGTGGCTCGAGAGTATTTCGAGTGAACGTGGAGGTCGGCCCGGTATTGATCCATGTCGCCCCGCTTTCCTGCTTGGGGCAACCTAGCGTCTTCGGCCCTAGGGGGCAATACCCGAGGTGAAACGGTCGAAGTCGGCCAGGGCCTGGGCCTGGGCGTGGCGTCGTGCCGCGTCCAGGTCGTGGCGGCGCGCGGAGATGAGGCTCACCACGTCGGGGTCCAGGATGAAGCGGTCCGCTTGATCTTCCAGGATGGACACGATGCGCGTGATTTCCATGCCGGACCGGTAGGGGCGGTCCTCCCCCAGGGCGGTGAACACGTCGGACACGGCCAGCACGCGCGACGGCAGGCTGATCTGGGAGGCGTGCCTGCCGTAAGGATACCCCTTGCCATCCAGGCGCTCGTGGTGCTCCACCACCAGCTTGGCCACGCCCGCAAGCCCGATGGGGCCGGACAGGGCGTGGTAGCCGTGCTCCGCGTGGCGCTGCATGGTGGCCATCTCTGCCTGGTCCAGCGCGGCGGGCTTCATGATGATCTCCGCCGGGACGCCCAGCTTGCCCAGGTCGTGCAGTTCGCTGGCCACTTCCAGGCAGTCGCGGTCGTCGCCGCCAAGGTGCAGCTCACGGGCCAGGATCATGGTGGTGGCGGCCACGCCGCGCGAGTGGGTGGCGGTGAACCGGCAGCGAAAGTCGATCACCTGGCTGAACAGGCGGGCCAGCCGGGATACCTCGCGGCCCGAAAGTGCCGGGTTGTGCTCATCGGGAATATCCAGGCACTCGCGGCTGGCGGAGCCGGAGGCGGTCTTTTCCAGAAAACCGTCACGCCCGGCCAGGGTCTCCAGGGCTTCCACCCACCAGGGGTTGAACATGCGTCCGGAGACCGAGCGGATCTTTTTCAGCAGGACGTCGCGGTCGAAGGCTTTTTCGGGAGTGCGGGGCAGGAGCGTGTCCACCCGGTCGGCCAGGCAGAGGAGGTTCCCCAGTTCGAGTTCAGGCGTCAGCACCGGTGGGCGCTGGCCGGTCTTGCTCCACAGGCAGTGGTGTGAGCGGACCATGTCGGCGGCGCGGGCGAACTCAGGGTAGGCGCGCAGCAGGCGATAGCCGATTTCGGGATGGGTCTGGTCGTCGGATTCGAAGGCCAGGGCGTCGATACGCCCTTTGAGGGAAAACGCGCCGATGTCGTGGAGCATTCCCGCCAGGGCGAGGTCAGCGCACTCGCGGCCGGGAAGTCCGGCCACTTCGGCCAGTCTGGAAGCGATAGACCCCACGCGCAGGTGGTGTCCTGCCACTTCAGGGCTGACCAAGTCCATTGCGCTGGACAAACACCCGACCATGTCAAAAAGCCGCATGCTCACATCGTTACTCCGGTACAACGCGAACAGCCTAAACATTTTGAGGCGGGCATGGCAAGCATAGGGTGCGCGTCACGTCGAGAAGGGGCCGCATATATGCTGTTACCGGGCGGGCATGGAAAAGTTTGCCTCCTGATCATATTTCGAGCATGGAGAGTTCCCGACGGCGTGGCACTTCTGCGCGTCGTGGGAATCAAGGCGATACGGTGTGGAGTCGTGTAGTGGGAAACGGGCAGGACCGGAACCGGCGCAGGTGGTTGTCCGGGGTTTTCAATCAGATGGCTGAAATGGCCTCGACGCTGGGAGAACAACCGTTTTTTCTGGCGATACAGCGCAGCCTGACCCTGGTCCTGCCGCTGGTGATGGTCGGGTCCGTGGCGCTCATGGTCCGGGATTTCCCTTCCTGCTCGGTGCAAACCGGGCTGAACGGCCTGTTTGGCGTCCACTGGCGCACTCTCTGCGACAACCTGATCCGGGGCTCGTTCGGCATCGCGTCCCTGGCGGTGCTGTGCTCCTTCGGCTACAGCCTGGCCGCCCTCAACAACCAGCGCTTTCCCGCCCGTCACGTGAGTGCGGGGATGTCCGCCACCATCGTCCTCTCCTGTTTCTTCATCATCACCGCTCCGTCGGACGCCGTGAGCCTGCAGGATCTCATGTCTCTGGACCGGGGGCTTCTTGGGGCGCTCCTGGTCGCGACCGTGAGCGGGCAGATGTTTATGTGGATGGCCCGGTCGCCGGTGTTTCGCCTGCCTCTGTCCGCCGCCGGGCAGGACCCGGTGGTCCACGACGTGCTGACTGCCATGCCCGCAGGCATGATCGTCATGTTTCTCTTCGGCCTGGCCCGGGTCGGGCTGGACGTGTCCGGGGCGGCCAACCTGAACGCCGTGGCCCAGGGCGTGCTGGTGGGCCTGTTCCAGGGCGACGGCGACGGGCTCACCCAGGGGCTGGCCTACACGGGCCTGTCGCAGGTGTTCTGGTTTTTCGGCGCGCATGGGCCCGTCATCCTGTACCCGGTGGAGCAGTTCCTCCTGGTTCCAGCGGCCCTGGACAACATGGGCGCGGCAGCCCAAGGTCTGGTCCCTCCGTTTGTGGTAACCAAGCCGTTCCTGGACGCCTTCGCCAGGATCGGCGGTTCGGGCAGCACGCTGTGCCTGATCGCGGCCGTGCTCATCCGGGGCAGGGACGGCGGCACCCGCAAGCTGTGCCTTTTCGCCCTGGCCCCGGCCCTGTGCAACGTCAACGAGCCCATCCTGTTCGGCATCCCCCTGGTGTTCAACCCCATCTACGCCGTGGCATTCCTGGCCGCGCCGCTTGTCCAGACGCTTTGCGCCTACGCGGCCACGGTGCTGGACCTGGTTCCCAGGACCATCGCGGCCACTCCATGGACCGCCCCCCCGTTCCTGAGCGGCTATGTGACCACCGGATCCATGGCGGGCGTGGCCATGCAGGCCTTCAATCTGGTGCTGGGGACGCTGGTGTACCTGCCGTTCGTGGCCCTGGCAGACCGGGTGCACGAGCGTGGCTACCGCGAGGCGCTCGGGCTGCTGGCCCGCACGGCCTGCGGCGGCGACATGGGGCTGCGGGGCTGCAAATGCCTGGACCGGCCCGGCACCGAGGGCAGGCTGGCCAAGGCCCTGGCCGAGGACCTGCTGGACGCGCTGGACAAAGACTCCCAGCTGTTCCTGGAGTATCAGCCTCAGCTTGGGGGCGAGGGCTTGCGGGTGGTGGGCGTGGAGGCGTTGCTGCGCTGGCGTCATCCGGTGCACGGGCTCATCCCGCCGCCGGTCACGGTGGCCCTGGCCGAGGACGCGGGCGTTATCGACAGGCTCGGACTGTGGGTCCTGAAAGAGGCCTGCGCCCAGCGTTCGGCCTGGAGCGTGCAGGCCGGGGAGGGGATCGTCATGTCCGTGAACATGTCCCCCCGGCAGTTTCAGGACGCGCAACTGGCGCAAAAGGTAGAGTCGGCATTGGCCGCCAACGGCCTCGGCCCTGGCGTGCTTGAGCTTGAGATTACCGAATCGGTGGCGCTCCTGCCGGACGCGCGCACGTTGGCCACCCTGCGTCGCCTGCGCGAATCAGGCGTGCGGGTGGCCATCGACGATTTCGGCATGGGGCACGCATCGCTGCGTTACCTGCGGGAGTTCCCGGTGGACGTCATCAAGCTGGACCGCTCCCTGACCATGGACTCGCCCAATGGGCTCAACGGCCACATCATCGCAAGCATCGTCAACCTGAGCGCCAAGATGGGCTACACCCTGGTGGTGGAAGGGGTCGAAAGCCAGGAGCAGTACCAGCGCTTCAGGGCCATGGGGTGCACGATGTTCCAGGGCTTTTATTTCAGCAGGCCCCTCTCCGGCGAGAAGTGCCTGGAGTTCATCCTGGCCCAGGACAAGGCGACGGCGCACACAGCCTGAGCGCGCCCTCCCGACCCTACACCGTCCCGCAGTCCCCCTGGTCGCCCTGGCACTTCTCCAGGGCGTGCTCCATGGCGGGCAGAACAGCGGCCAATGTCTCGCGAACGCCCTTGGGCGAGCCGGGCAGGTTCACCACCAGGCAGTTCCCCACAAAACCCGCCATGGCGCGCGAGATCACCGCGCGCGGCGTGGACTGTATCCCCGCCATGGCCATGGCCGTCTCGAAGCCTGGCAGGCGTTTTTCCAGCACCGCTATGGTAGCCTCCGGGGTGATGTCGCGCGGGCCGACCCCGGTGCCGCCGGTGGTCACCACGATGTCGAAGCGCTGGGTCAGGGCCAGATCGGTCAGCAGAGCCTTCAGGCGTCGCGTGTCGTCCGGCAGGATATGTCCCTGGATCACCGACAGGCCGAGTTCTTCCGCCACCATGTCTCCGATCAGCGGGCCGGAAGCGTCGTCGCGCAGTCCCGCCGCGCCCTTGTCGGAGAGCGTCACCCAGGCCAGGCTGAAGCCGCCGGTCCAGGCGGAGAAAGTCGAGGCCCCAGCGGGCAGGAACACCTCTTCCAGGGCGTCGGCCATGATGATGTCCATGGCCGGGGACGCGCCGCCTTCCGCCCAGCGCATGCGGCCCGCCACCTGGAACATGGGGGTGTCGCTCATGCGGCCAAGATAGGCCCCGACGCCAAGCTCTGGCAGTTCCCCCACTGCGGGCAGCACGGGGGACAGGCCGCCCGACGGAGCGCCCGAGACTATGAACACGCGCTGCCCCGGAAGTATGGTCGTATCCTGGGCAATGGCGAGAAGAACCGACTCTCTCATGAGAAACCACCTTGACGGTTGCAAATTTGGCGGGCATGGGCCACAAAACTTCTTTAAGAAAACACAAACGAGGACATGCATGAAAGGCATCATCCTGGCCGGCGGCTCAGGCACGAGACTCTACCCCATCACCAGAGTCGTCAGCAAGCAGCTCCTGCCCGTCTACGACAAGCCCATGATCTACTATCCCCTGTCCGTGCTCATGCTGGCGGGCGTGCGGGAAATCATGATCATCTCCACCCCCGTGGACCTTCCCCGGTTCGAGGAAATGCTGGGCAACGGCTCCTGGCTGGGGCTCAATATCCAGTACAAGGTGCAGCCCAAGCCCGAAGGGCTGGCCCAGGCCTTCATCCTGGGTGAGGAGTTCATCGCGGGCGACAAGGTCTGCCTGGTGCTTGGCGACAACATTTTCTACGGCCAGGGCATGGCCAAGGTGCTCCAGCGCTGCGCCCAGATCGACCAGGGCGGCGTGGTCTTCGGCTACAAGGTCCGCGACCCCGAGCGCTACGGCGTGGTGGAGTTCGACCAGGACAAGAACGTCATCTCCATCGAGGAGAAGCCCACCAAGCCCAAGAGCAAGTACGCCGTGACCGGCCTGTACTTCTACGACAACCAGGTGGTGGAGATCGCCAAGAACCTGAAGCCTTCGCCGCGTGGCGAACTCGAGATCACCGACGTGAACAACGAGTACTTGAAGCGCGGGCAGCTCAAGGTGGAGTTCCTGGGGCGCGGCTTCGCCTGGCTGGACACCGGCACCCACGAGTCCCTGCACCACGCGGCCAGCTTCGTCCAGGCCATCCAGGACCGCCAGGGGCTCAAGGTCTCCTGCCTGGAGGAGATAGCCTTCCGCATGGGCTACATTTCCGACGTCGACCTGGAGCATCTGGCCCAGGACATGCTCAAGAACTCGTACGGCCAGTACCTCATGGAAGTCGTGCGCGAAGCCAGGGGAGAGCACTAACATGGAAAAAACCGTACCCGTTCCCAAGGGATTTTCCTTCGCCACCCACGACGCGGGCTTCCGCTACCAGGGCCGCGACGATCTGGCGCTCATCGTTTCCGACCGGCCCGCCGCAGGGGCTGGCGTGTTCACCAAGAACCTGTTCCAGGCCGCGCCCGTGCTGGTGGCCCGCGAGAACCTGGATAATTCCGAAAGTATCCGGGCATTCCTGGTGAACGCCGGACAGGCCAACGCCTGCACCGGAGCCGAGGGCGAGGCCAACTGCCGCGAGACCCTCGAGCTGGTGGCCGAGCGCCTGGGAATCTCCGCAGGCGAAATCCTGCCCGCCTCCACGGGCGTCATTGGGCCGCAGCTCAAGATGGACCTGTGGCGCGCCGAGGTCCCGGCCCTTGCCGCCAAGCTCGGTCAGGCCGGTCCCCTGGACGCCGCCAAAGCCATCAAGACCACCGACGCCTTCACCAAGATCGCCTGGGGCTCTGTCGAGATCGACGGGCGCGAAATCCGCCTCGTGGGCTTCGCCAAGGGCGCGGGCATGATCTGCCCCAATATGGCCACCATGCTCGGCTTCGTGGCCTGCGACGCCAAGGTGGAGCCCGCTCAGTGGCAGGAGATGCTGGCCGCCGCCGTGGACGCCAGCTTCAACGCCATCACCGTGGACGGCGACACCTCCACCAACGACTGCGTGCTGGCCATGGCCAACGGCGCATCCGGCGTGGACGTCCACTCCGAGGATGAGCTTGCCGTGCTGGGCGCAGCCATGAACGAGCTCTGCCAGGCCCTGGCCTACATGATCGTGGAAGACGCCGAAGGCGGTACCAAGATCATCCGCGTGCACGTCACCGGCGCGGAAGACCACATGGACGCCGAGCTCTGCGCGCGCGCCGTGGGGCACTCGCCCCTGGTCAAGACCGCCATGTTCGGGCGCGACGCCAACTGGGGCCGCATCGTGGCCGCCGTGGGACGCTCCGGCGCGCAGTTCGAGCCGGAGAACGTCAGCGTGTCCATCGGGCAGATTCCCGTCTTCCTGAACGGACAGCCCGTGCCCGGAGACCTGGACAGCCTGCTGGCGCCGCACATGCGCCGCAGCGAGATCGCCGTGGACATCGACCTGGGGGCCGGAAACGGCGAGTACCTGCTGCTGGCCGCAGACCTGGGCTACGAGTACGTGAAGGTCAACGCGGATTACAGGTCGTAGGGGAGAGAGGCCGGAGTAAGGCTGAACCGGGCTCCGCCCGGACCCGCCAGGGCTCTGCCCTTGACCCGCCAGGGGAGAAGCCTCCCCTGGACCCGCTATGGGCTTCGCGGGATGGGGCGGTGAGGTTGGACGAATGTGAAAGATTAAGGGGAAGCGCGGGAGACCGCGCTTCCCCTTTTGTTTTTCGCGAGAAGCGGGCATGAATGTCTAAACTGGGAGATTCATCATGCAAGACAGGATGGGGAGCAGGTCATTTGTGGTTAGGGGAGCCGTTCTGGCCTTCTGCCTGCTCCTGTCCGCATTGCCCGCCCAGGCGCAGCCGGTGGACAACGCCCTCTTCGCGCAGGTGCTTACCCAGCACGTCTGCGACGGCAACGTGGACTATTCCGGCCTCAAGGCCGACCCGTCCAAGCTCGACGCCTATCTGGCGCAGCTTTCCGCCGTCGACCTGCCTTCTCTTCCCGAGCGCGAACGCTTCGCCGCGTACATCAACCTCTATAACGCGGCGACGATCAAGCTCATTCTGGATCACTTCCCCGTGCCCTCCATCCGGGACATCGGCGGCCTGTTCGGTTCGCCCTGGAAGCTGCCCGTGGTGCGCACCCGCGCCGGGACCATCACCTTGGACGCGCTGGAGCACGAGATCCTGCGCAAGCAGTTCAAGGACCCAAGGCTCCACGCTGCCATCAACTGCGCGTCCAAGGGCTGCCCGCCGCTCTTGGCCGAGCCCTACGAAGCCGCGCGCCTGGACGAACAGCTGGACCGGGCCTCGCGGGCCTTCGTGCACACGCCAGATCGGGCGCGCCTCACGGGGGACACGCTCTTCGTGAGCGCAATTTTCGATTGGTTCGAGGCGGATTTCGGCGGGGCGGACGGGGTGATCGCTTTCGTAACGCGCCACGCGGACCCGGCCCTTCGGGACTCTCTTGCCGCGCACGGCGGCAAAATCAAACTGAAGTATCTTCCCTACGACTGGTCCTTGAACGGTTCCTGACCGAGCAGCGCCCCGGCCACTGCCAGCGTTCTTCTGGCGACTCCCGCCGGTCGGCTGCGTACCAACTCCCGCAAATTTTCCAGCGTGTCGATGTCCGCCAGTTCCGGCAGCATCGCGGGTTGCAGCGACTGCATGACGCCCATGGTCATCCCAAACAGCTCCGGCGTGCTCCACGGCATCCCCTGGAACGCCTGCGGCAGATAGTGTTTGGCATTGAATCCAATGGTCCAGTAGCCGCCATCGGGGCTTGGGCCGATGAGTGCGGGTTCTGACCGCATCAGCCGAACCAGCGATTTGGCATGCCAGTGCGAAAGCCCGGCGATGTCCGACCCGATGCAGGCCGCCGCTGTATACCCCGCACCAAACGCCCACTCAAAAGCGCCGCGCATCCTATCGCCCAGATCGCCCTGGCACTGCGGCACATACACGCGCCCGTCGCCCAGCCACTCCCGCGTCTCGCCGATGCCATCCCCCGGCTCCACAAAAAACGCCACATCCGCGCCGCAACCGTCCAGGCTGTCCAGCATGTCCTCGACGAACGCTCGATACAACCCGAGGGCAGCGTCGTGGCCGACCTCGCGGGCAAGCCGAGTTTTGACTTTCCCGTGCAGCGGCGCGCGCAGCATGAAGAGCAGGCAGATTTCGTTGGTCATGGGTGGAAGAAAGCCTCCGGCGGCCAGAGAGGAAACTTTTTGGAAAAAAGTTGTCCTCTCTGGACTCTCCTTCAAAAACTTTTAGTGAGCTTCACGTTCCAACTCGGCAGCACGTCGTTTGGTCCGGTGCTGGAGGTTGTCCCGTCCACGCCATGCGCGGCGGGCTAGAATCGATTTGAAGACGATTCGTCGCCTGCCGCGCATGGCGCGTCCGTGACGACCCCCAACCCCGGCCAGAGCCTGCGCACACGTATGCGAAGCCTATAGCCGGGTCCAGGGGAGGCTTCTCCCCTGGCGGGTGCAGGGCGGAGCCCGTCGGGGTCCGGGGCGGAGCCCCGCGCGTCTTCACGCCAGCGACCCGCCGCAGCTGGACCCGGCCCCGGCGGTGCAGCCGAGACAGTGCGGCCCTGTGACGATGACGCGCGCGGCCAGCGCTTCCTGATCAAAGTCTCGAATGTGGTCGGGCGCGCCGTGATTGATTTTCAAGCCCAAAGCCTGGTTGAAGTCGCAGTCATAAAGCGAACCGTCCCAGCCGATGTTCACCTGCTTGCGGCACATGAGACCGGGGAGGGTGTCGGGGTTGAACTTTTCGCGCAACAGCTGCCAGTAGCCGTCGGCCTGGTCTTTGGACTCGAGCTCTTCAAGATAGCGGCCCAGGGGCATGTTGGTGATGGTCAGCAGATTGGAGAAGACCACGCCGTGCTTGGCCAACTCGGCGCGGTAGGCGTCCTCCAGGCCCTTCTGACAGGGGGGGAGATAGGGGCCGAGGGGATGATTGAACACGAGGTCCAGACGCGGGCCTTCAGGTTGGGCATAACCAAGGGCATTCAGGCGTCGCATGGCGGCGATGACCTTGGCGTGCACGCCGGGCCCGCGCATGGGGTCCACGTTTTCCTGAAGATAGCAGGGCAGCGAGGCCACGAGGTCGATGCGCAGCCCGGCGTAAAGGTCGAAGAAGTGCTCGAAACCGGGCTCCATGAGGATGGCCAGATTGGAGCGCACCTGAAGGGGGAGACCTGCGTCGTGTAGGCGGCGCAGGAAGGCGGGCAGATGCGGGTTCAGCTCGGGTGAGCCGCCGGTGATGTCCACAATGCGGGGGCGCACGGCCTCGGCCGTGGCGGCGATGGCGTCCAGGGTGGCGGCGTCCATGAGCTCACTGCGCGTGGGGCCTGCTTCGAGATGGCAGTGCGAGCAGGACAGGTTGCATTTCAGGCCCACGTTCACCTGGAGCACGTTCAGCCCGGTGGCGGCGAGGTCTCCCCCGGCAAGTTCGTCGAACATGTTCATGATGATTCCTCCGTATGGGGGCGCGTCCGATGCAGCGGCGCAAGGCGCTCGGGCGGGACGCCCAGAATGTACAGGATGATGATTGCCCAGTTGATGAAGGTGCGCCGCCAGACCCCTTCCGTTTCCCAGCGGCGCGGCGAGGTGACAGCGCGGCCCTTGGCGAACCCGATGCGCATCCCGGCGCGGCGCAGGCGGCGCATGAGGTCCACGTCCTCGAGAACTGGCAGGTCCGCGTAGCCGCCCAGGGCCTGGAAGGCCGGGCGGGTGAGGAACACGGCCTGGTCGCCGTAGGGGGTGCGGGTCAGGCGTGAACGCAGGGTGGCGACCCAGGCGATCAGGCGAAGCGAAAAGCGGGTGGAGCGAATGGCCAGATCGAAAGCTCCGCCGACGCGCGTGGGGTCGGAAAGAACGGCTTCCATGGCCTCGAAAGCCCCGGCAGGGAGCGTGCTGTCTGCGTGCAGGAAGACCAGCACGTCCCCGGAGGCCTTGCGTGCGGCGGCGTTCATCTGGCGGGCGCGCCCACGCGGTGCGGGCACGGCCAGCACGCCGGGGCGGTCCAGCGCAGCCAGGGTGGTTCGTTGCGGATGGCCGTCAGCCACCAGGATTTCCACCCGGCGACCGTAGCCCACGGTGCGGATGTGATCCACCACGCGGTTCACCAGATCCTCTTCACCGAGGACCGGAACGATTACGGAGAAGGATGGGGACATGCGAAACGGTCTATACCAGCCGGGGCGGTCCCGGTAAAGCGCATCCCGTGCGGACCTTGACGAATCCGTCAAAGAAAGCCACCACGAGGGCAGGAGTCATACCATGCGTATCCAATCCATCGAACACGTCCCCTTCGAGGGCCCGGCGGGGATAGCAGCCTGGGCGGCCAAACGCGGGCACGAGCTTGCACGCACGCGGATCTGGGCGAACGACCCGCTGCCCGACCCGCACGATTACGACCTGCTGGCGGTGATGGGCGGCCCCATGAGCGTCCACGACGCGCTGGAGTTTCCCTGGCTGGCCCAGGAGAAGGAGTGCCTGAAGCAGGCCGTGGCGCGGGGCAGGAGCGTGCTGGGCGTGTGCCTGGGCGCACAGATGCTCTCGCAGATTCTGGGTGGACAGGTGGGCAGCAACAACCAGCGCGAGATAGGCTGGCATCCTGTGCGGCTTACGCCCTGGGGCGCGTCCAACCCAGCGTTTGCGGGCATTCCGAAGGAGTTCACGGCCTTCCACTGGCACGGTGAGACCTTTTCCGTGCCGCGCGGGGCATCGCTTCTGGCCGAGAGCGAGGCCTGCGCCCAGCAGGCCTTTGCCGTGGGCGCGAAGCTGGTGGGGGTGCAGTTCCATTTCGAGACAACGGCCCAGAGCATGGAGCAGCTGATCGAATACGGGGCCGCCGACCTGGTCGCGGGGACGTTTGTGCAGACCCCGGAAGAGATGCGGGCGGGCCTTAAGCATCTGGAGGGGCTGGAGGCCATGCTGACCCGCCTGCTGGACAACATGGCGCGCGATATCTGAGTATCAATCGGGATGAAAGAGTAAGCGAAGGAGCGTTTTTGTGCGTAAGTCCGACCGCGAGATAAAGGATTTCAAACTGGTGGAGGCCCTGTTGCACTGTATTTCCACAGCTCCCACAAGGGGAAAAAGGCCGACTGCCTGCGCGCCTGCGACCGGGTGAGCTTCGACGCAGTGGTGTCCTACTCGCTGGTGCGCCAGCCCAAGGCCTGCGACTACACCGCGCACTTCAAGTCCGTGGTGGGCACGGGGCGGGCCGTGGTCGTGGAGGACCCGGCGGAGAAGCAGCGCGGGCTGGACCTCATCATGGGACACCTGGGCGGCCCAACCAGCAAGTACGACGAGAAGGTCCTGGCGGTCACCTGCGTGGTGCGCGTGGACATCGAGGAGATGACGGGAAAATCGAACCCGCCCTGGCAGGGCGACGAGCTGGTTTTCGTGGTGGACAGCGTGGGCGGTAGCGAAACCCTCACCGCGCCGGGGGACTAAGGCTCAGCATTAATACGATACTCGTGAGGCTCTTGCAAAATCCATCACCAGCTGCAACCCGAGCTAACGTGCGAGTCGGTAACAAGCTGGGATGATTTCGGATTCCAAAGGGCGTCGCCTTAAGGCCTGCGGTGACGTTCTCAACTGCGAATTTTGCAAGAGCCTCACATGTTCATGTTTTTCCAAAACGCGACACTAGGAAGCTGAACGATCTGCTGCGGGTTGGAGCTTGCCCGTCCGAATGTGCTGGTCCCGCAGGATTTTCAGCAGCGCCGCGCACATGGCGTCCATTGCCTCCAGGAAATATCTGGCCGCCTCCATGCGCTGGCTGTCATCCGCGCCTTCGAAATAGGCCGCGTGGAAGCGAGCGTTGTCGAAATCCCCGAAGCGTTGCAGCATGAACGACGTGTTGTCCTGGTCGCTGGCCGCGATGAAGGCGTCCGCCGATCTCAGGTCCTCGCCAGCCTGGCGCGCGTCGAGCTGCTTGTTCTTCCAGCGCAGCATCTCCTGGCGGATGTAATCGAGCACGCGGTCTCGTCTGCCGGTGAGGTCGCTTTTTCCGAAGGCCGCGAGCTTTTCGGCCAGTCCGGGGGCCTCGGGCAGCGTCGGGGCGGGGTCGAAGACGATGCCGGGACCCGTGAGGATGCTTGCCGCGCAGAGATTCACCACAGTGAGTCCGGCCTGGCGGATGCGGTCCGCGAACCACTGGGCGGCGTCGAAGAAGTTGAGCGTGGTGAACATGCGGCTGCCGTCCGCCGCCGTGACCGGATACAGTTCGGGCCAGCGGTGGGTGAGGGTGAGCTCCGTGACGCCCGAGGCGTGGGTCTCGTGCTGGCTGCCGCGCGCGTAGTTCATGGCCAGCGGGTCGGGCGAGGAGAGCTGCACGCCCGCCAGCACTGCTCTTGTGCAGCCCAGGTACTCGGCCAGGGCGAAGGCCGTGGTGATCACCGACCCGTGCAGCAGGAGCGAGGCCCGCTTGGGGAAGGGCTGGCCGGGGAAATTGCCGAAAAAGTACGTGCGGCCAAAGCACGGCTCGCCAGCGTCATTGCTTCCGACGGTAGACAGGCAGTGGCCCACAAGTCGGGTGTCCGCAAGCGTCGGCAGGCCCGCCAGGGTGGGCTCGGAGTCGGTGGAGGTGTCGTTTATCACCACGAAGTCCGGGGTGATGCCCGCTCGCAGCAGGGGCTTCACCGCGCTGTTCACGGCGATGAGCACGGCCCGGTCGCGGTTTGCCCGGATGAATTCCAGGCTGTCGGCCAGGGCAGGCCCGGCAGCGGCCAGGATGGCGGCATGCCCGGACAAAGCGCCCAGAAGGTCCTGGAGCACGCCCCCGGTCAGGCAGGGGGTCAGGTTCTCGTAGAGGTGCTTCTGGCGGTCGTAGACGTAGTCGCGCGTCATGGCGCGCAGCGGCAGGCCCCGGATGGTGTCCTGGCTGTCCAGGCTGTAGATGATGTTGCGGTAGTAGAACAGCTCGATCATCTCTTCCACGCGGCGCACGAAGCCGGGCATGGCCCCGGTAAGTTCCGGGCTTGCGAAGAACAGCGGATAGCCCAGATCGCACATGGCTTCGGGCAGCATGGACAGAAGCGGCACGGCAAGCTGGTCCGGGTCGCCGCCCACGAAGAACACGCCCCGGTTGGCCAGCTCCCAGGGTCTCACCGCCGAGAGGTATTCGCGCAGTCGGTCGAGATCAGGCTCGAACACCAGACAGATCCCTTCCGTGCGCTCAAGCGCGGCGTCCAGCTCCGGGGTCTTTCGCGCGCCAATGAACACCAGAAAGCGAGTGCGCGCCGTGGCCTGAGCCAGGGTGGTCCCGGCGGGTGGCGTGGCAAAGACCTCGGGGCCGCCTCCCCCGGCGAAGGGCCGGGCCAGGGCTGGTTTGCAATAGTCCCACAGGGCGTTGTGGTGATGGTATGCGTGGTGCGCGCTTTCCGGCACACCGGGCACACCGGGCACATCTGGCACTGGGGGCGCATTCGGCACGGCGGGGGCCTCAAAGCTCTCGGCGCTCATGGCCAGCAGACCCAACTCCTGGAAGACAAGCAGCGATTTCATTTCGTGAGCCTATCCCATGGCTCCCTCGGAAGGCAACCGATTGCCTTGCGGGAGAGCTTCTTGCAATATGCCGGGAACGCGGCGGAATTTGCCGCGCCCGACCCGAACACGAACCCCAGGCGGGAGACGCATGAAAGCATCGGTAGTGGTGCCGACCTTCAACCAGGCCGGATATCTGGCGGCATGCCTGGATTCCCTGTGGTTCCAGGACCACCCGGACCTGGAGATCATCGTGGTGAACGACGGCTCCACCGACGACACGCAGGCCGTGCTGGCCCAGTATCAGCAGTGCGTGGAAGGCGGCAGCGTCTCCTTCGCAAGCTTCTATGAGCCGCGCACGGATACCCTGGAGCGCGTGCACCATCCGCGTTATCCCTCGGCTGGGCGAACGCTCACGGTCCTCACCCATCCGGAGAACCGGGGGCTGGCAGCCGCCCTGAACACGGGGTTTACGGCCTGCACAGGTGAGGCCTGCACCTACGTGCCCTCGGACGACTGGTGCATGCCGCATATGATCTCCACGCTTTCGCGGGCGCTTGAGGACACCCCGGCGGATTTCGCCTACGCGGACATGCTCATCGTGGACGACGCTTTCCGGGTGGTCAGGCGTTTCGATCTGCCGGAATACAGCTTCCGGCGCTCCTTCGCGGACTGGTACCTGTGCGGCGACGCCAAGCTCTACCTCCGCGAGCTGCATGAGCGTCACGGCCTCTATGACGAGACGCTCCTGGCGCACGACCACGACCTGTTCCTGCGCTTCGCCATGGGCGGCGCGCGCTTCACCCACATTTCGCAGGCCCTGTTCGCCAAGCGCGACCACTCCGGTGGGCGCGAGGTGCACATCCACGCCCCGCAGAACTGGCAGCGCCTGATAAACGAGTCCAAGGCCCTGGTGTTGAAAGCCAGGGCGCACCTGGACAAAATGGAGGGCTGAGCGTGACCGGTCCCGATTCCTCAAGAGCGGCTCAGGCCGAAAAGCCAGCCGGACCTGGCGGCGTGGCAACGAGCGCGCCGGACCATTACCTGCATCAGCCAGGCGCTCCCGCCCGCAGCGGCGTCCTGGACCTGGGGCTCAAATGCGTGCACTCCTGCCGCTTCTGCTACTACTCCTTCTTCGACGGCTCCGAGGACCAGTTCGCGCCGCTTCGCAAGGCGGGGCTACGCTCCACGGCGGACTGCAAGGAGATCCTGCGCCTGTTCAAGGAGCAGGGCTTCGAGCGCTTCGACGTAACCGGGGGCGAACCTACCCTGCACGAGGACCTGGCGGAGATCATCCGCTACGCCCACGACGAGCTTGGCCTGTCCTCGCGAGTCATCACCCTGGGGCAACTTCTGGGCAAGCCCGGCAAACGCTGCGCCAAGTACCTGCTAGACGACCTTCTGGACGCCGGTCTGTCCGACTTTCTTTTCTCCCTGCACGCAGTGGACGAGGCCGTGTTCAAGGACTTCACCGGAGGGAGTTTCGAGCGCCTGCGCCGGGTGATGAGCCATCTGGACCGCCAGGCCGTCCAGTACGGGGCCAACTCCGTCGTATTTCGGGGCAGCACCCCCATGCTTGAGGACATCGCCCGTGTCAGCACCGATCACGGCGTGTTCCAGCACAACTTCATCCTGTTCAACGCCTACCACGCCTGGTCCGGCTCGGCCAAGGCTGCGGGCGTACAGGAGAGCTACCGGGCCATCGAGCCAAGGCTTTCGCGGGCGGTGGAGATCCTCACGCGCGCGGGCGTGGCCGTGAACATCCGCTACGCGCCGCTGTGCGCTTTTCCTGAGCTGCGCAGGCACGTGGTCGGCGTGATGGGCCAGCAGTTCGACCCCTACGAGTGGCGCAACCGCGCCTGCAACCCGGACCGCGAACCGGCCTATTGCGCCCAGGCCGTGGAGCTGCCGCCGGACGGCGTGAGGCCGCCGCACGTTTACGTGCCCCTGGACGAAATCCTGGAGAACGGTGTGCGATTGATCGGGCGGCGCGGTGAATCCTTCACGGTGTTCGCCGAAGCCTGCGGCGGATGCGCGGCGCGCGGGGCCTGCGACGGCCTGAACCGGGGCTACCTGGAACTCTACGGCGACGGGGAACTGCGACCGTTTGCGTCCCTGGAGACGCGCGGGCCGCTGCTTCAGGACCGCCTGGACTACGCCCGGGCCTTCGTGGTGAAGCTCGGCCAGAAGGCCGACATGCGGGGGCTCGTCAGGGCAGTGTCTGCCTGAGGGTGCGCAGAATTCGCGTGCGTCATGATTTTGACGAGTATGGGCCGGTAATGTCCGGCGTGCGGCATGATTGGCTGGTGGGCACACATGATGCATATGGGCAGGACGGTTGCGTCGGCCTGTTTTGCGGGTGCCGACTGGACGCGCGGGACGTCGCAATGATAAAGGCTCTGGCCGCTCAGGAGTTCAACACGGTGTATTTCAAAGACGTTTTCATCATCTGCAGATCATTCCGGGCCACACGCGGTGATGTCCTCTCAGGCCCCTGGGACGCCCTGCCGGGAGGTCGCCACAATTTCTTCGCCGGATGCCGCACCAACCGGGAGGTCGCCCGGTGAGCGCAGTAAGCCTTTACATCCCGTGCTATAACGCCGCAGGCTACCTGGACAGGGTGCTGGCGGCCGTCATGGCACAGACGTACCCCCTGTCCGATGTCATGGTCATCGACGACGGTTCCACGGACGACACCGTGGCCGTGGCCGAAGCCTGGATTCCCACGTCGCGCTATCCCCTGCGGGTGATTCGCCATCCGAAGAACCTGGGGCTGGCCTCGGCCCGCAACACCGGCGTGCGCGAAGCGCATTGTGATCTGGTGGCCTCGGTGGATTCGGACGTGGCCCCCCAGCCAGACTGGCTGGCCCGGCTGGTGGAGGAGATGGGCGAGGATGTGTCCGGGGTGGGCGGGGAGTTGCTGGAAGCCTTTCAGGAGGTTCTGGCGGATCGCTGGCGCGCCAACCACATGCTGCAGCGGCGTGGCCCGGAGCGCATTTACAGGCCCCCGTTTATCTGGGGATCGAACTCTCTTTTCCGGCGTGAAGCCCTTTACGATGCGGGGCTCTACAACGTGCGCTGCCGGACCAACGCCGAAGACGTAAAACTCTGCGAGTTAATCCGCGACAGGCACGTGCTGATTTACACGCCTCACGCCAAGTGCATGCATCTTCGCCGCGATACCGTTCGTTCCGTCATGCTCAACTACTGGAAGTGGTACTATTATGGGTGCTTTCAGGAGCCGTCCCTAGCCGGAACGTGGGCATCGAACAGTCGCAATCTGCAACGGCTGTGGGGAAGCATCAGGAAGGACATTGCTGATCGCGATCTGCCCCGCCTGGCCGTGAGCCTAGCGTTGGTGCCTTACACATGCGCCAAGGATTGGATCGATCTGTGGATGAGGCGGAGCGGGCCGTGTTAGGCTGCTCCGGTCGCAGGCGGCGGGAACGCGGGCGGGCAAAGGGAGTGGGGATGTCTTCACCACATGGGAGCGCTCAATGAGCATGCGGATCTGCCTTTGGGGCAAAGCTTTCGGCATTGACCGGATTATCGACTCCTGCCGCAGGGCCGGGGTGGAAATCCTGGCCATTTTCGATAACGACCCCGGTAAGTGGGGCACGTGGTGCGAAGGCCTGGAAACAGTGTCGCCGGCACGGCTGACGGAGTTTTCTCCCGACTACGTCCTGGTTGTCAGCCATTCCTTCGACGCCATCACCGAACAAGCCGTCGGCCTTGGGTATGAGCGCGAGCGGATGCTTGCCTACCACCGCCACACCCAGGAAGTTATGGCGCACCTAGGCGCTTCCCCGCGCCTGTATTTCAACCGCTACGCGCTGGGCAACGGGGGCGAACTGGACACGGTGACCTCAGGCCTGGAGATCAGAGGCAAGACGGAAGGGGACATAGCCTCTCCTGTGCCCCTCGAAGCTCAGGTGGACATAGCCAGGCGGCTCATGGACGCCTACATCCTGGCCCAGGAATGCGCCGGCAACGTCTGCCAGTTGTACCAGGTGGGCAAGAACTGGGGGGGCGTCCTCAAGTCCACGCGCGGCGATCTCTACGACATCACCCGGCGGGGCGATGCCCACGCCCTGGCCGAAGCCCTGGGAAACTTTTGCCGCAACGGGCTGAGCGAATCCATCATGGGAGGGGAGCGCGCCTACCGCTCCTTCCTGGATTCCAGGCACGACACCTGGATGCAGCACAACCTTGAGGTGTGGATGGCCCTGCTGGACGGCAAGGCCTCGGTGGAAGAGACGAGCATGCCGCCCATCGGAAACCCTTACGGCTACGACGTGGAAGGCAGCATCATCAACTGGAACTCCTTTCCCAACCATGCCCGCGCCTACCGTTGCGCCACGTTGCTTGAAGGCGTGGACAGGCCCGTGGTGGCCGAGATCGGCGGCGGTTTCGGCGGCTTCGCCTACAACCTGCTCAAGCGCTCCCCCGGTGTGACATATGTGGACTTCGACCTCCCGGAGAACCTCATTGTCGCCTCCTATTATCTTTCCATGGCCTTTCCGGACCGTCGCATCCTGCTCTATGACTCCCCGGAGCTGGTCCTGGACGAGGAACTCCTGCGCAACTACGACGCCGTCATGATGCCCAACTTCATGCTGCCCAAACTTGCGGACCGCGCGGCGGACCTGCTCATAAACACCATCAGCTTCTCCGAGATGGAGTACGCGACCATCGAGGAGTACTTCAGGCAGGTGGACAGGGTCAGCGGGCGCTACTTCTACCACGAGAACCTGTCCTGCCACCCTCCCTACAAGGGCTACCCCACGGCGGTGTTCCCCAGGCTCAGGAACTTCAAGGAGATCATGGTCTCTTTCTCTCCCTGGCAGGGCCTGGACGCCTACACCAAAGGGCACTCCTATATGGAGCGCCTGTACATGCGGCGTGGCGTCGAGTGCGCTGGCTGCGCAGGCGTTGCGGACTAGGGAAAGGGCATGCGGACACCGGAAATTCTCCATTTCCAGGCCACCGAACGGTGCAACCTGGCCTGTCCGGGCTGCTACCTGCCGGAGCGGACCGGCCCCGGCGAACCTGCGCAACTCGTGGCGGCGAGGGTCTTCAGACCCCTGGCCGAGGCGGGCGTTCGCCTGGCGACCCTCACCGGGGGAGAACCGCTCATGCACCCTCAGTTCGTTGCGCTCTGCGTCGAGGCCTGCCGGGTGTTCGACAGCGTGCAGGTGGTCAGCAACGGCCTCATGCTGGATACGGCCATGTTCTCCCGCCTGCGGGAAGCTGGCGTTGCTTCCATCAAGGTCTCCCTCGACGGGGCGTCGCCCGCTGCCCACGATGCCCTGCGCGGCAAGTCCGGGGCTTTCGCGCGCACAGTGGGCAATCTGCGGGCCATCATGGCGCTTGCGGAACATGAACGCTCCGGAGTGGAACTTGGCGTCATCACCACCGTGCATCCAGAAAACGTGGGCGAGTTGGCGGACATAGCCGCTCTGGCCAGGGCGGTCGGCCTGCATCACGCCCTCGTGCAGCCTTACCATCCCTTTTGCATGGTATACCCTCCCTCCGCAGAGACGGTCCAAGCGCCCGGAGTCACCCCGCAATTTCTGGGCGCGCTGGCCGGACAGATCGCGCGGCTCAAAGCCGACAAGGCGGTGGCGCCGGACTTTGTCGATAACTCTTTGGAGATGTTGGATAAGTTTGAGGAGTTCTACGTCCGCCCCGGCGGCCCCAGTCAGCTCTGCGGTGCAGACCGGTTCCTCTTCGTCAATTCGCTCCTGGAGGTGCGCGGCTGTCTGTTCTGCCGCCCCCTGGCCAGCCTGCGCGAGAGCTCGCCCGCCGAGGTCTTCGAGTCGCAAGGCTGGAAGGGCTTCCAGGCATTCAGGCGCGGCTGCTCACTGTGCCTCATGGGCTGCCAGTTCCAGGGCAAGGCGCAGCGCTTGTCCCAGAGGGGCTTCGCCCTCTGGAACGAGGGGCAACGCGATGTGGCCAAGCGGCTGTTTGAAGCCTCCCTGGCACGGGAATACTCAGTGGAGGCCGAGCAGGGCATGGGCATGTCGCTCAAGGAGCTTGGGCGCACCGCAGAGGCAGAGCTCCATTTTCGCAACGTCCTGGAGGCAAGGCCGGACCATCCGTACGCGCGCATCGACCTGTGTGAATGCCTGCGGCGGCAGGGGCGGCACGCCGAGGCTGCGCAGATGCTTGAGCGCCTCGTGAACGGGGGATACGTCTCGCCCCTTGTTCGCCATCAGTACGGTGTATCCCTTATTGCGCTGGGGCGGCACGCGGAGGCGTTGGATCAGATTCTGCATGCGTTGCGGGAAAAGCCGAATCATGCCTGGATGCGCTTCGACCTGGGCATGGTTCTGAATGCCCTGGGTCGGCCGCAGGAGAGCCTGGAACATTTTCTGGAGGCAGCGCGACTTGACCCTGAAGTCCCGTGGTTCCACTTCCGGCTGGGCCTGACCCTGGCTGGGCTGGGACAGATGGCCGAGGCGCTGGCCGAAATGCGCCGGGCCGTCGAGCTGGCCCCGGACGCAGCCAGGACGAACCTGGAAATGGCCCGACTGCTGATCCAGGACGGGAACGCGCAGGACGCCGCATGGTTTCTCGCCCGCGCCAGGGAGATCGATCCGGCCTTTGTGGCCAAAGAGTATCCTGAAGGGAGTTCGGATGCGAATTGACGCGAAATTTTTCAAGACCAAGGCTCTGTTCCCCATTGACGAGTTCGTGGCCCTGGTGCTCACCCTGTGCCTGATGGCGCTGGTGGTGCTGATCTGGGCTGTGCGCCTGCCGTGGACCTGGGGCCGGGTGGTTCGCCCGGAAAAGGTCCTGCTCTTCTCCTACGAGGGGCACAAGGTGGCCCCCACCCGCGTGCGCTGCTACCACTTCGCCGAGGTGCTGCGTCGCCAGGGCGTGGACGCCGAGGTGTTCGCCTACTGGGACGAGTATGCCCGGCTGGCCCATTTCCCTTTTCCCTTCCGCCGCATCTGGGAAGTGGAGAAGTTCTGCATCAATCTGGCGACTCTTATACAGCTCCTGCCCAAAGGCCCCATGGTTATCATGGAGCAGCGGCCCAACTATGATTTCATCGTTCCACTGTCTCTCAAGCTGCTGAACGGCTCACGCGTGGTGATGGACATCGACGACTGGACCCTCAGCTACCGGGCCTTCGTGGCGTTTTACCGCTTTGAGGTCCGGCACATGCTGCCTTTCTTCGCCCTGTACTGCGACACCTGCATAGTCTCCAGCCGTTGCCTGCAAGAGCGCCTCTCCAGACACTTCGAGCATGTGCCTCTGCTCCCCACGTATGTGGATCACGAGCGCTTCGTTCCCGCTCCTGACTCCGATTCGCAAAGCAGTGGCGGGCCTGTGGTGTTCTCCTGGGTGGGAACCATCTTCCAGGACTTCACGTACGACAACGTGATGTTCATGGTGGAGGCCTTCAAGCGTGCATGCGACATGCTCGGGACGCGCGAAGGCCTCGCGCTCGACATCGTTGGCGGCGGAGACTACTTCGAGAAGGTCCGCGCCCAGGTTCGTGACCACTATGACGGGTACTCCGTGAACGTCACCCCCTGGCTCGCCCCGGAGAAGATGCCCGCCTACCTTCAGTCCATTGATGTTGGCCTGTATTGTCTGGTAGCGCCGTCGCTTTTCCACGAGAGCAAGAGCCCCACCAAGATTTTCGAGTATTACGCCTGTGCCAAGCCCGTGGTGTCCACCCGCGTCGGCGAGGCCAAATATTTCGTGCGCCCCGGCGAGACGGGCTATTTGGCCGCCGATGTCCAGGAATTCGCTCAGGGCATGGTCCACATGATGGAAGACGCCGGGAAGAGACAGGCCATGGGCCTTGAAGGCAGGCGTCTGGCCGAGGCCGAGTGGAACATGGACGCGGCCTGTAGGACGCTTTCGGGCATCCTGCTGCATGAGCCCTCCCCGCGTTCCCAGGCAGATTTCGAGTCCCGCCGCCTTCGCAATGAGGCGAAATCCCAGTCTTCGCCTGGCCGGTTTAGCCCGGAAGCATCCCCCCACGCAGTTCCCAACGCGACGAAGGAGAATTGATATGAAGGTTTTTCTCGCCAACGCTCCCTGGAAGAAGCCCGGATTCTATGGCGTGCGTGCCGGATCGCGCTGGCCCCATTTCGAGAAGGAGGGCTGTTCCTACATGCCCTTCCCCTTCTTTCTGGCCTATTCGGCGGCTCTGCTGCGCGATGCGGGCTTCCAGCTGTCCCTGGTGGACGCCATCGCCGATGAGATCGGCGAGGATGCCTTTTTCGCCCGCCTGGAGGCCTTCGCGCCTGACGTCATCTTCTATGAAATATCCACCGCGTCCCTGAATGTGGACATGCGCATCCTGGAACGCACCCGCGCCCTGCTGGGCGAGAAGGTGCGCATCGTGCTCGGCGGCGCGCACTTCGGCATGTCCAGGCCGGATTTCCTGGAGCGTCACGCCCAGGCGGACTACGTGCTCACCGGCGAATATGAATTCAATCTGCTGGACCTGCTGAAACACCTGCGCGACGGGCTGAGCCCCGACACCGTGCCGGGGCTCATCTTCAAGCGCGCAGACGGCTCCATCGCGGTCAACCCGGCCGGAAAGCTCCAGGAAAACCTGGACGCCTTCCCCTGGCCAGCCCGTGAGCTTATGTCCCTGGAGCGCTACTGCGACCGACCCGGGGGCATCCCGGCACCCTCGCTTCAGGTGATCGCCTCCAGGGGATGCCCCTTCGGCTGCATCTTCTGCGCGTGGCCGCAGCTCATGTACGGCGGCAATTCCTACAGAACCCGCTCCCCCAAGGATGTGGTGGACGAGATCGAAACCTGCGTGAAGCAGTACGGGTTCAAGTCCTTCTATTTCGACGACGACACCTTCAACATCGGCAAGAAGCGCGTCATCGCGCTGGCCAGGGAAATCAAGGACCGGGGCTTGAACCTGCCATGGGCCATCATGGCCAGGGCGGACCAGATGGACCGCGAGACCCTGGAGGCCCTCAAGGAGGCAGGTCTCACCGCGCTCAAGTACGGCGTGGAGTCCGGTTCGCAGGATCTGCTGAACAGGGCCTGCAAGGGACTCGATCTGGCCAAGGTGGCCGATACCGTGCGCATCACCCGTGAACTCGGCATCTCCTACCACCTGACCTTCATGTTCGGCCTGCCCGGAGAAACCGAGGAAACCGCGCGCCAGACCATCGAGACCGCCCTGGCCCTGGACCCGGACAGCCTCCAGTTTTCCATTGCCACGCCCTTTCCCGGAAGCCAGTTCCACAAGCATCTGCTGGAGAAAGGGCATCTGCTGTCCACCAATTACGACGACTACGATGGATATCACAACTCGGTGGTCCGTACCGACGATCTGTCGGGCGAGGACCTTATCCGGCTGCGCGGCGAAGCTGAACAGGCTTGGGCGGAACACCGCCGCAAACGCAGTGCGGCAAAAGCCGCATCCTAGCGCAAACGGCGTTTTTTGCACGCAAGCAAAGGTTTATAACTTTCACAGGGCGTGGAGATCGGGAGGCTGACATGCAGGTGGTACTCAGTCACGTTGGGATCAGAAATATCGGCTTTGACGCCTTCGAGCGCAACTTCGCGCCCGGCTTCGACGGCCTGGACACGTACATCATCCCCTACGGGCTCACCACGCTCGGGGGGGCGTTGCGCGCCAAGGGACACGGCGTTGAGTACCTGGATCTGCGCATGGTCAAAGACTGGGAGGATGTCGAAACACGTCTGCGCGAGATACAGCCCAAAGTACTGGCCTGCGGTTTCCAGACTCCCAACCGGGAGTTTGCCATCAAGCTTTGCGAAATAGCCAAGTCCCTGGGCATCGTGACCCTGGTTGGCGGCCCTCACGTCACCTGCGTCCCGCAGGACTGCCTGGATATCCCGGCCTTTGACCACATCGTGGTGGGCGAGGGCGACCATACGCTGCCCGCGCTCTGCGAGGCCATCGAACAAGGCCAGAAGCCGGAGCGCCTGATCCACGCCGAACCGCTGCGCGAGATCGAGTCCATTCCGCTGCCGTATCTTTCTCCGCTTTACGAAGACGTGGTGCGGCGCAAAAAGTGCGGCTTCATCGTCACCAGCCGGGGGTGTCCGGGCCGTTGCAAATACTGCCAGCCCGTGCAGAAGAGCATCTACGGCAACAGGATCAAGTTTCGTTCGGCTGAGAACATCCTGCGTGAAGTGGACTATTACCGCGACGAGCTGGGCGTGAAAAAGTTCTTCATCATGGACGACATGTTCACGGTGAATCGCGCCCGTATCAACGTGTTCACAAGGCTTCTGGCAGAGCGAAAGTACAACATGGAGTACGACATCAGCGCCCGCGTGGACTATTTCGACCAGGACATGTCGGATCGCCTGGCAGCCACAGGCTGCAACCTCATCAGCTTCGGGTTCGAGTCCGGGTCCAACCACAAGCTGAAGCTCATGGACAAGCAGACCACACGTGAACAGAACCTGACCGCCGGGAAGATCTGGAAAAAGACCGGCAAGCTGCTCCTGGCCAACATCCTCTCGGCCATTCCCGGCGAAACCGAGGAAGACCTGGCCGAGGATTTCTCCTTCGTAGATGAACTGCGCCCCACCATGTATTATTTCAACTGGATGGTGCCCTTCCCTGGCTCCAAGTATTACGATGAGCTGGTGGCAGAGGACATGCTGACCACAAGGGACTTCAACTCGTTCGAGATGAACGTGGTGCACAAAATGCCGCTGGTCAAGAACGTGGACTACGACATGGTGCGCCGCTGGGAGAAGAAATTCCAGGAGGCTTTCCGGCGATGAGCGAGCCTTTCCCGGCATGCGATGTCGCCCCGATACGTCCTGCAACCGAAGTCCTCTCCGGTGAGTGGCGGACGCATGCCATACAGGAAGCGGTCGGAAAAGTCGGCAGTGCGGCCAAGCCGAAGCGCAACGTCCTGTTGGTGAACTGCCTGGACAGCAAGGGCGGGGCATCCGGCATCGCCGTGGACCTGTTTCGCGGATTCAAGGCCGCAGGGCATGAAGCCTGGCTGGCGGTGAGCCGCAAGACTCTGCCGGACGATCATGTGCTGGCCATTCCCGACCCGCCGCTGTTGCGGCGCTGGGAGGGGTTTTGCCACGCCCTGGCGGATAAGGCGGAGCGTTTGGGCGTCGCTGCTGATCTGGCGCGCCGGGTGCGAAGGCAGCTTGCCCACCCAGTGCGATCATATCACGAAGACCGGGGTCTGGAGGTGTTCAACCACCCCGGCAGCCGTGCCCTGCTGGAGCGTTTGCCCATGCGGCCGGACGTCATCCACTGCCACAACCTGCACCACGGTTTTTTTGACCTGAACCTCCTGCCTGCCTGGAGCCGCCGCCACCCCGTGGTGCTGACCCTGCACGACGCCTGGCTGCTGGGGGGGCATTGCGTCCACAGCTTCCAGTGTGAGCGCTGGAAGACCGGCTGCGGCCAATGCCCGGACCTGGGGATCTACCCGCCACTGAAGAAAGACGGCACAGCACGCAACTGTGAGCGCAAGAAGGCGATCTACGCCCGGTCGCGTATGTACGTCACCACCCCTTCCAGATGGCTTCTGGACAAGGTGGAGGCGTCCATGCTGGCTGCTGGGATGGCGCTAACGCGCGTGATACCCAACGGCATCGACACTGGTGTTTTCCGCATGGGCGACAAGATGGCTGCCCGGCGCAGGCTGGGATTGCCTGAGGATGCCTTCATTCCGCTGTTCGTTGCCGAGGATCCGCGCGAAAACCTCTGGAAGGACTACCCTACCCTGAAGCGGGCGTTTGCGCGCCTGTCCGGACGGTTTTCGCGAAACACGGTGCTCCTGGCTCTGGGCGGCAGCAGGCCGGACAATGACCTGGGCGGAGACGTGCGCATCCTGCCCTTTGTGAGCGATCCGGCCCAGGTGGCCGAGTATTACCGCGCTGCCGACGTGTACGCCCATCCAGCCAGGGCCGAAACCTTCCCCACGGTGATTCTGGAGGCCATGGCCTGCGGCACGCCCGTGGTGGCCTCCGCCGTGGGAGGCATCCCGGAGCAGGTGTGTGACGGTGAGACGGGGTTTCTGGTCGGGCTTGGCGACGACGCCATGTTCGCCGAACGGCTGGCAATTTTGGAGCACGACCCGTCTTTGGCCCAAGCCATGGGTGAGCGGGCCGCGAACGTGGCAGCAACCCGCTTCTCCCGCCAGCGCATGCACGCCGACTACCTGGACTGGTTCGAGGAAGTCATCGAGGATTTCAAGAGGAGCAGCGTTTGCCGATAGCCCCCCGACAGGTAGATACGGTTGTTCTTCAGGCAGAAAAGCCCTGGAAGCCCCTTACAGGCTTCCGGGGCTTTATGTCTCATTCACTTGGCGTGTTCAGCTCGGCAATGATCCGCCCATTGGGCACTGGGGCTGCGCTCACGGCACGCCTCCCTCCCGTAAACAGGCTCTAGGCCGCTGTCGGCCTGACAGCCCTGGCTTCCACGCCGTTTCCGGCCCTTTCCACCACGATGCCCTCCAGACCCAGCGTTTCAAGCGTTCTTCGGGTGTCTTCTGGCGCACGCAGATGCTTGAAGTGGTCGGTGGTGTTGTCGTGGGTGTCCAGAATGGCCCACTCGTGCAGAATGTGAGGCGGCAGCTGGGGGTAGATGGTGTGGTAGTCCAGCACCGGGGAAAGCTTCACGAACCGTTCGCGCAGGCGCACCATTATAGGGAAGGCCCGCAGATGCCAGAACATGCGGTGGATGGGCCACAAGGTGTTCACCACGGCTCTGACCACGGGGATGGACCAGGAATCTGGCAGGGCCAACAGCATCTTCCGCAGCACGCGCCGGGATTCGGCCAGGGTGTAGTCCATGCCGTAGTGGTCGATGACCAGCAGACCTCCGGGCTTGAGCTGGGCTGCCAGCGCGGCGATGGCCCGTTCGGGGTCGGGCGTCGCCTGAAGCACGCCCACGCAGATCACCACGTCGAACTGTCCGGGGGCGTAGGGCAGCTTCTCAATGTCCGCCTGATGGATCTGCAGGCTGGGGTTCGCACCGTTGTTGGCTTGGTTGGCTTCCACGGCGCTTGAGAGGTCCATGGCCACCACCGTGCCCCCGGCGTTCAGGATGACTTCCGTGAAACGGCCCGCGCCGCAACCTGCCTCGAGGACCAGCTTATCCTTCAGCACGGAGAGGTCGCCGCCGCAGAGGCGTTGCAGCCTGTCGCGGCTGACGGGCTGGCCAGTGTAGGAATCCAGTTGGGATTTGGCGAAGGTGTTCCATTGGAAGCCGAAACGGCTGACGTATCCGTCCGTGGCCACGAAGCGCGGGACGCCGCCTTTTATGGGGTAACTGCACCCTTCGGGACAGAGCAGGCTGTCGGGCCGCTCGGCCAGGGGAAGGTTGTGAACGGGGCAGGCGGTCTGGGGAAAACTGGTCATCCATCGACTCCACGTTGGGGTTGGCCGGGTTGTTGGGAAACGATACAGCGGGGAATCGGGCCGAGGGCCTTACGGAGTTCCCGGTCCCAAGGGTCCTCAAGCACGCAGGTGAGGCGAAAGGCCAGCGCCCGCCCACCTTTGCCCATGCTTGCGAGGTGAGTCAGATATTCGCGGGCCAGCCCCGCGCAGACCCTGCGCCCTTCAGCCTGGGACGCTTCGGCCACGCCCGGTATGAAGCGCGCCTTGCGCAGCAGCTGGTAGGAATCGAGAAGCCGATGGGAAGTGTTCTCAGGCCGGGCCGTCATTTGTCTCGGATGCTGACGGATCGAACTGAGCACCTCCGGAATATTGGCCAGAGTGTGGCGGCTGGCCGCCTTGAGAATCAAGGCGAAATCCTGCGCCCAGAAGTATCTGGCGGGGTATCCCCCAAGCGCCATGATCTGCCTGCGGCGATAGGTCATGGTGGAGTGCGGAATCGGGTTCCACACCGGCAGACAGTTCAGAATGTCTTGGTGGCCTGCGGGCATGAGGTGTTCCGCCAGCACTTCGCCTTGCGGGTCGATGGCACGATATCCGCCGCCGATCATCACCACGTCAGGGTGGTGCTCAAGAGAGTCCAGCTGAAGCTGCAAGCGGTTGGGCGTGGCGATGTCGTCAGCATCCAGGATGGCTACGAACTCGCCCCTGGCATGACGCAGCCCTTCGTTCAGGGCGCTGGTGCGGCCAGGACGCCCGTTAAGGATAATCCGCACGCGGTCGTCCCCGAGAGCCCGGATGCTGTCGAGCGAGGAATCCGTGGAGGCGTCGTCCACCACCAGAAGTTCCAGATCCCCCATGGTCTGCTCCAAGGCGCTCTTTGCGGCCTGGCGCACATAGGGTTCGCCGTTGCGGACCGTCATCAGGACGGTCACCAGGGGAGAGGCGCGGCGCAAGAGATACTCCTTGTCATGGCTGGAAGACCTTTCATTTCAAATAGCATTGCCAAAACCGTTCCAACTCTTTCTCCTTATCCGAGACATGCGGCCAGTTCCTTGTGGCGTCCATATATGGGGCCGGGCTGCCGGGTGTCGGCCATTCGCTCAATCCGTGGTGCTCCATCGGTAGGGGATTTCCGGCGAATCGAGTGGCAGGGTGATCGACTCCTGCGGATCGTGAGGGATGGAGGCGCAGTTGGTCACCACGGACTCGTGGGCTGCTCTGCCCTGAAAAGCGAACCAGACGCCGGGAGGTAGCTGGAGCAGACGGTAGGGATGGCAGTCAAGGATTTCTGTCTGGACACCTCCCCTGGTAGGTGAGCCTGGGCGGTCGTCATAGATGACGAACTGGACCGAACCCACAGGAACGGCGAGATTGAGAACCATGCGCTTATGCAGTTTCCAGCCCTTGATGATGCCTGGACGAATGGTGGAAAAGTAGACTTCCCCGAATCCCGCGAACTCCGGGTCGTCGCAACGTACCATGCGCAGCAGGCGGCCACGGGTGTCCTCGTGACAAGGGCGAGGCAAAAGCAGGACTCCTTCAATCATAAAACCTCCATGCGCCAGGACCGGCAGGTGGGGTGCCTTTCGGCGTGGGCGAATCGTGATCGTGCGTCGCGCAGGCTTCTTGGGTTCCGGTTTCATTCAGTTGCCGAAGGATTTGGTCGTCCATTCAGCCAAGTTAGTCAAATTATTGTCGCATTTCGAGTTGCCGAGAAAGACATGCAGGCTTGATGTGTTGGAGCAGGCGAACAGGCGTATGATCAATTCTGCCGCCTGGGCTTTGCGCGTGTGTGCCGCCTCGGGGGATTCGTTCAGGATTTCCTCGATGGCTCGGGAAAGTTCCTGGGGAGAGCGGGTTTTGCGGTGCAGGTCTGGGAACCAGTCCAGTTTATTAATGTCCAGACGCATGTCAGACCCCACATACAGGGCGTGCTTGCCGTGTGCCAGTGCCTCGTAGCAGACGCCGCTGCTGGTGTAGAGCACCGCGTCCACCTGGGGCAGCAGGTCCGCAATCGCATGGGTGGTGAGCGTGAAGCCGAACCCAGGCACCTGTTTGAGGTCGGCCAGGATGGCGGCGACGGCAGACGGTTCCATCTTGGGATGGAACTTGAGCAGCACGTCCAGCCCCAGCAGAACGCGGCTGGCCGGAATGAGGCGTGCCAGCAGCAGTTCGCGTAACTCCATGGGGTCCATGCCGCCCGCCACCAGCATCGTGAGGGGCATTGCCCCGGATTTCCGGCTTTCGGACTGCGCGGGGGGGACCATGCCTCCTTGTGGAGGAGAATCGGGCGTCTGTGGAACGATGTTGACCTTGGATGCTCCGGCGAACTCGTGGGAACCGGAGCAGGCGGAGCTGAAAAGGTAACTGAAGCGAAGGGACGGGGCGACTACGATCTGATCGGGCGCATATCCTGCCTGGAGATACACCTCCCGCCAGAACTCGCCCGGAACAATGAGCCGGTGCGGCGTCAGCCCCGCATCCAGCTCGCGCCTGGAGGGAATGAAGCTGAGGTAGAGCCGGGAAAAGGGTACATGCTGACAGGCGGCGAGGCTGGTCTGAGGCAACGCGTCCCTAAAGCCTCGACGCAGGCATTTCTCCCAGGGCTGGTTCTCATAAAGGTGCAGCGCCTGCCTGGGAACCATGCCCCATGCCTTGAGCGCCGGGCCGACGCGCTCATATCCGAGCGCAACCATCTGGCGTGATTTGGCGCGCTCGTGCCAAACACCGTCGCGAATGAGTTGCGTCAAATCTTTGCCCGCCAGGATGACCGGGGTGCGCAGTTTCGCCGTCCAGAACAGGGTCCGCAGAGCGTCCCAGGCGGCACGGGGAAGGCTCTGGCACTGCTCGGGCAGCACGACCGCCTCCGGGGAGGCCGCGATGGAGGCCGCGATGTCCTCGAAGGGTTCCACCCAGGCTGCGGGCGTGGCCAGAGAGAGCACACGTTGGCCTTCGCGGGCCAGGTATTCGGGCAATTCCCCCCAGTAGGGGTCGTGGGTCTTGGGCCTCGAGGCGGGGAAGGTATCTGTAACGGCCCACACGGTGAGGAGCGTATCGAACGCCTGCGGACCCGCCTTGGGGCGCGATATTCCGAGGCGGGCCAGTACCGCCTTGCGCCTGCGGAGATCTTTCAGCAGGTCCAGCCTGCACCGGAGGGCTTCCCGCAAGCAGGTCCAGCGTTTCTTGAAGCGTATCAGCCAGGGGAATGCGTCGCACAGCGTGCTGCCAGTACGCCAGGACGAGCGCCATCCCTTGCGCTTGGCCAACTGGAAGAGGGCTTGCCCCAGTGACGGATTCTCCACCACGACGAGCAACCGTCCGAACGGGACATCAAGAACCTCTTCGCAGGCGAGATACAGGCAGGCGTCCTGAAAGAGTGTCGAGGTGAAGGGATTTCGTTCAGCCATGTCGCTGGCTTGCCACAACCTGTCCTCGACGGGCTGGTCCAGGTGCTTGTCCAGATTGATGAAGTCGTCTCGCAACACCTCGGCGTGGCGGTTGACGGACTCCCCCAAGGGGACGTGCGTGAAGTGTGTTCCCAGGGCTGTGAGCAGGGTCTGGCAGGCGGCGGCGTCCTGCCCGGCGTAGAGCAGGCGGTCGCCCGCCATGGCAGAATCCGCCCACGCTTCAGGGTGCAGGGCGGAGGTGATGAAGACAGCCTCGGGCGGTTGTGCTGTCGGATGCTGCGCGGATGTTGTGCGCGGTTTCACTGAGGACATGCGGTGGTCCGGGGTCAGATGAAACAGTGGGCGCAGTACGGGTCGCCAAGCCGCGAGGCCGTAAGCAGACGCTCCATGTTTCTGTCCATGGCAGTTTGCAGACTTTCGCGGAAGATGTTGCCGATGTGCGCCTTGAAACAGGTGAAGATATCCCCCCCGGCATTGATGAAAAAATTCGACAAAGCCAGCGGGCAGCATCCCTCGAGTCGTTCGCTCCGGGGTGTCTCATGGTAGCCGAACCGCACGGGTATCCCAAGCTCATCGCTCAGGGGACGGATCGATTCCACCAGCGAGGCGATTTCCGCGTTGGCGGGGACCAGACTTTTGAACGCGTCGTTTCTCGGCAGCAGGCGGCAAACGTTGAGGCCCGTGACTCCAAGCCCGTCGACCGCCCGCAGAAGTGCTTCGATATGGTTCAGGTTCTTTTTGAAAAGGACCATGGATATGGTCAGTTCCGGCAGGGCTGACCCCGCGTCGCGCTTCATTTTCTGGAGCAGGCGCAGGCTGTCGAGCACTCGCGAGGCCCGAAGCCCGGTGTACTTGCGGGTGAAGGCATCGTCGGCGGAGTCCAGGCTGACGACGAGGGATTTCAGTCCGTTGTTGATAATGGGGGCTATGCGCGCCTCGTCCAACAAGAGCGCGTTGGTGACGAGCAAGGTGTTCAGCCCGTCGGCTGCCTGGATGATGTCTCCGATGCGAGGGTGGATGAGCGGTTCCGCCGCGCAGGAGAGCGCAAGAAGCTCTGGCTGGCCGATGTGGCGGAGCATGGTTTTGAAGTCTTCCGGCGACGTGAAAACCGGTGGCAGATCATCCCAGAGGAAGGTCTCCACTGTGTCCTGGGGACCAAGGTTGTTGAGAGCCCGGAAAGTATCCAGCGTCATGTGGGGGTTGAGCTTGGGGAAGGGCGCTCGCCGGTAGCAGTACGAACAGCGCAGATTGCATGAGTTGGTGGAGTCAAAGCGTATGCACGGTTTCGGAGCATTCACGGGCAGCAGATCATCCAGGCAGGAGTCGATGATGAGCACGTCGCGTCCGGCGAGGGTCGCGGCCTTGCGCACAGCGCGTGACTCCCGGTTCAATGTTTCGAGGCCCGTGAGAACCGCCACGGCCTGCGGGTCTGACGGATTGAAATCCTGGACGACTCCATTCAAATCCCGCGCGATGTCCTTGAAGCTCTGGACGTGTTCGCCGGGAACAAACCCCACCGAGGTGCGCCCCTGTGTTTTGAGCTCAGACAGACAGGCCGCGATGCGGTCGAGGATGCCTTGGGTCAGCATGGTGTTCCTTCTCTGCCATCCATCAAAATTCGTGGCGTGACGGCGGCAGGGCGGCATCCAGCCCCGCGATTGCAGCACGCCCCATAGCCAGGACCGCTTCCTCGGTGCTGCCGCCGATATGCGGGGTCACCAGCACATTGGGCAAGTGGACCAGTTCCATGTCCGTCGGGGGTTCGTCGCGGAAGACGTCGAGAGCCGCACCCGAAAGCCTGCCGTCCAGGAGCATCCGCTTGAGAGCCGCCTCGTCGGCAAGTCCGCCGCGCGCGTAGTTGATGAGGCACGCCCCGGTCTTCATCAACTCCAGGCGGCGCGCATCGAGGATGTTCAGCGTGGAATCGTCCAGCGGCAGGTGCAGGGTGACGACGTCGGCCAAGGGGAGCATTTCCTCCAACGCCATGGGAGAGACGGTGTTGGCCGCATAGAACTCCGGAAAATCCAGGATGTCGTGGGCCAGCACCCGGCAGCCGAAGGCGCGCAGCAGTCTGGCCACCTCCTTGCCGATGTGGCCGCAGCCCACGATGCCGACTGTGCTGCTGGAGAGTTCCCTGCCCATGATCTGCCGCCATCCCCCTGCCTGGACGGCGCGACAGGCCTGGGGCGTCTTGTGGAGGAGTGCCACGGCCGCAGCGATGGTCAGTTCGGCCACGGAGCGCCGGTTCACTCCGCCGGTCCAGCCCAGGGCCACGCCGCTTGCCTCCATGGCGGGCAGGTCGATCATGTCCAGGCCCACGCCATATTTGCTGATCACGCGGAGTTCCGGCAGGGCAGCGAAGAGGCCCTTGTCCAGTCGCTCAAGGGCGGTGACGGCCTTTTCGTGACCGCGCAGGAACGCAATCAGGCTTTCGCCGGACAAGGACGCGCCCTGGTCGTTGAAAGTCACGTTCTCATAACGCTCCAGAAGTTCGCGGCGAAGGACAGGGTGACGCGAAAACGAGCGGGAAGCGACGGCGATGCGGGCTTTGTTTTTCATTCTTGGCGGACCTTTTCCAAATAGGTGGCGCACAGGGACCTGAAGGTCTGGTCATTGGCGTGCAGGCCGACGAAGAGACGCCCGTCCTGACCGGGGAGGATGAGGCGCAGGCGGTCTTCGGTGTTTTTCTTGTCCTTGGCCAGTGCTGCCAGGAAAGGCTCCACTGGAATGGGAAGATTCCTGAACTCGCTGAAGTTTTCGGCCAGCACGGGATGCATGCGTGCAAAATGGGGCGGCGTGGAAACGCCCATGCCGACGGCGACCCAGTTGGCCATGTCCATGCCCATGCTCACGGCAATGCCGTGCGGCATGCCGAATTCCGTGGCGGATTCGATGGCGTGCCCGAAGCTGTGGCCGTAGTTCATGATGTTTCGCACGCCCTTGTCGAATTCGTCTTCTTCGATGAAACGTTGCTTGATGAGCAGCGAACGCCGCACCGTGTCGCGCAACAGGGCGGCGTCCTCCAGGAGATCGTGGTAGCGGGCGGCCAGGGCGTCGAAGGATTGGGGGCCGTCGATGGCGTGAACCTTGAGCATCTCCCCGACGCCGGAGAGCATTTCGCGCCTGTCCAGGGTTTTCAGCACCTGCGTGGTTACGAAAACCCTGTCTGGCGGGGTGAATGTCCCCATGATGTTCTTGAAGCGGCCCACGTTGATGGAGCTTTTGGAGCCGATGCACGAATCGGCCTGGGCCAGCAAGGTGGTGGGATAGAAGTGCCAGGGCAGGCCGCGAAACAGCGTGGCCGCCAGAAAGCAGGTGATGTCCTGGATGATGCCGCCGCCGATGGCCGTCAGCACGTCTCCCCGGCGGGTGCCGCGTTCCAGGAGCGCCGCCACATAGTCGGGCATGCGGTCCAGGCTCTTGTTCTTCTCGGTGGCCTCGATGACCAGGGCCTGCGGCAGAACGGCTTCGAGTGACCCGGCGTGCAGGGCGGCCACGTTGGCGTCCACGATGAAGCGGGCCTTGGCCGGGGCTTGCCGCGCGAGGAGTTCCAGGGCGTCTTCATCGAAGACGACCTCGTAAGGCCCCTTGTGTGAGGAGACTACAAGCGGCTCAGACACGGGTGAATCCTCCGTCGATGGCTATGTTCTGCCCGCTTATGTAGGTGTTTTCCGGGCCAGCCAGCCAGGCCACGAACGCGGCTACCTCTTCGGCCCGGCCCAGGCGCTGCATGGGGATCTGGCGCGACAATTCCGCCATGCCCTCGGCCCCGAGCACCCGGCGGGTGAGTTCCGTGTCGATGAAGCCGGGAGCCACGCAGTTGACCAGTACGCCCTGGCTGGCCACTTCAGCTGCCAGCGCGGCGCTCATGCCGTCCAGGGCGAACTTGCTTGAGGAGTAACTGGCCCGCCACGCCTTGCTGATCTTGCCGAAGATGGAGCTGACGTTGACGATTCTGCCCCATCCCTTCCCGACCATGCCGGGCAGCACTGACTGGCACAGGCGGAAGGCGGCGCGCACGTTCACCTGCCAGATGCGGTCGAAATCATCCATATCCACTGAGGCGAACGGGGCGATGGCGTTTATTCCGGCGTTGTTCACCAGGATGTCGTAGCCTGCGGAGGACACCTCGTCGGCGAAGGCCTCGAAAGATTCCGGGCGGGTGAAGTCCACGGCCAGAACGTTCATTCCTTCGGGTATGTGCAGGTCTTGGCGGACGACGGTTCCGGTGATGGTCACCCGGACCTGGTCGGCGGCCAGCCTTCGGGCCACGGCCAGGCCGATGCCGCGCGTGCCGCCCGTGACCAGGGCTTTGCGCGTGCCGGGCTGCGTCGGGGTGGTGGATTCAGCCACGCCTATGCTCCTTCTTCTGGGTTGAGGATATCAGGTGGCACGAGGTCGCTCAGGTTGTAGCGGGCCTTCCAGTCCGGGTCGGCGCAATAAATGCGCGACACCATCTGCATAGTCTTGAGGGCTTCCAGGGAGGAGCCGTTCACGATGAGCTGGTCCTGGAGGACTGCCTGGGCGAATTCGTCGATCTCGTCTCGCCAGGAGTTGTCCTTGTTGCAGCGCATGGTGGTCTCTTCGGGGTCGCCGCCGTCGTCTTCCCCGGCTCGCACGATGGTTATGGTCTCGGACCCGTAGCTTTTTGAACCGGAGAGGATGCCGGAAAGAATGACAGCCCCTTTGGAGAGGGTGATGTCCAGATGGAAGCGGTGCCGCCACTGGGTGGCCGAGGAATGCAGAAACGCGACCACGCCGGAGGCCGTGCGCATCAGGGCGTAGGCGTTGTCTTCCACGTTGTGGTTCCAGAACCCGTTACTGATGAAGCTGTGGATCTCGGCGAAATCCCCGGCGAACAGGCGCATCATGTCCACCATGTGGATGCCCTGGTCCAGCAGGATGCCGCCCCCGGCCAGCGCCCGCTTGGTGCGCCAGTCCGAGGTGAAGCTTATGATCTTGGACTTGCCGTAGACGCCTCGCATGTTCAGCACGCGGCCCAGCTCCCCGCTCTGGATGATCGCGAGAGCCTTGCGCACCGAGTCGTGGTAGCGGTGGTTGAAGCCGTACTTCAGCTTGAGTTCCGGGTGGAGGCGTTCCTCGCGGATGACCCGGACGATGTCCTCCAGGTCGCGGCCCGGAGGCTTTTCGCAAAAGGTGTGCAGCCCTTTTGAGAGCCCCGCGATGGTCACGTCTGCGGCCACGTCGTTGGTCAGGCACACGAAGAGGACGTCGAGGGTTTCGGCTTCCAGCATCCGGGCGGGAGTGTCGTAGAAGCGTACGCCGTCTTCACACAGGCCCTCGCCCTGGAAGGTCCGGTCGCACAGCGCCGTGACCCGCAGCTGGCTGTGTCTGTCGATGTGCACGCGGCGTCTCTGGCCCACCACGCCGTATCCTGCGATGCCGACGTTCAGAATCCGTTTCATTGCGCGTCACCGCCACGCGTGCCGGATCTGGCGGCCCAGACCCAGCAGTGCGAGCTTAACCGGTTGTCAGACAGATAACGCTGGAACGCGCCGAGGGTTGCATCATCCTTGCGCATGAGCTCTTCCAGAAAAGGCTGGCCGTTCAGGATGCACGGGTCGGCGCGCAACGCGGAGCGCACGATGTCCACATCGAGAACGCCCGGCGTGAACACTGCCACGTCTTCGAATCCGGCCCGTTCAAACAGTTTTTCGTATCCCGCCACCGACGGAAAATTGATGTGCTGGGGCGGACAGATGGCCCTTGAACGCTCGCCCAGCACCCGTAGGTCGAACCCGTCGATACAAAGCCCGGTCACCAGTACCCGGCCTCCAGGCCGCAAGAGCTCTGCGAGGCTCTGGCAGAAGGCCAGCGGCTCACGCACATGCTCGATGACTTCCATTGCCACCACCATGTCCGCCTCGCCCCGCAAGGGCGCGTCCTCCACAAAGCCCTGAAAGGTCTCGATTCCCAGGGCCTCGCACCTGCGGGCCATGTCCGGCTGCGGTTCCACGGCCACCGTGCGTGTCTGGGGGTGAAGTTTGCGCCATTCGTCCAGAAAGATGCCGAACCCGGCTCCTGCCTCGACCACTGTTTCAGGGTTGAAGCCAGACTCGGCGCACAGCGCGGAAACCCGTGCGGCCTTGGGCGCGAACAGCTTGGTACGGCGCGCTTCGGCCACGGCTGGGAAGAACGTCCCAGCCCAGTACGCAGAGGACTGCGCGTCGCGGTAGAAGCGCACGAAGACGTCGCTGCCTGGCCTGGGGGTCTGGTAAAGCGTGCCGCAGGCCCGGCAGACGCTGAAAGCAAAGCCGTCCTTGCTGAACGCACGGACAGGGTCGTCCTTTCCGCAGGCAGGGCAGGGGACGTCGTCCCTCCCGTGCTCCGGGAAGTAGCGCGCGGCGTCCTGGCGGCAGAGTTCCAGATAGCGCTCAAGGAGTTTGTCGGGCCGGATGTCGGCTTCGCGCAAGGTCGGCTGTCCTGATCGAGTCACACGGTTCCCCTCTGGGAATACATCGGCAGAAGCGGATCTTTGCTTAAGAGGCGAGCGGCTTCCTCCATGTCCTGGGGGGTGTCCACGCCCATGGACACCTCGTTGGTGAGGACCATGCGCAGCGTGTCGCCATGTTCGAGCACGCGCAGCATATCCACGGATTCGCGGCGTTCCAGCGGAGTCGGTTCCAATGCGTTGAAGCGCATGAGGTAGTCACGACGGAAGGCGATGATGCCCATCTGCTTGCAGTGCGTAGCGGGGGAATCTCCCATTTTGAGCGACGGGATCGGTTCGCGCGAGAGGTACATGGCGTTGCCCGCAAGGTCCGTCACCACCTTGACCTCGTTGCGGTCCTCGAATTGTTCCGCTGTCTTTATGGGACCCATGAGGTTGGCTATCGGCAGCGTCGGGTCTGCGAGCATGGGGGCAAGAACCTGTTCGAGCATGACGGGGGTCACCAGGGGCTCGTCTCCCTGAACCATCAGCACGATATCCACGGGCTTGCCGCCCTGGGCCGCGATATTGACCACCGCCTCGGCGGTGCGGTCCGAGCAGCGCTCGTGCGTGTCGGCGGTCATGACGGCCTTGCCGCCCAGGCTGAGCACGTAGTCGTAGATTTCCTTGTCGCAGGTGGCCACATAGACCTCATCCAACAGGCGGCACATTCTGGTGCGCAGGTAGACGTGGCCGAGCATGGGGATTCCGTGGACAGGGACCAGCGGTTTGCCCGGAAAGCGGGTGGACCCCATGCGGGCGGCGATGACGGCGATGACGTTCGGCATGGACGGAAAGCCTCTTTCGTTGACGGTTGGCGAAACGCGTAGTCCCGGCGTCCAGCTCAGGCCGGACCGCCGGAAGGAGCAGGCATGGGCCGGGCGCGGCAGGCGGCGTCCAGCATGCGGATGTCCACGCTGTAGGCCACGAAGCGGTAGCCGTCGTCCACGGCGCGCTGGAAGGCCGCGTTGTCCGGCTCCACCACATGGATGCCGGGGACTTTGGCACTGGACCGGCTGACGGCCTTGATTTCGGCCAGGGCCTCGACCATTCCGGGATGATCAAACTGGCCGGGAACACCCAGGGACCCCGACAGGTCGTAGGGGCCGACAATGAACCCGTCCACGCCTTCCACGGACAAAATGTCCGCCAGATTGCCGACGGCCTCAATGTGCTCGATCTGCACGATGACCACCGCGTTGTCCTTCAGGCCTTCGCGGTATTCGTGGAAGCTCGCGCCGTAACCCTGCGCGCGGCCCAGTCCGACCCCCCTCTTGCCGACAGGAGGGTAATAGACCGACTCCACCGCGCGCTGCGCCTCCTGGCGGGTGTTGACCATGGGCACCACCACGCCGGTGGCTCCGGCGTCCATGACGCGCTTCACCTGGGCCGGATCGTTGGAGGACAGGCGCACCAGCGCGGGAGTGGAAGACAGCTCCA
>WSYE01000025.1 GCA_009773665.1 Desulfovibrionaceae bacterium | reverse complement strand
GCCTGCCTAGGCTCCTCGCGCCAATCGATCGAAAGCCAGGGCATGCTTGCCTCCATGGCCTCCATGGCCGGATGGCATAAACCGGAATATTCCACGGGCAGCCACCGCAAGCGCAACATCCTGTCCGCCCTGGCTGGCCTGGGCCTGGACCTGCACGTCTCACTTGCGGGCATCGGCGCGTCCGACTGCGTCCTGGTGATCGGGGCAGCCCCCCTGTCCGAAGCCCCCATGCTGACGCTGTCGCTTCGACAGGCCGCGCGCAACGGAGCGGCGGTGTGCGTCATCGACCCCAGGCCCGTTGCCCTGCCCCTGCCCTTCCTGCACATCCCTTCGCGCAAGTACGAAATGGAGTCCTGCCTTGGGGCCATACTGCGCAAAGCCTTTCCCGATCCAGGCCCGGACGCGTCGGCCGAAGAGACCGCGTTCCTGGAGGCGCTCGCGCCAGAAATGCCTAAAGCGGCGGCGACTCCCGGCTGGGAGAAGTTCGCCGCGAAGCTGGCCTCGGCGCGCATGCCGGTGATCGTCTGCGGCACGGACATCGTCAGTCTGAGCACTCCCCCGCTGGCTGCGGGAGCCGCGAAAGTCCTGGCGGGCCGCCTGGGCAAGGCCGGGTTCTTCCCGGTGTTCGCCGGGGCCAACGCCCTGGGTGCGGCGCTCATGAATCCGGCCCCGGACACAAGCTTCGACGACATCGTGGAGGGGATCGACCAGGGGCGCATCAAAGCCCTGATCTGCGTGGAGTCCGACCCGCTGGCGCGCTTCGCCAACCACTCCAGGGTGCACGAAGCCTTCGCCAAGCTGGAGCTGCTGGTGTGCATCGACCACCTGCCCTCACGCACGCAGGACAAGGCGCGAATCTTCCTGCCCTCCCAGACCGTGTTCGAGGCGGGCGGCAGCTTCGTGAACCAGGAGGGCCGACTGCAATACGCCCACCCGGCCTTCGCCTGCGGCACGCCCCTGGCTCAGACCCTGGAGAGCGGGCATCCGCCCAGGACCTTCTCGCAGGGCGTCCCCGGCTCCGAGCCTCGCCCCAGTTGGGATATCCTGACCCGTCTGGCCGAACTCTCCGGCATGTCCTGCTGCCCGCCAGGCGAGACGCCGCACCCCTGGCACGGCGTGGCGAGCGCATCCCCGGTGCTGGCCGCCCTGCCCTCCGACACCTGGCCGCACGACGGCGTGCTGCTCCTGCCCGAAAAAGGCTGCGGCCCCGGCCTGGCCGCAAGGCCCTCTGCGACGGCGCCAGATGCCGGAGCGGACCTCATCATCACCGAGCAGGCCTTCGGCACGGAGGAGCTCTCCAGCTACGGCACGATACTCAAGAGTCTGGCCCCCACGCCCCAGGTGATGCTGCACAGCCTGGACGCCACCACCATCCAACTGCGCGAGGAAGACTACGTGCACATGGCCTGCGAGATCGGCGCGGTGCAATGCTCTGTGCGCATGGTGGAGAACATGGCCCGCTCCACCGTGGTGCTGCCCCGGCGCGACGACAGCGGCTGGCAGTACGCCACGGCCAACGGCTACACCGTGGAATTGTCGCTCCTGCGAAAGCACACGGATGGCCCCGGCAAGCCTGAGGAGGACGACGCATGACCATGTGGTTCGCCGGATTTGCCGTTCTCCTGGTGAAGATGGCCCTGGTGCTGGGCGTGGCCCTGACGGGCGCTGCCTACCTGGTGCTGGTGGAACGAAAACTACTGGGACGCATGCAGCTGCGCTACGGCCCCAACCGGGTCGGCCCGTTCGGCCTGCTCCAGCCTCTGGCCGACGGGGTCAAGATGATCCTCAAGGAAGACCTGGTGCCCCAAGGGGCCGACAGGTTCCTGTTCATGATGGTGCCCGCCGTGCTGCCGCTGACCACGCTGCTGGCCTTCGCCGTGGTGCCCTTCGGTACGGAACTGACCATCATGGGCCAGCAGGTGCCCATGGTCATCACGGACCTGGACGTGGGAGTTCTGTTCGTCCTGTCACTTTCATCAGTGGGAGTGTACTCGCTGGCCCTTGGCGGCTGGGCCTCCAACAGCAAGTACAGCCTGCTTGGCGCGGTGCGTGGCGTGGGCCAGATGATCAGCTACGAGCTGCCGCTGGGGCTGTCCCTGGTGCCGGTGATCATGCTGGCCGGGTCCATGAGTCTGGTGGACATAGTAAACGCCCAGGCGGACATGCCGTTTATCGTCTACCAGCCCGTGGCCTACGTCCTGTTCGTGCTTTCCGCCCTGGTGGAGGTCAAGCGCACGCCCTTCGACCTGGCCGAGGCTGAAAACGAGCTCCAGGCTGGATTCCACATGGAATACAGCGGCATGCGCTTCGCCCTGTTCTTTCTGGGCGAATACCTGAATATGATCTTTCTGGGAGCGTTCGCGGCGCTGCTGTTCCTGGGCGGCTGGCACGGGCCGGTGCTGCCTCCGTTCGCGTGGCTGCTCATAAAGACCGCCATCATGCCCATCCTGCTCATCTGGATACGCGCCTCGCTCCCCAGGCTCAGGCCCGACCAGATGATGCGCCTGTGCTGGGTGTGGCTCGCGCCCCTGGCTCTCCTGAACATTCTGGCCACCGGGGCGGTCATGCTCCTCAAGGGGTAACGCATGGACGAACGCAAAGGCATCATAACGAGCGCCGCAGAGGGGACACGCGGCATCCTGGAGCCGTTCTGGGTGACGCTCAGGCAGCTCTTCCACAAGCCCATCACGGAAGAGTATCCTGAGTTCAAACGTGCCCTGCCCGAGCGCGCCCGTGGCCGCATCGTGCTGACCCGCAGCCCCGACGGCGAGGAGCGCTGCGTGGCCTGCCAGCTATGCTCGGCGGTGTGCCCGGTGAGCTGCATCTCCATGCAGTCCGCCGTGCGCGAGGACGGCAGGCGTTATGCCGGATGGTTCCGCATCAACTTCGGTCGCTGCATCTTCTGCGGCCTGTGCGAGGAAGCCTGCCCCACCCTGGCAATCCAGCTTACAAACGATTTCGAGATGAGCGCCGACGACCCCATGCAGTTGGTCCACGAGAAGGACACCCTCACCGTGGACCACGGCGGCAGGCACCCTGACTACGATTTCTACCGCCACGCGGGAGTGGCCGTCAGGCGCGAACCCGGCTCCCACGAGGACGAGGACGCGCCCGTGAACCCCAAGAGCAACTTCCCATGAGCCGCAAACGTTACGGAGCCTCCTCATGAGCCTGACCCAAGCGCTCTTCTACCTGCTGGCGGGCGTGATCACGCTGTCCACAGGCATGGCCGTCACCAGGAAACAGCCGGTGCACGCCGTGGTGTATCTGGTGGTGTCCTTTTTCGCCACGGCGGTGCTGTTCGCGCTGCTGGGGGCGCCGCTGGTGGCGGTGTTGCAGATCATGATCCCCGCCGGGGCCGTCATGGTGCTGTTCCTGTTCATCATCATACTGCTGGGGCGCGAAGCCCCCAAACCGCGCGACGATTCGGCCATGCGCTGGGCCTTGCCGGGCATCCTGGCCATCATCACCGTGGCGGCGGGGCTCATGCTCATCGCCTCGCCCCAGCACCAGACAATTCCCCTGGCCATGGCCAAGGCCTCGGCCCGCGAACTCGGCACCTACCTGTACCGGCACTACTGGCCCGCTGTGGAGGGAATCTCCGTGCTGTTCTTCGTCGCACTGGCCGGAGCCATGTTCCTGGTGCGTGAGTTCAAGCCGAAACCTGACGCGCAAAACGAGGAGCCCAAGCCGTGACCGCGCCCCTGGAACACATCCTGGCCTTGGCCCTGGTCCTCTTCGCTTTGGGCGCGTTCTGCGCCCTGGCCCGGCGCAACCTGATCATGATTCTGCTCGGCGTGGAGATCATGCTGAACGCCTGCTGCGTGGCTCTGGTGGGCGCGTCGCTCAAGTGGCAGGCCCCGGACGGGCAGGCCTTCACCCTCATCCTCATGGCCCTGGGCGCAGCGGAAGCCGCCGTGGGCCTGGCCCTTTTCGTCCACGCACGCAAGCGCACCGGCACCCTGGACGCCGCAAGCTACTCCAGCATGAAGGGTTAGCACGTGAAAATACTCGCTTTCCTCATCCTCGCGCCGCCGCTCTTCGGCGGTCTGACCCTGGCCCTGACCGGGCGAAACCTGCCCCGGCGCACCTGCGAGGTGCTGGCCAGCCTGACAATCCTGGCCTCCTTTTTCGCCGCCGTGACCGCATGGTTCACATTTCCGGGCGGACGCGAAGTGCTGTCCCTGGCCCGCTGGTTCTCCGCCGGGCCGGTCACGGCCTCCATGGACGTGCTGCTCGATCCGCTGGCGCTCACCATGGCCGTGATGGTCACCTTCGTATCCTTCATCATCCACGTGCACTCCATATGGTACATGCGCGGCGAGGAAGGCTACGTCCGCTTCTTCTGTTATCTCAACCTGTTCGTGTTCAGCATGCTGGTGATCGTGCTGGCCGACAATCTGCTCTTTCTCTTCCTGGGCTGGGAAGGCGTCGGCTTCTGCTCCTACGCGCTGATCGGCCATTGGTACCACGAGGAATTCCGGGGCAAGGCCGGGCAGAAAGCCTTCATCCTGACGCGCATCGGCGACGTGGCCTTTGTGGCCGCCATGGCCGTGCTGGTTTCGACTCTTGGCACGCTGTCCATCGCCCAGATCGACGCCCAGGCCATTTCGCTTTCTGCCGGGATGGCCCTGGCCTTGAGTCTGCTGTTTTTGTTCGCTGCGGCGGGCAAATCCGCGCAGCTGCCGCTGCTGGTCTGGCTGCCCGACGCCATGGCTGGCCCAACGCCGGTCTCGGCGCTGATCCACGCGGCCACCATGGTCACGGCTGGTGTGTACCTGCTCATGCGCCTGTTCCCGGTGGTGGCCGTCTCGCCCGACGCCATGCTCATGGTGGCCATGGTGGGCGGGCTGACCGCCTTCATGGGCTGTCTGGCCGCGCTCGGCCAACGCGACATCAAGCGCATCCTGGCGTGGTCCACCATCAGCCAGGTGGGCTACATGCTGCTGGCCCTGGGCGCTGGCGACGTCACCGGCTCCATGTTCCATCTGCTCTGCCACGCCTTCTTCAAATCCCTCCTGTTCCTGGGCGCTGGCTGCATCATCCAGGTGCTGCACGAGGAGCAGGACATCCTGAACATGGGAGGATTCCTGCGCAAGGCGCGCCCGGAGATCTTCTGGCTGTTTCTCATCGGCGCGCTCGATCTGGCCTCGCTTCCGCCCACGGCAGGCTTCTTCAGCAAGGGCCGTGTGCTCGAAGCTGTACTGGCCCAGCCCGGCATGGCCTATCAGGCCCTGTTCATCCTGGCCGCGTGCGGCGCGGTGCTGACATCCTTCTATACCTTCCGGCTGGTGTTCCTGGCCTTCTGGGGCGATCCCGTAAAACCCATGCACCACGAGCCAGCCCAGCTGCCCACCGGCATGGCGCGGGTGCTCTGGCCCCTGGCCGTGCTGGCCCTGGGCGCTGGTGTCATCAACCTGCCCGGCACCTGGGACGTCAGCGGCTGGCTGGCCAGAACACTTGATGGCATTCCCGGCGTGGTCCAGCCGCCCCACGGCGAACAAGCAGGCACGGCGGAACTCATCGATCTGGCCGCCGGGTTCGGCGGTCTGGCCCTGGCCTGGTTCTTCTA
Source organism: Desulfovibrionaceae bacterium (assembly GCA_009773665.1). Taxonomy (GTDB): domain Bacteria; phylum Desulfobacterota; class Desulfovibrionia; order Desulfovibrionales; family Desulfovibrionaceae; genus Fundidesulfovibrio. Next base: position 30,085 of record WSYE01000025.1, on the reverse strand, counting down.
CGCCCCCAAGCGTCGGCCGGACCCGGAGATTCTCGTCGCCCGCGAGGACGGCATGCTGGGCGTGTTCCGCAGCGGCCTGGGCCTGGACGCCCTGTACAACGCCGTGTTCGCGCGGCCCTACCGGGCGCTCTCCGGTATTCTCTGGAAGGGCGTGGACGCGGGCTTGATCGACGGCGCGGTCATGGGATGTGGCAGGATGTTCGCCTACGCCTCCGAACTTGCGCGCCCCCTGGCCACGGGCAGGATATCGCTCTACCTCATCATGCTGGCCGCCGGACTGGCGGCCCTTCTGGCGGCGCTGGCCGCCGGGATCAAGTGACCTGCGACGCCGGGCCTGCAACTTCAAGGAAGAACACCGCATGAACGATTTCCCCCTGCTGACCGCCGTCACCTTCCTGCCTCTGGCAGGAGCGCTGGGCGCGCTGGCGCTGGGCAAAACCCCGGAAGCCTGCCGCCGCTTCAGCCTGATCGCCGCCCTGGCCCATCTGGCCTTCACGGCCTGGGCCATGAGCCGGGCGCTGCCGCTGACGGAAGATATGGCCTGGATTCCTGCGCTTGGCGCGCGCTACACCCTGGAGATGGACGCGGTGAGCGCCGTTCTGTCGCTTATGACCTCGTTCCTCACCGTGATCGCGGTGCTGGTGTCCTGGAAGGAGATTCAGGAAAAGGTCGGCGCGTACCACGCCCTGATCTTCGGCGTATCCACCACGGCGCTGGGCGTGTTCCTGGCCCGCGACCTGCTCCTCTTCCTGGTGTTCTGGGAGGCGCAGCTGGTGCCCATGTTCTTTATCATCGGCATCTGGGGCCACGAGGACCGCAGGCGCGCGGCTTTCAAGTTCTTCCTGTTTTCCATCGCGGGCGGGCTGTTCATGCTGCTGGCCGGCATCTGGCTGTATCTGGCCCACGGCGGCGCGACCGGCAACTACACCTTCTCGCTTGCTGCCTTGCTGGCCTCTCCGGTGGCTCCCGGCGCGCAGGTCTGGCTGCTGGCGGCGTTTCTGCTGGCTTTTGCCATCAAGACCCCCATCGTCCCCCTGCACACCTGGCTCCCCGACGCCCACACCCAGGCCCCCACGGCGGGCAGCCTGCTCTTAGCCGGAGTACTCCTGAAGACCGGCTCCTACGCCCTGGCCCGCTGGGCCATTCCGCTCTTTCCCCAGGCCTTTGCCGAATACTGGTGGGTGCTGGCGGCACTGGGTTCGGGGGGGCTGGTCTACGCCTCCTGGGTGGCCTTCGCCCAGACCGACGCCAAGCGGCTGGTGGCCTATTCGTCAGTTGGCCACATGGGCCTTGTGGTGCTGGGGTTGGCCGTGTGGAAGACCGCCAGCCTGGAGGGCGCGGTGCTGCTCATGGTGAACCACGCCCTGACCACGGGCGCGCTGTTCATCATGGTGGGCATGCTCGGTGAGCGCGCCGGAACCCGCGAGATGGCCAAGTTCGGCGGTCTGTGGAAGACCATGCCCACCTTCAGCGGCTTCTTCCTGCTGTTCGCCATGGCCTCGGCAGGTTTGCCTGGCCTTGGAAACTTCGTGAGCGAGATGCTCATCCTGCTTGGCTCCTACCAGAGCGCCCCCGTACCAGCCGCCCTGGCCTTCGCCGGGCTTGTGCTGACCCTGGCCTATGTGCTGCGGCTGTTGCAGCAGATGCTCTTTGGCGAGAGCCGCACCGGAAACGTCTATCACGACCTCACCCCTAGGGAATCGCTCATCCTGGCCCCGCTGGCCGCGTGCGTGGTGGTTCTGGGCGTCGCGCCCTGGTCGGTGCTGGACCTCATCAGTATCCCGCTCAAGGCCCTGCTGGCCTGAGGACATGAACATGAACTGGCAACTCTCTAGCTACCTCCCCATGTTGATCCTGTGCGCGGGCGCCCTGGCGGTGTTTGTGTGCGGGGCCATATCGCCCGCGCGCGGCCTGCTGTTCCGCTCCATCGCCCTGGTGTCGTCCGCTGCCGCCTGCGTCTCGGCTGTAGGTCTGGTCCCGGACGCCACGCAGAGTCTGGTTGACGCAGGTCCCTACGCCCGGTTCTTCACCGTGCTGCTGTGCGCCCTGACCTTCCTGTGCATCCTGTTCGCTGGCGAATACGCCCGCAGGCGCGGGTTCGAGCGCGACGAGTTCCACGCCCTGGTACTGCTGGCGGGACTTGGCATGGTGCTGCTTGCCGTATCCACGGACTGGGTGATGTTTTCCATCGCCCTGGAGATTTTGTCCCTGGCCCTGTACGTGCTCATCGCCTCGCGGCGCGACAAGTCCCAGCCCCTGGAAGCCGCCATCAAGTATTTCGTGCTGGGTGCTGTGGCCAGCGCCATGGTCTTCATGGGCATCGCGCTTCTCTATGCGGGCTCGGGCAGCCTGGACATGAACGCCAGCCTGAGGGTCAGTGCCTCGCAGGGGACCACGCTCCTGGGACTGGGCTTTCTCCTGACGGGCCTTGGATTCAAGCTGTCCCTGGCTCCCATGCACCTCTGGACCCCGGACGTGTACCAGGGCGCTCCGGCGCCTGTGGCCGCATTTCTTTCCTGACGCAGAAGCGCGTCAAGCGCATGATGGCCTATTCATCCGTCACACACGTGGGCTTTCTGGTGCTGGCGCTGTTGGCCGTGAAGACCGCTGGCCCCGGCCCGGCCATGTTCGCTGCGGCGGCGCTTGGCATCATGGACGTGGCCGTGTTCGGCTGCCTGGGGCTCCTCTCCCCTCGCGGCGAGGACGCCGACCTGATGGAGAGCCTGTCGGGGCTTGGCCTCTCAAACCCCGGCGTGGGGGCGGTGCTGGCGGCGAGCCTGCTGACCTTGGGCGGCCTGCCTCCCACGGTGGGCTTCGTGAGTAAGCTGGTGATCTTCAAGGCGTCGCTCGGGGCCGGATACCTCTGGCTGTCGGTGATCGGCATCGGCGCGGCCATCGTGAGCGTCTTTTACATTCTGCGGGTGCTGGCCGCGATCTACGCCCCGGCGGCAGAGGGGCAGACGGCCCGGCCCCTGCCGGAAAACCCCGGTTTCACCGGATGGCTGGCTGTTGCCCTGTCGGCAATCCTCATGATCGGACTCGGCGTGCTGCCCGCGCCCGTGATGGACGCAGCAGCCTGCACCGCGCGGGTGATCTTGGTCGGAACTGGAGCGCCGTAGCGGACAGCACGGTGAGCGAGATTCAAATTCAAAAGGCCCGTGTCACCACGGGCCTTTTGAATTTGGGAGATATTTCCGGCTGGCAGGGACGCCAACCCTCCAGCTACGATGAGTGGCCGACCATCATGGCGTCGAAGCGGGCGGTAATGGCCTCCATGCGGGCGCGGTTCGCGCCCAGGTCCCAGTATCCCACCCGTGATGCCGAGCGAAAATGGATCAGCTTTTCTTCCGGTATCAGCAGGAATTCAACATCGTCCACAAAGCCGAACAAACGGCTGGTGAAGGTGAAGCGCATATGCGGCCCATCGCGGGAGATAAATGCCGCGCCCGGCATGTTCTCCGCAACCCATTTGAGGCCGACGAAAGCGTTCTCAGGATCGCGGGTGAAGCGTAGCGGAGGCAGCAAGCGGTCTTGGCCTGCGTTGCCGGGCACGCTGGTCACACAGTTGGGGGAAGACGGGCAGGGAGAGAGTTGCATGGTTTCTTATGGCAAAGATGCGTCCTCTCGTCCAGCATTTGATCTCGACGCGATGCGCTTCCCAGGTCTGCGCATCGGGGAGATGGCGCGGATGCAGACGCACGCCCAAAAGAAATAGCTCAATCATCGCACCACTTCCTGAATTTGGCAGACCGCATGCCAGGAGTCCGCAAAAAAAAGAAGCCCCGGGCGTGAGGCTACCCGGGGCTGCGCACGAGGCGTCGCTGACATGGCATGGGGGGGTGCCGTGGTCTGCGGCTTGTACACAATCTTTTCTTCCCTTGGTCACGCCGCCCCACGCCGAAATTGGCGCGGAGCGGCGGCAGGGATTCACAGGGAAACTCGCGTGGTGCCCTCAAAATACATTCATACAATTTATGAACATAAACCAAGAGAACCATATATTGTGTTTTTGAAAAACATGTTCATGTCTTTCAAAAACGCTGCACTAGGACTTGGAAATGGTGGGAGCGTTGGTCGCTTCCAGAATGATCTGGGAAGCGCGCACCAACTCGGCCACCTTGGCCTGAGCATGGGCCTTACGATAGGTTTCCAGGTCCACGAACTGCAACGCGTGCTTGGGGCAAGCCTCCACGCAAGCGCAAACTTCCTTGCCGTTGCTGGCGCGCCAAGCCTGGCAAAGGTCGCATTTTTTGGCGGAACCATGGTTGGTCCTGCCGCCCTGCGCAGTCTCGCCCTCTACGCCGACTTCAATGGCTCCGAACGGGCAAGCCATCACACACATCTTGCAACCGACGCATAAGGATTCCACCACGTTGACCATGCCGTTCACCTGCTGGATGGCGCCGAACGGGCATGCATGGGCGCAAGGGGCATCCTCGCAGTGGCGGCACTGGATGGGGAACTTCATGTTGTCCACCTTCATCACCTTGATGCGGGGGACGACGGGGATGCCGCGCTTCTTGGCTTCGCGGAAAGGCATATTGATGTGAGCGCTGACGCAAGCGGCTTCGCACTTCTTGCAGCCGACGCACTTTTCGGGAGTTGCGTATACGATGGAATTTTCACACTGAATGGCCATGGCCATGCCTCCGTGTTGGGTGTTCGACCTCAATGCTTTTCACGAACAGCTCACGCCCGGTCGAGAGCGTGACGCTGGATTTTTCGCACACCGGGCAACGCAGAATGCGTCCCATCCTGGTGGCGGGCGCAGCGCAGACGTCGCAAACGCCGCTGGCCTCTATCTTTTCAACGACCAGTTTCGCTCCATCCGCCGGGGTCCCAAGGGCGATCATCTCAAAACAGGCGGCCAAGGTGTTCGCCTCGACGCCCGCATATTCGCCCACGCACATGTCGATCTGGCGCACGGCTCCCGTGTACACGTCCCCGGAACCGGCCCCCCGGACCTGTTTGAGGACGATGTCCAGAATGCTCATGGCTAACGACGATTCATGCATTGCGGTTCTCCGGCGAGCTCCTGCTCGTCACGACTTTTCCTTCTCCCATTTTCCGGGGCGATACTGTCAGCAGGACGACAAAACCTGAAAAATGTGTGGAAAAGTGATTTTATTTTGCAGAAGGAATCCGTAGGCGCTCAAGAGCTGAAGACGCAGCAGAATTCTTTATAATTTCATCATGATAGGAACATGCAAAGCTGGCGCGGCGATTGTCCAGCCATGAGGGGAAGGCAAGCAGACCATTGTAATCCCCTGCGGACGATTGGGCAGGCTGACAATGAGCAGAGAAGAGACGACGGTGCACGAAAGACACGTGGAGAGAGGGAAGTGAAATCCTGTTCGCACAACGTGTTGCGGGCACGGAAAAGGCCGGAAGGGTTACCCTCCCGGCCTTTCACGTACTCACGGAGTAAATCGAAAGCAGGATCGGCTAGGCGGCCTTGCGGCGGCGCATCCACACCACGCCAGCAGCACCGATGCCCAGAAGCAGCAAGGTGCCGGGTTCAGGAGTGGCGGCAGTGGGGCCAGGAGCGGGAGGAGGCAACGTGCCGCCGTCGATGGAAAGAGCAGACTTGGCGAGGGTTACGGCCCAGCCAGAACTAGTGCTGTCGATGTCAATCCACACTTGGAGACCGGTAGCGATGTCATCGTAGAAATTCGCCCCGAGAACGAAATTGGAGAACGCCCAGATATCGTTGCCGCCGGAAAGCGGACCAAGAAGCACCGCGTTGCCGTTGTCAAACGCATAAATGTAATCGACTTCACCGGAAGAGGCGTCAACGTCGAAAGCGCTGATATTGAGCGCAGCGGAAGTGATTGTTCCGGCAATGGCAGAGTGGGTCCAGCCCCAATCATCGCCAGCCCAGCGATAGTACGGTGAGCTGTACTTGTTCGCGTCGTCGTTGACGAAATAACTCGTACCAGGCTGCCCTGTAAAATCCTTCACATCGGTAACAGCCGCCATTGACACGCTTGAGAAAAGCAGCACCGCCCCTATACACAGTACCATTGAACGACTAACCATCACCATTCCCTCCATGTAATATTGGACCATCTCTTCGACTTTACACAAATCATTTCACAAAGATCTTTTCACGTATAAAAATGAATTCCATGTAACCTTTTACAAGAACCATTCCAAAATGTAACAACCTGAAAAGAATACACAATTCAAAACCATGCAAACGATTTGTTGTAAACATGTTCGACACCGTTAAGCAGAGCGCAGCAACGTGGCCAACACCGCCCCCTCTGGCCTAAGCACTTGCGACACAACACATGTATCGAACAACAGAAAATCTTACTGTATAAGCAGAGACATTTCGTGCATAGCCGATTCTTAAGCACATAAAACGTACCATTAGATACACGGAGAATAACCCACAAGGCTACATCCCTTGACATAGCCAAACAAAACAGCCCCTTGCTCCACACCGGGAATGATGCAACCCTATACAAACCAACACAGACTGGCATTGGTCAACACGCACTCACACGTTACAAGCAAACGGCAAGCGCACTGTAAACATTATCGACACCGCCCATACATTCGACAACAATACCACATCGATCCTGTTCAAACAGCATACCCCTCGAAATAATCATATTATTTTCAACACCACGACACACCACGACCCTGAATACCACGACTCAGACAACGTTTTAAACACACTTTTACCATTGACACTCATTACTATAAAATTACAAATCCACCGACAACTATACACCAGCTACATGTCACAAAGAAACACTCAACATGCGCAACAAATAACATATATCACTGCAGCTTTAAGCCAACAAAATTCACCATATTGTCATTTCACATTCGTGACACTCCACAACATTCCATCACCACACAATTCCATGTTAACCACGCATGAACACACACCCCTATCCTGCTTCCCGCATTTCGTTGAGTGAACATGCCCACGTACAATAAAAAAGCCGCCCCGGAGGGCGGCTCGTTGGACTCACAAAGTGATTCAAGCGCGATCAGCGCTCGGTGCAGGAGATGCAGGGGTCGATGCTGTTGACGATGAGCGGGATGTCCGCCACCTGGCAGCCCGCCATCATCACCTGAAGGGCCTCCCAGTTCATGTAGGTAGGCACGCGCCACTTCAGGCGCTGGGGCATATCCGTCCCGTCGGAGCGCACGTAGTAGAACACTTCGCCGCGCGGAGCCTCGGAGCGGGCGATGGCCTCGCCCTTGGGAATCGGCACGAACCCAGGCAGCTGATTTGGCCCTTCGGGCATGCGCTCCAGGCACTGCTCCAGGATGGACACGGACTCCACGGCCTCCCGAATCCGCAGCATGGCGCGCGAATGCACATCGCCAGCCGTGTCGGTCTGCACCTCGAAGTCCAACTCGGGGTACACGGCGTAGGGAACCTTGCGGCGCACGTCATAGTTCACGCCCGAAGCGCGCGCCACGGGGCCGACCACTTCGTATTCGATGGCCTTGTCCAGGGGCAGCACGCCGATGCCCTGGGTGCGGGTCTTGATGAGCGGGTCGGTGTCGTAGACATTGTGCAGCTCGGCAACCAGGGGCTTCAACTTGTTCAGCTGGTCCAGCATGAAGCCCTTGCTCTCTTCGTCGATGTCGTAGCGGCAGCCGCCGATGGTCAGTGCGCCCAGGTTCATGCGGTTGCCGTACACGCCTTCCTTCACGTCCTGCATGATCTCGCGGATCTCCATGGCGTGCATGAACAGCGAGTCGAAGCCCACCAGGTGGGCCATGATGCCCACGTTGAACAGGTGGGAGGCGATACGCTTCACCTCGTCCGCGATGACGCGCAGATACTGTGCGCGCTCGGGCACCACGATTCCCGCCAGATTCTCTAGGGCCATGCAATAGGTGGCGGGGTGGCTGTTGGAGCACAGGGAGCAGACGCGCTCGGTGAGGGTGATGTTCTGGAACCAGTTGCGGTTCATAGCCAGGGCTTCCATGCCGCGATGCACGTGTCCGGCGGCCAGTTCCACGGCGCGCACGGTCTCGCCCTCGACCTTGACGTCGAAGTACATGGGCTCTTCGAGCGCCACGTGCAGGGGGCCGACCGGCAGAGTATATGTTGAGGACATTATTTGGCCTCCTTGGCCCACTTGGGCATGTCCATACCGGAGAAGACCTTCTCCCAGAGGGTTTTGGTGCTCGCTCCGTTCATCATGGTGGACAAGGGAATCAGCTTGTCCAACTGGCCCGAGTCCAGGTCCTTGTCGATGAACAGCCTGCGCGGGTTGGGGTGGTTCTCGACGATGATGCCGTAGAGTTCCATGAACTCACGCTCGTTCCAGTCGGCGTTGCGGAACCAACGGGAAATCGAAGGAACCCGGGGCGGGTCCTCGTCCACGCAGACGCTGACGGTCAGCACCACGCCGTCCAGGTCGAAGTGATAGGCGATCTCACGGCCTTCCACGCGGGCGTACTTGTCGGTGCGGTAGGCGGTGATGGTCAGGAGCCGAGCCCGCGCCGCAGCCAGCCTGGGGGCCAGCAATTCCAGCGCGCCGTGTTCGCAGAGCTTCACCCAGCCGTAGGAGTTGTTTTTCAGGTCCTTGGTCCAGTGGACGCTGTCTTCGCCGAGCAGCGTGGTGACGGCGTCGGTCAATATCTTTTGGGCGATTTCATTCATCGCTGGTCTCGCTTGTTTCCATGTCGGGTTTCGCGGGAACGGAGCGCTTGGCCAGGCTCTCGCGTTTGCAGGAAGGACACATCATAAAACGGTCCGGGTACCTAGTCCCCAGGGCTTCCACGATCACGGCGGGACGGGGCTGGATGCGCGCCCCGCAGGTGGAGCATTGCCCATAGCGCACGAAACTGTCCTCGCGCACGGCGAACCGGTCCTCGCCGCGATGGGCCAGGTGCCAGTCGTCGGTCATGGTCAGGGCCTTGGTGGGGCAGTAGTGGGCGCACAGGCCGCAGAAGACGCAGCTGTTGTGCCAGAGCACGTACTCGACGCCCGAGCCGTCCTCGACCACGCGCATCTGGATGGCCCCGGCCGCGCACACGTGGCGGCAGATGCCGCACAGGATGCATTTGTTCTTGTCGTGGTTGGCCTTGCCGCGAAACCGCGCCGGGGTATGAGCCGGGGCGAAGGGGAAGGCCTCGGTACTTGGACCGGCCAGCAGGTTCTTCACCATTATTTTCAGGAACGGGAGCATGCGCCCTCCTCCATGCGTTCTTTCCAGACCTCCAGAGCCTTGGCGATGCCTTCGATGATGGCCTGAGGCCGGGGCGGACATCCGGGAACGATCACGTCCAGGTTGATGTACTGGTCCAGTGCGGTGTCGCATGTGTAGCTGTCGCGAAAGGCTCCGCCCGTCACCGGGCAGACGCCCACGGCCACTGTGACCTTGGGGTGGGGGATTTCGTCGAACACCCTGAGCACCTTGTCGCGCACGCGAAGGGTCAGGGGGCCGGAGATGAGCACTATGTCGGCGTGGCGCGGGCTGCCGCAGTATTTGCAGCCAAGGCGCTCCACGTCGTAGCGCGGTATAAGGGCCGTGGTGGCCATTTCCACGTCGCAGCCGTTGCAGGACCCGGCGTTCAGCCGGTAGATCCACGGGGAGCGCGTGACGAGACTTCCGAGGGACTTGAACATGATATCCTCGCTAACGCAGGATTGAAGCCAGGCCCAGGCTCACCAAAGCCAGCGGGGCGGCGTATTTGACGAACACGGTGAACCCCTGCTCCAGGCGCAGACGCCCCGTGGATACCCTGAAGCAGGTCACGGTGACCAGCATCAGGATCAGGCACTTGGCCACGTGCCAGATCAGGTTCACGATCACGCTGGAACCCAACGGGTTAGGCCAGAACAGGGCGACCACCAGTTCCAGGACGATCACCAGCTTCACGGCGGACATCAGGTTGAAAGCCGCCAGCAGCGGGCCGGAATATTCCAGCAAGGGTCCTTCGATGACCTCGGGCTCGGCCTCGGGGATGTCGAACAGGCCCACGCTCATGGTGCCGGGGATGAAGATAATCATCGCGGCCAGTGCGGGAAGCATCACCGGGTCAAAAAGCAGCGGCCCGTTGGCATATTGGTAGTTCATGATGGTCTGAAGAGACATGGCCGCCTCGCCCACGCCGCCAGCCCGCGCGCCGCAGGCCAGGAAGGCGGCGATGAGCGGCATCTCGTAGGCGAACATGATGGCCATCTCGCGCGAGAAGCCAAGCGCCCCGTAGGGTGAGCTGGAGGCCGAACCGGCCACCATGAAGGCCATGGCCGGGATGGGCAGCAGATACAGGAGCAGCAACAGGTCGCCGAGGCCGGTGACGCCGGACCACACGCCGCCGATGGGCATGAGCGCCGCCGTGACCAGCACACCAGCCAGACCCAGCACCGGGGCCAGGATGAAGGCCGCCTCGTTGGCCGTGGTGGGGATCAGGGTTTCCTTGGTGCACAGCTTCAGGATGTCCAGCGCAGGCTGGATGAGCGGCGGGCCGACCCGGCGCTGAAGGCGTGCCGCAACACGGCGGTCGATGCCCTTGAGGAACAGCCCCAGGGCCAGCGCTGCCGCTCCGCCGGGGAAGATAAGCAGGGCGAAGGTCGCTTCCAGTATATTACTCATTGTGTCCTCCGACGCGCTTGACCTGGAAGTAGCCCTTGGTCATGCGCGACAAGAGTTGCAGAGGTGTGGCGAAGATGTCCGAGGGGCCAAGGTGCGTCTGGTGGACGTCCACCGGCTCGCCGCAGGTGTGGATGGCGGTGCGCCGCGCCGTGCGGATGAGCTTCATCGCGCCGAACCACAGGCCGCCGCCGGTAACGATGATCATGAAGCCAAGCAGGGTAACGTCCATCGCGCCTGGGCCGGAGAGCACGCCCGACAGGCCGACCACCGGGGGAGTAAGCCCGAAGCTCGTCTCGATGGCTGCGATGGGCATGAGCCCCAGGCCCGGAAACAGGCCGGTCAGCAGACACATCCCGGAAAGGATCAGGATGGGCAGGCGCATGAACAGGCCCGGCTCCTTGGCGTGGGCCGCCGCTGGCGAGAGCTGCCCGAAGAACGCGGAGTGCATGAACTTCAGGAAGTAGGCCAGAGTGATGACGCTGGTCAGGATGGCGATGATGGCCAGGACCACCTCACCCTGTTCAATTAGCGCGTAGTACAGGATGAACTTGGAGCTGAATCCGTTGAAGGGCGGCATTCCCGCAGCCGAGAACAGCGCTGCGGCGAAGGCCAGAAGCGTCAGCGGCATCTTGCGGCCTATGCCACCCAGCTCATGCAGCGAATGCGCGTGGGTGCTGAACATCAGCGCCCCCGCGCAGAGGAAGGCCAGGTTCTTGAAGATCATGTGGTTGAACAGATGCAGCAGGCCGCCCGCCACGCCCAGCGGCGTGGCCAGGCACACGCCCAGTACGATGTACCCGAGCTGGCTGACCGTGGAGTAGATCAGCATTTCCTTGATGCCGGTCTGCACCAGGGCCTGGATGCCTGCGTACAGGATGGTGATGCCGCCGATCCAGGCGCCCACGTAGAGGAGCGAATCAAGGGCCTGGGCGGACTCTGGCGACACGTCGCGCGCCAGGACGAAGCGCACCAGCACGATGCCGAAGGGCGCGCATTTAAGCAGCATGGCCGAGATGTAGCCGCTGACAGGCGTGGGCGCGGTGGGCGGATGCATCTGCCAGTCGATGCGAACAGGCAGCATGGCCGCCTTCATGAGCATGCCAAGGACAATGAGCCCCACGGCGAACAGCCACTGCGAGGAGGGCTGCGCGGCCAGGGCGCGGGTCACGTCCTCAAAGCCGTAGCCGCCGGACGAGGTCCCCAGCAGCAACACGCCCAGGAACAGGAAGGAGGCTCCGGCCAGGTTGAACAGGAAGTACTTGGTGCCTTCCTTGCGGGCCGCCGGGCTCTCCTCGTGGATGATGGCAAAAAACAGCGGCCAGCTGCTCATCACTTCCCAGAAGCAGAAGAAGGCCACCAGGGACTGGGCCGAGGCCATGCCCACAAGGCCCGCGATCATGGTCAGGAACACGGCGATGAAGCGCCAGCCGGTGTGGCTGTGGGTCATGTAGCCGGTGGAGTAGGCGATGTTGCAAGCGCCGGTCAGCAGCACCAGAGCGGCGAAGGCCAGCTGGTAGCCGCCCCAGGAACCGGACTCGGCGACCAGGGCGATAAGGGCCAGGATGAGGCTCGCCGTGGCGATGATTCCGGCCTTCTTGAGATCAGCGCGGTACCAGATGGCAGCGGCAGCGCCGATGATGGGCAGCAGGGCCGACACGGTCCAGGTCACGGAGAGAGAGGCCAGCACGTGCTCGCCTGCGGGCACCAGTGCGTCAGCAGCCGGAATGACCAGCCCGGCCCAGGCCTGCGGGAACACGCCGGAGACCAGCGCGGCAGCAGCGAACACGCCAAGCGCCGCGCGCATGCTCACGGGCAACTCCTGCACGGGCTTGCCGGTGTAGGCGTTGAAGAACAGCACTTTGATGATCTTGCCGTAGTACACGCAGCCGATCAGGCTGCCCGCCAGGATGAGAGCGGCGGTCCAGGCGTGTCCGGCGGTCACGGCGGCGTGCAGCATCAGGAACTTGCTGAAGAACCCACCGGTGAGCGGCAGGCCCATGATGGAGACCAAGCCGATGGCCATGCACACGCCGGTGAAGGGCATGGCCTTGCCCAGGCCCTTCAGGCCGTCGAGCTGCTGGGTTCCGGCCCGCATGATCAGACCGCCCGCCGCGAGGAACAGGAGGTCCTTCATCACGGCGTGGTTCACCACGTGGGTCAGCGCGCCGGTGGTGGCGGCCCAGGTGCCGATGGACAGGATCAGGGTGACCTCGCCGATCTGGGCCAGGGTGGAATAGGCCAGCATGCGTTTGATGTCGCTCTGGCGAAGGGCCATCACCTCGCCCAGGACGAAGGTGACGGCGGCGGCGAAGGCCAACAGCGAGGACAGGCTCTGCCCGCCCCCGGAGAGGGAACCGGCGGCCATGAGCGGCGCAAGCACAGCAAGGCCCAGGACGCCCGCCTTGGTCAGAAGACCCGACAGGGGCGCGGAGATGGACGAGGGAGCCACGGGGTGCGCGGCGGGAAGCCAGGAGTGCAGCGGGAACAGACCGGCCTTGACGCCAAAGCCCGCCAGCATCACCAGGGCGATGCCCAGCGCGGCCAAGGGGCCGAAGGCCTGGAAGGCCACGGCGGCCTGGACCAGCCCGGCGTGGGGCTCGGCGGCTTGCAGTGCGAACAGGCCCACCTGCATGGCGTACGCGCCGCCAGCACACATCACGAAGTACAGCTTGCCCGCGTCCAGGGCCTCGCGGGAGCGCTTGTGCACCACCAGCATGTAGGAGCTGAAGGTCATGATCTCCCAGAAGGCGAACAGACCGCCCTGAGTCGGAGCGGTGGCCAGGCCGATCAGGGAGGCGATCATCAGGAACAGGAAGAAGAAGTAGTGGTTGCCGCCCTTTTCATGCTCCATGTAGCCGATGGAGTAGACCGCGATCAGCGCTCCGGCCAGGGCGAAGAGCCCGCCGAACAGCTGCTGGAGCGGCGCGAGGCCGGACTCGGCCCAGAAAGCCGCCACCATGGCGGCTGCGAACACGCCAACCAGGATATTGCGCACCGAAGGCATGGAGCGCCCGGCCAGATACAGGACAAACGCGCCCAGGTAGGGGATGAGCACCGGCAGGGGCCAGCCGCCCTCAAGCTCCGGCAGTGCGGCTGCGGCCTTGCCGGTCAGCGATGCGGCAAAGCCCTGGGCCATGTGCACCAGCGGCTCGGGGAACAGACAGGCCAGCATGAGCGCCCCGGCCAGTCCCGCCAGCAGCGGGAAGGAGGACGCTCCGCGCCCAGCCTGGGGCTCCAGTTCGTCGGACTTTTCCAGGCAGGCTGTCTGAACGATGCGGATGGTGTAGAGAGCCGCGCACAGGCTTGCGGCAGCCATGGCCAGGGCGGTCAGCCAGTGGCCGCCTTCCACGGCGGCGAACAGGATGAGCCCCTTGCCTCCGGGAGCCTTGAAGGGTCCAAGCCCGATGGCCGCGAACACCGCGAAGCCCAGAAGAAGCGCCACGAACGGCTGGCGCGCTCCCGCGCCGCGAAGCCCGTCGAGGGTCAGATCGTTAGGGCCCGAGCCGGACGAAAGCCGCGTCAGGCTCAGGTACCACAGGGCACGCGCCCCGGCCTGGAACATGAAATGCGCCGCCGCGCCTGTGAGGCCCGACAGCGTTCCAAGGCTTATGCCTATGACTATATACCCGACCTGAGCCAGGGCGGAGAACGCCATGAGGCGCTGCATCCGGCCCAAAGACTTCAGGGCGCGTATTTCTCCAAGGACCGCGATCGCCGCTCCGGCAAGCAGTCCCAGTTGCGTGGACAGTTCCATGAGAGCCTCCTTTCCGGAGACTTTACCTCAGCCCACGAACGAATTCTGTCCGCCAGCCGACGTTTTTTCAGGAATTATTCAGGACACGGATGCGCAAGATACTTCAGCTCGTCCATATTCTTCACAAGATATTCACCGCGTGCAACCTTTTTCAAGATGCCGTCCTTCTCCATGCCGGATATCAGCGAGGACACAGTCTGCCGGGAAGACCCGACAATGGTGGCGATATTGTCCACGGTGAGCCCCACATGAACCAGCAAACCGTCGTCGGTTTCGTCGCCGTGCACCAGCGCCTCCTCGTAGAAGTAGGCGGCCACGCGCTTGTCGATGTCGTAGAAGTACAGGTTCTCGATGAGAGATATGGAACCGGAGAGCAGCTTGCCTAGGGACATGAACAGCGGGAGGCTGAAGCCCTGGTTTTTCGTGGCCAGGGTATAGAACTTGAAGACCGGACAGGTGAGCACCACGGAGTCTTCCATGGCCACCACGTAAGCGCGGGTATGCGAAGTGTAGATGTCGCCCGGCCCGAGAAGGACCAGGGAGAGTTCCTTGCCGTCCAGCCCAAGATAGACCCGGAGTTTGCCTTCCTTGACGATGAAGACCAGATCCTCCTTGCTGTGGGGCATGAACAGGATGTGGCGTTTTTTATAGCGGCGTTCGTTCAGTTGGGACAAAAGGTCGCTGTTCTCGGGTTTGTAGAGCGATTCGAGAAGACCTTGGCCGAATCTTTGATTTTTTAAAGACATGAGGATCACCATGCAGAGAGCTTTTGCACGGCTCGATCAAGTCGCTGACTTCCAAAAAATCCGTAAATCTGGAGGGTTGGTCCGAGTTCGGCAGGGGAGTCAGATCGGGGAATCAAGCAGCGTCGAGATGGCCCTGTTCATACGCCAGCATGCCCGGTGAGTCCAGCACGTAAACCCTGAAAATGACAATTTTAACACATCCCAGAGCGGCCTGCTTCATGGAGCCTGGCAAGGGCTTGGGAAGAAGAACACCGACAGGCTTGAAACTTCAGCAGAATTCAGCTGCTCTACGCTTGACATCAAGCAGGCTAACAAACAAAAAGGACGTGCTATGATATGGTTACGGAGATGGCTCCATTCTCGCGGTTCAGATATCCTGGGGCGGCCCGTGCGGCCCTGTTTGCCATGAGGTGACCGGCCGCCCGGCGACCACCTTGCCTACGCCCTTCCGGGATGTACTTATGCCGTACCGTCTTATGTGAAACGAAAGGCGAACAACATGGATGCTTACTCCAACAAGATTCTCTTGATCGACGACGACAAGTTTGTCCGCAAATCCATCGAATGCCTCCTGGAAGACATGGGCTACGCGGTTCTTTCCGCCGAGGACGGTTTCCAGGGCCTGAACCTGCTGAAACAGCATCCAGACGCGGACCTCGTCCTTGTGGACCTGATCATGCCGTTGATGGACGGCTTCGCCTTCATTCAAAAAGCGCGGGAATTCTCGCAGGAGATCCCCATCGTGGTCATCTCCGGGGTGGGCATCCTGGAGCAGGCTGTGGAGGCCATCCGCCTGGGCGCATGGGATTTCATCAACAAGCCGATCACCAACAAGGATCTGCTTGAAATCATAATCAACCGCAATATTGAAAAATATATGGCACTCAAGGCCAGCAAGGAATACCAGGCGTTCCTGGAAAACCTGGCCAAGATGCGCTCCAACCAGTTGGACGAGGCCATCGCCCGGCAGAAGTGCATCGTGGAGAGCGCCAAGACAGACATCTCCATCTACACCAGCGTGTTCAGACTGCTGCCGCTACCGACCCTGCTGG
The DNA here is from genome assembly GCA_009773665.1 of Desulfovibrionaceae bacterium. Lineage (GTDB taxonomy): Bacteria > Desulfobacterota > Desulfovibrionia > Desulfovibrionales > Desulfovibrionaceae > Fundidesulfovibrio. The sequence continues at coordinate 13,953 of WSYE01000025.1, read as the reverse complement.
TGCAATCCAGTACGCTGCGCGTCTTCGATGCCAACGACGCCTTCCTGAAGCTGATCGGAAGAACTTCCGAGCATTCCCTGGGCGTCACCCTCGATGAGTTGGGCTTCGTCCTGCCAGATTGCAGCCTGACGGTTCAGACGGCGGCGCAACTGGCGGATATGCCGGAGTCTGGTGCGCCCATAGCCTGCAAGACCCCGGACGGGAAAACGATCCAGGCCACGCTGAAGACCATCCCTTTCACCAAGGACGGCATCGATCACCTGCTCATGATGTTGTTCGAGGCACGCCAGGAAAACGCCTGATCCGTCCGGAATCCCCGGCCTGCCAGATAATCCGCCTCTCCCGCGCTTTCGCATCATAATGCGGTGGCTCAACGACTTTCCCGTGCATCCGGCGCGACCGTGCGATGTTCGGTGGGCAGGCGGGAGTCGAAGCCCGCTCGCCGCAAATGCGTGCAGACCGTGCCGGAGCTCGTCCGGGCCTGCGTTCTCTGCCCACTCTCACGCGCATCCCCTCCTCTCCTCCTGCGTACGGCGGCGTCCCGCCATCCGACTCACGGACCGGCCAGAGAGCCGCCTTCCCGCTTCAACTGCAAGCGCCGGGATTTGCATGCCGTGCAGTCAATGGGGGACAGGGCCTGAGCCGACCCTGTTGAGCGGTTGGTTCTCCGGGGCGAGAAACCACTCCATGTACGCGTGGGCCGAGATCGTTCCCGTTTCGAAGAGTGTGCGAATGCCTGAATCGGAAATATTGAAATCCGTGGCGCGCACGCCGTTTGCCTCAATGAAGATGGTGCGCTGCCAGTCCGGCAGGTTCAGAAAGTTGCTGGCGGTGACGTCGGTCATCAGGCCGATCATGGACCGCAGATAGCTTGGGAAGGACTCCTTCTCACGGTCCGCTTCGACGGATGGCCCTCCCTGAGGCCGCACCACCGAGCGCGTCTCCACCATCAGGCCAAGCGTCTCCTTGTTGTAGAAGCGTTGCGCGTTGCGCTCGGACGGATGCTGCAAGAGCGAGAAGAGGCTTTCGTCATCCAAGCGCGAAAGCCAGATCCGGTCGTCGTAATAATTCAGCGGATAATTCCAGGTCAGACCCCCGTCCACGCAGAGTTCCCCGGTTTTGAGCCTGGCCGCGCTGAACAGGAAGGGGATGCTCATGGAGGCTCGCAGGGCCTCCCAGATGCGCACGTCAGGGGTGTTTTGGACGTTGAATATGTAAGGACATTGGTGCGTCACGTTGGTGGCGACCACCGTGAGGTCCTTGAAGCGTTTCGGCGACGTTGCAGCCAGAGCGGCAAGAGTGGCGAAGGTCAGGTCGGCATCGCCAGCCAGATCGTGCACGTGCCGCCGAAGCCACATGGCCAAACGTCTGCCGTGAAACCATCCGAATTCCTTGATAAGGCGTGTAAAGTCTCGGACGGGCCAGACGGAACCGTCCAAAAGCCCCCCCAGGAATCGGCTGGTCATCATCTCGCCCAGCTGCGCCGCCTTTCCTCCCAACGCCAGATGCGCGGCCATTATTGCTCCGGAGGACGTGCCACACACGCGCCTGATGTCATGAAGAACACCGAGGTCCTCCAGCGCCGAGATCGCGCCGATGTAGGCGATGCCCTTGACGCCGCCGCCCTTGAAAACAAGATTCCGAAATTGCGACATGCATGGCCTCCCTGGTAAGGGCTTGCAAGATTGATTCTAGCCACATCCCTTGCAGGATTATTCGGCAAAGCGCACGTCTTGACGACTTGCGGACGACACACATCCTGTTTTTCCAGACTGTAAGTCTATCCGACAAAACGAGACTACGTGCACAACCTACTCACGCACATCAACAACAATACCCATAATTTCAACATAATACGGCATGGATCATTTTTTGCTAGGGTTCAAACAAATTGGAGGTGAGTCATGAACTTAAAACAATCACTCATTACGCTTTGCATCACCATCTGTATTGTCAGCGGCAACACCAACGCTCAGGCGTTCTCATTCACGGACCCGAGTAACGTTTGGGCTGGACTCGAGAATAAAGCCAACCCGTCCAATACCGATACCTATGGCATCCCCGACCTGCTGGGTGGTTCGTTCAATTTCACCGGCCACACCCTCACCTCCATTACATTGAACTACCGGAACAACCAGGTTGGCGTGGCCGGATACAACCAGAACTTATGGAATTCCGTCACGACCAAGGATTGGTTTTTCGACTTCGATTCCGCCACAACCGCCATCGATGCATTTGACTTTGTCCTCCACAAGGAAACCAACGGCGCATACACCCTCTACTCCAAGGACGAAGGATGGGGGTATGGAACCGCAGCAGCCTATGAATTCAACTCCTCGACCAAAAAGTTTTCCGACTACGTCGAATCGACAAGCAGCGTCGGGTCCCCCCGCAAGGACCATCCCGTCGCAGCCAATGCCGAGTCCCTGAAATACGCCTCAATCGTCGGCAGTCCTACGATCGGCCAGGTGTCGATGACCTCATGGAGCACTTACGCGAACTCCATCCTTAACCCCGTCAATCATCTTGGACAAACTCTGTCCGTAACCTGGGACCTCTCCGGCCTCTCCGGCGGCGGCTGGAACCTTGACCAGTACTCAGGGGAAAGCTTCACCTACGCCTTCGCGCTCAGTTGCGCCAACGACGTGCTCTACGGCACGTCCTCCGTACCGACCCCCGAGCCTGGAACAATACTCCTCATGGCTGCCGGAGGGCTTGGCGCGTTCCTCCTGAAGCGCAGGACGAAAAGAATCGGACTGTAAAGCTCATCGACAAAACGTCGGCTTTACTTACAAACCCGGAGGTAATCCGCCTCCGGGTTTTCTTGTTTTCCTCCTCTGATACTTCCAGATTTCCCATCTCGCCTCATTGTCTACACTGGACGAAGCCATAAAAGTATTGCTAGGGATTCCACTGTATTTTGCAATTCTGGAACTGAAGGCACACAATGATTCAGGAATGGTTGTGGGCTCGATCGGCGAAAGCCGCGCCACTCGCGCGCAGACTCGGATATGTCCGGGAACAACTCAGGCAGAAAGCGTGCTGGTTGAGAAACGTCCAGACGTGGCTGCCTCACCTGGAGAAATCCAGAACCTTCATCCGCAACACCATTCAGCAGTGTCACGGAAACGACTTGGCGGTTGTTGCCGGTTCCGGCGCGTGCCTGGACATACCCCTGGAAGAATTGTCAGCAACATTCAAGAGGGTGCTGCTGGTGGATCTCGTGCATCCGCGCGAAGTCGTTCTGCTTGCCGAAAAGCTCGGAAACGTCCGCCTGTGTCTGAACGACCTGACCGGCACCCTGCCCGCCGTTGCTGGAGCCCTGAATGGTGGAGACCGCCTGTCGCTTGAATCCATGGGACGGGTTGATCTTGAAGCGCTCTCCAAGGAACTCCCTGAACTGAAACACGCCGACTTCGTCATTTCCGCAAACACCCTGGCCCAACTCCCCCTCATCCCCATGGAGCACCTGTGGACCACGGGCCTTTACACTGACTGCGAACTCGAGGCGTTCGCCTCAAACATGATCGACGGGCACATCGCCTGGCTCCGGTCTTTCACCTGCCCAAGCGTCCTCATCACCGACCTCTTTTGGATCAGCCTCAGCCAGGGAATCGCCCAGACCAGCTCCCCCCTGTACGCCGCGAACCTGGGTATCCCCCAGGAGCGGTGGGAGTGGCATATCGCCCCCAAGCCAGAAGCGCATCCCGACCGTGACATCCTGCACATTGTCGGCGCGTTCTGCTTCCCCCCCCAAGCACGATAGCCAGCGTCATTCGTTACGATAGAACCAATGGAAAGGAATCCGACATGCTGTTGTAACTTCTTACAGCTTGCTCGGGAATTTGCTCCTTCACAGGGAGGTTAAGACCTGGGAAGGCGCATTTCCTGGCAAAACCATCCATTTCAGCCATGGCATGCTTCTTGATAACAAACATTCATGCTTAGAGAAGAACTTCTAATACAAAATTCCATGGTTCCAAATCACACGTCCAAGTCAAAATCCGACAAGATCACGATCTGTTTCGATCTGTCCACACAACTTGCTCTCCGGCTCAGACAGCAATCACAACAAACCAAAAAAGCTCAAAACGCCTTATTGAACTCGATAATCGAGTCTTATTTTGCAAACATTGACAATGAACACAACCAGAATAATGACAGAGATTTTCGGAAATACATACGCAAGGACATCTCGATACCCGCAGTGATTGAACTCAAGCTCACAACAAATGAAACGCAATACAAGCCGGTGCATATTTTCAACATCTCGAATGGTGGACTTGGAATCAGGATGGAAGAAAAGAGCACTCGCGTTCTCGAAAACATAAACAAGCAGACGCCATTCCTGATCATCTTCTGCATCCCTACACCGGAACAGATCGTTCAGATCCTATGCCGCCCGGTTCACGTCACCCTCAATGCCGTCACGGAGATCGGAGCGGCATTCCTCAAAATCCCCGAATCTCTGCGCACGACGCTCAGCCGCCAGTTCGAATTTTGAGCCGTCTCGTTTTTTCAGACTTCCACCCCTCTTTTCGTGTTTCTTGCATTGACCGAACCCCAATGCCCACGTAAATTCAGATTTGATTAGAACAGCGCTCTAAGCAAGCCTCAGGGACATTCAATATATAGCATCTTTCAGACCATGTACTATCTCGTGGTTCGAAGAGGTTTTACCGATGGCAAATGTCGTTGTATTCGAAAAAAGCCCCGATCTTTTTCACGACATACTCGACATCTCCCGTGGTTTGCCGCATTCAATTACACGGATCACGAATTTCAACGAGATCATCGACGACAACCACAGCCTGAAAACAGACCTGCTCGTGCTCAACAAGACGGGCAACATACCACTGTCCAAGCTGTACCCCCGCATCACCGGGATGCACACTCCTCCGAAAGTCCTTGTCGTTGTTGACAAACCGGACATCACAGAGCTGGAATTCGTTCTCCGGGAAGGTGCGCTGGACTATATCCAGCGCGACAACGCCATTGAGCATCTCCAGGCCCTGCTGACCAGGCTCGACGGGGTGCTTTTCGAGGAGGAACTCTCCTGGGCCGACGTCGGGGAACGCTTCCACATATTCGGCTCCTGCTCAGAACTGCGCAAGTGCTTGAAAACAGTAGCGAAAGCCAGCAAGAGTGATGTCTCCGTCTTGATCCATGGAGACACCGGCACAGGCAAGGAACTCTTTGCCCGAGCCATCCACGGCTTGAGCGAACGCCGCAACGAAAATCTCATCGTGGTGGACTGTGCCTCGCTTCCCGCGACCCTCGTGGAATCCATCCTGTTCGGGTACTCCAAAGGCGCCTTCACCGGGGCGGACTCCAAAAGCGAAGGCCTGGTCATGCGCGCCCACAAAGGCACGCTCTTTCTGGACGAGGTTTCCGAACTTCCCCTGGACCTGCAAAAGAACTTCCTGCGCGTGCTGCAGGAGCGCCGTTTCCGCCCCGTGGGTGCCAAAAGCGAGGTTGAAAGCGACTTCAGGCTGGTTGCGGCCACCAATAAGGATCTGTCCCAGATGGTCAAGGAAGGCCTCTTCCGCGCCGATCTGCTCTATCGCATCCAGTCTCTCAAGCTGAACCTGCCGCCACTGCGCGAACGGCGCGAAGACCTGGTCGGTCTGGCCAACCAGTTACTGCTGAAAGCCTGTGAGAAAAACCGGGTCCCTATGAAGAGTTTCTCCAAGGAATTCCTGGAAATTCTGCGCAGACACGACTGGCCCGGCAACGTCCGCGAATTAGAGAACGTGCTCGACTCCGTAGTGGCTGTGTCGCACAATCAGCCAATTATCTACCCGGAACAGCTCCCGTTCTATGTCCGTGTCAAAGCAGCCAAGAGATCAATGGGACATGAGGGAACACCTCCCCCACGAATTGATCTCCTCCAGGAGCCTGCCCGAGAATGGTCCGGTCGCCCCCTGCCCAACTACAAGGCGTACCGCAATGAGCTTCTGGAATCCATGGAGCGCCAGTATTTTAGAGAGCTTCAGCGGTCCAGCCGGGGGGACATCGGAAAAGCCATGAAGGTGGCCAACCTGTCCAGGGCGCGCCTGTACGAATTCTACAAGAAGTACAACCTGACCGGAGCGAACAAGGACGAGTACTGACCGCATGAAGTAAACTGGCATGATTTTGGCTTGTGGTATAATTTTACCACAACCCAGGTGTACGGAATGCAACAAATCATGATGTCAAATCCATCCCCACCTCCCCCTCCACCAAGTGGGCTCTCCGGTGGGGTTGAACGTCGGCGAACCATCCGCATACGCCGTTCCGCCTTGCTTGATGCAAATCTCGAAGCCCTGGACCGACCGAGCATTAAAATAGCCGAAACGCTCGACGAATATATGCAAGCATTCACTGTGCTTCACGATGTCTACCTCGCTTCCGGCTACCTGAGTGCGCCTTCGCCCCTCGGCATCAGCTTTGGACTGCACCACCTTCTGCCTAAAAGCTGCGTCTTCGTCTTCAAATCATATCTCACTGTTCTGTCGACCATGAGCTACATCCCCGATACGAAACGCTTCGGCCTGCCCATGGACGACCTCTACAAACCCGAGCTAGACACGCTGCGAGATTCCGGCCGCAAAGTGGTTGAGCTTGGTTCCCTGGCGACACTTCCGCAGCGCCGCATGCAGAATCTTATTGTATTCCTTGCTAAAGCAATCTTCAGATACGCAATGTCTACGCATGCTGACGACCTTTGCATAATGGTCAATCCAAAACATGTCCGATTCTATGAGTCTATTTTTCTGTTTGAGCCATTTGGGGAAGAACGGCACTATGACAAGGTGAACGCTCCAGCAGTTGCGCTTCGTGTAAACATGCACAAGATCGAGCCGTCGCTTTACGAAGCATATGGAAGTACCGACTTTGAAACAGATCTACACTCATTCTTCGTCAAGATGAACTCGCACGTGATCGACGAAGACATCCAGCTCGAAAACGCGGAGAAAAACATGCCTCTTGAGTCTGAAATCGCCCGCAGCCTCCTGACAGCAAATCCGGCTTTGCTGGAGTCTCTTCCGACTTCGCAACGAACGGCTTTGGAGTCGCTCTACCACAGAGCGCTGTTTGCTGGGCAGCGTCCATTTCTGATCAATGGCGCGCAGCATGGATGATTCTGTACCGTCGACAAGCGCGGCAAGGCATTTTTCGGACGTGGCGTTCTCCCGCAACCTGGGGATAATCACCCCAGGGGAGCAGGATATGCTCGCGCGGGCCAAGGTCGGCATCCCAGGCCTCGGAGGAGTCGGAGGCATGCATTGCATCACTCTGGCGCGGCTCGGCGTTGGAGGCTTCCACCTGGCGGACCCTGACACGTTCGAACTGGCCAACTTCAACCGCCAGTATGGAGCAACGGTACGCCACCTCGGGCAAGCCAAACTCGATTCGATGGTAGAAGAAGCCAGACAGATCAATCCTCACCTGGATATTCGCCCTTTTCCTGAAGGATTAACAGCACAAAACCTGGATGACTTTTTGAGCGGCCTTGATGTCGTGGTCGATGGCCTGGATTTTTTTGCATTCGACATCAGGCGCGCACTGTTCAACCGAGCCTGCGAAATGGGCGTCCCGGTGGTGACTGCCGCGCCGCTGGGCTTTACCTCTTCCGTGCTGGTTTTCACGCCTGAATCCATGTCCTTCGACGACTACTTCGCAATTTCCGACGATCTTTCCCGACGTGAGCGCCTGCTTCGATTTGGAGTCGGCCTGGCTCCGCGAGGCCTGCACCTGAGCCAGATGGACAAATCGCGCATTAGCCTCGACCACGGACGCGGCCCGTCCCTGAACATAGCCTGCCAGCTCTGCGCCGCCCTGGCCGCCACCGAAGCCGTACGGATCATCACTGGTCGCCCCGGACTGAAGGCTACTCCCTGGTCCTTTCAGGTGGACCCCTTGAGCGGAAAATCATGCAGGGCGAGACTTCGCAAGGGGAACGCATCACTCATGCAGCGCGCAAAGCTCTGGTATGTGCGCAACATCCTCCTTGGCAATGAAGGCGCCGCGCTTCGCCACAAGCACCCTGCCCCTGAGCCATGCAACGCTGATGCAAAAGTCGGCATTGATCATCTGACGTGGCTGGCCCAGGCCGCCCAGCAAGCTCCCTCAGGCGACAATTGCCAACCCTGGCGATTTCAGATCGAAGACGCAAAACTTCGGATTTTGCTGGAGCCGCGCGAAGACCAAAGCTTCTTCAACGTCTCCCAACTGGCCTCGGTGATCGCCTGCGGAGCGGCTGCGCAAAACGTCGTCTGCGCCGCGCCGGAGATCGGATGTGCCGCCACGGTCAGCATAATGCCCGAGCCTTCCAATCAGGACGTTATGGCCGACATCGTGGTCGAACCCAAAAGCCTCATGCCGAACCCTCTGGCTGATGCTGTGTGGATACGCACAACCAACCGCCGCATGTACACGCGTCGCGAAGTGGAACAGTTCAGTCAAAATGAAATGACCGCCTCAGCCGGACCTGCCAAGTTGTTCCTGGTCAATGATCGAGATGGCCTGAAAGCCTTGGGGAAACTCCTCTACAAGGCCGACCGTATCCGCGTGGAGCGGCGCGACCTGCACGAGCACTTCATCAGGATGACCCGTTTCGCCCCGCCGGATGGGGCAGGCTGTGATGACGGTCTTCCTCTGAAGAACCTCTATGCCGGTGCGGCGGGAGAAGTATTTTTGCGCCTGACTCGGCCCTGGGCAGCCATGCAAACCGCCAACCGACTTGGGGTCGGCAAGCTGGTAGCACTCCATTCGCAGCAGAGCATGGAGAAAAGCCCATTGGCGGGGCTTGTCTGCGTGGAGTCCCCCTCCCGTGAGGATTTTCTGAAGGGCGGGATGGCGCTGGAGCGGGTATGGCTGACGGCCACGCGGCACGGCCTGGCTTTCCAACCCATGACTGCCATTACGCTTTTCTGGCTTCGCTGGCACCTGGAGGGGCCGCAGGTATTTTCAACGGCGCACCAGGCTCTGCTCGAAGGTATCTGGCCGCAATTCCGGAACCTCTTCCCGGCACTGGGGGAGAACTGCTGGCCCCTGCTTCTCTTCAGGGCCGGACACGCCAAACCCATCGAATATTGGACGCCGAGGCGCAACGCGCAGTTCCAACCATAGGCGCAGCTGCCGCCTACTGCGTCATCAGGCCCTCAATCAAATCCGCACTCATGACCGGCGCGTTATAGCGTGCCAGCTTGGCCTGCATGCCTGCGGCAGCCGAACCGTAACCCGGCGAGTCCAGGACCTTCCTGATTTCCTCAATGATACGGTTCGGTCGCTGCTGGAACTCTTTCCACCCCAGGGTCCGACCGACGTTCAAGGCCTCGACACGGCGCATATTGAAGGCCTGATCGGGTATGGAAGGCATCCCCACCAGCGGCTTCCCATGCTGAAGAGCCTGGTAGATCGTCCCGTTCCCCCCATGGCACACCACGGCGTCGCACTTTGGCAGCACGAGATCTCCGTCAACAAAATCACCGATCCAGATTGAAGGGTCAGGCGACACCAAACCATCCACCTGCCCGCCAGTGCTGATCACAGCGCTCACACCTTCACGGTGCAACAGCTCCACCAAAAGAGGGAAAAACTCGGGAATCCCAGTCGTCCCCATGGTCACGTAGAGGCATGGCGTCCCGTGGCTGGCGGAAAGCCATCCCACCGGTTCAGGCGCTTTCAGGCTCCAGGTGATAGGACCGACATAGTGGTGGTCCGGGGGCAGATTCCGGGTGGGAAAGTAGTCGGGAATGTCCGCCATCAGTGTCAGATCGACCCCGGCAAGACAGTTGGTTGCCGTGACTTTGTGAGCCAGGGCATGCTTGCGTGTCCATCGAGAGAATGAAGACATCACAGAGTCGAAGACCGTCATCTCAAGATGCAGATTCAGCACGTCGAGCCAACCCCGAAGCGTCGAAGCATCGGGCGCGATTGCCTTCGGGAAGCGGTCGAACATGGGTATGTACGGCTGTGCTCTGTAAGCCGTGGATGAGACGTTCACGATCGCTGCATGCCGGACACCCAGGAGCTGTGCCGAAATCTGAGCCGAGAAACGCCCGTCGGTAAGAACCAGATCGGGCCTTACGCTCCGTATCAACTCAACATCAGACTCGACCATGTGTTCGAGGTCGGCATCGGAGACGAACCGGAGCTTGCCCGCCCGAATATTCCCATAGAGCACCTGCGGGTTCACCTCGAACAGCGGGTGAACGGCGAAGCCAGCGTTCTCCGCATGCTTCAGTTTGCCGCTGCTGCCCGCGAAGACCACCTCGTGTCCTCGGCGAAGGAGCTCCATGCCCACGGCCAAAGGCCGGGCCAGGTGCGAGAACGTGTGGGAATAGGGAATGCAGAGTATTCGCATAAGAGCTCCCGTATATGCAGAACAAGAAAAGGCGGGGGAGTCAATCTCCCCCGCCTTCCAGCTTATCGCTCGAGAGACTTAGTTGTTCTTCTGGCGGCGGCGCAGACCGAAGAGGCCCAGGAGACCGGCGCCCATGATCACCATGGTGGCGGGCTCAGGAGTGGCGTAGATGATGCCGCGGTCACCAAGGTCGACCTGCCAGTTACCATCAGAGGTCACGATACGGGTCAGGCCGATGGAGGCGATCATCTGGGTGCCTTCCCAGCCGCCCCAGGAAGCCATGCCCTGCTGGATTCCGGAAAGGTTGAAGTTGAAGTTGCCGAAAATGTCATCAGGGTTGGTGAAAGGATTACCGGTGATCTGGGTGTACATGTACTCGGAAGAAGCACCGGTAGTTCCGAAGGTGCTCCACAGTGTGCCGGCAGCGATGGTGCTCAGGTAGCTGCCATTTTCGTTAGCAGTGATTCCAGGGTTGGCAGCGGTGTAGAACAGCTTCACAACTTCCTGGGAGGTGTTCGCGCCAAACACGGTTTCAAAAACATCAGGGACCTCATCCCAGATGCTGCTGGAGTATGCAGTGGGATCGAAAGCAGCCAGAGTATACAGACCAGGGGCAATGTTTACAATCTGAGCCATGAACAGTCCAGACACATAGCCGGTCGTGCTGTCAGACTCCCAAGTTTGCGTGCCAGCGGCATTATAGATTTCCTTAACTTTCAAGACACCTGCGAACACGGTACCATTCACAACGTTCCAAGAATCATCAAAGCCAGACTCAAACCCGGTAAAAATCACGCGATTCTTACCTTCATTCAGAGTCGGAAACGCGCTCGCTTGGAAAACAAACCCGAAACTCAAAACCGCGACCAAGGCAAGAACCAATCTCATGTTTTTCATGGGAATCCCCCTTTTGTTTCCTCGTCACAAGCACGCAGCGTGCCAACACAAGAAACATAAACATATCTTGCACTTAATGAGACATTCACCTAACCAAAGAGGGGTTCCGTAAAAAATTCCGACTTGAGCTTTCTGGAAATCTTTACAGGAGGCTGCTGGAGTTGACCATTCCCTGTGACCTTGCCCTCAAGGTACCCTGAGGTGGATGCGGATAATTGGACAGTTCGTTAAGCTGGAGTCCCCAAGCGAGGAGAACGGTCTACGATGTCCAAGCGAAGGAAGTATTCTGCGGAGTTCAAGGCCAAGGTGGCACCTGGAGGCCTTAATCGGCGAATTGACCTTATCTGAACTGGCGAGCAAGTACGACGTGCATCCCACGATGATCGCGTCCTGGAAGCGCCAGGCAAAGGACGGCATGGAGTCGGCATTCTCCGGCAAAGCCGCTGCCGTGAAGAAGGATGGCGAGGCCGAGATTCGCGATCTGCATGTTGAACAGCGTGCAATATTGACCCCCTCTTGAGGAAAACCGCGCCGAATTTTGACCCCCGTCTGCGAACTCCTATCCTGCTTTTGAACGCGAAGGCAGGAGGGAAGAACAGGAGATGCTCACGGTGGAAACGATCAAGAAGGTGCGGATGATGGCGCTCCGCGACCGGAAGCCAATCAAACAGATCGCTCGAGATCTTCGGCTGTCGAAGAACACGGTGAGGAAGATCCTGCGGGACGACCTGACCGAGATCACCTATGAGCGCAAGGCCCAGCCCCGACCGGCACTCGGGGCGTTCGTGGAGTCTTTGGAGCGTTGGCTGAAAGAGGACAATGCTCTGCCCAGGAAACGTCGGCGGACGGCCAAGAAGCTTTTCGATGAGATTCAACGGGAGGGCTACGGGGGCTCCTATGACAGCGTGCAACGCTTCGTTCGGGCCTGGCACAGGAAGGAGCAGGTTCTCACGACGCAGGCGTTCGTGCCACTTGTCTTTGACCCAGGCGAGGCGTTCCAGTTTGACTGGAGCCACGAGGACGTTGAGCTTGGCGGCGTGCCGATGACGGTCAAGGTCGCCCACATCAGGCTATGCTACAGCCGGATGAGCATGGTGCTCGCTTACCCCCGCGAGACCCAGGAGATGGTCTTTGATGCCCACATCCGGGCGTTCGCTTTCTTCGGCGGGGCCTGCACACGTGGAATCTACGACAACATGAAGACGGCCGTGCAGACGATCCTCAAAGGAAAGGACCGGAACTTCAATAAGCGGTTCACTCAGATGAGTTCCCACTACCTTTTCGAGCCTGTCGCCTGCACGCCTTCGGCTGGCTGGGAGAAAGGCCAGGTGGAACGGCAGGTAGGCCTGACCAGGGGGCAGTTCTTCGTCCCGCGCCTTCGCATGAAGGATCTCGCCGAGCTTAACGAGCATTTGCGAAGTCAGAGCATCGTCCAGGCCAAATCAAGCAAGCATCCGACGATGCCCGAGAAGACGGTCTGGGAGGCATTCGAGGAAGAGCGGCCGGACCTGATGCCTGTGCCCAGGCCCTTTGACGGCTACGCCGAAAATCCAGCCAGGGTGTCCACCACGGCTCTCGTCACCTTTGACCGCAACCGCTACAGCGTGCCCGTGAGCGCAGTCAGGCGTACGGTCCAGGTACGCGCCTATGCCGACAGGCTTGTCATCGTCGAGGACGGGAGCGTCCTGGCGGAGCATGTCCGGCAGTTTGGCCGCGATAAAACGGTCTTTGACCCCTGGCACTACCTGCCCCTGCTTGAACGCAAGCCCGGTGCTCTCAGAAACGGCGCGCCTTTCAGGGACTGGGCTCTACCGGAGGCGTTACTCCGGGCCAGAGCGGCCCTGGAGCGTTTTCCCGACTGGGACCGCCAATTCGTGGGCATCTTGTGCGCCATCCCCGTCTACGGACTCTTTGCCGTGGCTGCCGCCTGCGAGAGCGCCCTGGCCATGAAGACGATGAGCAAAGACGTGGTGCTGAGCCTTCTGAGCCAGGGGCAAGAGGAGGAACCGGAGGCCCCGGTGAGCCTGCCGTCCCGGCTACACCTCAAAGAGGATCCGGTAGCCGACTGCAGCCGGTATGATGCGCTTCTCGGTGAGGCAAAACATGCTGCATAGCAGAATTCTGGAACATCTGGCCGAGCTCAAACTCGCGGGTATGCTCTCGGCCTTTGAAGAGATGACGGCGTTGCCAGCAGGGCAGAAGCTCCCAGAGCAGATGCTTTTGGAGCTTTTGCAGGCCGAGTCGGCAGAACGAAGGTTTAGAGCGATCCGCTACCAACTCGGGCAAGCGAAGTTTCCCTTGGCCAAGGACCTGGACAACTTCGACTTCATCTCTTCGCAGGTGAACGAGGCGACAATCCGTGCGCTCTACGAGGGCAGTTTCCTCGCCGCAAGAAAGAACCTCATATTTATCGGCGGCACCGGGACGGGCAAATCTCACCTGGCAATCGCCGTCGCCTCCAGGGCCGTAAGAAACGGTGCCAGGGCGCGCTTCTACAACCTGGTCGACCTGTCAAACATCCTTGAGCAGGAGAAACTTGCCGGGCATGGAGGAAATCTGGCCGCACGCCTGTCCCGGCTCGATATCGTGGTCCTGGACGAACTTGGCTACCTGCCGTTCTCGAAGAACAGCGCCCAACTCCTGTTCCACCTGATCTCTAAGCTCTACGAGCAGACCTCGGTGATCATTACGACGAACCTGAC
>WSYE01000024.1 GCA_009773665.1 Desulfovibrionaceae bacterium | reverse complement strand
TGCTTGAGCCGATAGCGGCTGAAGAAAATCACCTTGTTTTTTCGCCTCCTCCGGCGAATACACCGCCAGCGCCGTCTTCGGCGACGCATCCGCCATGCCGTTATCCATCATGTAGCGGTTTTTTCAGAACGGGGGCATGAGACCTCGCGCGTTTCGCTGATTCGGCAGGCCTCGCGGCCACCTGTAGGCAAGAGGGGTACGGGGGGGGATGGTTACAGATGGGTGTGGGGCTGGCGCAGCGTTGATTTGTGTACGTGCTTGGCGTAGTCTCTTCGGGAAGGCGATTGTCACCGGGAATCAAAGAGAGGGCCATGTGGTCAGCGGCATAGCGAATGAATTCTGGGCGATGGTCTGGCTTGTGTCCCTCGCGCTTATTCCGCTTCTCTTCCTTCTGCTGATGTTCAAGCCCAGGCCGTTCCAGCTGCCCAAGGACAGAGAGCCCTCAGCCATGCGGGAGGCGCTATCGCCAGGAGAACTGGCAGGCCGAGGGACGATAACGTCGGACCTGCGGCTGCATGACACCTCCGGTGATTCGCCTCCCCCGGCCTGGACAGTCCGGATGAATATGGTTTCTTCTTTGATGTTTGTTGTGTGGTATGCTTTGGATCATTATTTTGAGCAAATAGCGGACTCAATAAACTTATGCGAGATGTTCGGAAGATAATATGCGCTATAATAAGACCGTCACAATGGCAGTGTTTTATTTTTTAGTAGTTCTGGTTTTTTGGTGTTCGCTCATGGCGCATACAATCGTGCCGTATTTTTCCAACTGCATGAAGTGAAAACACTCATGATGATTGGGTGCGGTTGAGCGCACGGCCAGAGGGTTTGCCCACTTGGTTTCAAGTGTCACAAGTCAAAGCAGATGAGACCACATTCTCAGTGCCTGGCGGCAGCACATGGCGGAGGTTGGTATCTCCATGCGCTTGGCGAACAAGATTCGAGAAGGCGATTTCGCCGCCCTGGCGAGGGGTTGGTGTGGCAGTTGCGTGGGGAATGATTTCTGGTAGATTGCCTGTTTGTGCGTTGTTGTTGAATTTTATGCCGTGTTGACCATATGAGAAGTGCAGCCATGTTGAATTGTAATGGCGTGGGGCGTGAAACTTGTAGTTGGTTGAGGTATTATTTTGTGCACTCCTTTAGCAGGTTTATTATGATTGAGAATGCAACTATGTATGCAATGTTGATGAGTGTCTTTATCAGGCTGTCGCGCTTGTTCTGGTCCAAGGCATTGTCCTTTGTGTTCGTGAATCCTATGTATGCATTTGTAAAATAAACAAAACGCACAAGAAATATTGGTGCCAGCCAGCGCTTTGCTGGCTGGCATTGGTGCTGTATTAAAATGTTACCATCGCTTTAGAGTGTTTTGAAAAACTTGTGTGGCTGCTTCCTGGGCCATGTCCCTGCCTGCGGACTTAGCCCCAGCCCCTATGCGTGCCATCAATGTTCCTCCTGTTCTTGCGGCAGCAGAAACTCCACCAATCAGACCTGCGGTTGCTACCTCTACTGGGTCAATCAGCGGATCCTCGGCAGTGGGCATGGATCGTCCTTTTGAGTGAGCGACGGTGTAGATGTCCGCGTCCTCATGTGGCGACACTGCATAGGCTTCGGTGGAGCCGTCGGCCTTCTGCCCGATGTCATATGCGGTGCCGTCGTGCAGATAATAGATTCTGTTTCTAGCGTAAAGGCTCTTGCCATTGTCCATGATTTCCTTGGCGATGATGCCTTTTGCTTCTGATTCTGGCACTTCCGCAACAGAGTAGTTGCCTCCGGGTATTTTTTCGGCGCCGTAAAACGTTTCGCCTTTCTTATAGAAAATTTTGCCATTTTGTTCATAATGGCGACCTCCATTATCCCTGACGTCAACCATCACCCCATTATAGGATGTAATGCTGGGATTAGAGTTTGCTTGAGCTGTGTTACGGTTCTCGGGCGCTTGGCTTTCGGGCGTAGCGCTTCCGGCGTTGCCTCGGGACTCCCTCTCAAAAGAAGTCATCCCATTGCCTCTGCTTGAGCCGATAGCGGCTGAAGAAAATCACCTTGTTTTTTCGCCTCCTCCGGCGAATACACCGCCAGCGCCGTCTTCGGCGACGCATCCGCCATGCCATTATCCATCATGTAATCGAGGGCGATCGCTTTGTAGCCCATGGGTTCTTCTCCCTTGTTCTTAATAGTTTGAATGTATGTCGCCAACGGCGTCAGGATTATTGACGCCGCTGGCGCGATTCTACTTGCTAGGCTATTCGCCCGCGCCTACCAGTTCCAGATACCTGAGCAGGTCGCCCTCTTTGGCCCCTCCGGCCTTCACCCGCGCGACCAGGGCGCGGCGTTCCGCATCGCGCGCCGAAACGTCCGCCGCAGTCCTCCCGGTTCCCGGTGCGTGCATTCCAGCGCCGCCCTCTTGTTTGCGCTTTTCCTTGCGCCGCTTGTGGTGCGCGTGATTCTCCACCACGACAGCAGCCTCGCGCAGGTGCTCGTACAACCATACGAATTGCCTGAAATCCCTCGCCAGGACGGGCATGACCATGATCTTGATCACCTGGGGGAGTTTGCCGAGGTAGTGCTCCATGACGAGCATGGTGCGCTCGAAAAGCAGGTCGTTCTGTTTCAGGGCCGCAAGCGAAGCATGATAGCTTCGCTGCCTTTTGTAGCGTTTAAGGTGCTCTTCACGTTCTTTCAGGAAGGGCTTGATCGCGTCGTAAGCGGCTTTGGTGTTTTTCCAACGCATGCGCTCGTTTGGATCACGCGGTTCGCACCCGCAGTCCAGGAGCTGATCCCAGTCGGGAGACGTGTCGTGGCCGTGAAGAGCGGACAGGCCCAAGGGGTGGGACATGAGCTGCCCGAGCACGGTGTTGAATGGCGCAAACTCCAGATGCTCCACGTCCAGATCATCCGAATACGGGTCCTGGGCAGCCATGCCGCCCAGTGTACTCTGGGCTCCCTGTTCGCTCGCGTGTGTCAATTCCGGCGTCATCATAATGAAGGTTTCCTCCTTCGGTGTTTTTCGCCCAGCCGGTGGGCTGATGACCGTGCATTGTATTCAGGAGGAAAATGATTTCACCCCACATGGCGCTATGTGGGAAAAAAGATGAAAATAATATCACGCCCGCCGACACACCCCTTCCCCCCACGAACCCCTTGACTCTGCCCCCCAATCCGGCCAACTTCCCCGGCGCATGCACACTACACAAGCACCCCGGCGGGTGATGCTCTTCTACCCGCCCGGCAGATTCTACCAGCGCGGCGAGGACCGGTCCCAGGGCAACGTGGAGAACTCCACGGCCACCACCATGCGCGCCCCCAACGACCTGGGCTACGGCGCGGCCACCCTCAAGGCCCACGGCTTCGAGGTCTTCCTGCGCGACTACCAGACCAGCCTGCGCTCCCTCGACGACCTCCTGGCCGACTTCGACCGCTTCGCCCCGGACGCCATCTTCATGTCCATCACCAACGCCACCATCTTCCGGGACCTGACGCTGGTGGCGGACCTCAAGAAGCGCCGCCCGAACCTGATGGTCATGCTCAAGGGAGCCATCTTCTTCAATCCGGAGCAGGGGTTGCTGGATCAGCTGGAACTCGCCAGCGTGGACTACCTGATCGGCCTGGAGAGCGACTTCATCGTGGGCAAGCTGGCCGCCGCGCACTTCGACGCGCCCGAGGAAATTCCGGCAATACGCGGAATTCTGTACAAGCAGAATGATACGTGGCAGCGCACCTTCTTCGACTCCTGGGAGACGGACCTGGACAGCCTGCCCTTTCCGGACCGCTCGCTCATGGAGAATCATCTCTACGTGCGCCCGGACACCGGCGAGCCCCAGGCCACCATCGCCACCTCGCGCGGCTGCCCCTCGCGCTGCGTCTTCTGCGTCACGCCCACCATTTCGGGCACCAAGCTTCGCCTGCGCTCGCCCGAGAACATCCTGGAAGAGATGCGCGAGTGCTACCACAAGCACGGCATCCGGGACTTCTTCTTCAAGTCCGACACCTTCACCATCGACCAGAAGTGGACCCTCAAGGTCTGCCAGGCCATCCTGGACTCGGACCTGGCGGGCAAGGTCCGCTGGGTGGCCAACTCCAAGGTGAAGCCCCTGACCCTGGAGACCCTCAAGGCCATGAAGGCCGCCGGGTGCTGGCTGGTGGCCTTCGGCTACGAGTCCGGCCACCCGGAGACGCTGGCCCGTTCCAAGAAGGGCACCACGGCAGAGGAGAACATCCAGGCCGCCAAGTGGGCCAGGGAGGCAGGGCTCCTCACCTTCGGGTTCTTCCTGATCGGCATGCCCTGGGAGGGCCGCGAGCACCTGGAAGCCACCCGCCGCCACATCTTCGAGCTGGACCCGGATTTTCTGGAGCTGCACATCGCCGTGCCCTATCCCGGCACGGAGCTGCACGCCGAGGCCGTCAACTGTGGCCTGATCCAGGAATCGGTGCTGGGCAAGGACTACTTCAACGCCCCCACCGTAGGCACGATGACCCTCACCATGCCGGAAATCGAGAAATTCCGGCGCGACGTGCTGCTGAAGTTCCACCTGCGGCCAAGCTACATCGGGCGAAAGCTCCTCCAGGCCGGAGCCGACCGGCGCATCCTGTCCAACTACTTCCGCTTCGGCTTCCGCCTGTTGAAAAATACCCTGTCCGGCGCGCCGAAAAAGGCCCCCAAGGCCGAGCGCGTGCTGGTGCTGGGAGCCAACTCGGACATCGGGCTGGGCATCGCGCGTGAGTTCGCCTCCCGCGAGGGCTCCAACCTGATCCTGGCTTCGCGCGACACGGCGTCCCTCGAAGTCAGAGCCGCTGAGATTCGGCGCGACTTCGGCGTGGAGGTGGACGTCGCCCCCTTCGAGGCCACGGACACCGCTTCCCACGCCGCCTTCTATCAGTCTCTGCCCCACAAGCCGGACGGCGCAGTGCTGGCCTTTGGTCTGCTGGAAGCATCCGACCCGCTGCGCCTTTTGGCCGTGAACCTCACCGGCGCTGCCAGCGTCCTGGAAGTCATCGCCCGCGACTTCGAAGAGCGGCGCGAGGGGTTCATCATCGGTCTGTCCTCGGTGGCGGGCGAGCGCGGGCGCAAGTCCAACTACGCTTACGGCGCGGCCAAGGCCGGGCTGACGGCCTATCTCTCGGGCCTGCGCCATCGCCTGTTCGCCTCCGGCGTCAACGTGCTCACGGTCACGCCCGGATTCGTGCGCTCCAAGATGACCGCCCATCTGGACCTGCCCGCAGCCCTCACGGCCACGCCCGAGCGCGTGGCTCGCGACGTCCACGCCGCCTGGCGCTCCGGCAAGGACGCCATCTATACCAAGGCGATCTGGCGGCCCATCATGTTCATCATTCGCAACCTGCCGGAATGCCTCTTTAAACGGACCAATCTCTGATGCACATCCTCTTTCTGAATCACAACGTCGAGAACTACGGCACCTATTTTCGCTGCTACCATCTGGCCAAAGGCCTGACCCGGCGCGGCCACACGGTGACGCTCCTATGCGCCAACCGCGAGGACACCCTGTCCACCACCAAGCGCGTGGACGGCGGCCTGACCACGGTGCTGTTGCCCAAGTACAAGCTGCGCGGCTTCCACACGCTGCACACCCTGCGCATGCTCTACAACACGGCCTACGCGCTCTTTTCGCGCTACGACGTGCTGCACACCTTCGCCTTCCCGCTGCACCCCATGGCCGTGCCCACCCTGGCCGCGCGCTACCTGCGGCCCGGCCTCAAGCTGGTGCTGGACCACGACGACCTCTGGAAGGGCGGCTTCGCCAACCAGCACCCCGGCCCCTATCAGCGCGTGGTCGGCTGGTTCAACGACAACATGCCCCTGATGGCACAGCAGTGCACAGCGGCCAGCGCCATGCTCATGGACTCCTTCCGGGCCGCTGGCGTGCCGGACAGTCGCATTCACGCCATCCCCAACTGCCCGACGATGACTCGCTCGCCGCTCACCCGCGACGAGGCACGCGCGCACGTGGGGTTGCCCGCAGGCGTCCCGCTTGTGCTGTCCATGGGCCACACCTACACCGAGTCGCTTTTTCTGCTGCTTGACGCCTTCGAGCGCGCCCGCGCCGCCGTGCCGGACCTGAAGCTGGCCTTCCTGGGCAAGATGCACATCCCGGACGAGTTCGAGCGTCGCTTGCAGCCCTATCTTGAGCGCGCGGGGGGCAGCATCCTGCGCCTTGGCGAGAAGCCGCCCTCGGACGTCCCCGCCTATCTGGCCGCGTCCGACGCGCTGCTTCTGCCCATGGACGACGACCCCATCGAGAAGGCCCGTTTCCCCATCCGCTTCGGGGACTATCTGGCCTCGGGCGTGCCCATCGTGTCCAACGCCGTAGGCGAGATCGAGCGCTATCTGCGCGAGTACGACTGCGGCTACGTGGCGCCCGTCACCGACGCGGCGGCCTTCGGGGACCGCATCGTGGAGGCGCTGACAGATACGTCTCGGAGGGAAGCCATTCAGGCCAACGCGGCGCGGCTGGTGCGGGATGAGTTGAACTGGGACGCCGTGGCGGCGAAGCTGGAACGGATTTACGAGGCCGCGAGGCGGTAGGTAGGAGCTGGGCTCCGCCCAGACCCGCCAGGGCTCTGCCCTGGACCCGGCAGGGGAGAAGCCTCCCCTGCACCCGGCTTTCCGCTTCGCGTCGTGCGCGGGGGAGTTGAGTTGGAGTGAAGGCTGGTGGCCGGGGCTGTCCCGTTCGGATCCTGGCGGGCGGGCTAGAACCGATGTGAAGACGATTCGTCGCCCGCCCGCCAGAACCCGACCGTGACAACCCCGGCCACCAGCCCTTGTCGAATCCGTCGATTTCATTATCAAAATAGCCCAGGAGCGCGGCTTTGCGCGCTTCTGGGCTTTAGTACAAGATTTTTGAAGCGTAACAGGTTATTACGCGAAGCTAACCGAGGGTCCAGGGGGATCATCCCCCTGGCGGGTCCAGGGCGGAGCCCTGGTGGGGTCTGGGGCGAAGCCCCAGCATCGCCCTCTTTGCCCGCCGGAGGCAAAGGGAATTTCAGTGAAGTCAAAGCATATACTTCTGGCGCTTGTCGTCGCGGCGCTCTGGGGCTGCAACTTCGTGGTCATCCGCATCGGCCTGGACTCGTTCCCGCCGCTTCTGCTGGCTGCCTTGCGCTTCGTGCTGGCCGCGCTGCCGGTGTTTTTCCTGCCGCGCCCGAACATATCCTGGGGCCGCATGATTGCGCTGGGCCTGGCCTGGTTCGTGGGCCAGTTCAGCCTGTTGTTTTTGGGCATGGCCTGGGGCATGCCGCCGGGTCTGGCCTCGGTTGTGCTGCAATCCCAGGCGTTCTTCACCGTGGTGCTTGCTGCCGCAGTGCTGGGCGAGACCCCGACCTCGCGGCAGATGATGGGAACCTGCGTGGCCCTGGCCGGGCTGACGTTCCTCTCGCTCACGGCCGGAGGCGACGGCGTCTCCGTGATGGGGTTCTCGCTGGTGATGGCGGCGTCGTTCTTCTGGGCCATCGGGAACATCATCATGCGCGGCGCGGGCAAGGCGGACATGCTGCCGCTCATCTCGTGGCTCTCCATCATCCCGCCGCTGCCGCTGCTTGGCATGTCCTACGTGTTCGAGGGGCAGGAGCGGATCGTGCAGGCCATGACCCACATGAACTGGATGGGCGTTGGGTCGGTGGTGTATCTGACGGTGTTCGCCACCTTCATCGGCTACGGCGGCTGGGGCAAGCTCCTGAAGACCTACCCGGCCAGCATGGTGGCCCCGTTCTCGCTGCTGATTCCGGTGTTCGGCACCGTCAGCGCCTATCTGGTCATGGGCGAGACCTTCGGCCCGATGCGTCTGCTCGGGATGGCCCTCATCCTGGCGGGGCTCGCCGTTATCGTCCTGCCGCGCTTCTCCCTCCGCTCTGCCCAAGCCAAACGATAATTCCCGCGTAGCCCACTGAGGGTCCAGGGGGATCATCCCCCTGGCGGGTGCAGGGCAGCGCCCTGCCAGGGTCTGGGACGGAGTCCCAGTACGGCCCCTGGCATGGGCGAAGCCCTCTCTGGCCGCCGGAGGCCCTCTTAGTCTTTCACGCCAGCCATTGCCTCGATGGAGAGCTTCAGGAACTCGTCCAGCTCCAGCCCGGCCTGGGCGCATTCGTGAATGTTCTCGCGCCGCACGCTGCGGGCGAAGGCCTTGTCCTTCATCTTCTTCTTGATGCTTTTGATCTCCAGCCCTTCGAAGCCGGTGGGGCGCATGAGCACTGCCGCCTGGATGATGCCGGTGACGGACTCGGCGCAGCGCAGGGCGTAGTCCAGGTCTGATGCGGGGGCGACGCCGGTCATTTCGCTGTTGTGGGCGGCGATGGCGTGCAGGGCTTCGTCGGGGAGCTTCCCGGCCAGGAGTTCGCGGCTTACCAGACCGTGGCGTTCGGGCTGGTTTTTGGTCTGGGGGTAGTCCAGGTCGTGCAGCAGTCCGGTGAGGCCCCAGAGCTCCTGGGTGGGTTCGTCCTTGCCCAGGCGCGCGGCCATGGCCCGCAGGATGGCCTGGGACTGGAGGGCATGGAGCACCATGTGCTTTTCGGGTTCCTGGGAATTGACGAGCGCCAGGGCGTCGTGTGCGTTCATGTGTTCTCCTTGGACGCGGGATGTGTTAGGGAGCGGGTCATGCTGTCGTCAAAAAAGTTGTGCATCATCCACGGAAACTGTCAGGGTGAAACGCTGACGGCGCTGCTCGGAGCTTCGCCGGAGTTCATGGCCGCCTACGAGGTGGAGTATTACGTCAACTTCACCCGGCAGGCCATACCTGCACGGAGCCTGGCGAGCTGCGCGCTGCTCTTGCACCAGCACCTGGGCGACGAGTGGGGCGAGTTGTCCTCGGCGAGCCTCAGGGCGGCGCTTGGGCCGGGGGCGCGCAGCCTGTGCATCCCCAACATGCTGTTCAAGGGATACTGGCCCTTCTGGAGCAACAAGCCGGGGTTCGACTACTCGGACGTGATGCTGGACGGCCTGCTGGAGCGCGGCCTGGGCAAGGACGAGGCCATGCTGGTGGCGGTGCGCGGCAACCTGGACCAGATGTTCGGCCTGGAGGCGCTGCTGCGCGAGACGCTGGTTGTCGAGCGCGGGAAAGAGAGCCTGTGCGATGTTGCGTATGTGGACATCATCGAGGAGCGGTTCCGGCACGAGAAGCTGTTCATGAGTGTGAACCACCCCGGCAGGACGCTCATGCTGCACGCGGCGGACGCGGTGCTTGCGAAGCTGGGCATGCCGGAGTTGCCGGAGAGCTACCGGCAGGCTTATCCTGAGGTCCAGTACGAATTCGAGCTGCCCATCCACCCGCAGGTGGCCGGGTTCCACGGGCTTGGATTCGTGTCGGAGGGGGCCACATACACTATCTACGGGCATCCCATGACGTATGTGGAGTATATCGGGCTGTATCTGGACTGCAAACTGGCCGGACGAAGTGATTTCATCCGGTATTTGCAAGGAAGATGAGCAACATTTTCACAAGGAGGGCAGATATGGACGCTCCCAAGACCGTATTCCCGGACATTATATCGTCGAGGCTGGAGGATCTGTGGAACGCGCCGCTCCCCGGTGAGGAGGCTCCGCAGTATTTCGAGTCGCTGCGCAAGGCGGGCGAGAAGCTGTTGGAGCTCGTGTCGGAAGAGAGCACAGCCGAAGCCCAGGTGCTCATGAGCGAGATGGAAGGGCTTACCGAGCGCATCCGGCACCTGTACGTGCGCTTCGCGTATATCCAGGGGCTCCAGGACGGCGGCAAGCTCAAGGAAGTATTGGGCAGCACGGCGCGCTGAGGCGTGATCGCGGGAAACAGGAACATGTGGCGGGGACAGGTGCGGCGTTCTCCGTGGATTGGCCCCGAAATGGCGGCGCTTTCGCCGTGAAGACGCGCGCGGGGCCGGGCGTCGTCGCGGGCGCGAAGCCGGGCTGAAGCGTCAGCTTGGACGAAAGACAGGGCTCTGGTTGAGCTGGTCCCAGCGCCAGTACTTGTCGCAGACGTGCAGGGTGTTCACGAACAGGTTGCGGTAGTTACTGTCCGGATTGGTGCAGCGGGCGCGCTCGTTCACTTCAGCGGTGACGCGTTCCTGGCTGAAGGCTTTGCGGGTGCCTGTCCAATAGTGGCAGGTGGCGCAGCAGCGCTGCTCCTTGTCGAAGGACATGGCCTGGGCCGGGCGCGCCGGGAAAAGCGCGCCTGCCGAAGCGCAGGCCAGGCAGAAGGCCAGGAAGTCGCGGCGTTTCATGCGCCTGGACGCCCAAATGGCTGCGTGTCCGGCCTCATCCCTGCGCCTTCAGCGCGTCCAGGTCGGCCCGCACCGCCGTGGCCACCTTGTCGGCAAAGGCCAGGGCGATCTTCTGGGCGTCCTCCAGGGACGCGAATTTGTCCTTCAGGGTGCGCTGGCCCACCTGCACCTTCCATCCTGGCGGCGTGAGCCGCTCATAGACCACCGTCACCAAGAGGGCCTTGCCAAGGCTCATGTAGTAGGTCGAGTCATCGTGCTTGGTCCATTCGATGCTCATGGAGCGCTCCTTGATGTTTCCAGCGCGTATGTATCTTGCTCTGTTGCCACAGGGAACTCGGCCTCCCCTTTCCCGCTACCCCGTTATCCCGTTACGTAGACAGGCTGCGTGACAAAACCGTGGTGAACCGGGTCACGTCGGCGGGGCTGACGAACAGGTGCGGCGCGATGCGCAGGGTGCCTCCGCGGGGGCTGACGTACACCTTCTCGCGGGCCATGGCCTCTGCGACAGGTTTTGCCGGGCCGTGGGGCAGGCGCAGCCCCAGCATGTGCGGGGCACGCTCGGCTGCCGGGGTGGGGGTCAGGCCGAAGGCCTGCCCGTGCAGAGCCAGCTTGCGGGTGATTGCGCTCAAAGTCTCGGCTATGTTGCCGACGCCCCACTCAGAGAGGAGGCGCAGGGACTCGGTGGCCATGGGCAACAGCACCGAGTTGGTCACCTCGCCCAGGTCGTAGCGGCGCGCGCCGGGACGGTACTGGCTCTCGTATTCGGTCAGGCGCGAATAGTCCTCGCTGCCCAGGCGGTTTTTCCAGTTCTCCTCGAGCGGTTCCCCCTCGCGCCACTTGGGGGCCACGTAGCAGAACCCCACGCCGTGTGGGCACAGGAGCCACTTGTGGCCCGTGGCGGCCACGAAGTCCGGGCGCGCGGCCTCGAAATCAAAGGGCATGGCCCCCAGCGACTGGGTGGCGTCCACCACCAGATGCGCGCCCACGCGGTCGCAGGCGGCGCGCACCGCGCCCAGGTCGAACACAGTCCCGTCCATCCAGTGGCAGTGCGGCAGGGCCACCAGCCCGATGTCTTCGGTGATGGCCTCGACCACGGCCTCGGACCAGGTGCCCTCCTTGGGGCGCGGCAGGGCCTTCACGCGGCCCGGAGCCATGCGCAGCCAGGGGAACACGTTGGAGGGGAACTCCTCGTGCAGCACCAGCACATTGCGTCCGGCGTCCAGGGGCAGGTTGCGCGCCGCGACAGCCATGGCGAAGGACACCGACGGCACCAGGGCCACGCCCTCGGCGTCGCATCCCAGGATATTGGCGAACCCGGCGCGGGCGGCTTCCGGACCGTTCGGCAGGCCCTCGGGTCCGATGAGCCAGGGGGTGCGCTTTATGGCCATGGCCTCACGCCCGGCCTGCTCGGCTGATGCGGGCAGGGGGGAGGTGGAGGCGCAGTTCAAGTAAACGACGTCGTCGGGGATGGCGAAAAGCTGGCGCTGACTGGGAATCATGGGGTCTCCTGGCTGCGTGATGCTGGCCAGGATACCCGGATGCCTGGGAAGTTCAAGCGGGGAAAGCCGGACGGAGCCGCCGGATAGGCTGCGGGAGCGCGTCGGCGCTGCCCGCAGCATGCGATGCGCCTGGAGCGGCTACCAGGAGAGCGTCTTGGTGCCGTCCTTGAACAGTGCCGGGCCGGTGATGTCGGGGCTGGTGATCTTCGCGCCTTCAACGAGGTCCGCCTCGGCCACGCCGAATTTCTTGCTGCACATGGGGCACACCAGGACCGCGCCGCCCTTGGCCGCAATGTCCGAGAGCATCTTCTGCTGCTCGGCAAACTGGGCGGTGTTCTTTTTGCTGGCCACCAGCACGCCCTTGTCGTTCAGGTACACGGTAAGCGCGTGTCCGCGCTGCATCTGCGCCTGGCCGAAGCCGATGGCCATGAGCGCGCGGTGCGGGTCGTCGCTGGTGAGGTTTATGAACAAGGGGTCGTCCTTGCCCGCCAGTGCCGGGGCTGCGAAGAGGACCAGGGCCAACAGGACGAACAGCACGTTCAGCTTGCGCATGGGGGTCTCCTGTAAATGGGGTTACCCCAGCATATACAGAGAGGCACGGTGCGCGGCAAGCCAAGCCTGCCGGGTGGAGGTGGAGGCACAGGCGTAGGGAATGGCGAAAATCTGGCGCAGAGCGGCATCATGGCTTCTCCTGGCTGCGCGATGCGTGCGGCTTTGCCGCTCCCAGAAAGGCCAGCACGGAGCCCAAAAGACAGGTGCACCCGAAAAGGGTGAGCAGCAGGCGCATGGCCGTGTGATACTGCGTGAACACCTCCGCCCCGAGGGGCCTGTTCCCCACGAAATGCGAGATTACGAGCGTGATCAGCACCATGCCGCAGGTCATGCCCAGGGTGCGGGTCTGGCCGGTGAGGGCGGAGGCTACGCCGTAGCGTTGCGGGGCCACGCCGGACATGACCCCGGCCATGTTCGGCGCAGCGAACAGTCCGATGCCGAGCCCCACCACCGCCAGGACGGCGATGACCGTGCCCTGTCCGGACCCGGCATCCAGGGTGGAGGCCAGAAGCAGTCCGGCGGCCACGCACAAAGCCCCGGACCCGGCCATGAGGTGCACGGGAAGCCTGTCCGAAAGCCGTCCTGTGAACGGGGAAACCAGGCATTGCACCAGGGGCTGGAAAGCCAGCAGCAGCCCGGCCTCGGACGGATTCATGTTGCGCCCGCATTGCAGGTAAAGGCTCAGCAGGAAGCTCGCGCCGAAGGCCGAGGAATAGATCAGAAACATGGCCGCCATGCCGAGCGAAAAAGCGCGGTTGTCACTGAAGAGCCGCAGGTCGAGCAGCGGAGAACGGCTTGCGCGCTCCACCAGCAGGAAGGCGGCCAGCGTCGCCGCGCCCCCGGCCATGGACACCCACCCGGCCATGCTTTCCGTGTGCGCACTGCCGTACGTGAGCAGGCCGATGCACAGCACGCACAGCACCGCGCCCGTCCAGTCGAAGCGTTCGCCCGGCTTGGGGCGAAGCCGCCAGTCCAGATTGCGCAGGCAAATGGCCAGCGAAACCAGGCACGGGAGCATTCCCAGATAGAACACCCAGCGCCAGCCCATGTGCGTGGTTATCACCCCGCCCAGGAAGGGGCCGCCGGAGATGCCCAGGTAGATGCCCGCCACGCTGATGCCCAGGGCGCGGCCCCTGGTCTGCGGCGGGAAGGCGTCGTAGAGGAGTGCCAGCCCCGTGGCCAGGGTCATGGCCCCGCCGAACCCCTGCACCGCGCGCAGGGCCAGAAAGCCCGCCATGTCCGGGGCGAAGGCCAGCGACAGCGAACTCGCGGTGAAGATGGCAAGCCCCGTCAGGAAGACGCCTCCGCGCCCCAGGATGTCGGCGGCGCGTCCGAGCGGCAGCAGGAACATGGCGTTGACAGCCAGGAACACGGACTCGACCAGGGTGAGCTGGATGGCGGTGGCGCCAAGATCGCGCCCGATGGAGGGCAGGCAGACGCCCACGGCTGACAGCATGAAAGGCACCGCGCACTGGGTAACGACCACGGCGGTAAGGATGGCCCATTGTTTCGATGTTTCGGTGTTCACGGAGTTCTCGTGTTGGAAGCGTTTCCTTTCGGAAACGCTTCCGGATGGTACAGTCCTGGACCGCTGCTGCGGCCATCTGGTTACCGGATGGAATAAAAAGGCCGCCCGTTTCCGGGCGGCCTTCGTGCGTCTGAAGCGTCAGAGTCGGCGTCCCTACAGGATGGGCAGGTAGCGCTCGATCTCGTACTCGGTGATCTGCATGCGGTACTTGTCCCACTCGTCGTACTTGTAGTTCACCAGGGCGGTGTGCAGGTGGTCGCCAAGGATGTCCTTCATCAGCGCGGACTTCTCCAGGTTCACCACAGCCTCGTGCAGGCTGCCGGGCAGCGAGGAGATGCCGTGCTTCTTCATCTCGCGCTCGTCCATGTGGAAGATGTTGTCCTCCACGGGCTTGGCCAGCTTGTAGTTGTCCTCGATGCCCTTGAGGCCAGCGCCGAGCATCACCGCGAAGGCCAGGTAGGGGTTGGCGGCCGGGTCGGGCGAGCGCAACTCGATGCGCGTAGCGGACTCCTTGCCGGGCTTGTACATTGGCACACGGATGAGCGCCGAGCGGTTGCGCTGCGCCCAGGCGATGTACACCGGGGCCTCATAGCCGGGAACCAGCCGCTTGTAGGAGTTCACCCACTGGTTGGTGACCAGCGTGAGCTCGGGCGCGTGCTTGAGGAGCCCCGCGATGTAGGCCTGAGCCTCGGTGGAGAGGTGGTTGGGCGATGAGGCGTCGTAGAAGGCGTTCTTGGAGCCCTTGAACAGCGACTGGTGCACGTGCATGCCGGAGCCGTTCTCGCCGAACAGGGGCTTGGGCATGAAGGAGGCGTAGCAGCCGTGCTTGCGCGCCACTTCCTTGACCACCACGCGGTAGGTGATGGCGGTGTCGGCCATGGCCAGGGCCTCGTTGTAGCGCAGGTCGATCTCGTGCTGGGAGGGGGCCACCTCGTGGTGGGAGTACTCCACGCCGATGCCCATGGACTCCAGGGCGAAGATGATGTCGCGGCGCACGTCGTTGGCCAGATCCAGGGGCGGGGCGTCGAAGTAGCCGCCACGGTCCAGAATCTTGGGTTCGCTCGAGTTGGCGAAGAGGAAAAACTCCAGCTCCGGGCCGACGAAGTAGGTGTAGCCCAGGTCGGCTGCGCGCTTCAGCATGCGTTTGAGCACATAGCGCGAGTCGGCGGCGAAGGGGGTGCCGTCGGGGTTGCGCACGTCGCAGAACAGGCGCGCCACCGGGCGGTCGCTGGGACGCCAGGCCACCAGCTGGAAGGTGGAGGGGTCCGGAAAGGCCACCATGTCGGATTCGTGGATCTTGGTGAATCCGGTGATGGACGAGCCGTCGAAGCCCATGCCCTCGTCGAAGGCGGCTTCCAACTCGCGCGGGGTGATCTGGAAGCTTTTCAGCATTCCCAGGATGTCGATGAACCAGAACTGGACGAAGGAGACGTTATAGTCCTTCACAGCCTTCAAAACATCGTCGGCATTCTTGCATTTGAAAACCGCCATGGCAGTCCTCCATGTGGGGTCGTTTGTTTCGCTCCCCGAAACCGGGGCATGAATTTGCTATTTTTACCCGAAAGGGGGGGGCGCTTCAAGGCGAAAAGGGGTGCACGAGTAACAAAATTGTAAGAAGGCTTGGAGGTTGTTCCAATACGCTGATTTTATAGGTGTTCTTGTGTCTTTGTGGTGCTTAGGCTGTCAGGCTGAGGCCTGTTCGTCGATCCAATGTCTGCCTGTGGGGAGATCGTCGGATGCCGCTGCCGCCCGCCGTAGCGGCCCGGCAGGCAACTCACTGCCCGGAGCCGTCCAGGAAGGCCCGAAGCAGCCGCTCGATGTGCTGGGGCGTGCGCTCGTCGAAGCGGGTGATGCCCGCCTTCTCGGCCTGCTGGCGTGCCTCGCGGAACTCCTCCGGGGACAGGGTCCGGTCCAGGGGAGGGTGATTGAGTGCCTGGGCGCAGGGGCGGTACTGGTCCATGAGGTTCACGTAGGTGTTCGGGGAAATCTCTCTGGCCAGATATTCCATCCAGTCGCGCGTTCCGGCCAGTCCGTCGGGCAGCACCAGATGGCGCGCCAGCAGGCCGCGCGTTGCCAGCCCGTGCGAGTCCAGGCGCAGGTCGCCCACCTGGGTGTGCATGGCCTTCACGGCCCGGCGCGCGGTGGCGGGGTAGTCGGCCACGCCGCACAGAGCGCGGGCCTTTTCCGGGTCTGTGAACTTCACGTCGGGCATGTAGATGTCCACCACGCCCTGAAGCAGGGCCAAGGTCTCCAGGCTGTCGTAGCCACCGGTGTTGTAGACCAGGGGCAGGCTCAGGCCACCCTCCACGGCCAGGGGCAGGGCTTCCAGAATCTGGGCGGCCATGTGGCTGGGGGTGACCAGATTGATGTTGGCCGCACCCTGGGCCTGGAGCGAGAGCATGATGTCGGCAAGCTCTCGCGGCGTGACTTCTTCGCCGCTTTCGGGGTGGCGGCTGACGTCCTCGTTCTGGCAGAACAGGCAGGTGAGATTGCAACCGCTAAAAAAGATCGTGCCGGAGCCGTCCCGGCCAACAAGGCAGGACTCCTCGCCGAAGTGCGGGGCGTGGCTGGCAACGCGGGCCAGACGGCCCACGCCGCAGGCTCCAAGCTCGCCCTCCAGGCGGTTCACGCCGCAGCCGCGCGGGCACAGGCGGCAGGAGCGCATCAGGGCAAGCGCCGCGTGCGCCCTGGGAGCCAGCAGGCCTTGAACGCTCATGGGGATGTAGGCGGGAAGCATGACTGGACTATAACGCACTCGCAAAAATCAGGGAAAGGGTTTTTGCCCACGCCGGGAAGCTCTGGCTTCGGGGCCGGCTTCGTCCTTGCCGGTCTGCCGGGATGGGCGCTTACTGGCTAGACAGGCAGACCCCTGCCACGGGCAGCAGGCGTGCGCCATCGTCAGCAATTGTGTCTTCTGGCCGGGTTTGCTTACCCGCACCCCATTTTCCATTGCCGCTGTTTGTGTTACCGGGGGCACATGCAGGAACCGCAATCTCCCGGTGAGCGCCTGGCGCGCGTGAACGAGCGCATCCTGCGGGCCTGCGCCCGCTCCGGACGCGATCCGTCCACGGTGTCGCTGGTGGCAGTCTCCAAGACCCACGAGGCCACCGCCGTGGCCGCCCTGGCCCAGGCCGGGCAGGGACTCTTCGGCGAATCCTACGTGCAGGAGGCCCTGCCCAAGATGGACGGCCTGGCCGGGCTGAACCTTCGCTGGCACTTCATAGGCCGCTTGCAGAAGAACAAGGCCAAGTACGTGGCCGGGCGCTTCGAATTGATCCATTCCGTTGATTCGATTGAGCTGGCCCATATGTTGCATAGGAAAACTGAGGGTCTGGGCCTGATCCAGCCGGTGCTGGTGCAGGTCAATTTGGGGTGCGAATCCCAGAAGGCCGGATGTTCCCTGGACGATACGTTGCCCCTGGCTGAGGAAATGGCCGCCATGGGCGCTCTCTCGCTCAGGGGGGTGATGCTGCTGCCGCCTTGGGACGAAAACCCCGAGGCCAATCGCGGGCTGTTCGCCCAGGCCGAGCGGTTGCGCCAGGATCTTTCGGCGCGCCTCGGCATGGCCTTGCCCGAGCTGTCCATGGGCATGTCCCACGACCTGGAGCAGGCCGTGGAGGAAGGGGCTACACTGGTGCGCGTGGGCACCGACCTGTTCGGAAGCCGAGATAGCTGATCGGATTTTTACTGTGGCGTTCTTAAATACGCTCACACAAGTTATGAACCTGAACCAAGAGAACCATTTTTTATATTTTTGAAAAACATCTTCATGTTTTTCAAAAACGCGACACTAGGAGCCGGAAATGGCCAAGATCGAAGAAGAAGACGACGGCGCAGCGCCGAAAAAGAAAAAAAGCAAGCTGCTGCTCATCATCATCCTGGTGGTGCTCCTGGGTGCCCTGGGAGGCGGCGGCTATTACGCGTACCTGAAGTTCCTCGCGCCCCCTCCGGCGGAGACTGCCGAGGCTGAACCTGCCGAGGGCGAGAAGAAGGACGAAAAGAAGAAAGAAGAAAAGAAAGAAGAGAAAAAGGACGAGAAGAAGAAGGAAGAGGGTGGCAAGAAGGACGAAAAGGGCGCCAAGCCCGTCACCACCATCCAGAACATCGTCACCAATCTGGCTGATTCGGGCGGCAAGCGCTACGTGCGCCTCTCCGTGGAGTTCGACTTCAAGGACGACCACGTGGCCCAGGAATTCGGCGAGAAATATCAGGCCAGAATCAAGGACACCATCCTCACCCTGCTGTGGTCCAAGACCAGCGAGGAACTTTCCAGCGTGGACGGCATGATCGCCTTCCGCACCGAACTCCAGAACCGGGTGAACCAGATCATGGGGCCTGGAGCGGTCAAGCAGGTGTTCATCACCGATAGGGTCATCCAGTAGGGAACAGCCATGAGCAAGATTCTCAGCCAGGACGAGGTCGATACCTTACTGCGCGGCCTCACCGGCGGCGAGGTGGAGGCCGACTCCGAGATACTGGAAGACGATTCCGGCATCGTCGCCTTCGACCTGTCCAACCAGGACCGCATCATTCGCGGGCGCATGCCCGTCATGGAGATCATAAACGACCGCTTCGCGCGTCTGGCCACCAACGCCCTGGCCAACGCCATGCGCAAGCGCGTGGACGTGAACCCCATCTCCATCGACATGTCCAAATTCGGCGACTTCATGCGAAGTCTGCCTGTGCCCACCTCCATCAACATCTTCAAATTGGACCCGCTGCGCGGCAACGCCATCCTGGTGGTGGACTCGCGCCTGGTGTTCGCCCTGGTGGAGAACTTCTTCGGCGGCGCGGGCAGCCAGCCCAAGGTGGAAGGCCGCGACTTCACACCCATTGAGCAGGCCATCATCCAGAAGGTGGTGAAGATCGCCCTGGCCAACCTGGAAGAAGCCTGGAGGCCGGTGCACGAGGTGCACGTTGAGCTCATCCGCTCCGAGATCAACCCCCAGTTCGCGGCCATCGTGCCGCCCTCGGACGTGGTGGTGGTCGTCACCTTCGAGGTGGAACTGGAGAACGCCATCGGCTCCATGATCGCCTGCCTGCCCTACGCCACCATCGAGCCCATCCGTTCCAAGCTGTACGCCTCCTTCCAGTCCGAGCGCCTGGAAGTGGACCACGCCTGGATCAGCCGCTTCAAGGAGCGGCTCATGGAGACCCCGGTGGAGGTGGTGGTGGAGTTCGGCAAGACCCAGCTTTCCGGTCGGCAGCTTTTGTCCTTGAAGGAGGGCGACATCATCCTTCTGGACACCGACGCCGAGGACCTCCTGAAGGCCGAGGTGCAGGGCGTGCGCAAATTCTGGGGAATTCCGGGCAACGTGAAGTCCAACAAGGCCTTCCAGGTGCACCGGGAAGAGGAAACGCATTTCTGACGCTTCGGGGCGCGCATGCGCTTCGCGGCCTGAGGACAGTATTTTGCGGCGCGCCCGGCGCGCCAGGGCACACTTAAGGGGAGGTGGCTCTGATGGCCCCCGACGATATCGATCAGGATCAATTGGCTGCCGAGTGGGCAGCCGCGCTGGAAGACGACAAGGGCGGAGCTGAGGTAGACCCCTTTGAGGCCGCCATGGGCGCGGTAGCCGCTGGTGCCGGCGCTGGCGGCGGGAGCGACGACGCCCTGGCCGAACAGTGGGCGGCCGCGCTGGCTGGCGAGGAGGAGACCTCGGTCAAGCGCGAGCGCGAACAGGCTACGCTTTCCGCCAAGAGCCGCGAGGCCACGTTCAAGGATTTGACGCAGGAGGCCAAGGCTCCGCGCCCAGAAACCGGGCGGCGCGACCTGGACTTCATCCTGGACATCCCCCTGGACGTTTCCGCCGAACTGGGGCGCACCAAGCTCCTTATCAACGAGCTTCTGCAGCTTGGCCAGGGGTCGGTCATCGAGCTGAACAAGTTGGCTGGCGAGCCGCTTGAGATCTACGTCAACGGTAAACTGGTGGCGCGCGGCGAGGCTGTCGTCATCAACGAGAAGTTCGGCGTGCGCCTGACGGACATCATAAGCCCCATCGAAAGGGTGAAACAACTTGGCTGACGTCACCGCACCAATCACCGTGCCCACGTCGCTGGGCGCTGGCGGCGCGGCCATTCAGATGGCCGTGGCCCTGCTGCTGATTCTTTTCGTCATTTTGCTGGCGTACTACCTGCTCAAGCGCTTCGGCCCGCGCCTGGGGCTGGGCGGGGCCGCCAAGGCCCACGGCATGCGGGTGGAGAGCTATCTCACCCTGGGACCCCGGAAGAATATTATGGTGGTCCGCTTCTTGAATAAGCTTTTGGTGCTCGGGGTCACGGACCAGAGCATCAATCTGCTGACAGAGGTGGACGCACACGATGGACAAGAAAATTTCAAAGCCGTTCTCGAAAACGCCAGCCGCAACCCTGGCCCTGGCGGAGAATCCGGCGGTTCAGGCGCTGGCGGGGCTCCTGGCCCTGGCGGCGGTCCTGGCCCTTCCGGCCCTGGTGTTGGCGGCTGAACCCACCCTGACGCTCAATCTGGCCGCAGGGCAGCAGCAGCCCGAAAAGGTCAGCCTGACCCTCCAGATTCTGTTCCTGTTGACGGTGCTGTCGCTCGCGCCGTCCATCATCCTGTGCGTCACCTCCTTCACCCGCATTATCGTGGTGTTCTCGTTTCTGCGCCAGGCCATGGGCACCGGCCAGATGCCGCCCAACCAGATACTGGCAAGCCTCGCCATCTTCATGACCGTGGTCATTATGTATCCCACGGGCAAGCAGATCTACGACGAGGCGCTCAATCCCTACATGGAGGAGCGCCTCGGCTTCTCCGAGGCCCTCAAGAAGGCCGAACAGCCCCTGCGGACCTTCATGTTCAAGCACACCCGCGAGAAGGACCTCTCCGTCTTCTACAGCATCACCAAGATCGACCAGCCCAAGGGCAAGGACGAAGTGCCCACGGTGATGCTGGCTGCCGCCTACATGATAAGCGAGCTCAAGACCGGCTTCACCATCGGGTTCCTGGTGTACATCCCCTTCCTGGTGCTGGACATGGTGGTTTCGAGCGTGCTTCTGGCCATGGGCATGATGATGCTGCCCCCGGCCATGGTGTCCATGCCCTTCAAGCTGCTTCTGTTCGTCATGGTTGACGGCTGGAGCCTCATGACGGCCTCGCTGGTCAACAGTTTCGTCTAACGCCCAAGGAGATATCGTCATGACCCCTGAAGTCGTCATCGGATTCGCCCGTTCCGCCATCGAGACCACGCTTCTGCTCTCCATGCCCATGCTGGCGGTAAGCCTGGTGGTGGGCGTGATTCTTTCGGTGCTCCAGGCCGCAACGCAGATTCAGGAGGCTACGCTTACCTTCGTGCCAAAGATCGTGGCCATGTTCCTGGCCCTCATCATCGCCTTCCCTTGGCTCATGGACACCATGATCACCTTCACGCGAGACCTGATGCTCAATCTTCCCGCATACATAAAATGAAAATGGAAAGACCCGGACGGTGCGAGAACCGTCCGGGCCTCTATCGAACCCCTCTGGCAGGAGGAGGCGTCGGGCTGTTGACGCCTTGCGGCGTG
This sequence comes from Desulfovibrionaceae bacterium, assembly GCA_009773665.1. Taxonomy (GTDB): domain Bacteria; phylum Desulfobacterota; class Desulfovibrionia; order Desulfovibrionales; family Desulfovibrionaceae; genus Fundidesulfovibrio. The sequence goes on along the minus strand of WSYE01000024.1, from coordinate 8,950 downwards.
TGGCGCGGGATGCTTGAAGCGTCCCGCGATTCTTGTTTCAGCAGTTCGTCCCACGACTTTGCGATCAATATTGCGGTACGCTCAGGATGCGCGTCCGCGAAATCAGTCCGTACAGCCCAGTCACGCGGCAGGAAAACCAGTCACTTTGTCATCAGTTGGAAAGCAATCGCACGCTTTTCCAAGAACGTTCGCTCGGAGTTTCTCTGAGCATCGCTCGGTATCGCCACATTTCCGCTCATCTTGAATCGTCGCCTGAAAACTCAATAGCTATAAGGGATTCCAAAGGGCGCAGCCCTTTGGCCGCCGGAGGCTTTCTTTCGTCAGCCCCTCCTCCCCCCATCACCTATTGGTCATATTTCTTCGCATAGGCCGCGTCGTTGTACAGCGCTTCCCCGTACTGCGCCTTCCCGAATCCCCGGATGATGTCCTGGCCTTTGTCCGACGCAACGAAGTCGATGAAGGCTGCCGCTGTGTCCGCGCCAGCAGTCGCTCCCGCAGGCTGGGCCAGGGCGTGGTAGGTGTTCACCAGCATCTTGTCGCCCTGGAAGAGTATCTTGAGCTTGGGCAGGTTCTTCTTCTCGGCCACCCAGGTACTGGAATCGGTCATGAAGTAGCCGGACTCAGCCTCGGCGCGCTTGAGCGTGGCAGTCATGAAGTCCTTGGTGACGATGTACCAAGGGCCTGAGGGCTCGATGCCTGCGGCCTTCCACACGGCCATTTCCTTCTGGTGCGTGCCGGAGTTGTCCCCGCGCGAGAGGAAGGGGGCCTTGGCCTTGGCGATGTCCTGGTAGGCCTGCACGGCGGTCTTGGCAGCGGCGATTTTCGCCGGGTCAGCAGCAGGACCCACGATGAAGAACTCGTTGGAGCCGATGAGGGTCTTCTTGACGGCCCATCCGTCCTTCACGGCCTGATCCACCTTGGCCGGGGCGTGCACCATGACCATGTCCACGTGCTTGGCCTTGAGGAGGTCCAGGGATTCTCCGGTACCTGCCTTGAGCCACTTGAGGGTCGCGCCGTTGGATGTGGCGAAGGCCTCGCCCAGCACTTTTAGCAGTCCCAGTTCACCGGGGCTGCCGGTGGCCAGCGTGAACACCTTGGGGCCGCTGCCGTAGGTTTCGATGGTGGCGGACTGCGCCAAAGCCAGACAGGGAGTCAGGAGCAACAGCAGGGAGGCCAGAACGTTGCGCGCACGGTGCATGGGGCGATCTCCTATGTCAATGATGGCATAGAATGTAGCTTGAGCCCCGCAGCGGCGTCAAGGCAGATGGAGCCGCCTGGCTGGCGGCCCCGCTGAGAAGACATGCCGGCTACCCAGCCGCTGGAGTGCAGGCGTTCAGCGGCTACCAGCCCGCGCAGCCAACGGTGCTCTCGGGCTGGCCGAGCCTTTGACTTTTGCTCCAAAGCGGCTAGGTTGCGCGCATGAAGGTTCCCGCAAACGCCATCAGGCTCCGTGTCGACGTCCAGGAAGAGGACGCGTCCAGGATCTTTTCGGGCGATCTGGCAAAGGCCTGCATTGGCGGGGCCTCGGGCAACCTGTTTTTCATCGGTCTTCCCGGCGTGGGGCGGCGCGATCTGGCACGGGCCTCTGCCGGGGCGCTGGGCCTTTCCTTTGTGGACGCTGACTCGCCACACGCGCTGAAGGCCGCCCTGGGCAGCTCCGGGCAGGCCGTGGCCGTCACGGGTGTGGATTTAAACGATGCGGTCATTCAGGCCATGCGCTCCTCCGGCAAGGTGTTCTACATCATGACCGCCGCCGCCATACTGGCCAAGCGCCTGGGGGATGTCTCGCGCCTCGCGGAACTGGCAGCCGAAGTGGAGCGCCTGGAGCCCGTGTTCATGCGGGCGGCGCACTTCATCATGCCCCTGGCCGCAACGCCGGAGGAGATGCTGGACGACGTGCGCGAGAAGGCGCGGCTCTGATGCGCCTGCTGGGGGAACTGATCGTGGGCTTCGCCAGTAGGCAGGACGCCGCGACGGGATTCAGGCTGGCCATGCTCTGGCCGCGCTGGCGCGAGGTGCTGGGCGACGCCGCGCCCTATGCCAAGCCGCTCGGGCACAGGCGCACGATCCTGCTGCTGGGCGTGGACGACCCCATCGCCATGCAGGAGTGCCAGTACGACGCGCCGCTGGTTTTGGAGCGGGTGAATGCGTTTCTGCGGCAGCAAATCTTTGACAAAGTCCAATTTGATCTGCTACAGGGCAAAACCCCTCTGGATGCAGTACCCTGTTCGGCGCCCGCCTTCTGGCGGCCACCGCCGCCGAGGATCGCCCGTCTGGGGGGACTTAGCCTGGATCCGAACACTGCTGTGGGGCGCTCGTACGCGGCCTACGTCCGCCAGTTTGGCCCCGGCAGGTGACAAATCTATTCCCCTTTGGAGGCGGAAAATGGCCGAAGAAATCACTATTGAACTGAAAAAGCCCCTGGACAAGATGACCGCGAAGGAACTTCGTGACCTCATCATCAACCAGCTCCCCATGATTCAGGGCGCATCCGGCATGGACAAGGACGCGCTGGTCGCGGCCATCAAGGAAGTCCTGGGCATCACCGACGAAAAGGGCGCCCCGAACCCCTACAAAAACCAGATTCTGAGCCTCAAGGTTCAGATGAAGGAAATGCGCGTCAAGAAGGCCGCCGAAGGCACCACCCGCAAGGAAAAAGACATCCTGCGCCGCAAGGTGAACCGCCTGAAGAAACGTTCGCGCGCCCTGGCCAAGTCCGCCTAAGTTCCGCGACGAAACAAGACCGCAGTCTCGACCGCCCGGCCGGATTTCCCGGCCGGGCTTTTTGCGTCGCCGCCAGAGCAACTCCCCTTTTACAGTAGCCGCTTTCGGTGTATCCCCATCCTATGGACGCCCAACCCTTCCAATTGCCGCTCTTCGTGGACCTGGCGGCCGTGTTCCTCATGGCCATCACCGGGGCCATTGAGGCCATCCGCCGCGAGTTCGACATCATCGGTCTGTTCGTGCTGGCTCTGGCAACGGGCGTGGGCGGGGCACTCATACGAGACGGCGTTTTTCTGCAGAACGGGATATCCCCAATTCTCCTGGACGACCGCTACCTGATGGCAGTGGCAGCTGCCGCAGTGGCCGGGCTGATCTTCGGCACACGGGCGGTGCTCTCCACGCGCCTTATCGCCTGGGTGGACGCACTGGCCCTGGGAGCCTACGCTGTGGTGGGCGTGGAAAAGACCCTGGCCCTGGGCCTTGGGTTCGTCCCTGCCGTGCTGGTGGGCGTGGTGAACGCCTGCGGCGGCGGCGTGCTGCGCGACATCTTCATCGGGGAACGGCCAATGGTGTTCAAGCCCGGCCAGTTCTACGCCTTTGCGGCCCTGGTGGGCTGCCTCATCTATGTGCCGCTGCGAACACACACCGACCTCCCGCCGCTGGCAGTGGCCTTGGGCTCCATCGCGGTCACCTTCGGGCTGCGCGTTCTGGCCATCAGCCTGAACTGGAGCACCGTGCCCATCGGTGAGAAGGGCATCCTGCGCAAACGTCCGCGCCGCTGAAGAACTTCCGATAATCCCTGCCTTGCGGGCATAGGGCGGTATTGCCCTCATAGTTGAAAGATTGTAGTGCATTCGGTCAGGCGCTAGTCTCTGAGCGAAAGCGAGTAGACGGGCTTCCACGCTGATATCAGCACCTCAGTTCGGAGACGTGCCCATGCATGATCGTTTGCCGAAGCGCATAATGTCCGCCTTGCTGTTCGCAACTCTGCTGATCGTCCTCGCCGTGCCTGTGCCGCCAGTCCAGGCGCAAAACTCCTCCGACAAGGCCGTCACCGATTGGCGCGTCACCACCGTGAAGCGGGATGTTCCCGTGTCCGTCGCGTACACTGCGGACACCCAGGAGAGCGGCGTAGAACTGCACATCGGCAAATTCAAGGACCAATGCAACACGTCGCGCATGTATGTCTTCGTGAAGCTTAACGCCCCAGCGACAAAGGACTTTGAGCAGACTGACACCGCCGGGGAAATCCGCATCGACCAGCTCCCCGCCCACAAGACCGTCACCCGTGTGTACTACAAGAAGGGCTGGACTTCCGTAAGCTATTACGTCCACTCCTTCGAGAACCCCCAGTCCGTGATCAAGGAACTGACCGACGGTCAGGTCGTCACGTTTCGCTTCAAAGCCTCGGACCAGGAGCGCACCTACCGCTTCTCGCTGAAGGGGTTCGGGCCGTCCTACCAGCGCATCGCGCAGATGTGCTCCCAGCCCGCCGCTCCCGCCAAACCGGCCCAGCCCAAGCCCGAGGGCGGCACCAAGCCCGGCGGAAAGAGCGACGCGGACTTCTTCGGGTCCGGCAAGTCCGACGGCAAAACCCCGAAAAACGACAAGGATTACTTCTAGCCATGCGCTGCCTCCTGAAAGCCCTCATCCTGCTGTGCGTTCTGGCGAGTCCGGCCTTTTCCCAGGAACGGCCCGTCTTCAAGAAGTGGACCCTGGCCCAGGACAAGAACGAGGACGGCGTCAGCATGCGCATCTATGCCGATTCCGAGGCCAAGGACGCTCCCGGCGGCATGATCGTCTACCGCGACGCGGGGCAGTGTTCCACGGCGCATGTGGTCTTCGCGGCCATGACCAAGAAGAAGGGCAAGGACACCGACTGGACGCAGGGGGCCATGCGGGTGGACGAAAAAGAGGTCCACACCTTCAAGTACCGTTGCACCTTCCCCAAGGACAACGGGCTGGCCTACGCCTACATCAAGGAAGTTTCCAACGGGTCCGGCCTGCTGGAGGAGCTGGGGCGCGGGCAGTATGTGCGGGTGAAGCTCTCCATGCACGGGGAGGACTACATCATGCGTTTCCCTCTGGCGGGCTACGCGGAAGCTACCGCCAAGCAGGTCGACGTCTGTTCCACGCTGCCCGCCTCGGCCAAAAAGCCCTCCAAGGAGGGCCAGGGCGAGCGCAAGGAAAAGAAAAGAGAGGGCGGCTTCGGCACCGGCTTCTTCGTCAACGCCGAGGGCTACGTCATCACCAACTTCCATGTGGTGGACGCGGGCAAGAAGATCCAGGTCGAATACCAGAACAACAAGCACGACGCCAAGGTCATCAAGGTGGACCCCACCAACGATCTGGCGCTTCTCAAGGTGGACATCACCCCAAAAACGTTCCTCAATTTCCGGGGCGGCAAGCAGGTGAAGACCGGCGAGGACGTGGTGGCCATCGGCTTCCCCTTCTACGGCATGGTCTCCACCCACCCCAACATCACCACCGGCACCATCAGTTCCGTGGTGGGCCTGGGTGACGACTCCCGTCTGCTCCAGACCACGGCCCCGGTGCAGCCCGGCAACTCCGGCGGGCCGCTGCTGGATTCCTCGGGCAACGTGGTTGGCGTGGTGGTCTCCAAGCTGGACGCGGTGGCCGTGGTCAAAGCCACGGGCGACATCCCCCAGAACATCAACTTCGCCATCAGGCCGCCCATCGTGAAATCCTTCATGGAGATAAACGACGTGGCCTTCCACACCGCCGAGTCGGACCAGGACCTGAAAGTGGTGGACATCGGCGAGAAGTCCTTGCCCGGCGTGGTGCTCGTGGTGGCGCTGCCCTAGCGGAAGCCCTGTTCGTCCCGGCCGGCGCTTCTCTTAAGGCGCGGCCACGTTAAGCGGCGAAAACCACTGCGGATGCTGGCGAACGAAGTCCATGGCAGCGTGGAAGGCGTCGTCCGAGTGCGGCTCGAACGTGACCGACGGGGCCAGCCCGCGCTGCTCCAGCCCCTCGAAGAAGGCCTGCCAGGGTATCTCGCCCTGACCCAATCCCTTGTGCTGGTCGAAGCTGCCGTCGTTGTCGTGCAGGTGCAGGTGGCTTAAGAGCGGCGCGAAGTCATCGAGCCACGCGTCCAGATTGCACAACCTGCACCCCTCAGCGAAGCTGTACCAGTGGCCGATGTCCAGGCATAGGCCCGTGCGTTCGCCGTGGATTTCGCGCAGTGCACCCACCACGCCAGACACCGTGGCCGGGTCCGGCTCGAAGGTGTTCTCCAGATACAGCGGCGGGTGCTCCGCCCAGCCCGAGAGCACCGAGCTCCAGGTGTCCACGGCCCGCTCGAGCCAGAGCGGGTAGGTGTTCATGTATAGCAGGTGGTCGTACTTCACGTGGCCGATCATGTGAGCCGGGGCGTAGATGCGGGCCACGTCCAGGGCGCGATTCAGGCGCTCTCGGCAGGCTCCGCGCACCAGATTGTCGGCGCTGCCGGGCTGAAGGTCGAAGAACGGCAGGTGCAAAGACGGTGTCAGCCCTTCACCGCGCAGGCGAGCGGCCATGTCCTGGTGCCAGGCGTCGTCCACCATGTCCATCAGCACCGGGTCCAGGCCCAGCTCCGGGTTCACGCCGCGCGCCAGGAAACGGTCCAACACGGTGGAATCCTTGCGGGCCGCCCTCAGATTCAAGTTCACGAAAAACATGTGCGCTCCTGTCGACAATCGTGGAAAATTCACTATTATGGTGTCTTCACTGTGAATACAACCAGGGAGCATCCCATGTCCGAATCCCGCAAGGTAACCTGCCCGAATTGCCACACGCGCAACCGGGTCATCCCAGGCAAGGAAACCCAGGCCACCTGCGGCAAGTGCCGCGAGAGCCTGTTCCCAGGCAAACCCGTCGAACTGACCCAGGACACCTTCGGCAAGCACGTCATGGATACCGACGTGCCCCTGCTGGTGGACTTCTGGGCGCCCTGGTGCGGGCCCTGCCGCGCCATGGCCAACGACTTCGAAAAGGCCGCCCAGCGCCTGGAGCCGGACATCCGCGCCGCCAAAGTGAACACCGAGGCCGAACAGCTGCTGGCCGCGCAATTCAATATCAAGAGCATCCCCACGCTGATCCTGTTCAAGAACGGCAAGGCCGTGGATTCCATCTCCGGAGCCATGGACGCCAACAACCTGGAGAGCTGGGCCAGATCGAGGGCCATGTACTGATCCGCCGGGGAACGTGAACGCTCGGGCCGGGAAGAGGAGACTCTTCCCGGCCTTTTTGCGTTTTTGGGGGACTATTGTCGGGATGTTTCCCACATAGCGCTATGTGGGGTGAGATGTGTTGCCGATTTGATTGCGAGGTGAAGGATTCGACCAGGGGGGCGGCCCGCCACGGCATGACCGAACATCTTGAAGGCATCGACCTGGACGGCGACGGCATCCCATTCACGCGCCGTTCGGCTGAATATGCGTCAATGCACTCATGGTTCCGTACCTTTTGGGTTTTGCGTGAATCCATGCCGGTTGTCCTTGTCATGCTATCGTGTAAGCGTGTAGAGTCCACGCACATGAAGCTGCCATTCCGGGGTCTAAATACATGAAACTCTTCTCACCCATAAGCGCGTCTGTTGTGTTTCTCGGCTTGTTCCTGGTGGTCCCGCCTCTTGCTCTCGGGCAAACTCCTCCGAAGTCGAGCACGACAACAGTCGCAGTTATCGATGGCGACCTTTCAGGCAACGCACCCAAGGGTCACCTGGAAATCGGTCAGACGTTTCTTTCTCGCCGGGATCTCGACAATGCCATTGCCGCCTTCACCGCCGCCATGCAGGTGAACCCCGAGGATCAGGATGCCTTGTTTCTGCGAGGCTTCGCATGGGACTTGAAGGGCGATTACGACATGGCTGTTACCGATTACTCCTCGGTAATCGCCGTAAATCCCTCTCATGCCATGGCCTACAAGAACAGGGCGTACGTCATGTTCATCAAGGGAGACGCGGGGAAGGCCATCGAAGATCTCAGCCAGGCCATCAAGATCAACCCCTACGATACGGGTGCATTGCATTGCCGGGGGTTCATCAAAGATCTCGTCGGCAATGCCGAGGGTGCGGGTAGGGACTATCATAACGCCAAGGAACTCGCTCCCTATGATGCGAACAGGGTTCAGCAAGCCAACTCCTGGATTCCCGTCGAGGATTTCGACCGGGGAATCATGTATCTTTCCAGGATAGCGACCTACAGGCCCGGCGACCCCTCGGTTTACAAGGGCAGAGGGGGGCTGCTGCAGGAAAAGGGCGATTTAGCCAAGGCCATCGAGGACTACACCCGGGCTGTCGAACTGCGCCCGGACGACTGGAACGCCTACTATCTCCGGGGATTCGCCTTAGTACTGGCCAAGAAGTACGAACAGGCGATGAACGACTATGACAAAGCTATCGAACTCAGGCCAGCCGAGGCGCTGTTGTACTTCAAGCGTGGCAACGCCTGGCACAAGCTGGGCGACCATGACCGGCAAATCGCCGACTACACCAGGGCCATCGAGTTGAAGCCCGATTACGGAGTCGCCTTCAACAACCGGGCAGGCCGCTGGGTCGACAAAGGCGATTTTGACAAAGCCATAGCCGATTACGACAAGGCTCTCGAAATCAACCCCCACGACACCACGTGGCTCTGGAACCGGGGACTCGCTTGGCACAAACAGGGGAAATACGATCAGGCCGTGTCCGACTACACCAGGGCCATCGAGTTGAAGCCCGATGACGCGGACAGCTATGCATCCCGTGCGTTGTCTTGGCAGGCAAAAGGCGAGCTTGACCAAGCCCTCGCCGACAGTGCCAAAGCTGTGGAATTGAAGCCGGATTCCGAGCACACTCGCTTCTCGCGCGGATTCATGGCGTTGGCTGCCAATGATCTCGACAAGGCTATTGAGCATTTCGACAAGAGCATTGAGATCGAAGCTTCTTCCAGGGCGTTCTACAACCGTGGGCGAGCCTGGAAAGCGAAAGGCGATGCGACCAGGGCCATCACGGACTTCAACCGGGCCATCGAACTCGCCCCCGGGTGGGCTTTGGTCTACAAGAATCGGGGATTCGCCCGGGATGCCGCCAAAGAATACGCGGACGCCCTGGCCGATTTTTCAAAATACATCGAACTGATCGGTGGCGACCACGAGGTCTTTCACGCGCGAGGGCGTATGGAGCAGATCTGGGCCAATTTTGACCTAGCCATCGCGGACTACGACAAGGCGCTCGAACTCAAACCGG